>NZ_CP147518.1:7142412-7756329 GCF_037201965.1 Spirosoma sp. SC4-14 | reverse complement strand
CATGATTTTAAAAGAGTTAACTGGGTGAAAATGTTCGCTTTAAAGTTTAAATGTCTTTACATTTAATGTATATACAATTAAAAAAGGAAATTTGTTCAAAACAAAACGCCCGAATTTGCATCCGGGCGTTTTATACAAGAAAGGTCGACCAATAAACCTATTCTTTCAGGAATGGGTAGTCGGCCTGCATGTAAACATCATGATAGGCTTCTGAAGGATCTGGATAAGGCGACTCTTCGGCAAATTTCACCGATTCGTCAACAATGCCCTTAATTTTCTGATCAATGGCAGCCAGTTCGTCTTCAGTAGCATAGCCAAGCTCAAGAATGCGAGCTTTTACGTTTTCGATTGGGTCGCGCTTTTTATAATTCTCGACTTCTTCTTTAGACCGGTATTTCTGGGGGTCGGACATCGAGTGTCCACGATAACGATAAGTACGGAATTCGAGGAATGTGGGGCCCTCATCGGCACGGGCGCGTTCGGCAGCACGACTAACCGCTTCGTGAACTGCTTCAACGCTCATTGCGTCGACGGGTTCGGCTGGCATATCGTAGGCTTCGGCCAGGGTATACAGGTCTGTAACGTTCGATGTACGGGCTACTGAGGTACCCATAGCATAACCATTGTTTTCAACAACAAAGATTACGGGCAATTTCCACAACATAGCCATATTAAACGCTTCGTGGAAAGCACCTTGCCGTACTGCACCATCGCCCATATAACAAATGCAAAGATTGCCCGTCTTGTTATATTTCTCGGCAAATGCAATACCGGCTCCCATTGGAATCTGGGCTCCTACTATGCCATGACCACCGATGAAATTTACCGATTTGTCGAAAATATGCATCGAGCCACCTTTTCCTTTCGATGAGCCAGTTACTTTGGCAAACAATTCGGCCATAATAGCCTTTGGATCAGAGCCTAAGGCAAGGGGGATACCGTGGTCCCGATAGGCCGTGATCCATTTATCATCTTTCGTAAGGGCAGAATATGCTCCCGACGAACCGGCTTCCTGGCCGATATAAAGATGGCAGAATCCCCGGATTTTTTGTTGCCCATAGAGCTGTCCGGCTTTTTCTTCGAACTTGCGCTGAAGCTGCATAGATTCGTACCAGTACATATACCGCTCTTTGGGATGCTGCGTTTTTTCTGCAGCCGGAGCCTTTCCGTTCTGTTTGGCGGTGGTCCGCTCGGATTTCTCTTTGACGCTTGCCATGAGGAATGAGTTCAATATAAATCAGCAATCGCTTTTGGCAACTACTCAACGGATCTGTTAACCTAACAAACCGACTGTATCTTTGTTGCCAATATCAATTGTTGATACAGATTGGCTGTACAAACAGATTGACTGCCGCGAAATTACGCATTATAGCGTTATGCACTACATCTATGCACCTGGAAAAGCTGAGCCTAACCAATTTTAAGAATTACGAAGATGGTCGGTATGTGTTTGGGCGGCAGGTAAATGTGATTGTCGGGCCTAACGGAAGTGGTAAAACCAACCTCCTGGACGCTGTTTATTTTTTAGCATTAAGCAAAAGTGCCTTTCAAAGTCAGGATACGCTGAGCATTCAGCATGATGCCGATTATTTTATTATCGACGGTACTTTTGACGAACAGAACCATTCCGTGCAGATCACAATCAGTCTGCAACGCGGTCAGCGAAAAGTGGTCATGGCCGACAAAAAGCCCTATGAGCGTGTTAGTGAGCATATTGGGCGTTTTCCGGTTGTATTAATTGCGCCAAACGACACGGATCTGGTTCGTGAACATAGCGAAGACCGGCGGCATTTTTTCGATGGCGTATTATCGCAGCTCGACGCCGACTATCTGCGCAATTATCTGATGTATCAGCAGGTGTTGAAGCAACGCAACAGCCTGCTCAAACTTTTTGCCGAACGCAACCAGGTCGACAACGATTTACTCGATACCTACGATGAACCACTGCTCGAACTTGGCCGAAAAATTTATGATCGGCGCCAGCGGTTTGTTGACGAGTTTCTGCCCAGTTTTCGTTCACATTATGCCTACCTGAGCGATGACCGCGAAACGGTGTCTATCGTTTATGAATCGGAAGTCAGCAATCCTGATTTTGCCAATGAATTTCGTCATTTTCGTCGGCGCGACACCGTACTACAGCGGACAACTATGGGCGTCCATAAGGACGATTATGCGTTCCTGATCGGCGATCGAACGGGCGAAGCGGTGGCACTGAAGAAGTTTGGTTCACAGGGGCAGCAAAAAACCTTCGTAATTGCTCTAAAACTAGCGCAATTCGATCAGTTGCAGGCCGAAAAAGGCATAAAACCAATTTTGCTGCTCGACGATATTTTCGACAAACTCGACGATCGACGCATCGGTAAACTTATCCAGCTTATAGATGAAGGCGTATTTGGGCAGCTTTTCATTACCGATGCCCGACCCGAACGCACTCGGGAATTACTTAACAGACTAACGGCCGACGTGCATTTTTTTCAGACAGGCGAATAGGATATTTCTAATATATACCTTTTTCGCTTTCAACGCTGTTTCTTGCTCTTTTTATCCATTTTTGTTGTACTTACCCGCAATTTCGTCGGATATTTTCGGCGGTTCACTCCTGTATTTAGGCCGTTCGTCACATAAGCGATAATAAGTCGGAAACTCTGAACTATATTTGAGTTTCCAAGGTTCACTCCCCGTAAAAGTTCTATTTTCTCATTATGAAAGAACGGATCTTAGCGGAGACAGAGCGCTTGTTTTGGAAGTATGGAGTGCGATCCGTAACGATGGAAGACATCGCCAAAAAGCTTGGTATTTCGAAGAAGACGATTTATCAGCATTTCGCTGATAAGGAGCAAATTCTGTATCAGGTAATGCGCGATAAAATGCTTAAAAATCAGTCAGAAATGGCATGCGGACCGATTAAGGCCGAAAACCCTGTCGAAGAAATTCTGTATGTATTAACCATGCTACAGAAACATGCCGATCAGGTTAGTCCCAATCTGCTGATCGATATAAAACGTCATTATCCACAAGCATATGCGCTGTTTCGGCAATACAAAGAACAGTATATTGTCCAGTCTATTCTTGAAAACATTCAAAAAGGGATTGAGCAAGGACTCTACCGTTCAGACATCAATCCAACCATTTTGGCCCGCTTGCGGGTCGAGCAAATAGAACTGGCCTTTAACAATGACATCTTTCCCACAGACCAGTATAGCATGTATGAAATTCAGCACGAGCTAATGCATCATTTTGTGCGGGGAATGCTGACCGAAAAAGGATTTATTATTTACAACCAGTACACTAACCACCACATTTATGAGAACAAAGATTACCGGGCAGATCATGATAATCTTACTACTCAGTATACTGAGTAGCAAGAGCCTGTTGTATGCTCAGGATCGACGAGGTTTTTCGCTGAATGAAGCTATTCAGTATGCCGTTGAGCACAATATCAATGTAAAAAACTCAGCGTTGGATGCTCTGAGTGCTGAGGCTCGCATCCGTGAGTTAAAAGGCGTTGCGTTACCACAGGTAAGCGCCAGCGGACAGATTATCGATAACCTAATTATTCAGCGGGTGTTTCTTCCTGCCGTATTTTTCGATCCGAAAGCGTCTCCCGATGCACCAGCCGTTCCGGTGCAGTTTGGTGTGAGTTATTCGGGTAATTTAACCGGGAGCCTTAATCAGCTCTTGTTCGATGCGTCGTATCGACTGGGTTTACGGGCTGCCGACACCTATCGGCAACTGGCTCAGAAAAATATTCAGGCATCGAAAATTACGGTTGCTGAGCAGGTTGCAAAGGCTTATTACGGTGTGTTGGTAAACGAACAACAGATAAAACTGCTCGACCTGAACATAAACCGGGTCGATACGCTGTACCAAAACACGGTTGGTTTGAACAAGCAGGGATTTGCCGAAAAAATCGACGTAAGCCGGTTAGAGGTTCAGTTGAATAACCTGAAAGCCGAACGGCAGAATGTTCAGAATCTGCTTGAACTGAGCTATTATCTGCTTAAGTTCCAGATGGGTTTGGGTATCAACGATGCTATTACGCTTACCGAGCAAATCAAAGATATTGATCTCGATGAAGTTGAGCGAACAACGGTTCAGCCAGTGACAGAACAATTCGACTACAATCAACGAATTGAATTTGCAACGTTACAATCGCAGATTGAGTTGGCCGATCTGGATGTTCAGAGTGTTGCCAAACGTTATTACCCTAGCCTTTCGGCTTTTGTCAACTATGGATATAATGCGGGTAGAAATAAGTTTAGCGATATGTTTACATCGCCCTGGTTCAATCTGTCGACGGTAGGTCTTAATCTATCCGTTCCCATCTTCGATGGTTTTCAGAAGAAATACCAGGCTGCACAAAAGCGGTTTGCGCTGCAAAAGGCTCAGAATAGCAGCACATTGTTGAAAAATACCATTGATCTGCAAATTCGGCAGGCATCGGTTACGCTTCGGAATAGCCTGCAAACGCTTCGGACCCAGCAACGAAATGTTGATCTGGCTAAAGAAGTAGCCCGCGTTGCCAAGATCAAATACCAGGAAGGTGTAGGCTCAAACATCGAAGTAATGGACGCCGAAAACTCATATCGGCAGGCCCAAAATAATTACTTCGTGTCGCTCTATAATTTTCTGCAAACCAAAGTAGATGCCGATAAGGCCAGCGGCAAACTCTATCCTGGCCAGTAATCACACTTAATACTCCCTCCATAACACGATATAAAAGTATCTAAACAATGAAAGCATATTACTCAATAATACTGATGACGAGTCTTTTACTGGCTTGTTCGCAGGAGAAAAAATCAGACGTACAGGGAAAACGCGACGAGCTTGCTGACTTGAAGAAGCAGGAAACAGAGCTAACAACGAAGATTAAGACTCTGGAAAGTGAGCTGGCCAAACTTGAGCCTAAAAAAGAAGAGGAAGGCCGCGTCAAAGAGGTTTCGGTTGCTCCGGTTACAGCCACAACGTTTCGACACTTTGTTGAACTTCAGGGTACTATCGATGCCAAAAACAACGTGCAGGTTTCGCCTAAATCGGGTGGAGTTGTAACGGCTGTTTATGTGAAAGAAGGCGACAACGTGCGGGCTGGGGCACCAATTGCTAAAGTCGATGATGAATTACTTCGCCAGTCGATTGCGGAAGTGAAAACACAATTGTCGCTGGCAAACACAGTTTATGAAAAACAGGCAGCCCTCTGGAAACAGCAAATCGGTACAGAAATTCAGTACTTGCAAGCCAAAAACAACAAAGAATCATTGGAACGCCGACTCTCGACACTCGATGCTCAATTAGGCCAATCGACCATTACGGCTCCCATTTCGGGTGTTGTCGATCAGGTAAACGTGAAAGTTGGTCAGTCGGCAATGCCGGGTGTTGGATTGGTGCGGGTCGTAAATCTGTCGCAGTTGAAAGTGGTTGCGAAAGTATCTGATACGTATTCGGGTAGTGTTCGGAAAGGCGATGCGGTGATGATTCGGTTTCCGGATTTGAACCGGGATTTGAACTCGAAAATCAGTTTCGTTTCGACAACGGTTGATCCACTAAGCCGGACTTTCACGATTGAAGCTCCTCTCCCATCGGATAATAGTCTGAAGCCAAACATGCTGGCACAGATCAAAATCAACGATAAAACGATTGGAAACGCTATTGTTATTAATCAGAACCTGATTCAAAGTACGGAAAACGGGCAACTGGTTTATATAGCGGTTAATGAAGGTGGCAAGAAAGTGGCAAAGGCTCGTACCGTAAAAACAGGTGAAGCCTACGATGGCAAAATTGCAATTATGCAGGGTTTGCAGGCAGGCGATCAACTCGTTACGGTCGGCTACCAGGATTTAGTTGATGGACAACCGATCAGTTACTAGTAGAGACCCAAGGGATTACGTCTCTACAAATGACCAACTTTTATTATGAAATTTGAACAGTATAAAACCCTCGGATTTACTAACTGGTGTGTAGAGAACCGGACGGCAATCTACATTTTCACCTTCCTGATTACGCTTGGTGGGCTGTTCGTTTACAATAACCTGCCCAAGGAGCAGTTTCCCGACATCAAAATACCGCAGGTATATATCAACACGGTGTATGTTGGAACGGCCCCAGCCGATATTGAGAACACAATCAATAAACAGATTGAGAAGCAGTTAAAATCGGTTTCGGGTGTTAAGCGCATCAAATCGAATGCATTGCAGGACGTATCGGTTATTCTGGTCGAGTTTAACCCCGATGTAGAGTCGGCCGAAGCTTTGCAGCGCGTTCGGGATGCTATCGACAAAGCAAAACCCGACCTGCCACAAAAGCTCGATTCGGGTCCAACTGCACAGGATGTCGACATTTCGGAAATGCCGATCATGAACATCAACATGGCCGGAAATTTCTCGCTGAAACAACTGAAAGAATATGCCGAAGATTTACAGGATGTGATTGAAGGAATGCCGGAAATCCGCCGTGTCGACATTGTGGGGGCACTAACGCGTGAGATTCAGATTAATGTTGATCTACCCCGTATGCAGTCGGCAGGACTGGCTTTTAGCGACATTCAGCAGGCGATTCAGGGCGAAAATATCAACATTTCGGGTGGCGATCTGAACGTCGATGGCGTTCGTCGGACAGTGCGCGTAAAAGGTGAATTTACGGATGTATCGCAGCTTCAGAACCTACAGATTCGTACGGCAACGGGCGCTACTGTTCGGTTGGGCGATATTGCTCAGGTACGCGATAATTTTGAAGAGCAGCAGGATTTTGCGCGTCTGGACAACAAGTCGGTTGTAACGCTGAACGTGATCAAGCGGGCTGGTGCCAACCTGATTTCGGCTGCTGACCGGATCGAAAAGACCATCGAAGAATACAAAGGAGACCGGTTTCCCAGAGGGCTCGATGTGAAAATTACGGCCGACCAGTCGGAGCGGACCCGTGAGAGCGTCAATGATTTGGTCAATACGGTTGTGTTGGGCTTCATCTTTGTCGTGTTGGTGCTTATGTTCTTCATGGGCGTTCGCGATGCCATTTTCGTTGGTTTATCGGTTCCTCTTTCGGCATTGGTAGCGTTTGTACTCATGCCAGTATTAGGCCCGGTAGTAGGCACATCGTTTACGCTGAACATGATGGTATTATTTGCCTTCCTGCTTGGGCTTGGGCTTGTGGTCGACGATGCTATTGTTGTGATCGAAAACTCGCACAGGCTTTTCAATGAACATAAAGACTGGAATATCAAGCAGGCGGTAAAAGCGGCTGCTGGAGAAGTATTCGGGCCGGTGTTGTCGGGTACACTAACAACTATTGCTCCATTCTTTCCGCTTCTGTTCTGGCCAGGTATTGTGGGCGAATTTATGAAGTTTCTGCCACTGACACTGATTCTAACACTGTTTGCTTCGTTGTTTGTGGCCTACGTCATCAACCCCGTTTTTGCAGTAACCTTCATGAAACGGCACGAAGACGACAATCATGAAGATCGGCAGGGCTTTCAGGAAATTAAGCGCCCTCTGATGATTATGACCGTGTTAGCGGGTATTGGTTACGTAATTGATCGGGGTATTGGCAACCTGTTCGTGTTGTTTATTATCCTTTATACGTTTAACCACTATATCCTGACGCCGAAACTGATTGTTCCCTTTCAGGAGGGTTTATTGATTCGGCTGAAAAATGGGTATAGAAGCCTGATTTCCTGGACTTTGAGAGGATGGCGACCCGTATTTGCTATTGTTGGCGCTTTTGGCCTGCTGATTTTGACGTTCATTATTGTTGGTATTGCGCAGCCACAGGTGATTTTCTTCCCAAGTGGTGAGCCAGATTACATCTACGTCTACAACGTGATGCCTGTAGGTACCGATGCCCGCGTAACGGATTCGGTAACGAAAGTGATAGAAAAGCGGGTGTTTAAAGTCCTTGACGATAATAAAGCGACCGACATCGTAAACTCCGTCATTTCGAACGTTGGTAAAAACGCGGGCGATCCACAAAACCCCGACCGTTCGGCAACACCGCAGAAATCGAAAGTTACCGTTGCCTTCAAACCAAATACTGAACGGCATGGTATTTCGACCGATTCGCTGCTGGCTAAAGTTCGGGTGGCCATGCGTGGTTTGCCCGGTAGCGAAATTTCGGTTGAACGCGAATCCAATGGCCCGCCAACTGGCAAGCCGATTGCGATTGAAATAGCAGGCGAAGAGTTCGACGAGCTGAAAAAACTGGAAAATCAGGTTAAGCAGAAAATTGCGCAGGCAGGTATCCAGGGAATCGACCAGTTGAAGTCGGATCTGATCACTAACAAGCCCGAAATCGTTGTCGATATTGATCGCGAAAAAGCAGAACGCGAAGGTATTTCGTCGGGCCAAATTGCAATGGCAATCCGAACAGCGCTGTTTGGACTGGAAGTGTCGAAATTTCGGGATGCTAAAGATGAATACCCGATCATGGTTCGTCTTAAACCCGACGACCGTAGCCAGATCGACCGATTGCTGAGCCTTAACATCGTTTATCGCGATATGGTAATGGGCGGTCAACTGCGGCAGGTACCCATTACATCGGTAGCCAACATCAGTTATTCGACAACCTTCAGCCAGATTAACCGGAAAAATCAGGAACGTCTGGTAACCCTGAGTTCAGACGTTGTACCTGGTTATAATGCCAACGAAATTGTGGCTCAGATTCAGGAAGTTGTTAACGAACTGGAAGTGCCAAACGGCTACACTGTTAAAATGGGCGGTGAGCAGGAAGATCAGCAGGAGTCGATGAACTTCCTGATTTCGGCCTTCGGTATTGCTATGTTGCTGATCTACCTGATTATGGCCACGCAGTTTAACTCGGTCGTGAAACCACTGATCATCTTTGTAACAATCATGTTCTCGCTGATTGGTGTGTTGCTCGGTTTCGTGATTTTCCACAAAGATTTCTCTGTTGTTATGTCGGGGGTGGGTATTATCGCCCTGGCCGGTATTGTGGTGAAAAATGGAATTCTGCTCATTGAATTTATTGAGGAGCTACGCGGTCGGGGGGTGCCTCTGCGCGAAGCCATCATCGAAGCAGGTGGTATACGTCTGACACCAGTATTGCTGACGGCTTCGGCGGCTGTACTGGGGCTAATTCCGCTGGCATTTGGTATCACGGTCGATTTCGTAAGCCTGTTCCGCGATTTCAACCCAAATATGGTGATAGGTGGCGATAGCTCTGTATTCTGGAACATTCTGGCCTGGACGATCATCTTTGGTCTAACGTTCTCAACAATGCTAACACTGGTAATTGTACCGTGTATGTACTGGGTAAATGAGCGTATTCGCATGAAATGGTTCGGTAAGAAAGATCCTGCTTTGGAACGCAAAGAGGAACTCGAAGAAGAGCTTGTATAAAGCACCAGTTCACAAAAAAGCCGGCGGATCAGCGATTCGCCGGCTTTTTTTATTGTAAACTTATCGCTCAATGTCCGAACCACTTAGCTTTTTCAAAACCATGAATCTTCGACTCCTTGGGTTATACCTAACCACATTAGCGACTGCCTGTCAAATTTCCTGTTCAACTCAAAAGGATACTACGCAAACAGACGAGTTTACGCCTTCATTCAACTTGATTACGGCACCTAAAGTTCTGTTCAATTCATTTGTCGACTGCAATATGGCCGAAATATGGGTTGGCGATACATTCAGAATTTTTCCTGGTAAATATGGCGAAGATCCCTTATGGGGAAATGCCCGCGATCTGAAATATGCCAATGGCAAGAATGCCGAGGAAGCCTTTGCCCGTAAAGCTGATGGCTTTACAGAACCACTAATGCCTCAAAACGCGCCCGTTGGCAAGCCTGGACTTCATGGTGCGGTCTGGTTCGAAACGGTTTATCAGGATACAACCGACCAGACAGGAAAGACACTTTACGCTGTTTATCACAACGAAAATTATCCAGCTACTCTGCCCTATAACCCAAAAACGGGCGAGGGCTACATCAATCAGAACTGGCCGCAGGGTATAACCGGCCCCACTTCGCCAGCGGCTGTTTGTCGAATCGGAATCATGAAGTCGGTTAACGGTGGTAGATCGTGGGAAAATAAAGGAATTTTTATCGAAGACCTGCAACCCCGCCTGATTCTGAAGCCGCACAACACCTCCAAAACGTTTGCGGGTGGCGTGGGCGACCCATCGGCCGTGACCAGTGGCGATTACCTATATCTGTTTTATGGTGAATATAGCTATCCGGGGCAATACAGTGAAAAAGACTATAACGCCCAAAAAGAGCAAAGTGGCCAGTGCATCAGCGTAGCACGCATTCGATTGAGTGATCTCGATAATCCAGTTGGTAAAGCCCGGCGGTGGGACGGACAGGGCTTTAATGCGCCGTATAATGGTATAGGACAACCCATTACATCCTTACAAATTCCTCACGAAGAAGGTGGCGGACCAGCGTCATCGCCCAAAGGGGGCTATCACTGGGGGCCGTCTGTGAGCTGGAATACGTATCTCAACTGCTGGGTTATGCTCATGGCTAAAGCCGTAGGACCGTCGTGGGCGGGCAGTAGTATTTACATTTCGTTTAATAAAAACCCGGATTTAGGAGAAGCCATGCAGTCGCAGGAATGGTCGAAACCGCAATTGCTGCTCGACAAGCCAGGCTATTTTCTGTGGTATCCATCGCTACAGCCGATGAACACGCCCGACGATGTGGCAAACCGATATACCTGCCTTCGTCTGGGAAAACGTGCCCGTTTATTTGTCAAAAACATAAAGCCCGAAAAAAGTGACTATTTATCGGAATATGTGATCGAGTTCGGAAAAAATAGCGATCAATAAGCCTGAATCAGAGTCTACTAAACTTTACGAATGCCTTTTCCGTTAGCCAGACATACGTTTTTAGATCTCTGCATGAACCGTACTGCCTTCTTTTTTATTCTTCCGGCAATTTTATTGCTCATCGATACCTACGTTTATCAGGCAATAAAAACCCTAAGCCGCACTGCCAGTGAGAGTACTCAACGCACAATTGCTTTTATCTATTGGGGATTTACGGCCCTGTCGATTCTGCTCTATCTGATCATGCAGTTTTTGCCGCCCGATTCCATCAGCCGCAATACGCGAACGTTTCTGTGGGCGGCCATCGCCATTCCTTATTTTTCGAAAATTTTTTCTGTTCTCATTATTTTTATTGATGACATTGGCCGATTCTTTCGCTGGCTTGTGTCGTTGTTCTACAAACCCGAAGTGCGCGAAGCTGTTGAGGATACCACGCGCAAAACCATCCCATCCACCGATACTATTTCCCGCTCCGATTTTCTGATGAAAACGGCGCTTGTGGTTGGGGCTGTGCCCTTAGCTGGGTTTACGTGGGGCATCTTGTCGGGAGCGCACGATTACCGCATTCGTCGGGTGAAACTACCGCTCAGGAACCTGCCATCTGGTTTCAACGGAATGACAATCGCTCAGATTTCAGACATTCATTCGGGTAGTTTTTTCAATAAAACGGCGGTTCGGGGCGGTGTTGAAATGCTCCTCGGCCAAAAACCCGACATCATCTTTTTCACGGGCGATCTGGTCAATAGCCATGCCGATGAGGTGAATAGCTATATCGATGTGTTCGACAAGCTGAAAGCTCCACTCGGGGTGTATTCAACGCTGGGCAATCACGATTATGGCAAATATGTGCAGTGGCCGAGTGTGCAGGCTGAGCGGCAGAACGTGCTTAATGTTATTGCGGCTCATAAACAAATGGGCTGGAATATTATGCTGGATGAGCACAAGATTCTGGAGCAAAATGGCGATAAACTGGCACTGATTGGGGTTCAGAACCTGGGTTTTGGCCCAGCTGCCTTGCGGGCCGGTAATCTGGCTAAGGCCTACGAAGGTACGCAGGACTATCCGGTTAAACTGCTGCTATCGCACGACCCAACTCACTGGGATGCCGAAGTTCGGCCAAAGTACCCCGACATCGATGTGCAATTTAGTGGTCATACGCACGGTGCACAGTTTGGCGTCGATCTGGGCGATGTGCGCTGGAGTCCGGCACAGTATTTTTATAAGCAGTGGGCCGGGTTGTATCAGGAAGGAAATCAGCGGCTCTATGTCAACCGGGGCTATGGCTATATTGGGTATCCGGGTCGGGTTGGAATTTTGCCGGAGATCACAATTTTTGAGTTAATAAAAGCGTAAACCGGAAACGTTT
Organism: Spirosoma sp. SC4-14; assembly: GCF_037201965.1. Taxonomy (NCBI): domain Bacteria; kingdom Pseudomonadati; phylum Bacteroidota; class Cytophagia; order Cytophagales; family Cytophagaceae; genus Spirosoma; species Spirosoma sp. SC4-14. The sequence continues at coordinate 7,744,190 of NZ_CP147518.1, read as the reverse complement.
AAAAAGGGTAAATTGTGTCAACATCGGGCAATCTGCCGCTTTTTTATTGCGTAAATTAACCAATTTCTTAATCAGTCAGTTACCTAGATCTACTAACAAACAAATCACCAAACACTCATGAAAATCGTTTTCATAACAGGTATTTCCTTCTTCATGTCGTTGTTCTCCTGGCTGTCGCCAAAGCCGGAAGAAACCAACATCCCGCTTTGCCATTCGGGCGGTAACGATATGTCGGCAATGGCGGCTGATCCGGCGTTTCAGCAGTTACACCCGGCTCCCCTACCCTTTACCTATGTTGGAGCAGGCGAAATGATTAAATTCCCTACCCCCGATGGTCAGTCGGCCAATGCTTTTTTTCTTAAAGCCAAAAAGCCGTCGAACAAATGGCTGCTGGTATATCAGGAATGGTGGGGGTTAAACGATAACATTAAACAACAGGCCGAATCATTCTATAACGACCTGAAAGATGTGAATGTGCTGGCCGTTGATATGTATGATGGTAAGGTAGCCACGGAGCCATCGGAAGCCGGAAAGCTGATGCAGAGTGCAAATAAAGAGCGTTTGAGCAGCATTATGAAAGGGGCTATTTCTTATGCTGGCCCCAAAGCCGAGTTTGCCAGTGTAGGCTGGTGTTTTGGCGGTATGCTTTCGCTGCAATCGGCACTACTGGAAGGCAAACAGGCCAAAGGCTGTGTAATGTACTACGGCCGCCCAGAACAGGATGTTGACAAACTAAAAACATTGAATACCGATGTGCTGGGCATTTTTGGTAGCCAGGACAAAGGTATTACACCTGAGTCGGTAAAGACGTTTGAAGAAAACATGCAGAAAGCGGGTAAAAAAGTAACCGTAAAGATGTACGATGCTGGCCATGGTTTTGCCAATCCAAGCAATCCCGTCTACAACAAAGAAGCCACTGCCGATGCCTATAAACTATCTCTTAACTATTTGAAAGACAAGCTAAAGGCCTGATAGCGTTTGTTGTTTATTCCGAAAGCCCGGCTTCTTTGAGAGACCGGGCTTTTTTAATTAAACTTTAACGATTATCTCGACGTTTTCATTAAACGCAATGGGGTTTGGCAAGTCTAACAAACAAAACCGGGTGAGGAGCCCACCATAGCGATGAAAACAATAAAATGGAGTTTCCTGGTAGCCGTTCTGGCATTCGGAGTAGCTACTGTTTCGTTCGGACAAGTTTATGGTCCGGGTGGTTATGGACAAAGCTGCCCAAGCAATAATGGATACAATCAGGGTTATCCGAACGGGTATGGCTATAATCAGGGTTATCCTAATGGGTATAATCCTAACTACCCGAACGGATATGGCTATAATCAGGGCTATCCTAATGGGTATGGCTATAATCAGTATGGTCAGCCATATGCGGTGCCAGCACAACCGCCCGTTGTTGTTGTGCCTCCTCGGGTAGTCGTAACTCCTCCTCCCGTTGTTGTGTCACCTCCTGTTGTTATTCGCTCTTACCCTAATTACGGTTATGGATACGGCTATAATAATGGGTATGGTGGTTACGGCGGCTATGGCCACGGACATCATGGCGGTGGCCGGGGTGGTTATGGCTGGCGTCGATAGTAGATTTGCTTAACCGTATGGTTTTGCAAGCAAGGCTTTGCAGGGTCATTATCTGTTTGTTACAAACCAAACGGCGTATAGATGGTTCAACAAGTAAACAGTGAACACTTACTATGAAAACTATAAAAATAATGCCTTTTCTGATGGCCTCGTTATTGGTCGTTTTAATGGCAAGCTGCGGTCCGGGATATGTATCAACAGGTGTTGGTTACGGCCCCAGGCCTTATTACGGATATGGTTACGGCTACGGTTATCCTGGCTATGGTGGTTATTATCGACCCTATTATCGGCCGCCGGTGATTGTTCAGCCGCAGGTTGTACGTCCCCGATATTATTCCCCCAGAGGCTATTATTCGCCCAGAGGAGGATACAGTAGCCCGAATGCGCGTGGTGGATATGGAAATAGCTATGGGGGTTCTCGCGGAGGTGGCCGTGGTCGTGGGCCCCGATAATCTGCAGGTAGTATAGCAAAAAGTCCCGGTGCTGATCGTATCGGGACTTTTTTTTGCTTATCTCGATAGATTTAAGTGATGGCAGTAATCGCCCGATTCAATAACTGGTTTGCCTTCGGATGGATAATTGTAGACATAAACCCAGCAATTGAGCAGGTGTTCGTTGCACATAACCGGAACAAGCATTCGGATATATTCGGTTGGCGATTCAAACTCTGCCCCAACACCTTCGTAATAGTCGAGATAGGTTAGAACCGTTTCATTGTTTTTGCTAATGTCATACACGGTTCCGACTACCAGTGTTGGACTGTTTTTCTGATAGACGGCCCCCGGATAACTACCTAAGTCATAAAGCAAACCCGAAAAAGAGCCTTCTCCAATATATTGAGAGCGTTGACGAAGATAAAGAGAAAACGAATTGTCAAAAACAGGCCGTAAAGTACCGTATACGAACAAAAAGTTAGAAGTATCGATCATAATAGGCTAAATAATAGATTTTTGGCGATTAATGCGACTAACGGCCCAAAAATTGCGTTATAAACGAAACAGGTTGAGGCTATGAGAAAGACGAAATTACTACTGCTGACCGCTGTGTCGGTGCTATTGTGGGAGGTTCCATTCGAAACAATGGCTTCTCCAACAAAAAACACGGCTACTGAAACGTCAATTTTTGGTCGTAAACGGAAGGGCTATAAACCCCGGCGAGGTGGCCTTTTTAATACCGGCCTTTTTCGTAAGAAAAACCCCTGTGGGTGCCCAAAGCATTAAGCAATTGTTAAGAAATTGTATTTATAAGAGAGAAAGGTCCTTAAGAGGGCCTTTTTTCGTTTTATTAGTTGTAAAATTCTGTGTTTCAGCGTAAAATTTCGTACCTTTGCGGCAAAATAGACTGGTATTTTTTAGGTTTTACTGATCGTCCCTGATTTTGCTTTCGCAGAAAGCTCATAAATAATCATAGAAGGTCAATAAAATCAAACAAATCCCAGTTCAGACCTGTATGCAATCAATTCGCAACATAGCAATCATCGCGCACGTTGACCACGGCAAAACGACCCTGGTCGACAAAATTATTCACGCGTCAAAGATCTTCCGGGAAAATCAGGAGTTTGGTGACCTGATTCTGGATAACAACGATCTGGAACGCGAACGGGGCATTACCATCGTTTCTAAAAACGTTTCGGTTCGGTATAAAGATGTAAAAATCAACATCATTGATACGCCGGGGCACAGTGACTTTGGGGGTGAAGTAGAGCGTGTTTTAAAAATGGCCGATGGCGTTTGTCTGTTGGTCGATGCCTTCGAAGGGCCTATGCCACAAACACGCTTTGTGTTAAGCAAAGCACTGTCGCTGGGGCTAAAACCAGTCGTGATCGTTAACAAAGTCGATAAAGAAAACTGCCGCCCCGATGAGGTGCATGAGCAGGTATTCGACCTGATGTTTAACCTGGGCGCAACAGAAGACCAGCTCGATTTTCCAACGGTTTACGGATCGTCGAAGCAAGGGTGGATGGGGCCAGACTGGAAAACCCCAACCGACAACATTACGTATCTGCTCGATACAATCGTTGAGCATATTCCGGCAGCGCCTGTCAATGAGGGGTTGCCACAGATGCAGATTACGTCTTTGGATTATTCGGCCTTTGTGGGTCGGATTGCCATTGGTCGTGTGCATCGCGGAACGCTAAAAGAGGGAGCCAGTATGGCCCTTGTGAAATCGGACGGTTCGGTTAAGCGGGTTCGAATTAAAGAATTGCACGTTTTTGAGGGCCTTGGTAAGCAAAAAGTATCGGAGGTTCGGTCGGGCGACATTTGTGCTGTAACGGGCCTGGAAGACTTCGAAATCGGTGATACATTAACCGATGCCGAAAACCCGGAAGCTCTCGACCGTATTTCGGTTGATGAGCCAACGATGAACATGCTGTTCACGATTAACAACTCTCCTTTCTTTGGTAAAGAAGGCAAGTTTGTAACCTCGCGTCACCTGCGCGACCGGCTCTTCAAAGAAACGGAAAAGAACCTGGCTCTTCGTGTTGAAAATACCGATAGTGAAGACCGGTTTCTAGTGTTTGGACGAGGGATTCTACATTTGTCGGTACTGATCGAGACCATGCGTCGTGAAGGTTACGAACTTCAGGTTGGTCAGCCACAGGTTCTTTATAAAGAAGATGAAAACGGTCAGAAACTGGAGCCGGTAGAAACGCTGGTCGTTGATGTTCCGGAAGAAACGGCCGGTAAAGTAATTGAACTGGCTACGCAGCGGAAAGGTGAATTGCTAATTATGGAGCCGAAAGGTGATTTGCAACACCTTGAGTTTGAGATTCCTTCAAGGGGTCTGATTGGTCTGCGCTCAAACGTGCTGACGGCTACGTTTGGGGAAGCTGTGATGAGTCACCGGTTTAAAGAATACCAGTCATTTAAAGGGCCAATTCAGGAGCGTATCAATGGATCACTGATTTCGATGACGACCGGTCAGGCTACAGCTTACTCAATCGATAAGCTACAGGATCGGGGCGTGTTCTTTGTTGAACCGGGTGAGGAAATCTATACAGGCCAGGTTGTTGGCGAGCATAACCGCCAGAACGACATCGTTGTGAATTTGCAAACGGCTAAGAAACTGACCAATATGCGGGCTTCGGGTTCGGACGACAATGTGAAAATTGCACCGAAAATTACGTTCTCGCTCGAAGAGTCAATGGAATATATCCAGAAAGATGAATATCTGGAAGTAACGCCTAAATCGATCCGGATGCGTAAAATCTTCCTGGATGAGAACGAGCGCAAACGGAATGAAAGCAAGTTTGCAATGGCTTAATTGACTGGAAAATAAGTTTGTTATCAATCGTTAGATATAAAAAAACCTCCCGAGCAATCGGGAGGTTTTTTTGTATGATGTGCGTATTATGATGCCTTAACCAACCGAAAGGCAACCGAATTTTTAATATTATCAGGAATTGTTTTCTGATTAGGTTCGCTCGTTGCACTTTGAGTTGTAACATATTCAGCCTGACGGTGAATATGACGGTATCCTGCCACAAATAGCGTTGCCCCAACAACAATCATTGCCATTTTTCTCATAACGTATTTTATATCATTAACCAATTCGATTCTATTAGGAAAAGTAATAACCTTCGCTACTGGTAGCGTGCTTACACCTGTAACCAGAAGGTGATCGCTCACTTTTTCGGCGCTTCGGTCTGTGGTTTTTCTTTCTTGCTGGTCAGAATAAACGTTCCAGTTACCCTGTCGCTGCGAATCCCAATAGTCAGTAGTCATACCTGTGTGGTTTATTAGCGTCAAAACGGTTTACTGGCGAATCAACAAATTGAGCTGAACCGTTAGGGTCAACAAAAAATGTTTGCCAAAAACTCAATCCAGAATTACTGAAATTGGCTGAAATATGAGTTTTGGGTTAGTTCGAACAGAAGACACAAAGTGTACAACGCTATAAGTACGCAAATTGTTAAACCGTTTACTCAATCAGCCAATACTAGGACGGAAAATATTCGTTTGGTCATCATTAAAAACTAATACCTAATCGAATGGCTACTCGATTGTAAACCCGTGTTTCGTGTTTGGCGATTTCATTCCATGAGAGTGGTTTGTCGGCCTCGGCTTCCTGACGCCTGTACGACAGCGACATAATAAAGTTTGCGTTGTTTGGTTTACCGGTTCGGAAGCCAATACCGGGTGAAATTACCCAGCCACCCGTTGTTTTATAACCCGTCGGATCTTCGTTTAGCCAGGTAAATCCCCAACCCGAATCGAGGCTCGTGAACACGCGAAGATTCTTCTGGTTGGGTTGGGCAAGATCGTATCGGAGCCCGGCGCAAACCGGTATGAGAAGTGCCGAATTATACCAGTCGATACCAACCGTTCCGCCCAGGGCCAACCGTGGGTGAATCAATACGCCGTTGAATGTTTGCGCGGTCAGATTCGACCGTTTCGATACCGATTCGACCGTTGGTGTGCCATACCTCACCTGACCCATCGATACACCGATTTCGGTCATGTTGGTGTAAACAGGTTTGAACGCTGGTGTTTGGGCAACGACCGATAACGGAAGCAAACCAAACAGCATCAGTAAAAACGTTCTCATAAGTTTGCTGAGTGGTTTAATACGGCCGGTTGACGGGAATTTTGCTTAATTGACGCAACTGAGCCGGATTCGAATAATCGAACTGATATAAGCCATCCCGACCAATCATTAACAGGGTTTTGTCGATTGGAATCACGTCGTAAGCATTCATGCTAGTCAGATATTCGAGTTGTTTAACGTCGAGCGGTGAGCTGGCGTCAAGTGATTTTAAGCCATATTCGCCCTCACAGATAAACACATTTGGGTAATCGACGCCCAGGCCGTGCGGATTCTGCATGGGATAACTTTTCAGTAACCGCGGATTCGTCAGGCTACTAATATCGACCACGTCGAGTTGATTGGTGTAGCCGCCACACTGAGTTCCATTGCGTAGGGTTACGTAGGCAATATCTCCGCTAACCACAACCGGGTCGCACACGCGGGCATGTTGAAACGTTGAAAGCTGTACGGGGTTGGCCGGATTTGTATTGTCGTAAATGAACATACCCGACTGAGATCCGATAAACAGTTTGTCCTTGTATGGGAAAATAGTTTCGATGCCCCAACCCAGGTTAATCCGATTGCTGGGTGTTGGCCTGGTAGCATCCCGAATATCGAACAATTGCATATCTGACTGGTTAACAGCATACAGATAATTGTCGTACAGCGCAAAACGAGCCATTGATCCGGCCGTGCCATTGGTACTTGGTGCTGCTGAATTAGCTTTTGAGAAATTGGCAAACGCATCGAAAACCAAGCAGTTAGGGCAGTTGTTTTGCCATTGCCCCGCCGTTTCACAGTCCGTTTTTACGGTTTCGGTAACGTAGTCGACCCGTTGGTCGCTGAGCGTAACCGCTTGTGGATTGACGCTCCAATAGCCCCCGTCGAATTGCCCACTTGGAAAAATTGACTGAACGCGATTAACCTCTCGGGGTTGACTCGGATCGCTAATGTCGAACGCGATCAGATCCATATAACTGTCGGCATACAGGATATTGTTACGAACCGCAATGTCGCCATTGCCCGGAATACGCAGAAACGCGATTTGTTGCGGTGAAGAGGGATTCCGGTTATCAATGATGTGAATGCCTTCCTTAATCTCGTTGATGAACAAATAGCCGTCTTTTGTGTAGATTTTACCAGTATTTCGTAGGTCCTGCGCTTGTTCAACGCGTACTCCTTCCCGTACCTGCTGAAGAGTAAGGGTAATGGGGGTAAATTGTTTAAAGGTTCGTGTTTCTTCGCATTTGTCGGTGCAACTGGCCAATGCCAGACCCATTAATGCCAAAGCGAAAAGTAGAGGTTGGGCTTTCATAGGCAACAGGATCTAATGATTTTATTATCAGGATTCTAAAGCGAATGAAAGCGTTGGATTGCCGGAGAAATAAATTGCCCGGCTGTCTTAACTACGGCCGGGCAATATTGGTCTTACACAAAAAGTTAGCAATATAATCGGTGGTGTCTGGTAGATGCCAATGGCCGAAATCCTTATCGGCTGTATTCATATATGGCCCCATCGGCAATAGCAGTGCCATCGGAGCTCCGTTCGGAAAGTACAAGTTTATTATCGCTCAGTTGAAACGATTGTTGGGTTGAATCGACCTGATAAAAAATCAGGCCTTCGGTAGAGCCTCCTTTGGGAAAGGATAGGGAATAATTACTGCTCTCAATCGGAATGCCATTACGAACCAGACTGTATTTGCCATTTCCTACTGTGCCCGTAAATGACAGTACTTCGGTATAGCCCGCTTCGGCAGGCGTAACCGTTTTCTGGGTTAAGCCATAGGTGATTTTAGTCAGGTTCCAGTCGCCCGCTAAAGGTGACGCTGGAAAAACACATCCGCAGACTCGTTTTTCGGAACAACTGAAAACAAGCGCTACGACGAAAACGATAGAAAAAGCCGTTCGGATACGGTTCATGGCTGAGTCATTTTTTTATACACTAACATCCCTGGTGTAGTGCCACCGTGGTAGAGGTTGAGCGTTGTTTGGGTTGGCGATTCAAATCGGACAATGCTGTTGAGCTTTTCATAATAGTTCTGTTCAAACTGTATGGCTTCGGGTGTGCCGCCTAGTTTTGTAGTGCCCAATTCGCTGACCTGCATCGTTCCGTCGATTGTCGCGAATATACGTGCCGTATAGTCGTTGATTGCCGATTTCCCACTGGCCAGAAATGGAGTTATATCAATGGGTGGATTTTTAGTATCGTATGCAAATTCGAGTGTTACGGCATAGGACGAATCAGGTTGAACAAGCTGCCAGGTACCAATCAGGTTTGCCAAAACAGGAGCAACCTCCTGATTCCGTTGTTTACAACCAGCAAAAATCGTTAGAACCAGGCAGGTAATTAAGGCTCGTTTCATGAATTTGTTTTTGTTGGATCGGCTATTTTTCCAACAAATAACACAGTTCCTGACGTCTTTTCGTGAATAACGAACACAAATGGGCGGTCGCAGAGCTTTGGAACAGGCATCGACGTTGTTGAAATACCTCCGGTTGTTACAGCGGCCGCTTCTGTACCTTTCTCATCTACAGCTACAAAGGTGTTCTGTTTCACAAAGCTTAGCGTTAGATTATTTTGTTCGCTTATTCTTGAAAAATCAGCATTGTCCGTAAAAGCGGTTGGCATTCCCATGGCACTGAGTGCGTTGTTTAGCTTGATTTCGTACGACAACGTAAATTTAGGTAATCCAAAGTCCAGCATGCCATTTGCCATATCGTTCTGGAGTTGGCTCCAGTCTGATGCGGTAAAGCTTTGCAACAGCGCATCGGCCGAGGAAGTGGCGGCTGGCAACAGTACCGTCATGGCAAATTTGTCGGAACCGTAGGGCAGTTCAAACGCCGAATAGGTTGGGCGAAACGCCTGCCGGAGGCTTGTGTTGAGCCGCATCATCTTCACGGAGGTTTGACTGCCATTGGCCAGCTTAAACGGAGTATCTACGGTTTGTTCGGGTTTAAACTGTGTTTTCCAGTCGCCTTTGAAATACAGCGCATTCATCAGAAACATAACGTTGTCTGGCTGAATCTGGTCGATTACTTTCGGAATACGACCGTTGGTTTTTTCGCTGGCCCAGCTATTGATCTTACCAACGGTAGCCGGATCATTGAAATCCTCGGCCGAAATTTCGGCCTTAAACGTCTGCTTTAGAATATCCTGAAAAGACGTGGCAACCGAAAATGTATTCCGATACCACATCGAGTTGGCCAGGGTCAGGGTTACTTTCGGATCAACAACTGGCAGGTTTTCCATCAGGTTCTGGTAGGTTTGGTTGGCTTCGGCCAGCGTTTGCGCGCCGAGCTTCAGGGTTTTCTGAATTTCGGCAGCCGTTGCTCCATTTGCTCCGTTCAAAATCATGCCAAGCGCTATGTGCAGGCTTAGCGGAGAAACAAAAATGTTCTTATCCTGTCCTTCTTCTGCCGTTATCTGCCTGGCCAGATCGAAAGCAAACTGAGTAGTTTGATTGGCAAACGGAGCCGACACACGTAGCTCGCCCGTTGCATTAGGGGGTGTATCAGGCGAAACCGTTGAATTTCTGCAACTGATGGCCGTTAAAAGGCTAACGGCAATAACCGCTGTTAATATCGAAAAAGGGTTTGTTTTCATAACAGACTCAGTATTAGCTCATAGTGTACTGGTCAATACGGTGGCCAGCCGTAAAAAGCAGATTCTATGAATAATTATTACTTACATTCTTTATAGGCATTTCGCTGTTTTCGCAGAAGATCTACCAGCGATTCGAAGCCAGGAATAGTGGCGTTGTATTCAAAGGTGACCCGGTGGCTCTGGTCGTTGAGTTGTAACTCAATATATTCGGCACCGCCGTCGGCGCAGTCGGGGCAACCAAGGCGCTCAGGTTGTTTGCTGAATTCCGAAAAATTGGTTGCCGCTTTTATGGCTGCCCAATCGGTTTCACTAATGGTTGTCTGGCAGGTTTGTGTTAATGATTTACGGATGTCGTTTCGAGTGAGTGTTACGGCTGTTTGTTTAATCTCATAATCATTTCGGCAGTAGCCTACGCACATGCCAAACGAGGTGCCTGTGCGAACAATTAAGCCATCGTTTACTTTCGAATCGCTCTGGGGAGAAACGCTGGAGCATCCAAAAAATAGCAGCAAGAACACTATATTGACCAGACGAAGGTTCATAGCCCAACAATTTAGAAATGATAATCAAGACCAAAGCTCATGCCAGCCGAAGTTGGCGTAGTCTGCACCTGCGATTCTGGACGAGTGCCAAACCCTAGCGATGGCTGATACATACCTGCCAATGAAGCCGACCACCGGTGCGAGGGGCGATAGCGAAAACGAGCACCCATCGATGCCGCAAGTGACACTGGACGGTATACACCGTCTTTCCCCGTAACAACCAGATCGTCGCCAACAGTGTTACGAACAAAAATATTCGTTAAAAATCCACCCAGAATAGCCATACCCAGGCGCTTTCGGGGGCGAAACTGATAACCTAGCTGAACCGGAACCTGAACATACTCGAAATTATTGGCCAAGGCCTGTTGATTGCGGTTGTCGTATGCCGAATAGGTGGCTGAAGCAGCACTCAGATTATCATAGTTTCCCTTGGCAGGTGAGGCATAAAGTGCCTCGCCCTGCACGCTATTTCGAACAGCATTGGCATATAAATTACCGGAGGTTGCCGATTTGTTGGTTGCAGCAAAACTCGCAGAAGTAGTTGAAAGGCTCGGGCTTTCTACCGTCGAATGAGCCGATAAATAACCGATTCCAGATTCAACTGACCAGTGTTCGCTGAGTTGTACACCAGCTCCTGCCTGATAAGCCATCGAAAAATTAGGCTGGCTGCTAACGGAAGGCTGGCTGGAAGTCGCAACGTTCAGAGCGGCTGTTTGTAACGATCGTATCGCAACCGATGGGTTAAACGCACCCGGCATCAGACTAACTGAAGCCCAAACTTCGCGATGTTCGTGTTTTAATTTACTCCGTTCAGGTTCCAGCGGTAAATCGGCAGGACGATACCAGACAATTCGATGAATACCACCTGGCGACCGCAGTTTCATTGGTTGCGACGAAAGCTTATTAATCTGGATCGTATGGAACGAAACCAGTTCGGCACTATTTATATCCGCAACGGAAGTTAATGACGTAAACCCTACCGACATTACCCGGGTTCGTTGCCGGGATGCCGTTGCCGCGAGTGTAGGATTGACAGTTCGGTTCGTGATTTCAGATGCCCCTGGCCGACTCTCAAAACGAGCCGAAGATTGCGGTAGCTGGGGAGCCTGAGTAATTTGATTTTCAGGAGAAAACCGGGTCGCCCGATGAACCGATTGCTCTGATTCAGATGCCGGTTGGCCTGGTTTGGAAAGCTTATTTTGTGCCTGATTTAGTGCTGGCGACGAGGGGGTTGCGGAGGCTACTGACTCGCTGGGTAGTTTCTCTGCCTGATGGCTATTTAATTTATTCGTTGATAAAGCAGGTTCGCTCTCAGCAGCACCAGTTTGGTTGGGTTGCGGCTGAGCTGATTTGTTTAATGGTTCATTATGGGCAAGTTGCGAGGTAGTAGGCGCTGTGTTGACAGACCACCACCCAATCAGCAATAAGGCTATAGCCGCAGCAATGCCAACGCTCCATTTGACCGGACGCGATGCCAACTGCCCGGTTTTCCATAGCGGAATAATTTTCGGATTAGCTGATTCATCTAACCGACGTTCAATGGCGTCCCATACCCCAGAGGGCGGTGTCTCGGCGGCTTCGTCGAAAGCCTTGCGCCAGAAATCGTTCGGTATGTTTTTTTCTAATTCATCCATCTCATTCGTATTGTTCACTACGGACGCCCATCTGCTGGATAACCATCCGCAAAGCGGTTGTCCGATTGTAATTTCTGTAGTAAAAGACTGCGTGCACGGGCATATTGTGATTTAGAGGTTCCTTCGGCAATGTCGAGCATTGCGGCAATTTCGGGATGGTTATACCCTTCAATTGCATATAAATTAAACACGGTGCGGCAACCGGGTGGTAGTTCCTGAATCAGTTGCAGCAAGTATTGGTAGTTTAGCGTGGGTAGACTTTCGTCGGCCTGGGGCAGTACTGGGGCTAGTTCCTGCACGTCGGCAGTGTTCTCCCAGGGCTTCAGCTTACGCAAGTGTTTAAGGGCTGTATTAATTACGATACGTTTCAACCATGCTTCCAATGGACATTCGAACCGAAATGAATCAATGTGCCGATAGATCTTTACAAAGGCATCCTGCAGTACATCTTCTGCTTCGTCGGGGTCTCGGATATATCGTTTGCAAACGACAAAGAGTTTCCCGGCAAACCGCTCATAGAGCTGTCGCTGCACAATCCGGTCTTGTCGTCGGCACCCTTCGACTAATGCGTATTCATCCTGCATATCGTATTGACAATCTGAAAGACCACATTCCAAACCAAAGGGTTGGAAACGAAGCAAAAAAATTATGCTTTTTGTGGCCCAAAGACTGTAAACACTAAAATAGGATAATTTTTACTGGATAAGTTAATACCTGTATCTTTGAAAAACCCTTTCTGATAAGCATGAACCGTCGGGATGTAATACGATATTCGCTGGGAATCAGTTTAACTTCGCTAGTAAAACCAGCCTGGCCGAAAAATAAGAAGCTGAAAAATCGGTTCAAAATTGGTGCCTGCGACTGGTCGATTGGCCCTGCTGGTGACATTAATTCTTTTGCTGTAGCCAAACGTATTGGTCTCGATGGCGTTCAGGTAAGTTTGAATACGGCTACCGACCATGAGCATCTGCGCCAACCCGACATATTACGGGCGCATCAGAAAGCGGCACAGGATGCTGGTATTGGGTTCAGCGGCCTTGCCATCGGCTTGCTGAATCAAATTCCTTACAAATCAGATCCCCGAACCGAAGTCTGGGTGCAGGATAGCGTTGATGTTGCCAAAGCGTTGGGCGTAAAAACTATTCTGCTGGCTTTTTTTTCAAATAATGATCTGAAAAACGATCCCAAAGGAACACAGGTCGTTATTGACCGACTGAAAGCCGTGGCGCCCAAAGCCGAAAAGGCTGGTATTACACTTGGCATTGAATCGTGGCTATCGGCTCCTGAGCATCTGGCTATTATGGATGCGGTGGGGTCGCCAGCCATAAAAGTCTATTACGACGTCTGCAACTCGTCGGTTATGGGATATGACATTTTTAGCGAAATTCGGGCTCTGGGGAAAGAGCGTATCTGCGAATTTCACTTAAAAGAAAATGGCTATTTGCTTGGCAGGGGAAAAATTGATCTAACGAAAGTTAGACAGGCATTAGACGATATTGGCTATACTGGCTGGCTCCAGATGGAAGGCGCTGTGCCACAGGGCAAACCAATGATGGAAAGTTATCTTGAAAACAATAAGACTGTGCGGTCGCTATTTGTATAATCCTGCCAGCCTAAAGCTCAGACAAGTTGCTAGTCTGTAGAGGGCTCATCTGGATTATTAACCTTCAGCTATTTATGAAAACGGCTCTTAACCTAAACACACTGCCACTCGTGCTGACAACGGTAGCTATACTTTTTTGTGCTACCCACCTCTTTCAGCAAAAAGCCACTATTCTGACCCCTTTCGACCATGAGCCATTTCAACAGAAAGGAATAAAGCTTGGAGCCGATTCGAGCACGCTCTACCTGCCCGATGATCTTGAAGCTACTTTGTGGGCGGAAGCCCCCATGTTCTATAATCCAACCAATATCGACATCGATGCCAGGGGGCGGGTTTGGGTAACAGAAGCCGTTAATTACCGTAAATTCAATAATAAGCCAGAAGGCAGGCTCAATCATCCTGAGGGCGAACGGATTGTTATTCTGGAAGATACTGACGGCGATGGTAAAGCCGATGAAAGTAAAGTTTTCGTGACCGATCCCGATCTGGTATCGCCGATGGGTATTGCCGTTATTGGTAACCGTATTATCGTATCCTGTTCGCCAAATCTGGTGATGTATACCGACGAGAACGGCGACGATAAACCCGACCGTAAAGAAATTTTACTGACGGGTTTTGGGGGGCTCGATCACGATCATTCGTTACATTCAGTAATAGCCGGACCCGATGGGAAGTATTATTTCAATACCGGAAATGCTGGGCCACATGTTGTAACGGACACCGAGGGCTGGACTCTGCGGTCGGGTAGTTTGTATGTGGGTGGTACACCCTACAACAAAATAAACCATGGCAATCAGGTGAGCGACGATGGCCGGGTCTGGACGGGAGGAATGGCCCTGCGCATTAACCCCAATGGTTCGGGACTGAAGGTGATGGCACATAATTTCCGCAATAATTACGAAACGGCCGTGGATTCGTATGGTAATATGTGGCAGAACGACAACGATGATCAGGTGGTTGCCTGCCGAACCAGCTGGCTCATGGAAGGTGCCAATGCGGGTTATTTTAGCAGTGATGGCACCCGCTACTGGCAGGCCGATCAGCGTCCCGGCCAGTCGATTCCGACAGCACACTGGCATCAGGAAGATCCGGGTGTAATGCCATCGGGCGATATTACGGGTGCTGGTTCGCCTACGGGTATGGTCATGTATGAAGGCGATGAACTGGGACCAAACTACCGGGGGATGTTGCTAAGCGCCGAAGCAGGCCGAAATGTGATTTTTTCCTACAAGCCCGAACCCTGGGGTGCTGGCTATCGACTTCAGCGAACCGATCTTATCAGCACCTTTCCAAAGGTAGATGAAGCCTATAAATGGAATGATGTTGAGAACGATACACGAAAGTGGTTCCGGCCCAGCGACGTGGCTGTCGGTACAGATGGTGCTATTTATATTGCCGACTGGTATGATCCTATTGTTGGTGGTCATCAGATGCAGGATCAGAAAGGGTATGGCCGTATCTATCGCATAACCCCTAAAGGAAAGAAACTAAAAACGCCTAAAATCGACCTCAAGACAACTCAGGGACAGATTGCAGCTTTACTTAACCCCGCTATCAACGTGCGCATGTTGGGTTTTGAAGCACTACGCCAACAAGGTGATAAGGTAATAGAGCCAGTTATGGCTCTATTGTCGTCGCCAAATCCATATCATCGGGCGCGGGCTATTTTCCTGCTGGCACATCTGGGTGCCGAAGGCCAATTTGAAGTAGAGCGGTTGCTGAAAGCCGTTGATGCACCTGTCAGACTCACCGCCTTACGGGCTTTACGTAGTATTACGCCCGAAAATTCGAAAGCAAATCCAGCACTTACGGCTTCGCAGAAAGCTCTGCTTCCTCTGCTGGGGAATCTGGCCAGCGATCGTAGTCCGGCTGTTCGTCGCGAAGTAGCCATTGCCCTTCGCGATGTGCCATATTACGATTGTCGGTTTATGTTGCTGAATCTGGTGAAAGGCTACGATGGCGAGGATCGTTTTTATCTGAATGCACTCGGGATTGCAGCCGATGGTAAAGAAGAAGCATTGATAGCCGATTTGCGCCCAACAATGCCCAGCGAACCAATTGAGTGGGATCAGAAAACGGTGAATCTGGTTTGGGAATTGCATCCGGCTTCTCTGGTGCCTCAGTTAAAAAAACGAGCCGAAGCACAAGCGCTCCCGGCCGAAGCTCGTCGTCAGGCAATTGTAGCGCTGGGATTTATCAAAACATCGGCAGCCGCTCAGGCTATGTTTGAGTTGACAAAATCGCCAGATAAAGCAATTGCCGATCAGGCCCTGTATTGGGTTAATTTCCGGCGCGGTAACGATTGGGCAACGCTCCTCAACTGGGAAGAAATGATGCCGACAAAACTATCGGCTGAAGAACAGAAAATGCTTGCTAAACGTCAGGTACTTCTGGACGAATACAAATCGGAAACCGAAAAACGGAAGGTCGTGCTCGAAATGGCCCGTGATCCTGAAGGGGCTAAAAGCCTGATCGGACTGGCTGCCGATGGTAAATTGGCGCCCGAATTAATAAAGGTAGCAAGTCCGGTTATTCTGAAAAATCCAGACCAGACTGTGCGGGTGATGGCGAAGGAATATTTTGGTAAAAAGACCGAAAAGAAATCAGAAAGTCAGTTGGCAGGCGATAATGCTGCAACAGAAAATATGGCGATGCCAACAGCTTCAGCGGCTAATGAAACATCCAAAGAAACTGCGTCATCAGCGGCTAATGCCGACTCTCCCATTGCCGAAATTGCCCTGCTGACAGGCAACGACCGCAATGGACGAACTGTGTTTCTAACAAACTGTTCAACCTGCCACCGGCATGGCAAACAGGGTAACGATATTGGTCCCGACCTAAGTCAAATTCATCAGAAGTTCGATAAAAATGGCCTGCTGGATGCCATTCTTTACCCAAGTGCTGGTATTGCTTTTGGCTACGAACCCTGGCTGATTACTACTAAAAAAGGGCAAACGTTTTATGGTTTCCTCGTTAGCGATGGCGAACAATCTGTTGTGATCAAGGGAATAAAAGGTCAGAAACACACTATTCCAGCCGATCAGGTATCGTCGCGCCGGCAGTATAAAACCAGCCTGATGCCCGATCCCAGAGCCATGGGGCTAACCAATCAGCAATTGGCCGATCTAACCGCGTTTTTGCTGAAACAATAATGATTTTAGGCTTTGTGTCTAAGCAAACCTAAAAGGGTTTAAATCTCTTTTGGGTTTGCTTAGGCCGTTATTTCACCTCGTAGCCTAGTTTTTTTAGTTGGGCAGCCGTCAGGTTCAGCACATTTACATCCAGCTTAATTGGTGTTAGTGGCGTATCGGTCGAGTCGGTTTTTACGGCTACAACAGCATCAATAACATCCATACCCTTAAAAACCTGACCAAACACGGTGAACTTATCGTCTAAACGGTGCTCTCCTTTTTTGTTCTGAACAATGTAAAACTGGCAACCTGCCGATAGCATTTGCGGGTTATTGTCGCGCCCCGCTCCTACTGCGCCGTATACGTGCCGGATGTTGGGCCGAAATTCTGGTTTCAGCAAATAGGGCGAATTGGCAAAACCTTCGGGCGTGTCTGGGCAACCGCCCTGCGCCACAAAATTGTTGATAACCCGGTTAAACGTCAGCGTATCCCAGTAGTTCTGATTGGCTAGTTTTATAAAACTGGCTTTGTGATTTGGCGTTTCGTCATAGAGCCAGAAAAGCACTTCGCCCATGTTTGTTTTGATCTGGCCAATTGGATACGTTTTTTCTGGCCTGGGCGGAGCTACGAACGAAGCGATATAAACAAAAAGTAGTAGAAGGTTTGGCATGTGCTAAAATGAAAAATGTTGTTAACAGTGTTAATTAGGGGATTTGTTCGGTAAAAAAATAAACGTAAACTCAACGGCCACTCTTTTATAAGCTGAGTTCGTCGGAGTTCGAGAGCTTCAGCGAAAGTTCTACTAATAAAACTGCCACCAAGCTTAGGATACGGATCTGTTGATGCTTTTAGACTGTGAATGTAAGAATCAAAATGAGAATATAGCTTTTGACTGGTTATCGACTTAGGGGAATCTTCAATAAAATAGTGTCTAAATAGCGCTAATGGCAGTTGAATCAGCGTGTAAGGGGTTAACTTACCGAATTGGTCGAAAGAAATCATACCCTATTAGCTATGGTTCTGAAAAGTAACTAGTTTATGTGAAATCTTGCATAATTTGGTTAAGTTATACGTGCTTTGTTAAACCCTCCTGCCTAAATCAGAGTCATAGTTTAAGAATTCGCCAGACACGGTCAACCTGATTTAGAGTCATTATCTAACCCCAAAAACAGCGTTGTGGAAAAACAGCCCTACTTTCATCTATCCCAACGATTCTACCTTCGTAACAAGCTATGCACTACCTCCTGACATTATTTTTTGCTATGGCCGCTTTATCTGCTTCTGCTCAGAGAGGCTCCAATACGCCACCAAAGCAACCCGACTACGCCCGCGACTGGAAACGAGCCGACTCATTAGCTGATAAAGGATTGCCAAAGTCGGCGCTCGATATTGCCAACCGTATCTATAAGGAAGCGAAGGCTACACACAACTATGCACAGGTTGCTAAAGCGGCCATGCACCGAATGATTTTTAGAAGCTATTCGGATGAAAATGCTTACGTTGAACTGGTTCGCTCAATGCAGGCCGATATTCTGGATACGCCAGAGCCTGCCAGGTCGGTCTTACAGTCGGTTATGGCCAATATTTACTGGCAGTATTTTCAGCAAAATCGGTATAAATTTTATAGTCGTACTACTGTTAATCAGTCTGTTAACGGTGTTAAGGGTTCGGGTGTACCTACCGATACAACGAACGATTTTCGAACCTGGGATGCACAGCATATAGTAAGAGCCATAACAGAAGCTTATCTGGCTTCGGTCGAACAAAAAGAGCTGTTGCAGAAAACACCCATTACGGAATTTGATGCCCTGCTCGACAAAGGTGATGCCGATGCCCGGCCACTTCGGCCAACGTTGTATGACCTGTTGGCCCATCGGGCCATTGGTTTTTTTCAGAATACAGAACCCGATTTGCTGAAGCCTGTTTTTTCGTTCGAACTCGATCAGCCTGGTTATCTCTCCATTCCCGATGTGTTCGCCAAACTACCTATTCAGAGCCGCGACTCGCTGTCGGGACGTTATCAGGCGCTGCTATTATACCAGCAATTGCTGTCGTTTCATCTGGCTGATCCTAACCCGGCGGCATTGGCCGATGCCGATGTATTACGGCTTGAATTTGTTCATCGGCACAGCGTAGGGCCCAATAAAGATTCGCTCTATCGCCAAACGCTTGAAACACAAATTGCCCACTATAAAAACCAGCCTGCCGAAGCAGTTTATGCGTATCAGTTGGCGGAGTTTCTGGCCAATTTTTCGTCCCCCGTTCGTCCCCTTGGCGACGATTTGTCTACCGACGATTCGGAGAAACTATCACGCTGGAACAACAAGCGGGCCGCCGACATCTGCCGGGATCTGGTAAAGCGATTTCCGAAAGAACTGGCCGGGCAAAAGGCATTGCAGTTGCTGAACCGATTGCTGAAGCCTTCCTATACGGTGCAGGTCGAACACATCAATGCGCCGGAGCAATCGTTTCGGGCATTGGTAAATTATCAGAATGTAAACAAAATTAATTACCGGATTATTCGGTTATCCCTGCCCGAGCTGGAGACCTACCGCAATATTAATGGCGACGATGCGGCCAAACTCAGGAAGTATAAGACCTGGCTGAAACGGCCGGTTTTAGCCGAGCAGTTCGTTACACTTCCCGACGACGGTGATCTGAACCGGCATTCAGTCGAAATGCCGATAAGAGGCTTGCCTATAGGCCATTATCTATTGCTGGCAACCAGCGACGATAGGTTTCAGGAAAAAACAGAATCCGTTCAGTACACGGTTTTTTCAGTTTCTAATCTGAGCTATTTGCTGCAACCCCGAAATAATAAGGAGCCGGGGCAGCAGATTGTCATTGCTAACCGATTGGATGGGGCTCCGGTTGCCAATGCAACCGTTACAATTGCTGAGGGAGCAACTCTTAACAGTAGCCGTAAACCTGTTCGAACAAATGCCGATGGGGTTGCCCAGTTTTTGGTTCAGGATATTCCGGCCCAAACGCCTTTCAGCTACCTGATTGCCAGTGGTTCCGATACAATTTCCTCTGATCGACAATACTTCTACCGCTATTCCTCGAACCCGAACGAAGATGTATCGCAGACGTATGCGAAGCTATTTACAGATCGGGCTATTTATCGACCAGGGCAATTAATTTATGTGAAAGCTCTGATTTATGAAGGGAAAACGAATCAATATACGGTTGTTGCTGATCGGGAAATTGATGTAGAACTAATCGACCACAACGGCGAACGTGTGCTGGAACAAACCATGCGTACCAACGAATTCGGGACATTCAATACCAGTTTTACGGCTCCGGTTGGTAAACTAACTGGCACTATGACCATTCAAACAGCTTTTGGTTCGGCCAGCGTTCAGGTTGAAGAATACAAACGGCCAACGTTTGAAGTGAAGGTTAAACCCATCAAACAGTCGTTCAAACTCGATCAGACTGTTTCATTAACAGCCGAAGCCAAAACATTTTCGGGGGCCGTTGTCGATGGGGCCGATGTGCGTTATCGCGTTGTTCGAAAACTTCGGGAACGGTGGTATTGGTGGTATCGCCCCCGGAATACAAACCAGACCGAAATTGCCAACGGAACGGCCCAAACTGATGAGAAAGGTAATGTTACGATTAGTTTTCCAGCCACGCCCGATCGCCAGAAATCCCGAGAAGACAGTCCCGTTTTCGACTACGAAGTCACGATTGATGTAACCGACCGTGCTGGCGAAACCCGCAGTGCAACGCAAACCCTGAGCATTGGCTATTCTGCCTTGCAGGCTGAACTGACCGCGCCGGAACAGATTGAAAAAAGTACCCCCGATTCGTTACTGGTTCGGATAACGAATCAATCGGGCGAAAAAGTGGCGGCAAAAGGACAGCTAACGATTTATAAGCTACAGCCGCCAACGCGTGTGTTGCGCGATCGGTTATGGAATCGGCCCGATCGGCAGTTGCTCAGTCGGGAAGAATTTGAGCGGCTGTTTCCACATGATTTATACGCCAGCGAAAACGATCCGCGTAGCTGGCCCAAAGGCGAAATTGTGCAGCAGCAGGTTATCAACTCTCCGGCCGACTCGCTCATAAAACCAGACATGAGTCGGTATGCAGTTGGCGAATACCTGGCGGAGCTGACCGTAATTGATTCGTCTGGCGAGAAATCGACCGATCAGGCGTTTTTTGCGGTAGTTGATGATAAACAACCTACCGCTTTGGTTCGGGCCGATGGCTGGTTGCAGGTGCGTAAAGCTACTGCCGAGCCGGGTCAGGAAGTGGTGTTCTGGGCGGGCAATAGTCAGCCGGGCTGGGTGTTGATGAGCGTCGAAGAAAATCACTCCATCATACGGCAGGAATGGCTCAAAACCGATGGTCGGCCCCGGCGGGTGGCTTTGCCCGTTACCGAAAAGCAACGTGGCGGATTTGCCGTTCATTTCGCAATGGTTCAAAACGGACGGCTATATCAGAAATCGCAGACCATAACGGTTCCGTTTACCAACAAACAACTTACGATTCAGACAAAAACATTTCGTAGTAAGCTCAAACCCGGTCAGCAGGAAGAATGGACGCTCACTATCGGTGGACTTAATAAAATGCCTGCCGAATTGGTAGCTACCTTGTATGATGAGTCTCTTGACGCCTTCGCCCGGCTCGACTGGCCAACGTCGTTCTACCAGTCTTATTTCCCGATGTTTTACGGATGGCAGTCGGGAAGTTTTAATATGCTAGCCACCAATCCACTGTTCTATCCGAATCGCCCAGAGTTTCAGGTTCCAGTCCGGCATTATGACCAGTTAGGCTGGATGGGGTATCGGTTTTCGCTTTACAACAATCGCCTGTTTAGCCATTCTCCTGTTGGGCCTTTTGGCGAAGTCGATAATGCTATTCGGATCAGCGTTCGTCGGTCAGGAAAGGTAATTAGCGGCACCATGAAAGCTAAAGATGGTTCGGGCGTGGCGGGCGTGAATGTGTTGATAAACGGAACTACGCAGGGAGCAGTTTCTGACGGGAAAGGCCAGTTTTCTATTGAAGTTGATTCTGATAAAAAACCAATTACGCTGGTGTTTTCGTCGGTTGGCTACATAACCGAAGAAGCAACCATTAAACAAAAAGCAATTTCGTTGCGCTTGATGCCCGACGAAAGATCGTTGAGCGAAGTGGTGGTAGTGGGCTATAGCACTCAGCAAAAACGATCTGTAACGGGTGCCGTGGCGAAGATGAGTGCCCGAAGCGCCCCAATGGCTTTAGATAGTAGAATGGCCGGTGGAAAGCAAGAAGAGTCGGATAATAGTGGAACCGGTGATACAAAAAAGCAGCCTGAACTTATCAACCCTCGCCGGAATTTTAATGAAACGGCTTTCTTTATTCCGCAGGCTACCACCGATGCAAAGGGGCGGGTTGTGCTCAAATTCACCATGCCCGAAGCCCTTACGCGCTGGCGGCTGCTGGCCTTTGCGCATACGAAAGACCTGAAAACCGGAACGCTCGAACGGGAAATCATCACCCAGAAAGAGTTGATGATTACGGCTAATGCCCCCCGCTTCCTGCGCGAAGGTGATACCATTCGTGTATCGGCCCGAGTCAACAACCTGACCGATAAGCCCATGTCGGTGATGGCAACATTAAACCTATCAGATGCGTTTACGGGTGAACCACTGAATCAGAAACTTCTCCGGTCGAACATACAGCTATCGACGAATGTGGCTGCCGGACAGGGGCAGGCCGTAGCCTGGACGCTTGTTGTGCCTTCGGGGCTCGAAACGGTTTCCTGCCGTTTTACGGCTCAAGCCGGAAACTTCTCCGATGGCGAAGAGTTTACGGTGCCTGTGTTGCCTAACCGAATGCTCGTGACCGATACACAACCTTTTTGGGTGAACGGTAAGGAAAGCAAAGAATTTAAATTGAAAGAGCTGGCCAATCTGAACCCCGAACTGCCCGTTCAGCATGAGCGGCTGACGGTGGAGGTAACAAGCAATCCATCGTGGTATGCCTTGCAGTCGTTGCCCTATCTGATGGAGTATCGCTACGAATGTGCCGAGCAACTTTTCAGCCGGTTGTATGCCAATAGTCTGGCGGCTCATATCATCAATAGTAAACCCGCCTTTAAGCAGGTTGTAGACGAATGGCAGAAAAACCCACCCCGGACACCCTTGATGGCGAACGACGAGTTACGGGCGGTGGCGCTGGAAAACTCACCCTGGCTGGCCGATGCCCGTTCAGAAGCGGCTCGTCAGGCGCAATTAGGCATCCTGCTCAATCAGAACCGAATGGTGAACGAGCAGGAGCGAGCTTTCGAAAAACTGCAACAGCTACAAACCACAGGCGGAGGGTTTCGGTGGTTTGGCGGTATGGAGCCGAGCCTGTCCATGACACTGCATATTCTGAGCGGTTTGGGGCATTTGCAAAAATTAGGCGTGCGCTTCTCTGAAGCTTTGCAACCCGAAGTTGCGGATATGCAGGCAAAAGCAATTCAATATGCTGATGCCGAAATGAAAAAATGGGTGACCGACCAGAAGAAAAAGAAGACCGTCGATAGCTGGTATTTTTCGGCAACCCAGTATCTCTACGCTCGTAGTTTTTATCTGGATAAGCCTGTCGATAAAGATGTGCTGGCCTATTTGAAACAACGTGTTTCGGAAAACTGGCTCAAACAAAGTTTGCAGGGGCAGGCTTTGTCGGCACTGGTGCTATACCGCTTCGGTGATAAAACTACTGCTGATAATATTCTGAAGTCATTACTCGAACGGAGTCGGCAGTCGGAAGAACTGGGGACCTACTGGCCTGATAATACCGCCGGATTATTCTGGTATCAGACGCCCATCGAAACGCAGGCCTACCTGATCGAAGCGTTCGACGAAATTCGGCAGGATCGGGTTGCTGTCGACAACATGAAACGATGGCTATTGCGACAGAAGCAAACACAGTCGTGGTCATCGACCAAGGCTACTACCGAAGCCATATATGCCTTACTGCTGCGCGGTAGCGACTGGCTTGGCACAACAGTAACTACGCAGGTTAGTCTGGGCGGGCAACCCATCGAAAGTCGGGTAACGAAAACGGAGCAGATTACGGGCTACCAGAAGGTAGTTTATGCCGCATCTGAAATCAAACCCGAGATGGGCGTTATCCAGATTACGAAAAAAGCCGACGGACCTGCCTGGGGAGCGTTGTACTGGCAACATTTTGAACCGCTCGATCAGGTGATGCCAGGTAGTGCTGGGTTATCGGTTCAAAAAACGCTGTATGTACAACATGACTCGCCTTCAGGCCCGGTCATCAGCGCCATCGACGCTAAGACTGCGCTGAAGCCCGGCGATCTGATCAAAGTGCGACTGGTTCTGAAAACCGATCGGGCAATGGAATATGTTCACCTGAAGGACAGCCGTGCGTCGGGATTCGAACCCGTGGCCGCTTTGTCGGGCTACAAATTCCAGAATGGTTTAGGATACTATGAATCGCCCCGCGATGCCAGTACCGATTTTTTTATGAGTTATCTGCCAGTGGGTACGCACGTATTCGAATACGATTTGCGAGTTGCCCAAACTGGCGACTTCGCTGCTGGTGTTGCTACAGTGCAATGTTTTTATGCTCCTGAATTTTCGGCTCATTCGGCGGGCACTCGGGTAAACGTGAACTAGCAGATAGTGTAGCGTGCTTTATCCTTAAAGGCGTTTCTCGACTTTGTTTAGAGATAGCGCTTTTAAGGGTAAGTCAATTCTTAGCTCAAAGGATTGAATAGAATGTTATTATTTATTCATGTTTAAAAAATTAAAAAAAAGTACACTAATTTACTTTTTTGTTTAGTATTGTTTATTTTTAGTAATACATTAAGTTTTTATCTAACAGTGTTAGGTTAATTTTTGTTATATATATAGCATTTACAAAAAATAATACATAAAATAAATATATATTTATAATATAGATTTTGTTCTTTATTTGTGAAATGGTCATAATTTATGGCTTTTTTCTTTGAAAAGTGTAGTAAGATTTAACAGTGTTAACTATCTTATAATAAGTTAGTTGATTTAATTGATGCTCTGGTTATATGTTGGGGAAATTAAGTCGATTTACCCGCAATTTCTGGAGAATTATTCTCGGCTATGCAACAATCGCTACAGCTTCCAGCTCAATCGTAAAGCCATAGTGCAACGGCAGAACAGGCACTACTGAGCGAGCGGGGCGATGGTCGCCGAAAAATTGTGCATAAGTTGCGTTGACTGTACTCCAGGCTTCCATATCGGCGATATAGATCGTAACCTTTACTACTTTCTGGCGATCGCTACCGGCGGCCGTCAGAATAGCATCGAGATTGCGCAGAACCTGCTCGGTTTGTTCGGAGATGGTGGCATCGGTAAGTTTTTCGCCTGTGGGTGTAATCGGTAAAATGCCGGAAACAAATACAAGATCGTTATGGACAATAGCCTGAGTGTAGTGGCCTCCTGGCGCTGGCGCTTCTGTTGTTTGAATGAAAGTCATGCTTGCTAAACGTTTTCTAGTGCTCAAAAAAAGAATGCCACAAGTTAGAACTCGTGGCATTCTTTTTTTGAATGAAAAATAAGGAGACTATACAATCGAGTCCAGCAAGGCCGTCACTACGGATACAACAATGCTGAACAACAGGGCCGCAATGAAGCCAGAAACGTGAAAAGCAGGAACCAGCGACGAAGTCAGATAGACCATCAGCACGTTAAGAACCAGTAGAAACAAGCCCAGTGTCAGAATCGTGATCGGTATTGTCAGGATCGTTAGAATTGGCTTAATGAAGGCATTCAGAAAGCCCAGTACGATGGCAACGACTAAATAAGTGCCGGCACCGCCCGTTACCGAAATGCCTGGAATGAACAAACTAGCAACATAAACAGCCACTGCGCTGATGAGGATACGAATAATCAGTCCCATGAAAAAAAAGCTTGTGTTTGGTGAGTAACGCTGTTCAAACACCGCTGTGATGCATCGCAACGTTGAAGAAACAAACCTGAAACCTGAAGCTATTGTTTTTGGTGGCGGGTCTGTAAAACGGCAATAACATCGTCTAAGCCAATATTTTTCTGTTCAAGCAGCACCAGAAAGTGGAAGAGCAGGTCGGCCGCTTCGCCTTTAAACAGATCATCGTTATCGTCTTTAGCCTCGATTACCAGTTCAACAGCTTCTTCGCCTACTTTCTGAGCAATTTTGTTTACTCCGCGGTTAAAGAGTGTAGTGGTGTATGATTTATCGGTTGGGTTAACCTTACGATCGTGAATAATGCTTTGCAGGTAATTCAAAAACTGTCCCTGGCCCGCACCGGCGTTTTCCGTATTAACTTCATCGAAGCACGTATCGGCACCCGTATGGCACACTGGTCCGGCTGGATTTGCTTTAATCAGTAGGGTATCGCCGTCGCAATCTACCAGAATTTCCTGTACGTGCAGAAAATTACTGGAGGTTTCGCCTTTAGTCCAGAGCCGCTGTTTACTTCGGCTAAAAAACGTTACCATCTGTTCGGCAAGTGTTTTGTTGTAGGCGTCGCGGTTCATGTAGCCCAGCATCAGCACTTTGCCGGTTTTAGTGTCCTGAACAATGGCCGGAACCAGCCCATCAGGCGATTTGTCAAAATTGATATCAGCATTCATGCCACAAAGGTAAGTCGCTAAGCGCGAATCGTCTGCACAAACGACCGGATGCTCTCGGCTGATGTGCCTTTTTCCTGTAAATGCCGGATAAATGCACTACCAACAATAGCGCCATTGGCATATTGGCTGGCCGTATCGAAGGTTTCCTGATTATTGATGCCAAATCCAATCAGCCGGGGATTGCGCAGATTCATGGCCTGAATCCGCTCAAAGTAGGCTTTCATCGAATCGCTGATTCCTTTTTGCGAACCAGTAATACTGGCCGAAGACACCATGTAAATGAATCCATCCGATTCCTGATCGATATGCCGAATCCGGCTCTCCGATGTTTGGGGAGTAATCAGATTCACATTCAGAATGCCATACTCCCGGAACGTCTGGGCGTAGTCTGCCAAATAGAGATCGAGTGGTAGGTCGGGCAGGATAACCCCATCGACACCCACTTCCTGACATTTTTTACAGAAATTTTCGACACCATACTGCAAAATAGGATTGATGTATCCCATCAGGAGAATCGGCACAGTAATCGGACCGCCAGATTGGTTCTGGCGGCAGCCTTCAAGTTGTGCAAACAACTTTTTCAATGACATCCCATTTTCGAGTGCCTTGTTGTTGCTCTGCTGAATAGTTTCACCATCGGCAACGGGGTCAGAGTAAGGCATGCCAATTTCGACCAGATCGACACCCGCCTGCTGCAAGCCGCGCAGAACGGTTACTGTATCGTCGAGTTCAGGAAAGCCAGCGGTAAAATATACATTTAATAACCGGTTGCTTTTATGAGCAAACAGGTCGGTAATTCGGTTTTGGGTTAATGTTTGTATCATATCTGTATGTTGGTCAGTGGTCAATAGTTATTGGTTAATAGGTCATTAGCCATTGGTAATGGGACACAGAGGAAACTTACATACGCATAAAAACTCTGTGCCCTCTGTGTCTCTGTGGACAATAAATATTCCTCGCAGACAACTGACCAATAACCACTGACCATTGCCTAAAGATGCTTAGAATAGGTTGCTAAATCTTTATCGCCACGACCGGACAAACAAACGACGACCACATCGTCGGCCTTAAGATTCATTTTTGACAAGGCTGCCAGCGCATGAGACGATTCCAGCGCAGGAATAATGCCTTCGAGTTTACTTAACTGAAAGCCAGCCTGTAGGGCTTCGTCGTCAGTGATAGCGTAGAATTCGCCACGGCCCGAATCGAACAGATGGGCATGAAGTGGACCAATACCCGGATAATCGAGCCCGGCCGAAATAGAGTAGGGTTCAATAACCTGCCCATCTTCGGTTTGCATCAGAATGGTCCGGCTACCGTGCAGTACGCCCGGCTTGCCGAGTGCCGTTGTTGCCGCTGAGTGGCCCGACGATACCCCTTGCCCTGCTGCTTCGGCCGCAACCAGACGAACCGATGGCTCATTCAGAAAATGGAAAAAAGTACCAGCTGCATTACTGCCTCCACCCACACAGGCCACCACATAGTCGGGGTTTTGGCGACCCGTTTTAGCAAGTAGTTGCTTTTTGATTTCTTCTGAAATAACCGACTGGAATCGGGCAACCATATCGGGGTAGGGATGAGGCCCCACAACCGAGCCAATAATATAATGCGTGTCGACGGGATTGTTGATCCAATGGCGCATAGCTTCGTTGGTGGCGTCTTTAAGTGTCTGGCTGCCCGACGTAGCCGGAACCACCGTAGCGCCCAGCATTCGCATCCGGTCGACGTTGGGCTTCTGGCGCTCCATGTCGATGCTTCCCATATACACAATGCACTCCAGGCCCATCAGGGCGCAAACTGTAGCCGTTGCTACACCATGCTGACCGGCACCGGTTTCGGCAACAATCCGTTTTTTACCAAGTCGCTGGGCTACCAGAATTTGCCCAATCGTATTGTTGACTTTATGCGCGCCCGTATGACACAGGTCTTCGCGTTTAAGGTAGATGGTGGCACCAATTTTTTCGGACAGTCGCTTTGCCAGAAATAGCGGAGTTGGCCGCCCTACGTAGTCTTCGAGCAATTGCCAGAATTCGGCCTGAAAGGAAGGGTCGGCAATAATCTGGAGATAGTTCTGCCGGAGTTCTTCAACATTAGGATAGAGCATTTCGGGAATGAAAGCTCCGCCGAAATGGCCATAAAAGCCTTTATCGGAAACCTCAAACGAGGTTGTTGGTTCAAGAGTGGTTTGCATGGTAATCAGTGCTTTACTAAGCGGAGTCCCAACAGGGGGAGATGATCGAAGTCGTTGTCGGTTGTGTGGAGTTCTACATCTAAATACAAGGTGGTTGCCGCGATCCAGATGTCGTTCTTGCCCATGTTTCGGGCAGAGGAGTTGAGCGGTGCAGTTTTTAGCTTCCCTTGACTGAAGGCATCTATTTTTGCATAAACAGGAATAATATCCGGCTCAATATCGGCAATTGGATAGCGGTCTATCAAGTACCTCATGAAATCTATTTTCTGTGCGCCCCAATCGGCTTTTAATGAAAAAGCTTCCAGTTCACCAACTACAATAATTGGGATGATCGTTTAAATAGGCGGTAGACTTCTCTGACGAATATGACTAATTAGCAGGTTTGTGTCATAAATCATACTGCACCTCTATCTCCTTCTGCTAACAATTCATCCATTCGTCTATTCTCTTCATCAGTAAATTCAGGAAATTCGAGTAAGAAAGGTTCCTGTACAGTTGTTGCCTCTAAAAACCTTTCAACTCCCCAACGCTTTATATCACTGGGTTTATAAATATTCAACTGCCCTCTTTTCATTCTCGGAATTTCGTCTTCTGTCGTCTTCGTCGTTTCCATCAGTTTTGTCGTTTTAAGTAATCAACAAACGTAATGAGCGAATCGTTGGCAGGGAAATCACTTACACCGTTTCCTCTTCTTCAACCGGACGAACGCGGTCGATCAGCTCTTTTACTTTAGCCACGTCTTTGATGCCGGGCGAAACTTCGACCTGACTGTTTACATCGACGCCGTATAGTTTCATGCCTTTCAGGGTGTCGAGTTGATCGAGGTTGTTAAGGCCGATACCACCACTAATAAAAAATGGCTTTTCGTTGTCGTACCGGCTCAGAATGCTCCAGTCGAAGGTAACGCCGTTGCCACCGGGCTGGTCGCCTTTGGCATCGAACAGAAAGAAATCGCAGTGGGCTTTGTAGTTGTTCAGCATCGAAAAGTTGAAGCCTTCGTCGACGCGGAACGCTTTGATCAGACTTATTCCACGGTTGCGTAAGCTTCGGCAATACTCGGGCGTTTCGTTACCATGTAGCTGAACATACTGAAAATCGTATTTTTTTACATTTCGAAGAATGTAGTCCGGGCTGGCATTCACAAACACACCTACTTTTCGAATGGAGCGGGGTAATGCCTTAACTACTTCTTCGTTCAATTCTTCACCGACAAACCGGGGTGACTGATCATAGAAAATAAATCCTACAAAATCAGGGCCCAGAGCGGCAATCTCTTTCAGGTTTTCAGCGTCTCTCAGACCACACACTTTTATTTTCATGACGTAAACGAGTTTGCAAAGGTGGGCATATGTGAAGTATAATCAGCCACTATCGACTGTAGCGCAGCGGCCGGATTGGCTGTTTTCATGAACGCTTCGCCAATGAGAAACCCATCGAAGCCAGCGCGGAATAAAGAATACATGGTTTGAGCATCGCGCAGGCCGCTTTCCGTTATTTTGGCAAACGTATCCGGAATCCGTTCAACTAACCGAAGTGAGGTGTCAATAGAGGTCGTAAAGGTTTTTAGGTTTCGGTTATTAACCCCAACCAGATCGACCGAATGAGTGAGGCTTCGGTCGAGTTCATCCTCATCATGAACTTCGAGAAGCACTTGTAAGCCCATATCCTGCGCCTGTTGACTAAGCATAGAGACTTCAGCAGGAGTCAGGCAGGCTGCAATCAGCAGAACCAGATCGGCTCCCCAGGCTTTAGCTTCGAGCAACTGATATTGATCGACAATAAAGTCTTTCCGCAGAATCGGTGTCGACGGGTTTGCTATCCGGGCGGTTTGTAAATCGGCTGGTGTACCGCCAAAGAATGGTTCATCGGTTAATACCGACAAAACGGCTGCACCCGCCTGTACATAGCCCTGGGTAGTTGTCGCTACGTCGGCCTGATCGTTAATGATACCTTTGGAGGGCGATTTACGCTTGAATTCGGCAATAATTCCTGTTGAGCGTAAATCCTGAATAGCTTCCCGCGCCGATAAAGGCTGCCGTTTGAAATCGGGCATCTGTTCCAGCGCTAATGGGGATGTAGCTGCTTTTCGCTGCTCTACTTCTATTCGTTTTTGGGCAATAATTTCGTCCAGAATTGTCATTTGCTACGCGTCATAGATTGGGTCATTTCTTTGGGTCAATAGTGTATTCAGGGAATAATTACGACACCTAATGACGAAGGATGACCATGAATGACTATGTCTAATTAATCAACTTCTTAAAACTGGCTAGTGCGCGTTTACTTTCGAGCGATTCGCGGGCCATCGCAACCGCATCTTCACGCATTGTTGCTTTACCTGCTGCCAGCAAAGCCATTGCCGAATTGGCCAGAACAGCTTGTTTCTGAGCCGATGTGGCTTCATCGTTGAGTACGTTCATAAAGATCTGAGCCGATTCGTCAAGAGTATGCCCACCTGCCAGCAATTCGGGCGATAGTGTGTTCAACCCTAGTTGTTCCGGTTCCAGAATCTGTTCGGTTTCATTACTGATCACTTTAAAAGCACCCGTTAACGAAATCTCGTCGTAACCGTCCAGCGCGTGCAGGATCATGAACCGTTTATCAGTTTGCTGATAAAGATACGCATATAATCGGGCTAATTCAAGGTTAAACACGCCAACAAGCTGTTTTTGAGGCTTTGCGGGGTTAATCATGGGGCCAAGTACATTGAAAAATGTCTTTACGCCGAGGTCTTTGCGAATGGGGGCTACGTTTTTCATGGCTGGGTGAAACAACGGAGCATGTAGAAAGCAAATGCCGGCGGTTTCCATCTTGCGCTGTAATTCGCCTACATCGTTGGTAAATTTATAGCCCAATCGTTCCATCACGGTCGATGAGCCTACCAGCGACGATACGCCATGATTGCCATGCTTGGCAACGCATTGACCTGCTCCCGCAACCACAAATGACGACAGTGTCGAAATGTTAAATGTGTCTTTACCGTCACCGCCGGTGCCACATAAATCCATTGGGTCATAGGCCGCCAGATCGACCGGCAGGCAAAGCTCAAGCATCGCATCCCGAAAGCCTTCGAGTTCTTCGAGCCGAAGGCTTCGCATCATATAAACGGTTAGAAACGACGCAATTTGCGCTGCGTTATATTCGCCCCGACCAATGCCCAGCAGCACTTGTCGAGCCTGGTCTTTGGTCAGGAATTTGTACTCAAATAAGTGGTTTAAAATAGCTTTCATCGTTATTTGATTTGTGTAGAGACGCAAAGAGGAGTCTCTACAGAGATAGCCAGTTCTGAATCATTTTCACACCGTTTTCGGTCAATACTGATTCGGGGTGAAACTGTAACCCACGAACATCGTAGCGAATATGTGCCAAACCCATTACGCGTCCATGTTCGTCTACGGCCGTAGTCCGCAACTCACTGGGTATCGACTCAGGTACTACCGTCCACGAGTGATAGCGCCCAACGGTCAGCTCATCAGGAATGTTGTTGAAAAGCCGCTCAGAGCGATCTGTAACCATGGCCCGGTGCGCAACGCCATGGAGCACATCGCCCAGGTTTTCGAGTGTGGCACCATAGGCTTCGCCAATTCCCTGATGACCGAGGCAAATACCCAGAATGCTTTTGGTTGGGCCATATTCAGTAATGAGATCCTGCATAATACCAGCCTCAGATGGGATACCCGGCCCCGGCGAAAGCATAATTTTGTCGTATTGGCTGACAGCATCCAGTGCAATCTTGTTGTTCCGAATTACATCGGGCCGATTTCCCAACTCCCGCAGAATATAAACCAGGTTGTAGGTAAAGGAATCGTAATTATCTAAGACTAAAAGTTTCATAATCTGAAAGGAGAGTTGATAGTGAAGAATGAAAAGTGAAGAGTATAAAATAGTTTGCAATCACCCTGTTATTCTTCACGCATTAAATAGTTTTCGCCTGTTCGATAGCTGTCCGAAGAGCAGCCAGTTTGTTGTGTACTTCCTGCAATTCGCTTTCGACTACCGACTTGGCAACAATGCCCGCACCCGCCTGATAGTAGAGTGTATTGTCTTTACTCATGAACGTACGGATCATGATGGCATGGTTAAACTCGCCGTCGAAACCCATATACCCAATGCTGCCTGAGTAGAAACTGCGGCTGATGCTTTCATAACGATCAATCAATTGCATAGCCATATGTTTGGGAGCACCCGACAGCGTTCCGGCCGGGAACGTTTCGGCCACAATTTGTAGCGGATCGGCCGATTCGGTCAGGTTGCCAACCACTTTAGATACCAGATGAATGACGTGTGAATAATATTGAACCTCTTTAAAGGTTTCCACTTTCACCACATCGCAGTTGCGACTCAGGTCGTTACGGGCCAGGTCGACCAGCATTACGTGTTCGGCCGATTCTTTAGGATCGTCGTAAAGTTTCTGGGCCAGCTCTGCATCGTGAACGTCATCGCCTGTGCGCCGGAAGGTTCCGGCAATGGGATAGATGGTGGCTTTTCGATCTTTAACAACAATCTGCGATTCGGGCGATGAACCGAAGAGTTTATAGTTGCCGTAGTCGAAGTAGAACAAGTAAGGAGAGGGATTCAGCGACCGTAAGGCCCGATATACATTAAATTCGTCGCCAATAAACGGGGTCGAAAACCGGCGCGACAAAACGATCTGGAATACATCGCCCCGCTGGCAGTGGTCTTTTCCTTTCTGGATAACTGCCCTGAATTGATCGTCGGTGAAATTCGATTGTTCTGGCCCGGCTGTATTGAATGAATAAGTTGGGTAGTTGCGGCCCGTAATTAAATCACTGATATAATCGATTCGACCCTCCGGGTCAGTATGTTCGGCGTCGCCATTACGGAGGTAGCTATGTTCGAACAGATACAGCTCATCCTTGAAGTGATTAATGGCCAGTACGTATCGATATACCATGAAAACGGCCGCCGGAATCTGATTTTCGGCCGGTATAGGTGCATGAAGAGTAATATCTTCAAAGCTCTGAACAGCCGGATAGCCAAAGTAGCCAAACAGGCCGTTGCTAATGAATGGGAATGGCGATTTCTCGTGCTGAAAACTATCCTTAAACCGTTGAAGCGCATCGAGCATATCGCGACTTTCGGTCATTTCGTGCGTTTGTTCTGCTTCGTCCGGCATTTTAATGGTTAGCAGACCGCCGTCGTAGGAGAAGCTGGCAACCGGATCGAAGGCGATGTACGAAAAACTGTTTTCGTTGCCATGATAGTCGGAGCTTTCGAGCAGGATGCTATTGAGAAACCGGTCGCGGATACGAAGGTAAATACTAACCGGCGTGATAATATCGGCCAGCATCCGCTTATGCTTGCTGACGATCCGATAGGTAGTGGGTGTTTTGAGAGTAGTACTCATGTTGTTGGGCTTTACAGGCTTTGTGATCGAATGGATGTTTGAGGGGCGAGTTCTGGAAAAAAAGAAGGCTCACCGGGATGACGGTGAGCCTTTGTGAAATTTGTTGGTGAACAACAATAGCGGCAACCCTCATCCCCAATGAGAAGAGTGCCACCACCAAATCATGTTGTTAACCTTATTATTCATGAGTTCTTGTTTCTGCTTTTCGTTGGTCGGGGTGGCGGGATTCGAACCCACGACCTCTACGTCCCGAACGTAGCGCGCTACCAGGCTGCGCTACACCCCGTTTGAGGGCACAAAAATAGCGTGTTTGATTAATTTTTTGTCTAACCTGCCCAAATTTTTTTCAGAATAAAATCGGCTAGCTGCTCTGGTACCTCCCACGGAAGCAGATGACCGGCGTTTTCTATCATATCTAAAGAGGCTGTTTTCAGATAAGGGATAACCAGTTTTGTTTGTACGTCGGGCGGCAAAGCCCGATCTGAAGTGCCTACAATAATGGACACCGGAATGTTGATGGAAGACAGTTGACCGGCTATATTTTCCTTACTACCCGCCATCAGCCATGCATCCCAGGCAACTTTTGAGGTGCGCAGGTCGTCGGCAATAATTTGTTCCTTAACGTTTTCAGAAACAGATGCTGCTGTTATGTTTTTCAAGGTTTGCTCGGCCCCCGACCGCCGACCGTGTCCCTGGAGGAGTTTTTGCCGTTCCTGATCGGGAATTGGTTCTGGCACAGGTGGCGAGGGTGAAACAAGAATTAATGATTGTAACTCTGCTGGTTGTCGGGCAGCTAGTGCCAGAGCCGCTTTTCCACTCATCGAATGGCCAATAACTACAGCCCTCTCTATCTGTAGTGTTTTTAGTGTAGCTGCAATATCGTCGGCCATGTCGTTTACCGAATAGCCCGATGGTGGCGCATCGGAGTTGCCAAAACCGCGCAGATCAATAGCTACACAATGATAGTAGTTAGCTAACGGGTTCATAACGAATTGCCATTCTAAAGCAGAGCCGCCAAAATAGTGAAGGAAAACAAGCGACAACGGGCCGCTTCCCTGTTCAAGTATATTTAGGTGTATGTTATTTGCAAAAATGCGTCTGGCCGTAGTCATCAGATCTGTACCTTAAGTCGAGCTGGTTGATCGGTCATTTCAAGCATTTCTCCGTAAGGCACAACCGTGATCTGGCCAAACTCGTTGAGAATATTTTTGTAGGCTTCTGCTACCGGTCGTGGCTTTCGGTTGAGGTCGTAAAGCCCGCAGGCATTCACATGATTATTAACCTGACCGAGCTGCGAGTCCCAGTCGATCTGGTCGATGAGGCTATACCACGTAAAGCCTAGGACCGGTACGCCACTTCGGCGCATGCGCATAATACCCGCCCACTGTTTATAGAGCCAGACGGGTGCCTGGTCGGCCTCAAATACGTTTGTTTCGGTATGCATAACGGGCATATGATACCGTTCGTAATATTCGCGGGTAATTTCATACCAGCCCAGCACATCCATCGACGTTTTGATAGAGCCGTCCGCTAGCTTGATCCGTTCATTACGACCATAATAGTCATTGCCCATGATCTGGTAGCCGGGCGGTTTTCCGGCCATAAACCAGTTATACTCGTCGCGGGTAAGACCGTTGTCCATCATAAACATAGCAACCGTAGCCGATGGCGCATTGGCATACAGCAGGTCCAGCGATAAAAACCGTAGTTCGTTGTCCAGAATTGTCTGCGCTGAGGGCGTAGCGCAGAGTTCATGAGTATATTCGGCACTTTCGCTTTGCACGATTACGCAATCGTTTCGATACCGGGCAAGCTGCTGATTGGCCATAATGCTGGCAGCTACACAGTGCTTAAGTGCTGTTACGAAGCCTCGGTCGGTTTTTAGCTGTTCATTCCAGACACCATCGCGACCACTGATGCGGGCCGTAACATAAATCTCATTAACGGGCGTATAGTAACGAACCCACGGGTAGCGTTTGGCAACTGCTGCGGCATAGCTGGCAAAATGAATCGGAAGCTCTGGGTTTTGAAAGTTGCCAATCCAGTCGGGTACGCCAAAATGCATCAGATCCAGAATCGGGATAATACCCAGGCGTTTGATTTCGGCCATTGCCAGATCAGCAAAACTCCAGTCGAATTTACCCGGTCCCTGATGAATGCTATAATAGGGAAGTCCATACCGAAGCACATTCAGTCCCATTTCTTTCACGAGTCCTAAATCGTCTTTCCACTGATCATAATGACCACATTCCCGAAGCTGGTCGCGCCGAACGGTGCCGTTCTGAATCGTTGGATAGGAGCACTCAATGCCTGTAGCGAACATAAAATTGCTGGGATTTGTGGTCGGAAATCCGCTCCCATCGTGTCCATTGGCCCCGCCAAATTGATCGCCGTCGTAGTTGCCGTCGCCAAATTTGCGTTTGATATGATCTAAAAATCCGTTCTGTTTCATAACATCGACTGGCTTACGGAAGTCGGCTTACAGAAGTCGGCCGGAGGTATATACCGCAAACCGATTTTACGATAAGCCAATCAACCTTTTTGTAAAAAACAATCCGCAGTTCGAAGCGATAACGCCATGATTGTCAGAGCTGGATTAACGCTTAAGGCACTGGGGAACGTTGAGTTATCACTGATAAATAAATTCGGAATGTCGAACGATTGCCCATTGGCGTTCACCACTGCCTGATCGGGCTTGTTTCCCATTCGGCAGGTACCGATTACGTGGGCATTACGGGGAAATGCCCAGACGTTTCGGGCACCAGCAGCCTCCCAGATGTCGCGCATGACGTTGTTGGCATGAACGGTCAGGCGGTGTTCATTGTCGCCGTTTGTGAAATAAACACGGGGTTTGGGGAGGTCACGAGCATCTTTTTCGTCCGAGAGCTCCAGATAATTGTGGTCGTAAGGCAGACAGTCGCCCAGAATATTGATACCCGCTACATGGTTGTAAGCCGAAGCCGCCTGTTTTAGGGCCTGCCCCCACAATCCGCGTCCTCGTGCCATTTGGCTCATATACGTAACCGGCATTACGCCAATAGATTGTAGAAGGTATCCGCCCGCGAAGTCGGCCTTTGGAGGGCGGTGCATATCTTCAGATATTAAGGCCCCCGGAATGCCTTTGTATGGACGCACATCGTCATCGAACTCGCCCCAGATTTGCAGGCCCGGATGAGCCATAATATTTCGGCCAACCTGTCCACTGCTGTTCGCGAGTCCGTTAAGAAGCAATAGGCGGGCAGTTTCAATAGTTCCTGCACACAGAAAAACAAACCGACATCGTTGCCGTTCTTCCTGCCCGTTTCGTATATAGACAACTTCACTGATTTTGCCCACGCTGTTTTTAATCAACTGGGTTACAAAACATTCTGGCCGAATCTCGGCTCCGTGATACAGGGCAAGTGGAATGTAGGTGACATCCATACTTGCTTTGGCGCCAATGGTACATCCTGCCTGACAGAAGCCCCGGTTGGCACAGGCAGGCCGGTATCCGACGCCTTCCTGATAATAACCTGCCGACAGAGCCGCATTGGCTGCGGGCGATGTGTTGATCCCCAGCGATTTGCAACCACGATCCATCAATTGGCCGGCACCGTTTATGGGTAATGGCCCTAGCGCGTAAGCGTGTTTGCGAGCAGGGCCCCAGGGGTAAGGTGAAGGCCCCGATACGCCCAGAAATTGCTCAACCTCGTCATAATACGGCTCAATATCCGCAAAGCTCAGGGGCCAGTCTTCACCAACACCGAAGTCGGTTCGGATACGGAAATCGTCGGGTTGGGCTCGTGGCGTGTAGGCTGTGTAATGAAGGGTAGAGCCACCAACACCTGTGCCCGAATTGTTGTTGCCAAAGGGTAGGGGATCGTTGCCCGCGCTAAGCCGTTCATCGTTCCAGAAGAGTTTACTCTGCGCTTTTTCGTCGGTCGGAAAGTCGTGCTGGGGGTTCCAGTGCTTGCCAGCTTCCAGTGCAACTACTTTCAGGCCAGCTTTGGCCAGGCGTGCCAGTAGGGGCGCACCGCCCGCACCGGTTCCGATTACGACAGCATCGACGGTTTCAGTTGTGGAATAAGGCATGAATTCGATACATTCAGATTAGTAGTTATCAAGCATTGGCAATTAGTCATTGATACAATCATTCCGCTTGTCCAATAACTAATGACCAAGTGACAACTGACCAGGTTATATTGCTCTTGGTTCTCGTTCTTCCAGTTGGTTGAGGCCGATTCGGTGCCAGGTTAGCACATCGGCCATCCCAACGTAGCCAATTTCTTCCTGCGCTAACGGGTGGCTATAATAGGCTTCTGCGGCTTCGGCCAGTAGTTCTTCAAAAAAACGATCGGCAGGAAGGGTTTGCCAGGTTTTGCCGGGAGCCTCCATTGTCTGAATAGCTTGAAGAACCTGATTTTTTTGTTCGTCGAGCAAGTCCTGAAATGGCTTCTGGAATAAATGAACGGCACTTTCGTCGATACCTTTCAACCCTGATCGATAAGCCTCGCCGTCATTCGGCATGGTGTCGTATCGCCAGCCATTTGTTGTGTTTTCCGAAAGCCGCTCGTCAATGCTGTGTTCGATGCAAATACGTTCAGGGCTGTTGGGCTGCGGAATCAGTTGGTCACAAACGGCTCGCAACAGTAAGAACTCTGCTTCTGAAAAGAATGTAGGTTGCCGAGGTTGAGCGTTCAGCCGTTCGGTCAATGCCTGTTGGGTAGCTTTGGTAACCTGATCGGTTTTGAGCAATGCGCGAACGGTGCCTGCTGGATAGTGAAACATGGTGAGTGATGAGGTATAAATTAGCCTAGCTTGCCGCCGGTTACTTCGACAATACTGCCGGTCATGAAACTGCCTTCGCTGGATGCAAGCAGCACATAAGCCGGAGCCAGTTCTTCGGGTTGGCCGGGCCGGGCAAGGGCAACCTCGTGACCAAAATTTTTGACCTCATCTTCGGGCATAGTTCCAGGAATGTTAGGCGTCCAGACAGGCCCAGGTGCTATGCAGTTTACCCGAATGTTACGTTTGCCCAACTGAATGGCCAGCGATTTGGTGAAGGCATGAATAGCGCCTTTCGAAGACGCATAATCGACCAGAATCGGATTGCCAACTATACCAACAATACTGCCCGTATTCACAATGGCATCGCCTTCGTTGAGGTGCGGCAAAACGGCTTTCACCATGAAGAAATAGCCAAAAATATTGGTTTCGAACGTTCTGCGAAACTGTTCCTCCGAAAGATCGTCTATAGACTGCTGCGCCATCTGATAGGCAGCGTTATTGACCAGAATATTCAATTTGCCATACTGCTCAACAACCTGTTGTACGGCGGCCTGACAGGCGGCTGCGTTTCGCACATCGGCCTTGATAATCAGGCATGAATGGTCTTTTTGTTCAACAAGGCGCTGGGTGTGTCTGGCATCATCAGTATTTTCGTTGTAAACAATTGCTACATCGGCACCCTCCATGGCAAACGCAATCGCTACTGCCCGCCCTATACCCGAATCGCCACCCGTAATGATAGCTACTTTGTCAATTAGTTTTCCGGCAGGTTTGTAGTTCGACAGATCGCTGTCGGGGGCTGGGTCCATGTCCGATTGTTGGGCCGGATAGGGGAGTTGCTGGCCCGGAATTTCGTTGGATTGCGGTCGGAATTCTGATTGCGTCATCGTAACGTTGAGAAAATCAATAGCCTATAACAATAGTCTGGTAACTGTGTGTTAGGCCTTTTTGTTGATTGGGTAGCAAAAGAGTCGCCCAGTTTTTGACGACTCCCGCACTCATATCTACTCAACGTGTTACTAGATTTCGATTCAAGACTGTGCCTCTACAGTTCGATCATACGAATTTGTACTGATTTATTTTCATTAAGCTCAAAAGAGCATTCGTCGAAACTGGGCGGTCCCATCAGCATCGTTACGTTTGAGAACCCAAAGGGCTCCGCTGGCATTTGACCCGAAAAATCCATTTTCTGATTGTCGTTCAGATCCTGAAGAACCCTCACCGCATAGCGCCCAGGTTTTAACCCCTCAAACGACACCGTGATGTCGCCGGATTCGGGTATCGCAACCGTTTTTTTATGAGCCGACTCTCCGGTAAAGCTGGACGCATCGGTAGCCAAACCGATGTATAGTTTCCCGGTTCGCTGATTGATTCCTGACACAACAACGGTTAGCTGATAAGTTGCCGAGTCGACAACAGCCCACGAAGGGTTATTGGCAGAAGAAAAAGCATAGACCGATAGATTGGTGAGTAGGCAGAGGGACGCGAGTAGGGTTTTCATAATGTGTCTGAAAGTTGATTGGTGACTATCGTTTTTTGGCAAAGATGACAGGTACAATAAAAGCTACAAAATGGCTGGGACACATAGCACGATTATGGGACAAATAGCAAGTTTTAGCCTGAGCAGATAGTCTGGCAGAAGGCTAGATTAACAGAAGATTACAGGTTCAGGGTAAGGTTACCATTTTTGGTATAGCGGATTTCTTCTTCGGCCAGCATTAGTTTTACAACCTGAGCCAGCGAATCGGTATCGGTTTGCGAAAAATGATGAGCCAGTTGTTTGGGCGATATGCCGGGGCCATTGGCTAGTGCAACAAACTCCCGCACTCGTTCGCGCATGGTTGATGAGACGATCTCCTGCTGTTTCTTCTTTTTTATGCAATTATCGCAAATGCCGCAGGCTTCGCCAGGTTTTTCACCAAAATAAGCCTGCAACAGGCGGGTTCGGCATTGGGTCGGATGTTCGCTATAAATAATGGCCGCCTGTACTTTCCGCAGCGCCTGTTCCTTTCGGCGGGTTAGTTCCTGCACATTGATTGGCAATGTTGGGGCATCGAACCGGGGCGTCAGAAAAGTGAGCTGTGGTTTGTCCTTTTGTTTTTCGTAGACAATAACGTTGCGCTGGTGAAGCTGTTCCAGTAGAGTTACAACCTCGCTCTGGTTAACCAGAAACGTTCGGGCCAGGGCCGACTCCGAAATGGTAACGAAATCGGTGAATACTTCCCCGCCATACATGCGCAGGATTAATTTTAGAAACGGATCGAAACGCGGATTCATAACCTGAAACTCATATAGCTGCCGATTATCGAGAGTGACCAGGAGACGGGATGGGTGGAAATAATTCTCGCTTAGTTCGATCAGACCTTCGAGTTGTAGTTGTTTCAGGGCATAATGCGTCTCCTGAGGGTGCAGATTGAAGGTATTGGCAAATGCATTCAGGTCAAAATCGTAGCTCTC
This sequence comes from Spirosoma sp. SC4-14, assembly GCF_037201965.1. Lineage (NCBI taxonomy): Bacteria > Pseudomonadati > Bacteroidota > Cytophagia > Cytophagales > Cytophagaceae > Spirosoma > Spirosoma sp. SC4-14. The sequence goes on along the minus strand of NZ_CP147518.1, from coordinate 7,703,186 downwards.
GTAGTGCCCGCCACCAACCGGAACTGCCGTGTAGTTGGCTAACGCCTGATAGACCCGGCGCAGCATCTCAACCGGTGGGTAGAGTTGTTCGGTGCGGTAGCGTAAATGTTCCAGATCGCCATGGGTATAGAGCATCACGGCGTATGCTTTCTGGCCATCACGTCCGGCACGTCCGGCTTCCTGATAGTAGGCTTCGAGCGAATCGGGTACATCGAGGTGTACAACTACCCGCACATCGGGCTTATCGATACCCATACCGAAGGCATTGGTTGCTACCATCACCCGAATTCGGTCCTGAATCCATTCGTCCTGTTTATGCGACCGTTGCTGAGTTGTTAAACCAGCATGATAAAAATCGGCCGCAATTCCCTGGCGGGCGAGCCAATGAGCTACCTGCTGCGTTTGTTTCCGGCTACGAACATACACGATTCCCGAACCCGGAACATTCTGAAGAGCGCGCAGAAGTCGGTTTTCTTTGCTTTCTTCCAGTACGGCCGAATAAGACAGGTTGGGGCGGGCAAATGTCTGACGGAATACCTCCGGTTGCCGCAATGCCAGTTTATCCTGAATGTCGGTCTGAACATCGGGCGTTGCCGAAGCGGTAAGGGCAATGATTGGCGTTTCGGCAATTAGTTCGCGAAATTCCGCAATTTGCAGGTAGGGTGGTCTGAAATCGTATCCCCATGCCGAAATGCAATGTGCTTCATCAACCGCCAGCAGGCAAACCACCATTTGCTTTGCGCGTTCGATAACAATTTCGGTGCGGAGCCGCTCGGGTGATACATACAGGAATTTGGTATTCCCATAAATGCAGTTGTCGAGCGTACTGTCGATTTCGCGATAGTGCATTCCCGAGTAAATGGCTGCAGCCGGAATGCCGCGCTTGCGGAGCTGCTCTACCTGATCTTTCATTAGAGCAATTAGTGGCGTTACTACAATGCAAACCCCTTTCATGGCCAGGGCAGGCACCTGAAAACAGATGGACTTGCCGCCCCCGGTAGGCATCAAAACCAATGTATCCCGACGCTCCAGTACCGTCTTGACGATCTCTTCCTGCATGGGCCGGAAGCTGGTATATCCCCAAAACTGCTGTAAAATCTGTCGGATAGTCACTGGCGACGAAGTTAAAAGATCGTTGATATAGGGCACTCAAACCACTAAATAACTGCGAATTTACGTCTGGAAAAGACAAATCGGATAGGAGTATGGTTTACGTTCATAGAAAAGATAGAATATAGAACCAAAACCAACATGATTCAGAAAGTTATTAAAACCGACGAAGAGTGGCGTACCATATTAACGCCGGAGCAATATAGGGTGGCTCGCGGGAAGGGAACCGAACGGCCATTTACGGGCGAATACTGCGAAGCGCACGATCCGGGCGTTTATGCCTGTGTGTGTTGTGGTACAGAATTGTTTGAATCGAAAACCAAATTTGAATCAGGAACCGGATGGCCAAGTTTTACGGAACCTATTGAGGAAGAACGAACTCGGCTTGAAAAAGACTATAGTTATGGGATGTTTCGGGTAGAAGTGCTCTGCAACGTTTGCGATGCCCATCTGGGGCATGTATTTAATGATGGACCCCCACCAACGGGCCTGCGCTATTGTCTCAATTCGGTGTCGTTAGTGCTGAAACGGGAAGCCGATAACGTATAGAACGCTTGCTTTTAACCTCTCAGATTTGACAATTGGGCCATAAATGGACGTCCAGAATAAGTAAACAGGCTTAAACAGATTATGAACTTTGTTTCTTCTGTTACTATGTCTATTTTGGCCTGAAAGTTAAGCGGATGAACAGTTAGGCCGCAATGAAAATGAAACGAAATCGTATAAATACATGTAGACCGAGTTAACCACCAGGCTAAAGCCTTATAAGTAGTGTAGCGCTAAAGGGAGGTGATGGGGCTATATGCTAATCACAAATAACGTAGTATCGATTTATAATTCTATTCTCGCATGTGTTTAGGGAAAGTTCCGGCGTGGAGCCTGGTTGTGGGTCTGGCCTTGATCAGCACTTCAGGTGTAGCACAAAAACCAACTACAGCTTCGCCGGTCTATGGGGAATTTGTTCGAAAAATAAGGTCTGATTTAGTTGCTCCTAAAACCATTTGTTATGGTAGCGGCCGGGATGCCTTCACAAGCGTTGCTCCGCCCGAAGCCTTTCTGAAAGCCCGCCAGAACCCCAATGCCCGCAAAGCCGCAACGGCTACTATCAACGTTACATATTCTGGCTTTACACCCGAAGCCCAGGCTGCTTTTCAATATGCGGTCGATATTTGGGCAACTTATATCAGTACGCCCGTTCCAATTAATATTCAGGCTAGCTGGACAACCCAAAGCCGGGGAATTCTTGGTTCGGCAGGTCCCGCCGAAGTGCGATATGGTTCTGATGGCGCTCAGAAAGCTCAGGGTATCTATCCGATTGCACTGGCTGAAAAAATCGCTCGTCGGGAGCTAAACACGCCTGGCCAGCCCGATATAGTGGCTCAATTTAACCGAAACAATAACTGGTATTATGGAACCGATGGCATAACCCCCGCCGGGCAATATGACCTTGTTTCGGTTGTTCTCCACGAAATTGGGCACGGTTTAGGATTTATTGGGTATTTCGATACCGACGGAACGCTTGGTAACTACGCAGCCGGACTACCGTCGGTCTATGATCATTTCATCGAAAATGCACAGAGCCAGAATCTGGTAACATCGGCAGAAACCTACCCGGACGGGTCTAATCAATTATATCAACAACTGACGGGGGGCAATATTTTTTTAAATGGGCCTGTGCTCCAGCAGCAAACCGGGCAGAAAATTAAGCTATATGCTCCTCCAACCTTCAACCGTGGTTCCAGTGTGTACCATGTCGATGAGGCTACCTATCCGGCAGGTACTATTAATTCATTGATGTCGCCCCAATTCGGTTCGTCTGAAGCGATTCATACTCCCGGACCGCTGGTGCTGAGCTTTTTTGCCGATATGGAGTGGAAAACAACATCGGTACTGCATACACCACTCGTCAGTAGCGAAGAGATAAAGGATGTTGTGTTTATGGTTCGGGTAATCAGTGATACCACGCTGACACCGGGTTCGGTGAAACTACGCTACCGAAAAAGCCTTCCGACCGCTACCGATAATACATTTACGGAAGTGCCGCTGACGCTGGTTGCCGGAAGTTCAGCAGACTATACTTACACAATGCCTGCCAATCTGGCGCAGGGCGATATCTGGTATTATGTTCTGGCACAGGATGCGTCGGGCCGAACGTTTACCAATCCCGGCAAATCGACAACGGCTCAGCAGTTATTATACCGTGTACAATTTGGGCCCGACACAACGCCACCAACCGTAGCGTTTGCGCCAGAAAAAAACTTTATATTCACCACTACCGACAGTTTACCGGTTTATGCCCGAATATCCGATGATCGGAGTATTGCTTCGGTTCGGTCAAACATCAATACCGCTTATATCGACTATCAGATCAATGGAGCTGCCCAGCCAACCATACCGCTGCGGCTTACGCTGACGGGACCGAACGGAAAGTTGTACGATAGCCTTTATACAAACCGAATTACGTTCCCGGCCAATTCGCTCAAAGCAGGTGATAAAATCAGTTATCGGATTGTGGTTCAGGATTCTTCGAAAGCCCGGAACCAGACCATTAGCCCCAAAACCGGCTTGTATGACGTAACGGTAGTGGCCCTGAAGCCGACGGTGGATCGCTACAGCAATACGTTCAACGATGCATCGGCGGCCAGCGATTTTGTTGGCTATCGGTTCATGATCGACAAGCCCGCCAATTTTACAGATCCGGCTATTCAGTCTGAGCATCCGTATCAGAACGGGAGCGATTATAAGTATGAAAGCAATGCGCAGTATGTGTTGCTATCGCCCGTACGCGTAAAAGCCAACCCCGACAGTGCTACCATATTCTTCGACGAAATTGTATTGGTTGAACCCGGCGACGTAACGAGCACGTTTAGCAGTGATAATTTCTATGATTACGTAATAGTTGAAGGCTCAAAAGACGGTGGTAAAACCTGGCTGCCGGTTCGGGATGGCTACGACTCAAACGACCAGCCCGACTGGCTGATTGCCTACAATCGGAATCTGGTTGCCGGAACAACAGCGGGCGACAAAAACTCGACCACAATCGGCATTCCTTCATATTACAAACAACGGTCGATGTCGTTGCTGGAAAACGGTAACTTCAAAGCAGGGGATGAAGTATTGATTCGGTTTCGGTTGTTTTCTGACCAATTAGCGCACGGTTGGGGCTGGGCCGTCGATAACCTGCGCATTCAATTGCCGCCGTTGTCGCCCGTGCTGGGCAATGAACCCATACGTTCAGGCACGTTTTCGGTTTTCCCAAACCCGATTAGTACCGGACTACTTCAGATAGAAGCTGATCTGGTTAGGCCAGTGGCCGAGGCTAATCTGTCAATTTCGAGCGCTACCGGACAAATAATACAGCAGCAAACGCTAAAAGTAAGTGGCAAAAAGCTGAATGAACAGCTCGACCTGAGACAATTGCCTACGGGCTTATACTTTCTGCGGCTTAAAGCCGACGATTCTGTGCTAATGCAGAAGGTCATAATTGCCCGTTAGTTTGTAGGTTTACAGTAGCCACCGTTGCAAACTGAACATGCGGTTGCAAACGGTGGCTGTAAGCCAATGAATACCCTGAAAAAAAGCGCTCTGTTTATTATATTGGCCGGATTGCAGTTTGGTTGTTCACCCGCCCGGCGTCTTAGTCATGACTTACATACAAAACCGGTTTACATCGACCATTTTACCGGTGTTGCTTTATACGATCCGGTTCGTCAACGGTCGTTGATTCAGCACAATGCCGACAAGCCATTTACGCCTGCATCCAACACTAAACTGTTTAGTTTTTATGCTGGTACCCTAACTCTACCCGATTCGCTGCCCGCGTTTCGCTATACCATTAAAGGCGATTCGCTGATTGTCTGGGGCACGGGAAACCCGCTGTTGCTTCATCCCGATTTGCCCGACACAACCCTCCTCGCTTTTTTACGAAATCGCTCCGAACAATTATTTTTCTCAGCAGCAAATTATGCTGGCCCACGATTTGGTTCGGGCTGGGCCTGGGACGACTACAACGACGACTATTCGCCCGAACTGGCTCCACTACCCATTTATGGAAATGTAGTTCGGTACATAAACGGAACCGTCAGTCCACAACGCTTTGCCGATAGTGTTCTCATCGGAATCGGTTCTGCAAATGGATTACGACGGGCCGAATTCAGCAATCAGTTTGTTCGGTCGACTGGCGACCGGCCTCTTCGGCAGGATGTGCCGTTTCGGTGGTCGGCGGGGTTAGCGGCTCAGCTTTTATCCGACACACTTCATCGACCGGTGACGGTGCTGAATAAGCCGTTACCAGCAGAGGCCCGGCTGGTTCGGGGAACACCCACCGATTCGCTCTATAAACGGATGCTTTGGGTGAGCGACAATCAATTTGCCGAGCAAGTACTGTTTATGATTTCGGCCGAGCGAAACAGCAGCCAGTTAGAACCCTTGCTTGAACTGAAACGCACGTTCGATGGGCTGCATTTTCCGGCTTCGTCGGCCAAATGGGTCGATGGGTCGGGCCTGTCGCGCTATAATCTGTTTACGCCCAATGTACTGATTGCGTTGTTAACTAAAATTGCTGCCCGAGTGCCTCAGCAACGGTTGTTTAAGCTACTGCCTGCGGCTGGGCAATCGGGTACGTTACGGACGCTATCGGCCGCCGATAAACCCTATATTTTCGCAAAATCGGGGTCAATGAGTGGCGTATATAATCTAAGCGGTTATGTACTCACGAAGCGGAACAAGGTGCTGTATTTTAGTATTATGCACAATAACTTCACTCAGCCAGTTAGCGAAATGCGCAAACGTACGGCCGATCTGTTAAAGCAGATTCATGAGCAGTTTTAAGTTAGTAGGTAGTGGAATTTGAAAATTTTCATGCTCGTTGGCCATTGCATCGCAGATGGCCGGGGCGCGTGTCTATGACGCTTTTTCTGTCCGCTCGTTGGCCCGGCGAAAGTCATAAATTAAGAAGGGCTAAAAAGTTCAGGTTATAAGTATCTTTGCCTCCTATAATAAAAGTGAGATTTTGTATCCAATACTTGTTGCTAATGTGAGATTGTTAGTGACAAAATTCAGATAATGTTTCTAGACAAGATTAAAGGTGCTGAGTCTGGCGTTTTGCTTTACGGCATCACTCCACCCAAAGCGAGTACTTCTGCTGAACGAGTTGCCGAGATTGCCCAAAAAACCGTTGAACGACTTGCTGGCCTGGATATTGATGCACTCGTGGTGTATGATGTGCAGGATGAATCCGCTCGGACAGACGACGAAAGGCCTTTCCCGTTTATAACGGCACTTGACCCGTTTGGTTTTGCTTCTACCTACCTGGGGGCACTAACCATCCCCAAAATAATCTATCGTCCGGCTGGTAAATTCTCAGCCGAAGAGCTAGCCGATTGGCTGGAAGAAATGCATACGCATAACTTTTATCCTGTTTTTGTTGGCCTACCAGCGCCGGATTTTCCAGTAAAAACCAGCCTTTCGGAAGCCTACAGGCTCTGGAGCAAACATCAGGATGTTTCTGTTGTGGGTGCGGTAACGATCCCCGAACGACATAATCTGCTTAAGGATGAGGATGTTCGGATACTGGACAAAATGAGCGGTGGGGTATCGTACTTTATCTCCCAATGTGTGTTTAATCTTGATTATGCCAAACAGGTAATCAAAGACCTGACTCTACGCTGTAACCGCCTGCAGATAGAGCCTCCAACCATTATTTTTACGCTTACCGCCTGTGGATCAGAAAAAACGCTTCATTTTATGGAGTGGTTAGGGATTCATGTACCCGATGCGCTGAAAGAAGAATTAAAAACATCGGATGATATTCTTGAAAAGTCGGTAACATTATGCTTCGACATTGCCTCAGCATTGACCGCATATTGCCGTAAGCAGAATGTTCCTTTTGGCTTTAACATTGAAAGTGTTTCTATTCGGAAAGCAGAGATCGAAGCGTCCATCGATCTGGCAACTAAAATAGGTCAGATGATGAAGGATAAAGGTGTGCGTAAGTTGTCAAAAGAAAAACAGGAATAAGAGCATGAGTCTGAAAGACAACCAATGGCCACTAGCTAATTGGAAACCGCCCGCCGAATGAACAGATAAAATGGGTAACTGACAGCAATGAATGCCACGGCGTAGAGGCTGCTCGAAAAATCGCCGATGACAACGCCCAGCAGAAAGGCCAGCGAAGCGATTAGCAGTGTCCAGGTCGAAAACGGATAGCCCCATGCCCGAACCGGACGCGGAAGTTCGGGTTCGGTTTTTCGAAGGTAAATCAGTGCGGCAAAGCTCGACGCATAGCACAGCACGAAAAAGAACGTTGCAATATCCGATAACTTGCTATAGGTATTCGTCAGGATCAGGATAATGGAGGCCGATGCGGTTAATACAGTAGCATTTAAGGGCGTTCCGCCATTGTTGACCTGCGTAACGAAAGGGAAAAACAGCCCATCGCGGCCCATCGCAAAAATAACCCGTGGGTTAAACATGATCTGGGCATTGATGATCCCCATAATTGAAATCATCAGCAAAAAGGTAACAACCTGCGCACTCCCTGGTCCAAACAATACCTGAACCGCATCGGCTGCGGGTAACTTCGAACCGGCCAGCGCTGAAAGGGGCAAAACGTAGAGCAAGGCCAGGTTTACTAATATATAGATACCGATAATCAGCAGAACCCCACTAATCATGGAGCGGGGTAGATTGCGGCTTGGGTCAACGTCTTCTTCGGTAAAATAAGCGGCTGTATGCCAGCCATCATACGTATAGAAAACCGATTGTAAGGCCGCCAGCATTCCCAGCCAGATACCGCCTTCGGCCAGCGGCCGAACCGTATCGACGGAAGCAGTCGACTTTGGGTCGGGCGTAATAACAAAACAAACAATAACGAAAGCCAGCAAGCCCACTGCTTTCAATACGCTCATCACTTCCTGGGCCCGGCTGGCCAGCCGAACGCCGATGGAGTGAAACGCGACAAAGGCAACCAGTATCCCAATAGCCACCACTTTCTGATAATCGATCAGCGAGGGTGATAACAGACCGATGTATTCGCTCATGACCGCAGCCCCAAAGGCCATTGCCGACACGCTGCCCAACCAGCTACTGATGCCAATGATAAAACCAGCATAATCGCCAAAAGCCCGGCGGGCATACACATACCAGGCTCCGGCCTTGGGAAGCATCGTTCCTAACTCCATCACCGACAGCGAGCCAACCAGCGCATAAACGCCAACAATTAACCAAACGGCAATAATCAATGCAGGATTACCAATGTCCTGAGCGATCGGACCGGGCTTGCGGAGAATGCCAGTGCCAACGGTGCCGCCAATGGTAACGGCTATGCCGAATCCGACACCTAAAAGTTTTTTGAGTTGATTTTGGGCCATGGTGGGCGAATTAAGAGCAAAGGTGCCGGTGCCGGGAAGCTACAATGATAGCGAAAAAATGCCTTCAGAAAGCAGGCAATTGTTGGTTAAACCCGCTCCATCGCTGTTTTTTCGTAAGTTTGCCTATATGAAAACCCTGCTGACCCATCCTTACCTGCTGGTTTTTGCTGGCGGAGGATTCGGAAGTTTGTTGCGTTATCTGACGGGGCGACTGATTCCGGCCACACTCATGGGCTCTCCGTTTCCGATGGCTATTCTGATCGTTAATGTGGTAGCAAGTGCCATTCTTGGCGCTGTGGCTGGTTGGGTAATGGTCCGCATGGCTGGCGATGAAATGCGGCTGTTGATTGGGGTTGGATTTTGTGGTGGCCTCAGTACCTTTTCGAGCTTTAGTTACGATACGGTTGTGTTGTTACAAAATGGTCGAACCGGATTTGCTTTTTTGAATATTGGCTTAAATGTGACTTGTTGCCTCCTGGCTTCGATGGGAGGTTTATTAATCGGACAAAAACTTTAACACCGGTGAGAATGCAAAGGGTCATACATGATACGAATCGCTCTGCTCTACAATCTGCTTTACCGGTATTTCTGCTAGTACTACTAATGATTTCGACCGCTGCTCAGGCTCAGGATAGCGCACACCGTTTGTATGATGCGCACGAAACCTACAAAGAAAAAAACTTCACGTTTCGACGGTTTAAGCATAAAGATATTGTTCCGTTGATTAATGCCTTAGACCAGAAATTATTTACGGTCAGTCGGGTAGGAGAGTCGCTGGAGAAGCGTGCCATCTATCAGGTAAAGGCAGGTACAGGCCCCAACAAGGTGCTGCTCTGGTCGCAGATGCACGGCGATGAAGCCACGGCCACCATGGCCCTGTTCGATATTTTCAATTTTCTGAAAGCCAAAAACGATGGCTTCGATAACCTGCGTCAGTCGATTCTGACTAACAATACGCTGTATTTTGTTCCAATGCTGAATCCTGATGGTGCAGAACGGTTTCAGCGTCGAACGGCAACTGAGATCGATATGAATCGGGATGCACTACGGCTGCAAACACCCGAAGGCGCGTTGCTGAAATCGCTTCAGCAGACCCTGCAACCATTGGTTGGCTTCAATCTGCACGATCAGAACCCTCGCTACAGCGTCGGGAAAACGGGCAAGCAGGCAGTGGTGTCGTTTCTGGCTACGGCCTACGACGAAGACCGGAACATAAATGACGTGCGCGAACGGTCGATGCAACTCATTGTGGGTATGAATCGGGTTCTGCAACAGTTTGTGCCGGGGCAGGTAGCCCGCTACGATGATGAGTTTGAACCACGCGCCTTTGGCGACAATATTCAGAAATGGGGCACAACGCTCATATTGATCGAATCGGGGGGTTACAAAGGCGATGTTGAAAAAATGGCGATCCGGCGGCTGAATTTTGTTGCTATTCTAACGGCGCTTCAGGCGATCGCCGATAAATCGTATCAGCAGGAAGATACTACACAGTATCAGGCCATTCCGGAAAACGGTCGCCCCTTGTTTGATGTGCTGGTTCGGAATGCAACAATCCACCAGGAAGGGCGAGATATTATGATTGATGTTGGTATCAATCATACCGAGAAAAATATTACGAATGCCACCGATTTTCGATATAAAGGTGTTGTCGACGATATTGGCGACCTGTCGATTTTTTCGGGCCTGGAAGAAATCGACGCTACTGGTTTAAGGCTGATTCCGGCCCGCGTATATGCTGATACACTGGAGTCGGTTGAAGAACTGAAAAAGCTGGATTTATTGGCACTTCATCAGCAGGGGATCGTTGCGTTTCGGATTCGGCAGAAACCACAGGCCCACTTTCTGGATACTCCCGTTCATATTCTCTACGATGGCGATTTACCGGCACAACCCCTCGAAACGGATCAGATTCCAACCTTTTTGTTGGTGAAAGGTGACCAGATCATATATTGGTTCGTTAATGGATTCTGGACAAATGGTTCGGCCGAAACGAGCAAACGGGCAAATGGCATTGCCGAATAATCAGTAGATAAACTATTAATAAACAACAGTATATCGGTTCGATAGTAGGTTCTGGCAGAATATTATTAACTCTGTTAAGGAATGGTTAAGTTTCTGGATTTTAAGGCCTTATGCTAAGCCTTAAATGTAATTCAAGCGTAACATTGGCGTAACGTTGGCGTAACATTGGTCAGGTAGTTTTGCGTCGCTTATAAGCGACTCCAATACTACTAATATGAACCGAAATTTAATTATTGTTCTCTTCTCTCTCTTCTCTACCGCCGTTCTGGCGCAGACAGGTACCGTTAGGGGTACCATTAAAGATAGTAAAACAAAAGAAGCACTGATTGGCTGTACTGTTCGAATCGATGGTACACAACTGGGAGGAACGACCGACATTAACGGCGGTTTTTCAATTGCCAATGTTCCTGCCGGAACGCAAAAAGTTGTTATCTCATACGTATCCTATCAATCGAAAGAAATTCCAAACGTACGGGTCGAATCGGGCAATACGACAGCCATCGACACCGAACTCGACGAAGAAGGCAAATCGCTACAGGAAGTTGTGGTTCGGGCCAATCGGGCAACCAATACCGAAGTAGCCGTTATCACCGAGATCAAACAACTCAAACCCATTGCAGTTGGTATTTCGGCTCAGCAAATTGTGAAATCGCAGGACCGCGATGCAGCCGCAGCTATCCGCCGGGTACCGGGCGTGAGTATTGTCGACAATCGCTTCGTACTGATTCGCGGATTGGCTGCCCGCTACAACTCCGTACTGATCAACGACGTGATTACCCCTTCGACCGAAGTGGACACTCGTTCGTTCTCATTCGATCTGGTACCGAGCAACATCATCGACCGGATGATTGTCTTCAAGTCGGGATCTGCCGATTTGCCGGGTGATTTTGCGGGCGGTGTTGTTAAAATATATACCAAACGTCGTCCCGATCAGAATTTTACGGATGCTGGTATGACAATTGGCTACCGTGCCAATACGACGTTTGCCAATGTGCAGTCGCACAGTCGTAGTGGCCTGAACTGGTTAGGCTTATGGAGCGCCGATCAGCAGCTTCCGAGTAGTTTTCCGAAAAATGCAGCAAGTTTTGATGCGTTAAATCCTGCCCAGCGAGCTGCCTACGGCCGACTTCTACCAAATACCTGGGGGCTGAAAGATGTATCGGTAATGCCCGACATTCGCTTTGCTTTCAACACTGGCCGCCGGTTCGATATTGGAAATGTTCGTATTAGCAATCTGACCAGCATTAACTATGCGATGACTAATCAGGTCGCTAACATCGCTTTTAAGTTGTATGACAACGGTACGGTAGCGAACTCGATTGCTTCGAATTATAATGATGCCAATTACGCCCGGGCTACGCGTCTGGGTATTCTCCATAACTGGTCGGCTCGCTTTTCACCCGGATTTACGTTAGAGTGGAAAACGCTCTATAACCAATTAAGCACAACTGAAACGGTTGTTCGTACGGGTCAGGATATTGCCAATAGTAACGATGTACAGAGTTACTCTGAGCGTTTCGAGAATCGTAGTATTTTAACGACGCAACTGGCCGGTGAGCATTCAATTAGCGAACTGACGAAAATTAACTGGATCGGTAGTTTTGGCTATACCGGTCGGTGGGAGCCTGACTGGAAACGGATTCGTTATACACGTCCTTTAGATTCTACCGAGCCATTTACGATTGTAGCGCCTAACGATGCAACTGCCAGCGAAGCAGGTCGCTTCTATTCAAAACTGCACGAATATGTAGTATCGGCTATTGCCAATGGCGAGCATACATTTGGTAACCCAACCGATCGTGAACCGAATCGTATTCGGTTTGGTGTATATGGTGAACGTAAGAACCGCGATTATGCTGCCCGTTTTTATGGCTATGTATCGCCCTCGTTGATTGCTAAACAGCGGAGCCTGGGTACGGCTTTCGATCCGCAGTATGTGAACGGACAGAGTGGAGAAAACGGCGGATTTACGATTCTAGACGGAACCCGGGATCTGGATTCATACCGGGGGATCAATAGTTATCTGGCAGGGTATGTGTCGGGGGATGTTTATTTCGGACCGAAAGCAAATCTGACAATCGGATTTCGGGGCGAATATAACGACCAGACAATCAGAGCCACGTTGCAGAATGTTGATCGCAAACTGGCCTCGAACAAAATCTTTAGCCCACTACCCTCGCTTAACTTTACCTATAAGCTAAGTGATCGTACAAACCTTCGGTTCGCTTATTCGTCGTCTGTAAACCGTCCCGAAATCCGGGAATTGGCACCATTCCGTTATTACGACTTCAACCTGCTGGCTGATATTCAGGGTAATACAACGCTAACCACCGCAACGATCCAAAACGTTGATGCAAAGTGGGAATTTTATCCTTCGCCAAACGAACTGATTTCGGTAACGGGTTTCTACAAGCATTTCAATAAGCCAATTGAGGCCCTGCTGCTGGTACAGACCAATACACTGGCTTATACTTACTTCAATAGCAAATCGGCTCAGAACTATGGGGTCGAACTGGAAGTCCGCAAAGGGTTTGCGAACTCAGCCAGCCTCTTCCTGCAAAACCTGTCAGTTGTTGGTAACGTGTCGCTGATCAAAAGTAAGATCACTGTAGGGGATGTGGTTACTGCACCAGACCTGAGTGGACAGATCAATGAATATCGCAACTCGACGGATTCTGAGCGGCCTCTGGCAGGGCAGTCGCCCTATCTGATCAACCTAGGTGCATATTATACCGCGCCTAACTCGGGCTGGCAGGCTAATATTCTATATAACGTTTTTGGACAGCGGATTTTCACGGTCGGAAACATTCAGAACCCAACGGTTTACGAAATGCCTCGTAACGTAGTGGATTTGAATATTACGAAACAGTTCAACAATAAAATCGAGCTGCGTTTGGGCATTCAGGACATTCTCAATCAGCCTGTTCGTTTTGCGCAGGACTTCAATCGCGATGGCAAAATTGGCAGCGACGTAACTTCACAAACGGCCAATGCCGATCAGGTTATTCGTCGCTTCAAACGTGGTAGTTACTATACAATAAGCGCAGTTTACACGTTTGGCCGCCGAATGATAATACCTTAATAATCACCGCTAATTAACGAGTCAATCAACCCAATTACTTATGCAATTTCTTAGAAACTGGCAGTATTCATTGCTCCTATTACTGGGGCTCACGGTAGCGTTCACTGCGTGTAAAAACGACGATGAGCCAGCAGCAGTGTTGAGTATTACGGGTATTAATCCCACATCGGCTCCGATTAGTAGCACGGTTACTATCACGGGTACATTATTCAATTCGACACCGTCGAGCAACACAGTAACATTTACGGGCAATGCAGTTGCCACGATTATTTCGGCAACATCCACACAATTAGTAGTTACAGTTCCTTCGGGCGCTCAAAATGGACCTATCACTGTATCAACGGGTGGCCAGACGGCAACTAGCTCTGTGTCTTTCTCATTAAGCAATCGACCAGTTGTTACGAAAGTGGGTAGTATTACCGCCAATGAAACCTGGACCGCAGATAATATTTACCTAATGAAAGGTTTTGTTATCGTTGATAACAACGCAACATTGACGATTCAGGCTGGAACGATTATCAAAGGAGCCGGCAAAGCTGATGATCCTTCTGGTCAACAGCGTGGAGCTACCCTGATTGTTCGTCCCGGTGCTAAACTGATGGCCGTTGGTACAGCCGATGCACCGATTGTCTTTACATCTAATCAGCCTGCCGGGGCCCGGAATTATGGCGACTGGGGGGGGATTGCTCTATTTGGAAAAGCGCCTATCAACCAGCCAAGTGCTACAACGTTTGAAGGTGGTCTGCCCGGAACAGTTGGTACCTATAGCGACGTAAATGATAACTCGGGCACAATGCAATATATGCGCGTTGAGTTTGGGGGTATTGCTTTGCTGGCTAATAGTGAAATTAACGGGATCTCGCTATATGGTGTTGGGGCTGGTACAACCATGGATCACATTCAGGTTTCCTACTCGGGCGATGATGCCTACGAGTGGTTTGGTGGGACGGTTAACATGAAAAACCTGATTGCCTACAGAACCTGGGACGACGATTGGGATACCGACTGGGGCTATTCGGGTAAAGTTCAGTATGGGGTTTCATTGCGTGACCCAAATGTAGCTGACCAATCGGGTTCAAATGGTTTTGAGTCTGATAACTTTAACCCTGGTGCGCCAGCAACTGGCCCAAATGCTGGTCTGCCGTTAACGGCTGCTGTGTTTGCCAACATGAGTAACTTCCTGACGGCTGGTACTCCTCCAACCGGAAATACATCGGGTGGTAGCGGTCCATACCAGTCGGCTATGCACCTTCGTCGGAACACCAGCCTGAGCATTTTCAACTCAATTATGGTTGGTTATCCTGAAGGCTTACGTCTGGATGCTCAGACTGGTACAACCAACACGTTGGATAACGCAACGAGCGGGGCATTACAATTGCACGGTGTAGTAGTTGCCAACTCAACAACTCCGGTTCGCGGAGCCCAGTCAATTACCAACGACCAAGCTATTACGTTCTTCAACACAGCTGCTTATAAAAACCAGATCATTCCGAGTGCAAGTCTGGCTACGCTGTTGTTAAATGCGCAAACATTCAACCTGAGCGGTGGGGCTAGCTTTTTGCCTCAGTCAGGTTCTCCGCTATTGTCAGGAGCAATTTGGGATGGCAAAGGCGCTGATGCATTCTTTACCAAAGAAACCTTCATTGGAGCATTCGGAACAACCGACTGGACCAAAGGCTGGGCTAACTGGGATCCTCAGAATACGCCTTATAACTAAGCCGTCAAATTAATTTTCATATTGGTGTCGCACGAAAGGGCCGGGGCTTTGCACCGGCTTTTTTCTTTATAAAAACGCGTGATGATTGGGGTGGCTCGCTGAACGGCAGCGTTTTATGGCAAGCATTAGATAATGAGGCAGGCAATTTGGCCAGACTTTCTTTTGGCAATCAAGCTTTTCAGAAGTAGGGTAGGAGAGAGCAAAAAAAGCCAGAGAAACTGTACTTTTTTTGTTACTTGAACAAAAAATACACGTCTAACACCCAATTAACTCTATTGAACTTTAAGAGAGTAGTGCACTGTTTCGGCTATAAGAAGGTGCTTCTTTGACCCGGTTTGTTGCAGGTATCGGGTTAACGTTTAGGGGGAAATCACTAAAAAATTGCCTGACACTTAAGTACTTGTTACCTTTGTTCGCTTATATAGCCCATGCAGCTACACAATTAATGTTGTCAAACCCTAAAGTCACCGTAACAAATGATTTCAAAGAAAGCTAAGTATGCCATTAAGGCCCTCAAGGTTTTAACTGAAGAATACGGGAAAGGCCCAGTGCTGATTTCGTATATCTCAGCGAAAGAAAATATTCCTAAAAAGTTTCTGGAGGCTATTCTGCTCGAATTGCGCAATCATGGCATTCTACAGAGCCAGAAAGGAAAAGGAGGAGGTTATTTGTTACGCATTGATCCGGGGCGTGTCAATTTGGCGCAGGTGCTGCGGGTTATTGATGGGCCGATTGCACCCACCCCCTGCGTATCGTTTAACTTCTACGTAAAATGCGACGATTGCGCCGATGAAGAAACCTGTGCACTGAAACCAATTATGGAGCGTGTTCGGGATGCAAACCTCGGCGTATATGAAAATACGTCACTGCTCACATTCCAAAGCCCCGAATCGCTTGAAACCAAAGAGATTCCTATTGGGGCAGGTTCTGCTGAACTGGCAGAAGCATCGGCAAAAATGTCTGCTTAACGAATCAGTCATTAGTTAATTGGCAACCGTTTTTGAGGCTAATGACAGCGTATTTTTTTTATAGGAAAACAAAAAGGGATCGGCAACTGCCGATCCCTTTTTGTTTATTCTTCGGGCTGGTGTTCTTTCCGAAGCAGATCGTTCACTGTTTTGACCGGATTGAAGGTAATTAATGGAACCTCAACGAAGATGGTGTTCCAGTCGGCCATCGCGCCATTCCATAGACCAGGTAACTCCTGTGCTTTCAGGTCTTTTCCGTCTTTCGACTTCGCTGTAATAAAGCCCGTTAGAGGGTCGCGGTAATTAACCAGATTGTATTTGTTGCCCTGGCTGTCTTTCAGACCACAGACCAGATCGACCGGGTTGAAGTGGGTTGCTCCGTCGAAAATGGCTTTCTGTTCTGGATTAGCCAGATCGATCTGCGCCGATTCGACAACCTGTAACGATACCGACCCATCCTGATTTTTGGCCCAGAATGGTCCACCGCCGGGCTCGCCTACGTTTTTCACCATGCCACAAACACGCACTGGGCGATCCAGTTTCTTACGGAAATAGGCTATTTTTTCGGCTTTCGACAGCTTGTCGAACCCATCGGGAGGAAGGGTAAACAATGTCCGCCGGAACAGTTCATCGGCTTCGGCCAGATAGCCATCGCTAACGTCGTCTACATTGCCCAACAACAGGCCCTGCAAACGGGCTATTTGTTGCTGAGCATCGAGCAGTACCGCGCCCAGAACTTTTTTATAGGTAACTGTCGGTTCCTTAATCTCGTCGGGCACAACATTGTCGATGTTTTTAATGAACACAATATCGGCATCGATATCGTTGAGGTTTTCAATCAGTGCACCGTGGCCAGCCGGACGGAATAGCAACGAGCCATCGGGGTTCCGAAATGGCGAATTGTCCAGGTTTACGGAAATGGTATCGGTCGATTTTTTTTGCTCGGAGAAACTAATCTCGAATGTAACGCCCAGCCAGGCTTCATAATCGGCCTTTTGCTCTGCGATTAATTTTTCGAAGCGATCGCGGTGTTCGGGCGAAACCGTAAAGTGGATTTTAACCAAGCCGTTGGAGTTGGCATAGGCAGCTCCTTCAACCAGATGTTCTTCAACCGGTGTTCGCGGTCCGTCGGTATAACGGTGGAATTTCAATAGCCCTTTAGGCAGGCTACCGTACTCCAGGCCTTCGTCGGTGAGCAGAAAGCGAAGAACCGTCTGGCGGTCATTTTCAGAAACGGCTTTTTCCAGATCCTTCCCGTTGGCAGCCATTGCCGCTTTCAGGTCTTCATAAAAAGCGAAGTCGGTCAGGCGGGCAAATACTTCATCCGTTGCTTTATCCGATTTACCATCCAGGGCTGCAAACAGCGATTTAAACATACGGGTTGCGGCTCCAGACGCTGGTACAAATTTAACCAGGTCTGTTTCGTCAGTAGCTTCATCGAACCGGTGAATATAGGTTGCTAACTGATCTTCATCGATTCGTATGATGCCATCACCGATGGTAGCGGCTTTGATGACGTTCAGGAATGGGAAGCCATTAACAAAATACTTTATCTGCTCGTCGATTTGCTCAGTGGCGATGCCCTGAGCGGTAATCTGGTTCTGGTCTTGCTCGGTAAATTGCATAAGGTAACAGGAATAATATCGTTAGGGAACGGTTGGCAAATTGGGTATTTCGATAATGTGACGCAAATCAAATTTTTGATTAGGGCTGCTAATTGACTAATTGGATAACGGAGTAATTGTGGTTAGCCGACAAATGAGTAAATTGTTGAACCGTTGATATTGTTACTGGTCATTTGTTATTGGAAAACGAATGGCCGATGACAAATGACAAATTACTATTGACTAAGATTAAACCAGCTACCACTATGAAACTGATCGCATTTGACGCCGATGATACGTTATGGGTCAATGAACCCAACTATGTCAACGTAAAGGATAAGCTATTCGAAATGATGGCTCATCATGTTGATCCCGTAATTCTGTCGCAGCGGTTTTATGATGCACAGATGCGCAATTTGCGGGTATTTGGTTACGGAGCAAAGAGCTTTATTCTATCGATGATCGAAACGGGTATCGAACTTACCAACGGAGCTATAACGGGCTCCGAAATTCAGCAGATTATTGACGTAGGCCGGGAGTTGCTCGATTTCCCAATCGAAGTGCTCGATGGTGTTCAGGAAGTATTGGAAACGCTCTCGAATCACTTCGATCTGATGGTGCTGACCAAAGGCGATCTGTTTGATCAGGAAAGTAAAATTGCCCGTTCGGGACTGGGTCATTATTTCAAGCACGTTGAAATTGTCAGCGAGAAAAACGAACAGGCTTATCTGAGTATTCTGAAAAAATACAATCTGCAACCCAGCGAATTTATCATGATCGGCAATTCGCTCAAGTCCGATGTTTTGCCGGTTGTGCATATTGGTTGCCGGGCAATTCACATTCCTTTTTCGGTTACCTGGGAGCACGAACAAGTGGCTGATGAGCAACTACTGGATAAATCGTTTACTACCCTGGAAAGCGCCCGCGAATTATTGACTCTGTTTGAAAGTAGCCTGCCGCCGGTCATATTGAATAAGAGCTTCTATTAATATTTCGTCGGTTAGCTCGTGAGAGGCAATAAAATTGGCTAGTTCTATGCCCATATTGGGAAGTTCGCGACTGAGTGTATATTCGCTCGGGACGATGAATTTTGGCCGTTTGCCTTCTTTTTGCAAATAGAATTCGCGAAACATAACGTATTTGCCCCGAAACTGGTCTTCTGGCGGTGTGCGAAAAGAGTATAGTTTAGGGTCGATAAGCCGCAACTGTTTGGTCCATTTGCAAAGAAGTTTAGTGCGACCATCATACAAAAGCTCAAAATAACTTACCCGATTTATACCCAGAGGCTTCCGTTGACCGCTAATAAAATGCTTCCCTTCAAACATAAACTCGTCGGGCAACGCCATACTGGTTTCGGTTGAATCAGCTAAGCGCCAGTAAATCTCATCGAGCATAATGTTGTAAGCAATCTGAGCTGGCAACTCACGCTGATTTCTGTACAATAATGACCCCTGATGCCAGACGGTATTGCCCAGATATGCCGTGCCCAAATAACGTGTCGGATTTGGGGCAATAATTCTGCCCGTTTCTACGGTAATCAGCCTGCCTTTTTCATCCTGTATTATCGAACGCTGGAACGGTTGGCTATAAGTAGTAAGTTGCTTACATAATGTAAACGATACCAGTAGAACAAAGGCTTTCATGATGGAGGATATGTAGTTATAATAAGTTAATGCTGCTACTAATAACTCGTAAAAGCAGTTTTATACCGACAAATCCTTGAAAATTAATACTATTTTAAGCGCTGGGAGAGGAATGATTCTTAACCTAATAACGTAAATGCATCGGCATCGAGATTGGCTGGAAACTTCGCTCGAAACGTTTGTAACTCTTCCAGCGACAAACGTTGCTGATGAATTGCGCCAACATCGGTATGCCGGGCCAGCAGATCACCTTTGAAATCAATGAGGGCAGAGTCGCCTGTGTATGGATGGCCGTTGCCGTCGGCTCCTACGCGATTGACACCCGCAACATAGCTTAAATTTTCGATGGCTCGGGCCTGAAGAAGCGTATTCCAGGCCATGCGCCGGGGAGCAGGCCAGTTAGCAACATAGAGCAGCAGATCATAGTCAAAATCGGTAGAGTCGGCACTGCGGTTGCGGCTCCATACCGGAAATCGCAAATCATAGCAAATGAGCGGACAGATGCGCCAACCTTTCCATTCTTTAATGATTCGTCGTGTTCCAGCCGTGTATACGTTGTCTTCACCCGCCATCCGAAACAAGTGACGCTTGTCGTAGCTGTCGAATTGGCCATCGGGTTGCATCCAGATGAGTCGGTTAAAATACTGGCCACCTTCCTGCACCACATAACTACCCGTAACAACGGCGCCTGTCTGTGCAGCCATTTGTTTGAGCCACCGAAATGTGGTTAGCTTCATCGGTTCGGCAACCGCGGGCGCATCCATCGTAAAGCCCGTCGTAAACATTTCGGGCAAGACAATCAGATCGGTTGGCTCCGGCAACGAAAAGATATGCTCCTCCAGCATGGCCCGGTTCGCTACCGGATCGTGCCAGTACAGATTCGTCTGGAGGAGGGTGATGTGCATAAGAGCGGGGATGGCAGGGATTGCAGGGATAGTCTGGAACATCCCCACAATCCCTGCTCATTATCACTTCGGGAACTTCATTCGGTACTCGGCGTCGGTTTTTCCTTTGGTAATATCGGAAAGTTTTTTCCGGATAAGCTGCCGACGCAATGGAGGCAGATAATCAGTAAATAACTTACCGTCGAGATGGTCATATTCGTGCTGAATAATGCGGGCGGCCATGCCGTCGTATTCTTCTTCGTGTTCGTTCCAGTCGGTATCGAAGTAGTGAATTACCACAATTTCGGGCCGAAAAACTTCGCCCCGAATACCGGGAATACTAAGACAGCCCTCTTCAAAGCCCCAGTCGTCGCCTGCTTCTTCAATAATTTCAGGATTAATAAAGACTTTTTTAAAGCCAATCAGGCTTTTATCAATATCTTCTTCCGGTTCATCCTCATTGAGCGGTTCGCCGTCGACTACAAACATTCGAATGCTCTGACCAATCTGCGGAGCTGCCAGGCCAATACCAGAAGCCGCATACATGGTTTCGAACATATCTTCACTTAATTTCTTTACGTCGATGCTGCCGGGTTCTATTTCCTTAGCCCGTTTCCGCAAAACTGTGTCGCCGTAGGCAATTATTGGGAGAATCATACCTTTAATGTCTGAACCTGGATTTTCAGGATTTAGCAAATTGATACGATTTTGCTTCCTGGTGCCTAATCAGATGAATCTGTCGAATCCCGAAAATCCTGGTTCTACTTTTTACTTTCCATATATGACTGGAGAATAATGGCAGCGCTGACTTTGTCGATGTTGCCCTTCTCGCGCCGATCTTTTTTACTACTACCGCCAGCAATCATGGCCTGTAGTGCCATTGCCGATGTAAAACGCTCATCATGCCAATAAACGGGAATATTGGGAAATGCGTTCTGTAAATGAACGACGAACTTCCGAACACGGGGGGTGTTGTCGGTATCGGTACCATCTAGCCGTCTGGGTAATCCAACTATAAACGCTTCAACTGGTTCCCGTTCTGTGTAGGTCTTAAGATACTTGAGCAATTCGTGCGATAGCACCGTTTCCAAAGCCGATGCAATAAGTTGCAACGGATCGGTTACGGCAATGCCGGTTCGCTTTGCGCCATAGTCGATTGCTAAGAGTCGTGCCATTTCGGGCGCAAAGGTACGACATTAAAAGGAGTTTAAAGTGCTATTTATGAGCTTATGAATAGCTTTTGTCTATAGCATTAGTTGCCAGAGCTGGCAAAGGCTGTATGCGCTCTGACCAGCCGCTCATGAATGGGACCATCTTTGTCTTTCAGAAAACCGCCTGACCCGTTTGTGAAGAAAGCCTTTATTTCGGCCATAATCGATAGGGCGATTTCGTCGGGCGTTTCGGCTCCCATGTCAAGGCCAATAGGGGCATGTACGCGATTGAGCGACATTTCTGAAAACTGATAGCCGTCTTTTTTGAATTCGGCCTGCATTTTGTCGAAACGTTTGCGGGGGCCAAGCATACCGATATAGGGCACATCGGTAGCAAGCAATGCCTGTAAAACGGCCTTGTCGTAATGAAAATTATGCGACATCAGCACGGCGGCTGTGCGGTTGGTAATCGTAAGCTGATCGAGAACGGCTTCGCGGTCGGCATATAAAACGCAGGTGGCTACAGGAAAGCGTTTCGGT
This sequence comes from Spirosoma sp. SC4-14, assembly GCF_037201965.1. Taxonomy (NCBI): domain Bacteria; kingdom Pseudomonadati; phylum Bacteroidota; class Cytophagia; order Cytophagales; family Cytophagaceae; genus Spirosoma; species Spirosoma sp. SC4-14. Next base: position 7,681,092 of record NZ_CP147518.1, on the reverse strand, counting down.
GATAAATGAGCGATGCAATCGTCGGTAACGGTAACCTGCCAGCCGAGGTCGCGGGCTAGTTTGGCCACTGGAATTACATCGTAACCGGCACCAAAAATGACCAGCTCGATACCTGGGTCGATACGTTCCAGAAACATATCGGCATATCCGGTTGCAACGGCGTATGACTGCGTAAGTGGTTTACCACTACGGAGTACCTGATGCATAGTTGGTGCTAACCAATTCGGTATACTATTGGTTGCTTCCTCGGTCAGAACGAACCGGTGGCCGGGTTTGAGCGTACTGGCTTCGTCACTGTTAATAACGGTAGCCAAAACCCGAACATCGCGTTTCTGCGTGAACTCTTTCAGAAGTGCAACTGGATTTTGGTCATCGTTAGGATCGATCGGTTCAATCAGGATGTCGATAATTCCGTTGCAGCCTAAACCGACCCCGAAACTATTGGCACCGTCGTCCATGGTATCGTAGGTAACCACAATGGGGGCACCATCGAGCATTACCTGCCGGGCTTTTCGCAATGCATCCCCTTCCAGACAACCGCCACTGATCGCGCCTTCCCATCGGCCATCGTCGGTAATGAGCATACGCGCTCCCGGCCGCCGATACGACGATCCTTCTACCCACACAACAGTTGCCAGAGCGGCTTTACGTTTTGTGAAGTCGATCTGCTCAAAAACCTCAACAATACGGACGATTTCTTTCATGGTTTTGAGTATTCCTATTTATGGTTTATGGTTTAAAGTTTATGGTTGCTTCGCCTATTCATGACCTTAACGAAACCATAAACTTTAAACCATAAACTCATTTATACTTTTTCCAAATCGACTGGCAACCGCCGGATACGTTTGCCAGTTGCTGCAAAAATAGCATTGGCTAATGCGGGGGCCAATGGCGGTAGCCCAGGCTCTCCAACGCCTTTTATTGTAGGACCGCCTTCGGCCAGAATATGCACCTCAACGGCTGGCATTTCATGAATACGGAGCATGCGGTTCCGGTCGAAATTTGCCTGAACAGCCTGCCCTTTGTTAAAGGTTATACCATCTTTGGTGGCGGCTGTGAGGGCCATGGCAATAGCGCCTTCAACCTGAGCCTTCACAGTATCGGGATTAACAACGGTTCCGAGGTCTATTACGCAATATACTTTGTCAACGGTTATGCCACCGTTCTTGTTTTTCGAGACCTCAACAACCTGCCCGGCCAGGCCAGCAAAAAACTCCCACTGAGCAACGCCCCGTCCTTTTCCGGCCGGTAACGGCTGATCCCAGTTCGATAATTCTTTCAGTTTGGTCAGCACGCGTTTCGTATCTGACTCTTTGGTGAGCATTGCCAGCCGGAAATCCATTGGATCTTTCCCGGCTTTGTGTGCCATTTCGTCCAGAAAGCACTCGTGCGAAAAAGCCAGTGTAGAACTGGTGACCGATCGCCAATACGTGAGTGGAATATGAATATCGGCATGAACATACCGCGTACTCAGATTCGGTATTTCGTATTTCTGCTCGTTGGTGCCTTCGAGCATGGTGCCGTCGGGTTTGGCTCTGTCGAATGTTTCGCTCATCGTGGCATCGATCGATGGCGAAATTACTTTATGCTCAAAGGCTATGGCCTGCCCATCGTTCGACAGTGCCCCACGCATGGCTGAATAGGTCATGGGGCGGAAAGGGCCAAGCGTTGTGTCGTCTTCGCGAGTCCAGACAACCTTAACGGGTTTGCCAATGGTTTTTGATAGCAGAGCTGCTTCGGTGGCAAAATCCTGGGTTAGCCGTCGGCCAAAACCACCGCCATTGAACATAATATGAACGGTAATATTGTCGGCAGGGACGTTCAGAACTTTGGCTACTTCGTCTTTCACCAGATCGCCCCCTTGCGAGGAAACCCAAAGCTCTATTTTGTCGCCAGATTGGTAATGGGCCAGCGCATTCATTGGCTCCATTGTTGAATGGCTTACTATAGGGGTTTCATAGAAAGCATCAAGTTTTACTGGCGCATCGGCAAATGCCTGGCCAAAATCGCCCGCGCTGTGGCCTGCTACACCCTCGGTTTTCGCTAATTCGCGTAGCCGGTTTTCAAAGGCAGCACTATTGAATGAATCGTTGCCCTGATGATCCCACTGCACTTTCAGGGCTTTTCGGCCTTTGAGCGCAGCCCAGTAGGTATCGGCAACAACGGCTACACCTTCGTATCGATTTTTGCCAACTACGCGCTCAACCTTAACCACCTGTTTAACACCGTTTACCTTCAGTGTCTGTGCCGTATCGAAACGAACAAGCTTACTGCCAAACACGGGGCAACGCTCGATAGATGCGTAAACCATGCCGGGAGCCTTGGCATCGATGCCAAACATAGCCTGTCCGGTCACTTTCAGCGGTGTGTCGGGACGAGGGGCTGGTTTACCCAGAATATTAAAATCGGTCGGATCTTTTAGTTTCGGATCTTTCGGGACATCGAGCTTTGCGGCTATGTCGGCCAGTTCGCCATACGTTAGTTTTTTGCCCGTTGGTCGGTGAATAATTGTTGCTTCCTTCGCGTAGCATTCGTCGGCAGGCACGTTCCACCGCTGGCTGGCAGCCGTAATAAGCATATCGCGGGCCGAAGCACCTACTTTCCGCATTTGCGTGTAGCCACCCCGAATGGAACCACTACCACCAACTGCCTGCGACCATAAGCCCCCGTACCTGGTTTCACCTCCGGTCTGTTTAATAACTACGTTGTCGAGCGAAACTTCCAGCTCTTCAGCAATTAGCGCTGGAACCGATTGGTAGGTACCCTGGCCAATTTCGGGCCGGGGGTTCATAATGGTGATGCGTCCCGATTTTTCGATCAACACAAAGGGCGTTAGTTCGACCGATTCGGGCAAACCACTCACATTCAATACGGGTCCGGCAATTGCCTGTGATGATGCGGGCAAACCCAGCGCAAAAGCGGCACCTGTTAAACCGGCCGCTTTCAGAAAACCCCGGCGATCAATGGCTGTTTGTGTCAGTTTGTTGCTCATCGTTTGCCAATTTTGGGAGTAGTCTTCGGAGCTTTAGGAGTAGTGGCCATCTCGGCCGATGCCGTATGGATTGCCTCACGTATGCGGTTATATGTACCGCACCGGCAGATGTTGCCCTGCATGGCAGCATCAATATCTGCGTCGGTTGGTTTGGGCGTTTGCTTCAGCAGCGCTACGGCCGACATAATCTGGCCCGACTGGCAATAGCCACACTGGGGTACCTGATGTTCGATCCAGGCTTTCTGAACGGGATGGTCGCCATTTTTAGAGATTCCTTCGATGGTCGTAATCTTATGCCCGGCTGCTGCCGAAACCGGAAAACTGCACGAACGAATGGGCGTACCATCAAGATGAACCGTGCAGGCTCCGCACTGCGCAATACCACAGCCAAATTTGGTGCCGGTTAGGCCAACTACATCACGAATAGCCCACAGTAAGGGCATATCGGGTTCTACATCGAATGTATGAGCCTGATTGTTTATGGTTATTTTGACTGAAGACATAACCTGAATAGCAGGGATAAAGACCTTATTGACAAAGGCGAATTGCTTAATAGAGCGCAAAGCGCAACTAAAATTAAGCAATAAGGCCGAATTTCTCCTATACTTCTAAATTACTTAGTCGCCGATATGGCTCCTGTCGTTACGGTCACGACACCTGTTTGGTTCAGGGCAGTGGCGTCGGCATTTGATAAGCGCCATGACTCATCGAAATAACCCGATACAATGGGCGATTTGGCCGACCCTTTAAACAGCAGAAAATCAGTGAAGGTGTTCAATCCTTCGAGCGCCCGAATCGTAAAATAGCTGGCATTCTGAGTCCCAGTCCACCAGGGTTGTCCCGAACTAACTGCTACATAATGGTTATTCATCGGAAAAATATAGAACAAGCCATACTCAGTAGCTGAAGGGGAAAGCTGCATGGGTAGCCGATCGCTGTATTGACTGATCAGTTTGTTGGTTTCTTTAGTGCCGAACAAAATCAGGTTAGAACTTTCGATATCGCTGGGCCGAACATCTTTGTCGGCCACAACGTGCGGAAATACCATAATTCGACCCAAAAATTCACCGCGATAGGTAGCCCAGTTGGCTGCCTGAGTAGCGGTTTCCTGGCGCGCCTTTAACTCCTCCGGCGATGGATTGTCGGCGGTACCATATACATACAGATGTCGGCTGGCAAAGGCTTCACTTAGGGGACCTTCAGCACCTGCCCGTTTGGCAGTAGTAGTAGGCTGATAGGCTGCGGCCTCCCAGCCTCCGGCTCCTTTAATCAGGGTAAGAGAGTTACTGACCTGCGCGTTGATTGTTTTTCCGTCGATTACTACATCGACAGGCTTTTTAGCCTTGAAATTTGGATGGCCTGCCAGATTAAGTGTAAGCGCACCGAGGTTTTTCGTGCTTATGTCGATATGGTTTTGCCCCGAAAATTTCGCGTCGACACTGGCCAGCGTACCCGGCATAATCTGGTCGAACTGTACCCAATAGGCCGATGGGTGTTTGTATTGGCGGGTTGAGAAACGAACGCGCTCGGGAAAGCGATTGCGTTTGAACTGATCGAACCAGCCAAAGATAAACTCATTCTCATAAGCCTGCACCCAACTATCGTGTTTAACGCCTGGGTACTCTTTATAGGTAACATTGACGCCCAGATCCTGAAAGTTCTTTACCCACTGCCGGGTTCCTTCAGGTTTTACGGCCGGATCGGCATCGCCCTGAAAAATATGAACCGGAAAATTAGTTGCATTGGCGGCCAGTTCGTCGGTGCCTTTGGGGGGGGCCGGACAAACCGGAGCAATGGCTGCCCAGATATCGGGTCGGCTCAGGCCAATCCAGAGCGTGCCACCACCCCCCATCGAAAGACCTGTCAGGTAGGTGCGGTCTTCATCGATGTTGAAGCGTTTCTTAACATCCGCCAAAACGTCGAAGACGTCTTTTTCGGCAATGCCCTGATAGCCAGCCGTACCCCTGGCGAGTGGAGATGCCACAATGTAGTTTACATCGGCCCATTCCGGAAAGTACCGCGAAGTCTCAATATCGCTCTCTCCCGGAGCGTTACTCTTGCCAAATACACGACGGAGCGATAGCCGATGATTGGAGCCTGCTCCATGCAACATGATGACAAGTGGGTATTTTTTCTTAGGATTGTAGTTTTTGGGGATATATAGGCCATAAGGCTGCTCGGTATCATCGACATCGGAGAAAAAAGTCAGTACTTGCGGGCCGGGTGCCAGTTTCTGAGCCTCAACCAGCCGGATGCCAGCAAACAGGCCTAAAAGCAGCAACAGTATTATTGGGCGTGAACGTGCCATAGAAAAAGGATTTTTAGCGTAAAGGTGCAGGCTTAACTACGATGAGTTATACACCGATTATGTTCAAATTGTAAATTGTACGGCCTGGGTGGAGTGCTCCAGGACCAGTAAAAAGAAAAAGAGCTTTTGGTATGACTTTTACCGAACAATTGCTTGCCCATTTTAAAAAAGTATCAGACGAATGCGTGCTCGGGCTGTCGCTCGACTGTGTGATATTCGGTTTTTATGACACCCATCTGAAAGTCTTACTGTTACGATGGAAAAATACCAATGAATGGTGTTTGCCGGGTGGGTTTATTTATAAAAATGAATCAGTCGATGTGGCCGCCAATCGGGTATTGCGCGAGCGAACCGGATTGGATCAATTATTTCTGCAACAGTTTCGTTTGTTTGGCGATGCGGTGCGATATGATCGGGAAGATACATGGCGTCGCCAGAAAATGGCCATTCCATTCGGCAGTGGTTCGTGGCCCGAACGAACCATTTCGATGGGATATTATGCATTGGTTGATCAGACAAAGGTGATGCCCTCCGCCGATTTTATGTCCGATGAGTGCTGCTGGTGGGATGTCTCGGATCTACCATCGTTGTTATACGACCACAAGCACATTATCGAAGTGGCGCTGCGAACCCTTCGCTTACAACTAAACTGGCAACCCATTGGCCTGAATCTGTTGCCCGAAAAGTTTACCATTCCTGAACTCCAGCGACTCTATGAAGCCGTGTTGGGCCGTTTGCTGGATGCGCGCAACTTCCACAAAAAAATTATGAGTCTGCATATTCTGACCCGGCTCGACGAGCGCCGAACAGGCAAAGCGCATAAGTCGCCCTATTTGTACCAGTTTAACCCGGAAAACTACCAAAAGGCGCTGGTGAATGGCGATCTTAGCTTTGTATGAGTTATTGCCGATTCGCGAATCGGTTCTTAAATCATATTAGTACGTATAGGGCAATTGAAACATCAATAGCTCGTAATGATGCTTAACAGTAAGCATCATTACGAGCTATTGATGTTTCAATTGTTTCTGTTCGTTTGATTAACGATTGGCGTAACTAGCAATAGTGAGAATATCGTATAAGAATTAGATGCTATTGCCTTCAGATAATTGATTAAAGCTATATTTATATTTGCTTTCGGTATCTTTATTTATACCGAGTATGTTTTCCGATATACTAATTGTCATTTGAAACTATGCAATTTTTTATCATCTATTCCATGCCTCTTATTAACCATGAACGTTTTACTTACTGCCCTACTGCTCGTTCTTTCATCAAGCCTGACTATTGCCCAGCAATTGTATGTAAATGAACTAATGGCTTCGAATAGCCATACATTGGCCGATAATTCGGGTTCTTTCGAAGACTGGATCGAAATTTATAACCCGAACAATTTTTCGGTAGATATTGCCGGCTACTACATTACCGACAACCTATCCAACCACACCAAGTCGCAGTTTCCAACCGGCTCATCGCAGACAATTATCCCCGCCAATGGCTTTCTGATTGTATGGGCTAGTGAAGAGCCGAGCCGTGGCCCGCTACACGCTACCATTAAACTTTCGGCTGATGGCGAAGCCGTAGGGTTATATCGAACGGATGGTTCTACGGTCGATGAGGTTACGTTTGGTCCGCAGCGCGCAGATGTGTCGTGGGGGCGTCAGCCTAACGGCACGGCTAACTGGTTTTTTTTCGGAGGTAGTAATGTTAGTCCCGGCAGTTCCAACAATGACAAAACGGGCTATTCGACTGTGCTTGCAGAGCCCGTTTTTTCACAAATAGGCGGCTTTTATAGTAGCGGGTTTACGTTAAACCTGAGCACGACAGACCCCACGGCTACTATTTACTATACATTGGACGGGTCAGACCCTGATCCTGCTAACCTGACAGACCAGACCTATCAGTATAAAAATTACTATGCTCAACAGCCTGGGCAGTCGTTGGGGGACTTAGAAACTGGCCATTACCAGACCTACGCCTATTCGGGCTCGATTGCGATTAACGACCGGACCAGTGCGCCTAACAAAGAATCTGTTAAAGCGTCCTCCTTTTTTAATCCACCATCTTATTTTCCGATTAGTCCCGTTTTTAAAGGCACTGTGGTTCGTGCAATAGCCTATAAAGCAGGGGCGCTGTCGAGCAATGTTGTAACACAGACCTATTTCATAGCGCCTACGTCTCCGGCCCGTTATACCGTTCCGGTCGTTTCGATAGCCACCAATGAGAAAAGTTTCTTTGAGTATTTTACGGGTATTTATACGCCCGGAAAAGCCTTCGACGATTGGCGGTCTGGAAACCCAAACGCATCGGCCGATTTTTGTACGCCCGGCAATTATACATACGAAGGGGATTCCTGGGAGCGACGGGCTAACGTTGAGTTTTTTCTCAACAACAATTCAATTATAAATCAGCCCGTCGGTCTGCGAATCAACGGCGGTTGTACGGTATCTGTGCCGCGTAAGAGTGTACGGCTCTATGGCGATAGTGATTTTGACTATCCGTTTTTCAGTAATCGCCCATCGAATCAATTTTATAACCGACTGTTGCTGCGTAATGGCGGCAACGACTGGGACTACAGCCTGATTATTGATGCGTATATGCAGACTATAGTGCGGCACTTAAAATTCGATACGCAATCCAATCGGGCCAGTGTAGTGTTTGTGAATGGCGAATATTGGGGAATCCACAGCTTGTATGAACGATATGACAAATACTATCTCAACAGGAACTATAACGTTAGCCCAGACAGTGTAGACATTGTGTCTCTTAGTTTTGGTATCGATGCCAATGAGGGTGATCTGACGGCCTATAATGCTATGTTGAGTTATTTTACGAATACCAGTCCGGTAAGCTACTCCTATGTGGCAACCAAAATGGATGTCGAAAATTTTACGGACTATCAGATCTCCGAGATTTATTCGGCTAACGACGATTGGCCCAATAATAACCAGCAGCTTTGGCGTAAGCGTACCAGTCAGTATTTGCCAAGGGCACCCTATGGGCAGGATGGACGATTTCGGTGGATGATGAAAGACGTAGATCATGGTCTGAGCTATATCTATCGGGAGAATTATAACCATAATACCCTGGCGCTGGCTACCGATAATACGCTCAATGCTACCTTTCCACTACGACGGCTGCTGGAGTTGCCCGACTATAAGGCATACTTTATTAATCGATATGCCGATCTGCTCAATACAACCTTTAACCAGACCCGAACGGTTGCTATGCTCAACGCTGTTGAGCAGGAGTATCAGCCCTATATTACGGAGCATTTCGACCGGTGGCGTACCTCAAAAAACCTTACTACCTGGACTACGAATGTTAACTACATCCGAACGTTTGTGCAGCAGCGGCCCAGTTATGCACGTGAGCATATTCGGTCGAAATTTGGGTTATCGAACGATCGTAACGTAACCGTTTCGGTTTCGGATACCAGTCGAGGATATGTTAAAGTCAACACAATCGATATTCTGCCGACTACGGCCGGGGTACCCGCTAGCCCCTATCCCTGGACGGGACTTTATTTTCAGGGAAATACGATTCGTATTGTAGCCAAAGCAAAAGCGGGCTACAGGTTTGTTGCCTGGCAGGAGAACGGAACGACTCTTACGACCGATACGGCCTATAGCTATAATCCTACTACCGATCGTTCGTTTACGGCTGTATTTGATTTTGATGAAAGCTTTGGGGGCAACCCTTCTGCCTATAATTTAGCTACTTGTGCATACCGATTTGACGCCTGGCCTGCTACCTCGGCAGCCGGTACATACCCATCCAACACCTATTTGGTAAGTATGAGTCAGGACGATCCGCCACTGTCGGCAACCTATGCTGTGGCCGATACCGTTAAAGGGACTTATAATTATTCGAGCAGTACGCGTATAAATGGGTTAGGCAGCGATGGGCTATCATTTATCAATACCGGAGGAGCCAATGTCGGCTATATAGCCACCCGATTGGGCGGAATGGTACTCGCCTTAAGAACCGTAGGGCTTACGGAAGCCTACGTGCAGTGGCGGGGCGGAACCGTTACGCCTAATCCGCGTCAGTATGCCATACGATTACGGTACCGAATTGGAAGTACAGGGCCTTTCACAGACCTGCTCGATGGTTCAAATCAGGTTGTCGAGTATGTACGAAACGCCAGTGCCGGACATTCGCAGGTGATAGGGCCGGTTGCGCTACCTGCCAGTTTGCTTAATAAACCTTATGTGCAGCTATTGTGGCAGTATTACTGGACGGGCGTAGGCAGCTCTGGTGCCCGCGATCAATTGCGAATAGATGACATTGAGATCAGCCGGGGAGTCTGCCAAAGTGTAGCTTCTGGCGACTGGAATGCGGCATCTACCTGGAGTTGTGGGCGAATACCATCCCTATGCGACGATGTACTCATTGCCGATGATCATACCGTTACACTGCTCATTAGCAATGCTAATGCCAGGAGTTTACGGTTCGGAACAAATGCCAGGTTGATTTACGCTAATGCAACGGCCTCACTGTTTATTCGGCCATAAATGCAGAACCGATGGGTACATTAGTTCTATAGTGTAAAGTAGTTGAATAGCTTTCTGCCAACATATACCCCATTCCTTTGGTTGTTTATGCGGATACAACACGCAATATTATGGAAACGACCGCGCCGAATGAACGCGAACTAGGAATTGGAGTTATTGGCATGGGAGGCTTTGGTCTGTTTGCGGTTCAGCAATTTTTGCAGACACCGCATACGAAGCTAGTAGCCATTGCCGGATCGAAACGCGACGAGGCAATGGTAACAGCCAAACGTTTCGGTGCCGATCAACTCGCTAGTCTCGATGAACTCGTCAATCATCCCGATGTCGATTTAGTTTATATTGCTACCCCGCCTTTTTTGCACTACGAGCAGGCTATGCTGGCGCTGAATGCGGGCAAGCACGTAATCTGCGAAAAACCACTGGCCATCAATCCCGAACAGGGACGGGAAATGATTGAAACTGCCCGGCAAAAAGGATTGCTTATGGTTACGAACCTCATGCAGCGATATAACCCCATGTTTGCCCGGATCAAACACCTGATCGATAAAAAACTACTGGGCGAATTTCTGCATGGCTATTTCGAAAACTACGCGGGCGATGAGGGCCTTTCGCCCGAACACTGGTTTTGGGATCGGAGTAAAAGCGGAGGGATTTTTATTGAACATGGCGTTCACTTCTTCGACATGTTTGCGGGCTGGCTGGGCGAAGGAACGGTGAAGGCAGCACAGGTCTTAACACGTCCGGGAAGCGCTATTGAAGATCAGGTGCAGGCAACGGTAGAGTATGGCGATGACGAAACCGGAAAAAAACTCGTCAATTTTTATCATGGCTTCACACAAACGGGCCGCATGGATCGGCAGGAAATGCGCCTGCTGTTCGAGCGGGGCGATGTGACCCTATTCGAATGGGTACCCACCCGAATGATTATGCGCTGTTTGGCCGACGAAGAAACTACGCGTGCCTTGCTGGATCTTTTTCCCGGCGCTCAACTGAACGTAACGGCCAACGTGAGCGGAAAAGACCGGCCTCTGCGCGGGCGGCATAAAGAGTTTGACGCCTATCAGCAAATCGAAATTCGGTTTGGCTTTGGCGATGAGAAGCAACATTTGTATAGCGAACTGCTCCGGCTCATGTTTCGTGATCAGGTCAGTGCAATTCGCTATCCAGATACGCATAGGACCATTCGGGAAGAAAATGGCTTGTATTCGCTACAAACAGCCACCGAGGCCGATCAACTGGCTCGCCAGAGCTAACAACTATCTGCCGCTCAGAACCTATTAATAAAAAATTTTAAAAATATAGACCCATCAACCGCTAAACTGATATAAACTCGCTGATTTTTTGCGACCTTTGCAAGGTCTTACTAATCCCTGAGTATAGCGCATGATCACCGAGTCTCAACTACTCGACAACCCGGATGGGCAACTATCGGGCGAATCGACGTCAGGTCTCTCAACCACTGGCGGCCCTCTCCATTCAGCTATTACGTACGAAAAAATTCCAACGCACATTTATGCTGATGCCAAAGATGCATCGCGGGCTGTGGCGCAGGAAATTGCTGGCCTAATTCGGCAGAAACAAAGCGAAGGCAAGCCTTGTATACTAGGATTGGCAACTGGCTCGTCGCCTAAAACGGTTTATGCTGAGTTGATTCGGATGCATAACGAAGAGGGGCTGAGCTTTCGGAACGTTGTTTCGTTTAACCTCGACGAGTATTTTCCCATGGAGCCCGATTCGCTGCAAAGCTACTGGCGCTTCATGCGGGAGCAGTTGTTCGACCATGTTGATATTCCGGAAGGAAATTACCATGTGCCCGACGGAACCCTGCCTGCCGATAAAGTAGCAGAGTTTTCGAAGCAATACGAAGCAGCTATCGAAGCGGCTGGTGGACTTGATTTCCAGTTGCTGGGTATTGGAGGAAATGGGCATATTGGTTTCAATGAGCCGGGTTCGCTGATTAATTCTCATACCCGGTTGATGATGCTCGACAACTCGACCCGGGCGGCTGCTGCGGGCGATTTCGGTGGACTTCCCAAAACACCCCGTAAGGCCATTACGATGGGCGTTGCGAGTATTCTGAGTGCCCGTCGCGTTGTGCTCCTTGCCTGGGGCGAACGCAAAGCGCCAGTTATTCGGGGGGCTGTTGAAGGGCTGGTAACCGAATTGAACCCAGCTTCGTATTTGCAAACGCACCCAAATGCCTTGTTTGTGATCGACGAAGCGGCTGCCTCAGAGCTGACCCGAATGAAAACACCCTGGCTGGTGGATTCGGTTGTTTGGGATAACAAGATGAAGAAAAAGGCCGTAACGCATTTGTCGCTGGCCTTAAGTAAGCCGATTCTGAAACTGACCGACCGCGATTATAACGACAACGGTATGAGCGATCTGCTGGCTCAGTATGGTCAGGCGTACGATATTAACATCGATGTTTTCAATCAGCTCCAGCATACCATTACGGGCTGGCCCGGTGGTAAGCCGAATGCCGACGATACAAACCGGCCCGAACGGGCGCTACCTGCTCAGAAACGCTGCCTGATTTTCAGCCCGCACCCCGACGATGATATTATTTCGATGGGGGGCACCTTCCAGCGCCTGCACGATCAGGGCCATGAGGTACACATTGGCTACCAAACTTCGGGTAATATTGCCGTTGCCGATGACGAAGCGCTGCGTTTTGCCGACTATGTGGTCGATTTTAATACAAAATTTAGCATCGACAGCCCAGAAGCGACGCGGATTTTCAGAGATGCCGCAGCTTCGTTGCGCGAGAAAAAAGACAGCGAAATGGATACGGTCGAAGTGCGTTACGTGAAAGGTCTGATTCGGATGGGCGAAGCGAAAGCAACCTGCCGTTTTGTTGGAATTCCCGTCGAAAATGCGCACTTCATGAATATGCCTTTCTACGAAACCGGAAAGGTCGCCAAAAAACCGCTCAGCGAAGAAGACATCAGGATTACGATGGACCTGATCGAAGAGATCAAGCCCCATCAGATCTATGCAGCTGGCGATCTGGCCGATCCGCACGGAACCCACAAGGTTTGTCTGGATGCCGTTCTGGAGGCAGTTCGTCGCTTAAAGGATAAAGATTTCATGAAAGACTGCTGGGTATGGCTCTACCGTGGTGCCTGGGCCGAGTGGGATATTCATGAGATTGAAATGGCCGTGCCGATGTCGCCCGACCAGGTGATGAAGAAACGGCTGGGTATTTTCAAACACCAGTCGCAGAAAGACGGTGTTGTGTATCAGGGTACTGACTCGCGGGAGTTCTGGCAGCGCGCCGAAGAACGTAACCAGGGTACGGCCGGTTTATATAACCGCCTGGGTCTGGCCGAATACGAAGCCATGGAAGCCTTTGTGCGCTGGCATTTTTAGGAACGATAGCGTTGACAATAAACAAGCTCGCCCAAGCCGTAAGAAGCTGGGCGAGCTTGTTTATTGATAATTCTTTCTAAATCCAGAGCTTTTTCAGAGAGTGTTCATTAAAGTGTGTCAAGTTATGATTTGCTAACTTGACACACTTTAATGAACACTCTCAAACAGGCCAGAAATCATTTTCTAACTATAATATCTTTACATAATCAGAGTTATCAGACCGTTCTGGAAAACGTCCAAATTACCGCCCCTCAGCTAGGTTGTATTTTAGCTAGATTGACTGGTCTAAGTGACTGATGCTGTACATAATGCCGAACTACCCCTACTTAAGAATCCGCCTGCGAAAAGCCATTAAAATTAGTTACTGTTATATGTTATAATACACATTTTGAATATAATTGCACAATTATATAATAGTTGTATTATAATGAGGCTTTTTGTCAACAGCATGACACGTCAAAACAAACAACGAACGCTCCGGCTATTTGCTTTACATGAATTTATTGTCGATCATTTTACGAAATCCGACTGGATCAAGTTGGCCTATCTGCTCGATGCGGTCGAGCTAATAGAAGGCCATCCACGCCTGTTACGAAGTCTCGATTTTAAAGATGATGATTATGAGGGGAATAGCCTGCTGATTCTCTCGAAACTGATTACTGAAAGCCATAGCAATCTCTACGAAATTGAACGCTTCGTTGAGGCTAAAAAGCTGACGATGAATCGGCCAGTGCGCGAAATTCCTGATTTTATTTCGACAGTTCAGGTCAATATGCCTGAGCGGGTCATCACCTTCGCACCTGATGTGTTCCGCATTCCCGAAAAAGCCGTTGAATCGAACGTATTGTCGGTCATGATGCCGTTTGAAAGTCGATTTAATGGTACCTACGAAGCTATTCGAAACGTATGTGCCCGACTCAGAATTGAGTGCAAACGGGCCGACGATATCTGGGATAACAGTATTTTGATTCAGGATGTGTTCGACCTGATTTATACATCGAAAGCCGTGATTACCGATTTTACAGATCGAAACCCAAACGTGTTTTACGAAACCGGCGTCGCGCATACACTCGGAAAAATCGTGATTCCAATTACGCAATCGGTGGGCGATATTCCGTTCGATCTGCGGCATCATCGGGCGCTAACGTATCTGCCCAATGCCGAAGGCCTTTTAAAACTCGAAAAGGATCTGGAGAAAAAGCTATCGAAGGTGTTCAGTTAACGTTTTTGCCCTACTTGTCGTATCTTCGGGAAACCCTTCGCTCTGGACCCCGACTTACATGCAATCGTTCGTTTCGACAAGTACGGCCCAATTTCACCACCCGCCGGTTTCGGCAGGTCGTTTGCTTTCGCTTGACTTTTTTCGCGGCCTTACGGTCGCGGCCATGATCACGGTTAATAATCCCGGCGACTGGGCGCACATCTATGCTCCGCTCGAACATGCCGCCTGGAACGGCTGGACGCCGACCGATCTGATTTTTCCGTTTTTCCTGTTCATTGTAGGCGTATCGATCACATTTGCCTTAGGTCGTTCGGCAGATGATTCGAAGGTGGCTGGCAAAATTTTGAAGCGGAGTATTACCCTGTTTTTACTGGGGCTGTTTTTGAGCTTCTTTCCGAAGTTCGACATTTCGACCGTTCGGATTCTGGGCGTACTTCAGCGAATCGCACTCGTTTATCTGGCCTGCTCTTTTTTATTCCTGAAAACAACTCCTCGTCAGCAAGGTATTCTGCTGGCAATCTTACTGATCGGCTATTGGCTGCTGATGACGCTGGTGCCCGTACCTGGCGTCGGCTATGCCAATCTGGAGCCAGAAACCAATATGGCGGCCTGGCTGGATCGGATCATTCTTACACCTGCGCACGTATACAAACCGGCCAAAGTCTGGGACCCGGAGGGGTTGCTCAGTACGCTTCCGGCCGTTGGTACCGGAATACTGGGCTTGTTAACTGGCAATTTGCTGCGCTCCGATCGATTGGCTGCCGAAAAAGTGGCCTGGTTGTTTACGGCAGGTTGCTTTTGCACAGTAGGTGGGTTAATCTGGAATGGTTTTTTTCCGATCAACAAAGCCTTATGGACCAGCTCGTTTGTGTTGCTCGCCGGTGGGCTGGCTATGCTTGGGCTGGCGCTGTGCTACTGGCTAATTGACGTTAAACACTACCGGCGTGGTATCCTGCCAGTTGTAGCTTTCGGCGTCAATGCCATCACAGTCTTTTTCCTGTCGGGACTGATTCCGCGGATGATGAACCTGATTCACGTAGCTGGTTCAGATGGTACTAAAGTTGGGTTGAAAGAGTATCTCTATCGGAGTTTTATTGCCCCACTTTTTTCCGATCCAACCAATGCGTCGCTGGCCGGTGCACTCACCTTTGTGTTAATCTGGTTCGGAATTCTTTGGTGGATGTATCGCAAAAACGTTATTATTAAAGTGTGAGCCGACACGCCGACGATCTAAAAGACCAGGTTGAACACATTTTGCGATGGGAACACGCTTCGCACTGGCGTCCGCGCGACTTTGTGCGCCTGAGCGAACTCGTTCATGCACACACGCAGGAACGTGTAGATGCTGAGCAGTTACAGATCTTTTGGCACAAGTCAATCGTTCATTCGCCCGAGTTGCTGAATAGCCTCGCCCGTTTTGCTGATTATACCGATTGGGACGATTTCTGTGTTCGTAATTCATACGGCATTGTTGAGGTCGATGAGGAAACAGCCCTGATGCACCCGCCTATGTGGGAAATTCCAATTCGATGGGTAATTCTGATCTGCTGGTTTTCCGTGATTGCTTCAATACTGGTGGCCATTTTATTGATCTGGAAGCGATAAACGTTTCAAGCCTTCTCAGCGTTATTATCTCATACGTTAATTACAAAATCAAATCCCAACCCAAACGACCGAATGGTACGTTTTCCGTTATCGCTGAGCTTGTTGCTTAGTGCAACATTGGTGCTGGCTCAATCGCCCTCCAAACCAAAATCATCGGCTCCTAAACCGACTAAACCCATACAAACAGCCGCTACGGCTTTTGACCTGAGCAAACCCATTCCGCCTGATCCGGCCGTAAAAGTTGGCAAGCTACCCAACGGCCTGACCTACTACATTCGGAAAAATGCCGAACCTAAAAATCGGGCTGAACTTCGATTGGTAGTTCGGGTCGGGTCGGTGCTGGAAGCCGATAATCAGCAGGGACTGGCGCACTTCATGGAACACATGGAGTTTAACGGAACGAAGAATTTCCCCAAAAACAAACTAGTCGACTTTCTGCAATCGTCGGGGGTTCGATTTGGTGCCGACCTGAATGCCTATACGGGTTTCGACGAAACGGTTTATCAACTGCCTGTTCCGACCGATTCGGCTAATGTGTTCCGGCAGGCGTTTCAGATTCTGGAAGACTGGGCCCATAATGCCACAATAGACCCGGTTGAAGTCGATAAGGAACGGGGTGTTGTGCTGGAAGAACGGCGATTGGGTAGGGGCGCTGGTCAGCGGATGCGCGATCAGTATTTTCCAATCCTGCTCAACAATTCTCAATATTCAAAACGACTGCCAATCGGTACCGAACAGGTACTCACAACCTTCAAGCCCGAAACCTTGCGGCAGTTCTATAAAGACTGGTACCGGCCCGATTTGATGGCTGTGATCGCTGTTGGCGATTTTGATCTGAAAGAAGTAGAAGGGATTATCCGGGAAAAATTCGGTCGGATTCCGGCAGTAAGACCGGCCAAATCCCGCACCGAATTTGAAATACCACCGCATAAGGATACCAAAGTTGCTATTGTAACCGATCCCGAACAGCCGAATACCATCATACAGGTAATTTATAAACGGCCTGAAATAAAAGAAAAAACGCTGAACGATCTGCGGGAAAGCATCAAGCGTGGCTTGTTCAATACCATGCTCGGCAACCGGATTCAGGAGCTGACGCAGCAGGCCGACCCTCCATTTTTGGGCGGTTATAGCAACTACAGCGATTTTCTGGGTAATCTGGATGCTTTCACGTCTATTGCCGTAGCCAAAGAAGGCAATGTTGAACGGGCGATTCGGGCGGTGCTGGATGAAAATGCCCGGGTGAAACAGTTTGGGTTTACCCCAACCGAACTGGCTCGTGCCAAGCAGGAGTTTATGACCAACGTAGAGCAGGCCTATAGCGAACGCGACAAAACCCGCTCATCGAGCTACGTAAATGAATACGTCCAGAATTTTACGGATCATGAACCCTACACGAGCATCGACTTTTATTACCACTTTTTGCAGAAGATTCAGGATGGTATTAAACTCGATGAGGTGAATGCGCTGGTCGATCAGTTTATTCATAATGATAACCGGGCTGTTATAGTCATGGCCCCCGAAAAAGACAAGGCAAAGCTCCCAACGGTTGAGCAAATCCTGGGCTACATCGACTCAGCGGGTAAAGGATTGACGGCCTACGACGATAAAACGCTCGACAGCCCCCTGCTGGCCCGGCAACCGACCGGATCGCCTGTGGTAAGCGAAAAAGAAATAAAAGACATCGGTGTAACCGAATGGACGCTGAAAAATGGCGTAAAGGTTGTGCTGAAACCGACCACCTTTAAAAACGATCAGATTCTGTTTTCGGGGAGCAGCTTTGGCGGCACATCGCTCTACGATCTGAACGATTTTCAATCGGCGAGGTTCTCGTCGACGTTGGCGGCATTGGGTGGCACGGGCGAGTACAACCAGGTACAGTTAGGTAAATTTCTGGCGGGGAAACAAGTGAGTGTGTATCCCTACATAGGTGAATTGAGTGAGGGAGTCAATGGTAGTGCAGCCCCGAAAGATCTGGAAACAGCCCTTCAACTGTTGTATAGCTATTTTACCCAGCCAAGAAAAGATGCTGATGTTGTGAAAGGATTTCTCTCGAATCAGCGGTCGGCGCTTCAGAATCAGGTAAATACACCCACACCACAGCGCGTTTTTCAGGATACAATTCAGGTAACGTTGGGCGATAATAATCCCCGCCGGCAACCACTCAAACCCGCTGATCTTGATAAAATAGACCTCGACCGTGCGCTGCAAATCTATCAGGAGCGGTTTGCGAATGGTGGCGACTTTACGTTCTATTTTGTTGGTAACTTTAAGGAAGATCAGATAAAACCGCTGATCGAGAAATACCTTGGAGGTTTGCCAACAACTGGTAAAGCCGAAACGTTTAAGGATCTTGGGATTCGAATTCCAACAGGCCAGATCAGCAAGACCGTGTATCGGGGCCTTGATCCGAAAGCCGCCGTTCAACTGGTTTATAGCGGAAACCTGACCTGGTCGCCCGAAACAACGACTCAGCTGGATGCGCTGGCCGAAGTGCTCGAAATTAAGTTAATTGAAAAACTACGTGAAGAAGAAAGTGGCGTTTATGGCGTCAGTGCCAATGCAGCTTATAGCAAGTATCCGGTGCCGCGCTACACATTCCGCATTAGCTTCGGTTGTGCGCCCGAAAACGTTGAAAAACTGATTGCTAAAACGCAGGAGCAGATTAACGATCTGAAACAGAAAGGCGCGCTTCCGGCCGACATTGCCAAGTTTAAGGCCGAAACCCGGCGCGAAACAGAATTGCAACTGAAAGATAACCAGTTCTGGCTCGGTTATCTGCAAAGTCAATATTACAATGGTGATGCGCCCGATGAGGTCTTACATGAGAACCAGCAATTGGAAAAAGTAACGGTCGGGAGCACGAAAGAAGCGGCCAATCAGTATTTGGGTTCTAATTTTATTCGGCTAGTGCTGATGCCAGAGAAGAAATAGTAGGAGTCATTTCGTTTTTGAGATAACCGACCGAGTTCTTAAGTGGAGCCGGTCGGTTTTGTTTGTTAGAACGTTGGACTGAATGCTGTATGTTGTTCGTGCGTTTTTCGGTACAGCACATGCCAACGCATGGGATGACCTTCGGGCAGACGCGGATGCTCAAAATCGTCGGCGGGATTATGGGTCATACCGAGCCGTTCCATCAGGTGCCAGGAGCGAATATTAGCCGGAATGGTGAACGATACGATCTCATCCAGACCCAGGGTTTCGAATCCAAAGTTCATAGCAGCCTGAGCCGCTTCAAACGCGTAGCCTTTACCCCAATACGGCCGGGCAAGTCGCCAGCCAATTTCAACGGCGGGCGTAAATGGCGCTTCGAACGAAACCGTCCATAAGCCACAGAAGCCAATAAACGGCGCAATATTGGGCGCTTCAATCGACCACAATCCCCAGCCGTTTACGTCCATATGATAGACCATCCGTTCGATCATGGCATCGCTTTCCAGCCGCGACAGGCGAGCCGGAAAATGCTTCATTACTTCTGGATTGGCATTCATAGCGGCAAACGGTTCGGCGTCCGCAGGTTGCCAGGGGCGTAGCACAAGGCGAGGGGTATGGATTCGTTGCGGCATGGCTATTTTAGTTGGAATATTACCTCATCTCTGTTTCAGGAGGAGGACAGGGATGGACGATCTCTACGGTTTTGCATGATGCATTTCCAGGCCAAGGGAGGTTCGGGGTTTGAAGCCAGTCCATGGCCCAGGGGCGTCCGTTTCAGGAAGGTTGAAGTACTTCGCATACTCCATTTTCTTCAGATGAATGCCCAGAAATGCCGTTACGAAGTGCTGGTTGATGTTGTTGATTCGGCGCTCGTTCCAGACCGGTTCAGCATAGTGACCATATTCGTCAGCCGATACGCCGGGTTGTAACGTTACTGCTGGCGGTGGATTGGGCGCTACATTATGCCGTGCATTGACGTAGGTAAGCAGATAACGATCTGCATTAACGGCTCCTTCATAAATGGCTTTGATGCCCTTTTCATAGCCAGAAATGTCGTCTTTACTACCCGCTATAAACAGTGTCGGTAACGTTAACCCGGCCAATCCGGCAGCATCCCATACACCCCGTTCCATTCCCCAGGGCGCAAACGCAACTACGGCCTTAATCCGCGAGTCGAGTGTGGGCTTGTAAGCGGGTGAGTTCATCGTACGGGGTTCCAGTGCAGTGCTTCCGTTGGTCATCTGGCCAAACAGTTTTAGGGCTTCGGCACTGAAGCCAGCTCCTACCGTGTTGAGTACGCCATAGCCACCCATCGAATAACCAATCAGGGCCGTATTATCGGCGTCGAGTAATCCCGCCAGAAACGTATTGCTGGTTTTCGCACTCAGCCGAGCCATCTCGTTCAGAACAAACAGATCGTCGAGTGGGCGATTTAGTAGTGTACTCGGGAAAGCGGCCAAATCGCTATAGGTCGATTCGGTATGGTCGATGGCGACAACAACGTACCCTTTCGAAGCCAGGTTTTCGGTCAGGTAGGTAAGCAACAACCGCGATCCGGGATAGCCATGCGATACGATAACTAATGGATAAGCTCCGCCACTTCGGTCGGGTTCGGCATCACGACTGGCCCGGCCCGGAAACGTAAAAGGGACGATGGGTCGTTTAGGATCATTTGATCGCCCAAGCACCGATTCATACTGTACTATGCCCGGTTTATTGTCGGGAATACGGGCCGGATACCAGATTTCGAGCGTTAACGGACGATCATACAAGGGATGCTTGCCTTCTTTTGTATGCAACACATCGACCTGGTCCTTATGAATCAGTTTCAGGGTTCGTACGCCAATCGGATAGCTTCCGCGAGCTGCCAGCTCAGGCGCATTAGGCAACAGATCGCCATTGATAAAGGTATCGCCGGATGGTTGGGCCATGGTTTGCCCGACTGTAGCCAGTGATATCAAGAGAAAAAACAGGTAACGAACAGCGGTTAGTTTCATCGGTTTTGGGAAATAGGAATAGGGTTTGTAAAGCTATCGCAAACTTTTTAAAGCCGATAAAGAGTCTCGTTTTTTATCCGCTTGTACAGTATTATCTGCTACCTTTGTTGCACAACTTTAGGGGTGTCTGACCAGATCGGCTCAGACTGAGAGAATACCCTCACTACCTGATGCAGTTCGTACTGCCGTAGGGAAAAGTTAACGAAACTTCGTTTACTCTCCTCTAAAGTTGCTGTGTATTTATCTCATAAACAGCAACATGACTCAACCCTCACACTTGATCTGGACCGATGTCGAGCGCATTCGTGCGCAGGCTCCGCTTATTCACAATATTACCAACTTCGTGGTCATGAACAACACGGCCAACGCCCTGCTGGCTCTCGGCGCTTCGCCCGCTATGGTTCATGCGCCCGACGAGGTCGAAGAGTTTGTTTCTATTTCCAGCGCACTGGTCGTCAACATCGGTACGCTCGATGCCACTTTTGTGGCCGGGATGAAACTCGCCATGCGACAGGCTAAAGCCTTGGGCAAACCCATTGTATTTGACCCGGTTGGTGTTGGGGCCACTACATTTCGTAATAAGGTCAGCGAGGAATTGCTGACGCTGGCTGCTCCCGACATTATTCGTGGCAATGCCTCCGAAATCATGGCATTAGCCGGTCTGAACGCCCAAACCAAAGGGGTCGATAGTTTGTATGGCTCGGAGGCCGCCGTGGAGGCCGCCCGACGGTTGAGTTCGGTATGGGGATCGGTGGTGGTGATCAGTGGTGAAACCGATTACATCATTCACGGCGACCGAACCGCCAAAGTGGCCAACGGGCATCCGCTCATGACCAAAGTAACGGGTATGGGTTGTACGGCCACGGCCATAACGGGCGCGTTTTCGGCTGTGAACAACAACTATTTTCAGGCCGCTACACACGCGATGGCTGTAATGGGAATCGCTGGTGAACTGGCCGTAGCGAAGAACCCGGCTCCCGGTAGCTTACAGGTCAACTTTCTGGATACGCTCTATCGACTGACCGAAGCCCAATTTACCGACACCCTCAAGCTGACACAGTCGTGAATCGTTTATATCTGGTAACGGATAGTGATGTGGCCCGAAAGGCAGGCCATACGCTTCCGTTTGTAGTCGAAGAAGCCTGTCGGGCGGGTGTTCGCTGGGTGCAGCTCCGCGAAAAAGAATTGTCTACACGGGCTTTTCTGGAACTTGGCGCCGAAATAAAGCAGATCACGCAGGCTTACGGAGCCAACCTGATCATCAACGACCGGGTTGATGTGGCGCTGGCGCTCGATGCCGATGGTGTTCACGTTGGCCAGGGCGATATGCCTTATTCGATGGTTCGGACGCTGATTGGACCAGATAAGATCATTGGGTTATCGATCAACAATCTGGCTGAATTACAGGCTATTGCTGGCGCTCAACTAGACTACCTGGGTATAGCCACAATTTTTCCAACAGGCACCAAACAGGACACGTCGAGTCTACTCGGTCTGGATGGCCTTCAACAGCTTTGCCGTCAAACCAGCCTGCCAACCTTTGCGATTGGCGGGATTAATGCTCAGAACATTCAACAGGTGATGCAAACCGGTGTAACGGGTGCCGCCGTCGTATCAGCCATTTGCGGACACCCGTCGCCGTATGAAGCCAGCAGGGAAATGATTGAATTGTTGAATGATAGAATGATTGAATAGAATGGTTAAATAGCTACCTCACTCTATTCTATCATTCTATCATTCAATAATTCAATCATTCAATCATTCAACAATTCAATCATTTCCTATGAACACCTACATTCGGACATTAACCATTGCGGGCTCCGATAGTGGCGGAGGGGCTGGTATTCAGGCTGATCTGAAAACGTTTTCGGCATTGGGCTGCTATGGCATGTCAGTGTTGACCGCCCTGACGGCCCAGAACACCCAGGCCGTTACCGGCATTTTTCCGGTATCGCCCGCCTTTATCGTTGAGCAATTGAAAGCCGTTCTGAGCGACATTGGCGTCGATGCGGTAAAGATTGGTATGCTTCACTCGCCCGAAATTATTGAACAAGTGGCCACTACGTTACGCGCGTTCGATGTGTCGACCATTGTGCTTGACCCGGTCATGGTCGCTAAAAGTGGCGATAAGCTGTTACAGGACGAAGCAGTCGATGCATTAAGAACGTATCTGTTACCGATGGCATCGGTCATTACCCCCAACTTGCCCGAAATCAGCGTATTGCTGGGTCGATCTGTAGAGACGAAAACCGATATGTTGCCTGCGGCTGTCGATCTGGCAACGCGCTGTCCGGGCGCGATTCTGGTAAAAGGCGGCCATTTGGCTGACAACGACAGTACAGATCTACTTTACGTTTCGGCCGATGAGCAGCATTGGTTTCCAACTGCCCGTATCAATACCAACAATTCACACGGAACGGGCTGTACACTGTCGTCGGCAATTGCGGCTGGATTGGCCAAAGGATTATCGGTCGTTGATGCGGTTGCAATGGCTAAAACCTACCTGACAGGGGCATTACAAGCCGGTGCTGATTATCGGTTGGGGCATGGACATGGGCCTGTTCACCATTTTTATAACCTCTGGCAGTAAGGTATAGAACGCAGATGAAATTCACCGAACAACTCTGGCAGGACATTATGCCTATTTACGAATCCATTCTGAAACACGGTTTTGTCGATGAACTGATGGCAGGCAGTCTGCCCACGGCTCTATTTCAGTACTACATTCAGCAGGATGCCCTGTATCTGGCCGATTTCAGCCGTGCCCTGAATCTACTGGCAGCCCGGTCGATAAGCACAGACGATGTGTTGCAGTTTACCCAGTTTGCGCAAAACGCTATTCTGGTCGAGCGGGCATTGCACGAAACCTATTTTTCAATCTATGCCATCGAACCAACATCGGACAAAATGCCAGCCTGTTTTGCGTATACGAATTACCTGCTGGCCACCACATCGCTTCAATCGGTTGCCGTCGGTGCAGCAGCGGTATTGCCCTGTTTCTGGATTTACCGGCAGGTGGGTAAACATATCTACCAACGAGCTATTCAGGAAAACCCGTACCAAACATGGATCGACACGTATGCAGGAGAAGCGTTCGATGTATCCGTCAATCAGATGCTGGCCATCACGGATCGGTTGGCCCAACAGGCCGGAACGACCGAACAACAGCGA
The DNA here is from genome assembly GCF_037201965.1 of Spirosoma sp. SC4-14. Taxonomy (NCBI): domain Bacteria; kingdom Pseudomonadati; phylum Bacteroidota; class Cytophagia; order Cytophagales; family Cytophagaceae; genus Spirosoma; species Spirosoma sp. SC4-14. The sequence continues at coordinate 7,656,977 of NZ_CP147518.1, read as the reverse complement.
ATGCGCGACGCTTTCCGAACCTCAAGCCAACTGGAGTGGTATTTCTGGAATGACGCCTATACGCAGAATCGGTGGCAGGTGTAATTCCAATCATTTTGAGACAGTCCACAAAATGTCCGATTCTTCCAGATTGCCTGACGCTTGTCCAAATTCTGCATAACGACTTACCCAAAAGATAGTTGTGCAACGCAGGATATTCCTCGCATCAACCCTGACGGCTTAGAGTATTACTACTATCAGCATCTGGTTCGGGACTTTAAGGAGTTTACGCCCAACGCGTTTTACGAAGCTGAAGCCATATCGTCCGAGCGTGTATTTGGTGTTGCTGAGACATAACCATTCCCTAAGAGCCATTTGCCATTCAAAGGGCAAGTACTTATCTTCCAATATGATTTTCTTTCCGCACATACAACCCCATCCTTCGCTACGGCCTTATGTGCGGCATTATTTGCTACTACACATACCGCTAGACGACATATCTTTTGAGCAACGGATTAAGCCCATTCCGCCCGATGCCGATCAGTCGCTCTTCTTTTATCCACGTAGTGTCGCAAAAACCGTTGTCAACCGCAATGGTGAAACCCGAACCAACCCGTCGAGCATTTTTGTTGGGCAGCAAACGTCACGGATCAATATACTGCTTGGCGAAGATCACCTGATTATCCAGGTTTGTTTTCGGCCTGGATTTTTGTATCAACTGCTTGGAGGAATGCCAGCTACTGAATTTCAGGGCAAGGAAGTCGATGCGGAATACCTGATGGATGCCGGAATAGCCGAATTAAACAATCAATTGCGGGAAGAAACCGATCATCGTCGTATGATCAGCCATATCGAAGCATACCTGCTCAAAAAGATGGATTCATTGGCCCGGCGTACTTTGCCGCTACAACCCATCGACAAAGTGATTCTTGCGATTAAAGATACGAATGGCCCACTTTCGCTGGATTGGCTGGCCGACCAGGCTTGTTTGAGCAGCCGCCAACTGGAGCGTAAATTTCAGGAACGGCTCGGCATGAGTCCGAAGTTTTACGCCCGTATTGCCCGATTCGACCGAGCCTTTAAGCTGAAACTCCAACAGCCCCAACTCGACTGGCTCGACGTTGCCTACGCCTGTGGCTATTTCGATTATTCACACCTGATGCGCGATTTCCGGCAGTTTGCCGAGGTATCACCTACTATGCTGATGACGCAGGATACGGCTTCGCCCGACCGGGGGCAGTCTCTTGCCTGATCGAAACTCGTCGTTAGGCGAACGAAGATCCTTTTTTAGCCAGATATTGACCGATATTGAACTGAATGCCATCCAGCACGTCAATATCTTTATGCCAGTCTTTCACCTGCCAGTCCCCCTGCGGGGTAGCCACAGTAACTTTCTTAGCCACTGTAGTAATCCAGATCACTTTCTCAACGCCAAAATTCAGTAGCTTCTGGGTTTTCTGGAAGATGTAGCCATCTGTCTCTACGTCAGCCGAGTCGGCAGCAATATCAACTTCAACCACAACCTTAGGCGGCACCTGGGCGTAAAATTCATTGATAGCGTCGATGGGTAACGTAGCATTATCGAAAATGAGAATATCGCCCGCCAGATTGGTTCGCTTATCTAGATGAAGGCCCGTTTCGCTGGATAGAATTGTATACTGGTCCTCACTCAATTCCCTAAAAAGTAGTCGTTGAAGGTAAGCGACAATAAATGACTGTAGCGTACTTGATCCCATAATTTCTGAAAACTTCTTTGTACCTGCCAATACATCCCGGTAGCCCTTATAGTGAATAGGCTTACCGTCCATGATTTCGTAAATAAGATATTCTGGCACGTTAGCTTTGGGCCTTTTCGCCCGTATTCCAGATTTCGTAGCGATCATTTCCGTTCGTTTTCGATACGCTCAAATATAGCCAAAATCCATTGAAACTCCTGTTTAGAAGCCCAGGCGGTTGAGAACTCAAATAGATTTAGCACAGAATACAGCTCAGCTCAACCTGGGCCAAACGCTGTATTAATGTCGTTTTTTTACATCTGGCACGCCGACGCATTGCAATAGTTTTGGCTGGTAAACCAAAACACATTTTCCATGCGAAACGTATTGGCCGCGTTAGTTACCCAACTGATTAGTCTAGTAGCCGTAGCACAACAACCCGACCTGATTCTGACGAATGGACAAATTTTTACGTCGGATACCAGCCAGTTATATGTAGAAGCATTGGCAATCAAGGGAGGGCGCATCATTGCCACTGGCAAAACATCCGACATAGAAAAACTGGCGACCCGGCAAACTAAACGACTCGATTTAGGCGGTATGCTGGTTGTGCCGGGATTCAACGATGCGCATAACCATCTACCCGGTGGTCTGAAAGCAACAAAAATTGCGTCGGCTGGCATGAACCCTTCCTGGGAGGCCGTACAGGATTCGCTGAAAAAAGCCGTTCGGCGAACTCCCGAAGGGCAATGGATTGAAGGGATAATTGGTATCACAATCGCCAATTCGCCGGAGGTTACCCGGTTTGTGCTGGATAAAATCGCACCCAAACACCCTGTTCGGCTGCTTTCGTGGTGGGGCCATATTGGGTTATATAATACACTGGGGCTGCACGAAATGGGCATTGCCGACGATCAGCCCGACCCCAAAGGTGGTTTTTACGAACGGATGCCCGATGGCAAAACCCTGACGGGCAAAGGCTACGAAAAGAATGCCTACTGGCCGCATACCAGTTACGCAAAAATGGCATCACTACGCGACGAGAACGCTATGATAGCCGAGTTTAGGAGTATGACGCAGGCATTGCTCAAAGCCGGGGTTACCAGCTATCAGAACATGTGTACGGGTGCTACGGCTGCTGACTACGCTCAGCTCTGGAAAAAAGCCGGATTATCGTTCCGCCTTCGCCTGATTCGCTGGGGCGATATGAACACCGACGGTAGCTTAAGTATTCCAGCGAAAGACCTGGCTAAAACAACGCCCGATTTACCATTATTAACGGTGAGCGGCACCAAATGGCTGCTCGAAGGCACCCCTCTGGAAGGCGGTGCCGAACAGGTCGACCCTTACCCAAATCGCCCCGGCTGGTATGGCCGAATGAACTACACGGTAGCCGAAATTGAGCGGATGTGCAAGGAAGCTATTGCCCGTAAGGACCAGTTGCATTTCCATATTGGCGGCAGCAAATCGATTGGTAAACTCCTCGACCTGATGGCGGCTATGCCTGTCGACTGGAAAGCATTACGTCCGCGTTTTGAGCATGGCGACGAGATCGACTACTCGCCCGAATACATCAAAAAGGCACAGCAAATGGGCATTATCATTGTGCAGAACCCTACGCATTTTGCGCCGATGGAAGGCTTCCCGATTGGTCCACCAGCCACACATGGTATGGCGATGAAAACCTTGCTGAATGATCACATTCCGTTGGCGATTGGGTCTGATGGGCCGTTTAATCCTTACCTGAACATTATGTTTGCGACCACCCACCCGCGTCGACCCAGCGAAGCACTCAGCCGCGAACAGGCCGTTATCGCCTACACCCACACAGCCGCTTATGCCGAGTTTGCGGAAAATACTAAAGGGACACTAACGGTCAGCAAAGTGGCCGATCTGGCGGTGCTATCGCAGAATATTTTCAAAGTACCAGCCCCTAAGCTACTTCAAACTGAAAGCGTTCTGACAATGGTGAATGGGGTTATAGTTTATGATGCAGGCTTACTGACTGTCAAGTAAGGGGAATGTACAAAAAGTACTAATTCAGGGATTACAATCGCCTTTTTTATATAAATTTGGTGATTATAATCCCTGAATTATGATAAACAGGTTATTACTGCCAATTATTGAAGCGCAGCTTTTCAAGCAAAAGAGCATTGTACTACTTGGACCAAGGCAAACAGGAAAAACAACGCTGGTACGTGAGTTGCTTTCGCGGCTTTCGCAACCGTCAATATGGCTAAATGCCGATTTACCATCGGTGCGGGAAGGGCTTACCAAGGTGGGTACGGAGCAACTAAAACAAATTATTGGCAATGCAACGCTCGTTGTGATCGATGAAGCTCAACGGATTCAGAATATTGGGCTGACCCTCAAAATTGTTCATGATACGCTACCCCATGTGCAGCTAATTGCTACCGGCTCTTCGGCTTTTGACCTGGCCAATGAAATCAATGAACCGCTAACCGGCCGAAAATGGGAGTACTGGCTGTATCCTATTTCGTGGCAGGAGTTGGTTGATTACACCACTTTTTTAGGAGCCACAGGGCAATTGGAAACTCGTCTGATTTATGGTATGTATCCTGATGTGGTCACGAACTTAGGCAACGAGCGCGAAATTCTGGCCCAACTTTCAGGAAGCTACCTGTATAAAGATTTGCTTTCGTTTAGGGGAATCCGGCGGCCCAACGTACTGGAAAAATTATTGAGAGCACTCGCGTTTCAGGTGGGTAGCGAAGTGTCGTATAATGAGTTATCGCGTCTGGTTGAAATCGATAAGGCGACCGTCGAAAGCTACATTCAGTTGCTCGAACAGGCGTTTGTTGTATTCAGACTCCATCCCTTCAACCGAAATCTTAGGAATGAGATCAATACGAGCCGAAAGGTTTATTTCTACGATAACGGGATTCGGAATGCGCTCATCGAAAATTATGCCCCCCTCGAACTCCGAAATGATACCGGTGCTCTATGGGAGAATTTTCTGGTGAGCGAACGGATGAAACGCAATCACTATAAAAAGCACTACGCAAGGTCGTATTTCTGGCGTACTCACGCACAGCAGGAAATTGACTATCTGGAAGAATCAAACGGGCAATTAGCCGCTTACGAATTTAAATGGAACCCAAAAGCCAAAGCCCGTTTTCCTAAGACATTCTCAGAAGCATACCCGAATACGCAGCAAACGGTGATTAGTCCGCAGAATTTCACGGATTTTTTACTGACCTGAAAAGACCATTTTGCTACAGCCACCCAAACCGCTGTATCAATTTCTCTTTCTGATTGCGGGCTACGGGGATACTGACGTCGTTGCTCATGACCAGGTAAGCCCCTTCGCCCTTCATGAACAGTTTGATGTGGTCGAGGTTGATGACGTACTGCCGGTGAACCCGCAGAAAGTTCCGTTCTTCCAGCACTTCCTGCACCTCGCGAAGGGTGCGCGTCAGTAGAAAAGATCGGTTCTGGATAGCAATAACGTTGGTGTAATTACTATCAGACTCGCAGTAAATAACCTCGCCGACTGGCAGGAAAATAACGCCTTGCTGATAGGGAACGGCAATCTTGTCGGCTAACTGATGGCTGTGTAACTGGCTCCGAAGTATATCAACCTGCCAGGCATCGACCCGCTACTGTCGTTCGGCCTCAATCAATGTGGTCGTACCATCGGAATCTGCAAATTAGTGGGCCGGTTTTCTTCCGTGTCGAAGCCGCGCCCATCGACGTGCCTCGCTCCCCAGAACAACATATCGTTCAGGACATACATCAACTCGGATTCCTTAAAAATTTGTCCTTCGGTCAGTCCAAACGGTGCAAACGCTTTGCCTAAAATGCTTTGCGTACTGGTTAGCTCCCATCGATCAAAGTCGGCGCTGGCAAACTGATTCAGAATACCCACAAAACCCGGATGCAATGGCGTTACATCATACGCTTCATCGGCAATAAAGTCTACTTTCTGGGCACCAGTCGCTACCGGATGATCGCCCTGCCATTCTACATGACCCTTGATGAGCAGTCTGGCTAAAGGCACTTTTCCGTAGGCATCGGCAAAATTGATGATCTCCAGCGTAAAGGTGTCGTTAGATTGGTAGGTGAATCGACGGGACAAATAAAAGGGTTTTGCACTGCCATCTTCGTTTCGTGAACTACTGGGACGCACTTCGGGCGCAATACTGATCCACTCTCCGCCCGCGATCATTTCTTTGATTTGCTCGATTGTCATTGTTTTTGTCTTGATTACACAAAGCTGTTACCTTTGTCCATAATAGGCAAGTAGTCTGTTTTATGCTAGCTAGTACATTTTTTTAGACTAATGGGTAATTCGCGCAAAAACAAGGATTTTAATCCACATAACTGTCCGGTTACGCACTGCCTGAGTCGAATTGGCGGTCAGTGGAAAGTGCTGATTTTGTACGGAATCAGCAAAAACTGTAATCGGTTCAGTAAGCTGCAACGCGCCATTCCCTCCGTTAGCAAACAGATGCTGGTTAACCAATTGCGCGAACTGGAAGACGACGGTATTATCGAACGAACTATTTACCCGGAAATTCCACCTCGCGTCGAATACAAACTAAGCGACTACGGCCGATCATTAATTCCTGTAATTAACGTCATGCAGGAATGGGGGTTAAATGATTTGAAGGCCCAGGCTTCAGATCGCGTTTTTATGCAACCCGAGTGATGGTCTGGCAGAAATGCCGGGCTTAGTTGCTGTTTGTTTTCAGTAAAAAGTCGCGCACTAGTTCCTGCTGATCGGTACTTAGAAAGTCGACACCGGCTTCACGAAGCTTTGCCCAGACGACCGGGTCTTCGGGGCTGGCCCAAAGCCGCAGTTTTTTCCCTTCTTTATGGACCCGCCTTACCAACAGGCGTAATTTCTCGAATTGGTCGGCGGGTATTTCACCTTTTCCACGCCAGCTTAACTGATTCGGATAGGCATCGCTGACAATGGGCATAATTGCCTGCGAATAGCCTTTGCCCAGATCGCTGGGGCGACCGTCAATGGTTACGAAGTGATTTTTGTCCTTACTTATCGTCTGAACCGGTCGATTGCCTGACAAGACTACCGTGATAACACCGTTTTGATTTTTTGTCCGGCTACCGGTCGTGAGCATTGATTGGTAGCGCTGAAGCACTTTTTTCAATACCTGATAAGTGCTTTCTGCTTCGGTTTTAGCATCGATCATGAGGTAGAACGGGCCATTATATCCCGTAAAAATGTGCCCTTTGTTCTGGCGAATTCGTTCTGCTAATGGATTGAGGTATAGAGTTTCGAGGGTTGAGGCTGCATTTTTGAAGCCCGGCCGTTCGTGGGCAACATACAATGTGTCGTCAATCAGGTGAATATCGGCTTCAACACTCGTAAAGCCATTGTCGAGCGCATCCCAAAGCGGTCGCGATTGTTCGTAATCGTTATGAGCATGGGCATTGGGGAGGGGCGAAACGCTGGCGAGTGGTTGCGGTACCGGCTTCTGAACAATGGGCTGTGTCCAGGCCGTTTCTACGTCGCCCGGCATAAATGGATTGTATTTCGGTTTATTCGAAATGATTTTGGCCCGCAATAGCAGCAAATCATCGGTCAGGGCATAGGTAGCGGAGGTGTCCGACACTTCCCGTAGTAACTCGGCGGTTGTTTTTCCCTGCCTGATTCCGAAAAACTGAATTCGATACGAGACCTTCGGTTCGGCCTGCACCTGAACCGTCAGGGTCTTGTTGTGTTGGGGCAGTTGTTTTAATAAAACACCTGATGTTGAGTAAAACCGCCCGGCTTCCATCGCTTCGATTAGCGAACGAGGGGTTAGCTCGGGCGCATTAACCATAACCCAGGCTCGACCCGAATTGCTGAATTCCGGCCCAAAAAAATAGTAGTTGTGGCTGTCGTCGGTGCCGAGGCCATACATAATGGGGCGGCCTTGCTGCAAAAACCGAAAGTTGATCTTGTCCCACATCGATTCTGTACCTTCGCGGGTGCTGTCGCCATAGTTATTCACCAGCGGATGGCCATTGAAGACTTCGAAAAAACGCTCATACCGAAGTTGCATGAGATCTTCGGCCTTGATAGCATAATAAAAATTAGGATGATTAATGTGCGGAAATAAAGGTTGTCCTGTCTGCCGTCGTTGCGCAACAACCTGGTCGATATTGTTTTGCATAACCTCGGCTACGCTATTGCCGGGGAGGGGCCGAATCAGGTTTTGAACGTTAGTGACGTTAATATGAATCGGTTTTCCCTGAAAGCCCGTTGAGAGTTCTTCGCTTTTGATGATTAGGAATTTTCCTGGTTCTTCGAAATAGCTACGGTATTCGTCCAGCTTTTTGAGTTTAACTTTGAGAGAGTCGTTAGCACCGCGCTTGTAGGTGACCCAGTCGGGCCCAAACGTGCGCAGGTAGCGGTCAAATGTTCGCCGACGGTCGTTCTGATGCGGCACATTCACCCATTTATCAACATTCTGAATCACGTTATGGTCCGATAAGCCAACAAACTGATAGCCATTGGCTTTATACCAGTCCATAATCATTTCGGGGTAATCGTCGCCATCACTCCAGAGCGAATGCGTATGCAGATTACCTTTATACCAGTTTTGGGCGTAAGTCGAACCGCTTAAAAACCAGTTCAGTATAAGGATCAGGTAGATGAATTTTTTCATCGGTTGAGGGGGGAGGGGCCGTTAATGGCAGCAGATGCCGTAAAAATATCTATTGCTGTCTACTTTACCTGCTCTATACGTTTAAAATGGCTCAAACAGGCTATAAACATTGTGAGAGAAAGATAAAAAAAGTAAGGCGTCCGTTGTAATGTCTTGATAGATAGTGTTTTGCTACGGTAGTTGTTTGGGTGGATTCTATATGATGTAATCATTAAGCTTTTCGAAAAACAACAAAAAATGCGAAAAACTCACGGGAAAATAAGGTGCTTTTTGTTGACCAGAGCATGGCCACTCGTTCGTTGATTGGCGATCGGTTATCTTTAAGAACTGAACTTTCCCTCCTTACACGTCGTATGAATCTACCCATAATTCCAGAAAATATTCCCGTAGGCGTAGTTGGCCTGGGCCTGATGGGGTGTAGCATTACAACCTGCCTGCTGATGGCGGGGCATCCGGTGGTGGCCGTTGCTCCGTTGCCCGTCGATATGGAAACTGCCGAACCGCGCATTCGCGAGCATCTGGCAAAATCGTTTCAGGAAGGGCTGCTGACAAAAGAACCCGCAACGTATCTGGAGCCGCTTGTCATTACGGAAGAGTATAGCCTGCTGAAAAACTGCCGGGTTATTATGGAATGTACCGTTGAGAACATAGCCATTAAAAAAGCAGTCTATGAACGAGTCGAAGCGGTTGTTGCCGACGATGCCATCATTACCAGCAATACATCGGCGATTCCCATCAGTCTTCTTCAGCGTGAAACTCGTTTGCCAGCTCGCTTTCTGGGATTACACTGGGCTGAACCATCGCATACGACTCGTTTTCTGGAAATTATTTGCGGAGATCTGAGTGATGTACCAACGGCGGAGTGGCTCTACGAATTGTCGCATCAATGGGGAAAAGAACCAACGCTGGTCCGCAAAGACATTCGTGGTTTCATTACCAACCGGCTGATGTATGCCATGTATCGCGAGGCCTTTAATCTGGTCGAAAAAGGGTATGCTACCATTGAAGACGTCGATCGAGCCTGTCGGAACAATGCCGGTTACTGGATGACGCTGGTGGGTGTTTTTCGCTGGATGGATTTAACCGGTGTTCCGGCTTACCACACCGTGATGAAAGACCTGTTTCCAACATTGAGCAACCAGACCGAAGTGCCCCAATTGATCGATGCTATTGTAAACGCAGGGGGTAAAGGTGTTTTAAATGCGCAGGGTTTTTATGAATACACCCCCGAAGAAGCCGAACTCTGGAAACAAACCTATGAGGAGTTTAGCTACGATATTCGTCGGTTGGCGCTAAAGTATCCGGCCGATGTTGTACAAAAGAAACTGGCTGCCCGTAAAGCTACTGAGGAATGACGCTACTCAACAAAACCATATGAGGTGAGACATAAAACCCAGTTGTTGGTTTAGTCGGCTACCAGTGTTTCAATGGTTTTCAGGATGGCAGGCAGGTTTTCGTGAGCGTTGTTGCACAGCAAAATAACGGTTCTGTCAGCGTCGATATACCGAATTAGCTGGGTTTTGTAGCCAGGATTGTCGCCACTGTGGCGCACAACTTTGCCAAGTTTTTCGCTTTTTTCCAACTCCCAGCCAAATCCATACGGCGATAAAGTGCCATTGTTGAGTTTGGCGGCCATGAAGGCATCCGTAAGCGTCTGTTGTTTAACGAGCATGTTGGTGTATAGGGCGCGGTCCCATTTGAGCAGATCGTTGGCCGTTGAGCTGATTCGGCCCGGTCCTTTGCGGTTACCCAGCCAGATGGCATAATTAAACTGCGGAAACGAATCAGCGCGGACATACCGCTTTTTCTCGGGAACGTACATATACCCCCAGGCCATTTCGGGAAGTTTCACTTTTTCGTCAAGGGTTCGGATATCGGTATGCGACATACCCACTGGCTTAAAAATGCGCTTTCGACAAAATTCAATAAAATCCTGCCCCGAGGCTTTCTCAGTAATGCTGGCTAGCAGCATATAGCCGGTGTTGCTGTATTCGTATTTAGCACCTGGCTCGAATAGTGCAGCAGGGTGATACTGAATCAGGTAGGCAATGTTGTCGGTGTTACTGGCTACTTTGCTCTTATCCCAGTGTTTATCCATCACGTCCTGATAGTCGGGCAGCCCTGAGGTGTGGTTGAGTAGATGGCGAATGGTAATGCCGGGATAAGGAAGGCCGGGAATATACTTTTCGATGAGGTCGTCGTAGGCTAGTTTTCCTTCCTCTTTCAGCATCATAATCGTCATGGCCGTAAACTGCTTCGATACGGATGCCAGTTCGAAAATAGATGAGGCAGTCATCGGATCGTTGGTTTCAACGTTTTTAAAACCAAAAGCTTTCTGATAGATCGGCTGTCCTTTGTCGGCAATAAGTACAACACCACTAAAATCGGGAACGCTGGCGAATAGTGAGTTCAGCTTATCGTCCAGAGAAAGGGTGGTCCGGTTTTTCGGTCGGCTACAGGCAATGAACAAAAAGGTTAAGCAGGAAATGAGCGTAATGAGGCAGTGTATAAATTTCATCAGATGCCAAAGTGAAGGAAATCAACTAAAAATAGCCATTCTTAGTCTATTCACTGACTATCTGGAAACAAGTTCTTAGCTACCTCCTTCTCTTTAGCCGTTTTGTCCTATTGCTCGCTTCCCCGATGCCGCATTTCCTGATAGGTGTCTTCGTTCATACCCAGTTTCCAGTAAGCGGCTGCATGTAGTTCATGGTGCGCAAGCTGATACCGCATCCGCAGGTAATCGCGAATTCGTTTCGTAGCCGACGATTCAGTTGCCACCCAGATAAAGCGAACATCTGAACGCCCCTCAGGTATCGGAGCCGAACGGATGGCTTCTTCCAGAATGGTACTTCGTCCCGCTTCAATGCCGTTGCGATGAAGCCAGTGCAGGGCAATATTGGCCTTGTAGTATAATGCCTGCTCTTCGGTAGCATCGGAGATTTCTACAAACGCCAGTCCATTTGCCGATGCCGGTAGTTGTTCCAGGATGGCGCTAATAGCAGGCAATGCCGTTTGGTCGCCTGCCAGCAAATACCAGTCGGCTTGCCGATATGGAATGCCACCGCGTAGCGCAATGCCCAGATAACTGCCGATTTGAACGGTAGTTGCCCAGGCCGATGCGGGGCCTTCGTCGCCGTGTAGTACAAAGTCGATGGCTAACTCGCCGGTTTCTGGTACGAACGACCGGACCGTATACGTACGCACGCTGGGAAGACCGTGTTCGGGTGGCGGAAGTGGCTGACCTTCTGCATCGAAAACGGGTAGGATCGGCTTTTCCTGACCAGGTTGCGGTATGAGTAGCTTTAGATGGATACCCGGAATTAATCCCTGCAAACCAATCAGCCCATTGCTCATCACGGTAATCCGGCGCATATGTGGTGTTAGATCTATAAACGATACGACCTGCACCAGTTCCAGTATGATTTGCCGCTTAGGATTACCCGAAGTCATTGTCTGGTTAATTTAGATTAAATCTAAACAAAGGTAGCGCATTCTCTGGAAAATGCATAAAGGGGGGACAATAATCCGTAATCTTAAAAATAAGCCCTATTTTTCCGGGGAGTAAGTTATTGTCTATAGAAGCGCCGGGCGAATAAAAGGCTAATTGTCGCATCGTCAATATTGATCTCTGTGGACTTGTAGTGAAACTCCGACGCATGTCGGACAACAACACCTCGAACAACAGACTTGTGAGTTATCCTCAACCTGAACTACGAACCGTTGCTGTAACGCGCTATGGGAAGCCGTTGCGCGAAGGGGGCTCTTTACCGGCTCTTGTCGAAGCCGACGATAATTTTTTATATGTCCTCAAGTTTCGGGGCGCCGGACAGGGGGCCAAGGCATTAATTGCTGAACTCATTGCCGGTGAAATTGCCAGGGCAGTGGGTTTGCGTGTTCCCGAAATTGTGTTTGCTAATCTGGACGTTGCTTTTGGCAGAACCGAGCCCGACGAAGAAATTCAGGATTTGTTGCGGGCGAGTGAAGGACTTAATCTGGCCCTTCATTACCTGTCGGGTTCCATTACGTTCGACCCCGTGATCAATGATGTCGACGCCCGGCTGGCTTCAGAGATCGTGTGGCTGGATGCATTTGTGATGAATGTCGATCGGACGGCGCGGAATACCAATATGCTCATGTGGCATAAAGAATTATGGCTGATCGATCATGGTGCTGCGTTGTATGTGCATCATACCGGTCCCGACTGGCCACAGCTAAGTTTGCGGCCTTTTACGCAGATTAAAGATCATGTGCTGCTACCTCAGGCGACCGAACTCGATGCGGTTGACACCGCTTTTCGCACTATTTTGACACCCGACCGTATTCGGGCAATTGTTTCGCTTATTCCCGACGAATGGGTAATGAATGAGTCGGCAGAAGAGCTTCGGCAGGTATACGCCCACTTTTTAGAGTCGCGGATAGCCGCTTCAGAAGTATTTGTCAACGCAGCAAAGGAGGCCAGAAATGCACGTGTATGAATATGCCGTAGTCCGGTTTATGCCACGCGTTGACCGGGAAGAATTTTTGAACGTGGGTGTCATTTTATATTGCCGCGAGCAAGGGTTTTTGCAAACGCGGTTCGCGCTAAACGAACCGCGTTTGAGGGCGTTTTCGGCTGAAATCGATTTGGAAGAGCTTGATGCACGCTTGCAGGTTTTTCAGCGAATATGTGCCGGTCGGAGAGAAGGTGGCCCAATCGGTTGCCTATCTATTGCCGAACGGTTTCGCTGGCTTACGGCCACCCGCAGCACAGTTGTGCAAACCTCGCCGGTACATCCGGGCCTGTGTATCGATGCGCAGGAGACTCTTCAGCGGTTGTTTGCCGAACTGGTTCTGTAGTTAGTATTCCGATTTGCATTAGCTAGCCTTCACGTTCGTCGGCCGCTGACCAGAATAGGGCTGTACACGACGGCTGACACGAACCTATTCGATGAGTCTGTTTAAGAAAATTATCGCCCGAATGCACCCATGAAACACATCAGCAGCATCCTCTTCTTATTGTTTTTCTCCACATTTGGTTACTGCCAGCCCCGAACCGATGCGTTTTTAGTTAATCTGTTTGCCAGAAATAAGACGGATGTGTTTCAGAACGTAATTCGGTTTCCGGAGCGCTATCGGGTTCAGATAATTTATACACAGATCGACCGGAACAAGACCAATGAACCATCGTTTCGACATTATTTTTTTAACGTCGACAGCACTAATTATTTCAACCCGGCTTCAACGGTAAAGCTTCCGCTGGCATTGCTCTCGCTCGAAAAACTGAATCGGCTGAACAACCCTGCCGTGACGAAATTTACGGCTATGCAATTCGACAGTGCATATAGCAGGCAAACAAAAGAAGGACACGACTCAACAGCCGAAACGGGTTATCCGTCCATTGCTCAGTTTATCCGAAAAGCCTTTCTGGTTAGCGACAACGATGCCTATAGTCGTATGTATGAATTTGTTGGTCAGAGTGAGATTAACCGCTCCTTACACGCCAAAGGGTATCTGGATACGCGCATCACGCATCGGTTTGTGCGGATGACACCCGACGAAAACCGGCATACAAATCCCGTGCGGTTTCTTGATCTGGCGGGCAAAACCATCTATACGCAACCAGCGGCCTATAATACTGACCCGTTCGATTTTCGGCGGATTGCTAAACTGGGGAACGGATATTATGCAAAAGATAGCCTGATTCATGAGCCGTTCGACTTTACAGAACGGAACAAAATGCCGCTGGAAACTTTTCAGCAGATTTTGCAGTCAGTAATGTTTCCGATGTCGGTTCCCGCAACGCAACGCTTTCGGCTTACACCCGACGATTACCATTTTCTTTATCAGTACCTGTCGCAATATCCCGGCGAAACCAATTACCCCAAATACGATGCGGAGCAATATTATGACAGTTACGTGAAATTTTTCTTTATGGATAGCCTACATCATCAGATGCCTGATGGAATTCGGGTATTTAACAAAGTAGGTTGGGCTTATGGCTTCCTGACAGATGCATCGTATGTCGCCGATTTTAAAAATAATGTCGAATTTATGCTTTCGGCTACCATTTACGTCAATAACGACGGCATACTCAACGACGATAAGTATGAATACGATACCATTGGGCATCCGTTTTTATATCAGTTAGGACAAACCATCTATCTGTACGAGCTACAGCGGAAACGGCAGCATACGCCCAACCTAAACGGCTTTCAAATTCAGTATGAGAAACGGCAAAATGATTCCCGGCCCGTGGTTAAAAATGTGGATAACTAATGGTTTTTGTGGATAACTATTTGGGTAGTTGTTGATTGGTGCTGCAACTGCACTAAAATCAGGTTGTTGGCAGTAAATAGTGGGTGCGAAAGACTCTATATTGGTTAAGTACTATTGCGTTAGTAGAATAATGAGCAAATCTCGCTGGTTAGGGACCTTTTTACTGATTTCGCAACTTGCATTCGGGCAAATTCAATCATTACCAATTTATAAACCCGTTGCGGTTCAGACCGATTGGCTTATTGCGCCCATAACGCAAAAAGCGGCCGTATATCAGGCCAATTATGCTAAAGACCTTGTTCTGTCGAATGGTTTACTGGTTCGTCGGTTTCGGATAAGCCCCAATCTGGCAACGGTCGATTATCAGAACCGCACCACTAACGAGCAGTTTGTGCGCTCAATCCGGCCCGAAGCCCGGCTGGTGCTGAATGGGAAAACGCATCAGGTTGGTGGTCTGTATGGACAGAAAGAACACGCCTACCTGCGAGAAGAATGGCTGGATAATTTCACGGCCAATACGGCTGATTTTCAATTTAAAACGTTCTCAGTTGCGCCATTGAAACCTGCTGTCGACTGGCAGCGCCGGACGTGGGCTTCAAATTTGACCTTACCAACCGGCCAGGAGCTGTCTTTGTTGTTTATATCAGATTCGCCTGAGCTAAAAGGCATTGAAGTAACGGTTCACTATGCACTTTACGACGGTATACCAACGCTTTGCAAATGGCTAACGATTCAGAATAAGCGTTCGGACGGTGTTCATATTGATCAGGTTGTCAACGAAGTTCTGGCTACACCCGAAGAAGAATCGGCCGTAGTTGGCTCGCCCGATCAGATGAAGAAACCACAGCGGATTTATGTTGAAAACAATTTTGCCTTCAACAATGCCATGCGCTACGAGCTTTCTGATCAGGCAACGCACTGGAAAACCGATTCGCTCTATACATCTCAGGTCAACTACAATTACGAAACACCCTGCGTGCTGGAAGTATATCCCGGTCGGGGTGTTGGCATCGATCTGGAAGCTGGCCAAACCTATACGTCGATTCGTACACACGAACTGCTCCTCGATTCGTATGATCGTGAACGAAACGGCCTGGCACGCCGACGGTTCTATCGGACAGTAGCCCCCTGGACCACACAAAACCCCATATTCATGCATCTGGTCAGCACCGATCCGGCTACAGTCAGAAGTGTGATCGATCAATGCGCAGATACGGGCTACGAAATGGTAATTCTGAGTTTTGGCAGTGGCCTGAATATGGAAGATACTACGCAGGCGAATATCCAGAAGTTCAAAAGTCTGGTCGATTATGCGCACAGCAAAGGCATTTTGTTAGGGGGCTATTCGCTGTTTAGCAGCCGTCGGATTGATGATGCAACTGATGTTATTGATCCGAAAACAGGTTTACCCGATACAGGCGCCTTCTTTGGGCATGCGCCCTGCCTGGCCAGCCGCTGGGGCATCAATTACCTGAACGGCCTGAAAAAATTCATTACCGAAACCGGCTTCGATATTCTTGAACACGATGGCCCTTACCCCGGCGATGTTTGCGCTTCTACCAGCCATCCGGGGCATAAAGGTCTCCACGATTCGCAATGGGTGCAAATGGAAATGCAGAAGGGTTTTTACCGATTTCTGAACCAGAAAGGAGTTTACATCAATGCACCCGACTGGTATTTTATGGATGGCACCAACAAGATTGCCCTGGGTTATCGGGAAGTTAATTTTTCCCTCTCGCGGGAACAGCAGAAGCTCCTGAACCGCCAGAATATTTTCGATGGTACCTGGGAAAAAACACCGGCCATGGGCTGGGGCTTTGTGCCGCTTACCAAATACCAGGGCGGTGGCCCCGAGGCTGTACTGGAACCGTTGCATGAGCACCTCAGCGACTACACGCAACTTATGATGCAATATTATGGTGCTGGTGTTCAGGCCTGTTATCGAGGGCCACGGCTGTATGATACCGATGCCACAAAGCAGGCCGTAAAACAGGTCATTGATTGGTATAAGAAATACCGGATGATTTTAAATGCCGATATTATTCATCTTCGTCGGCCCGATGGCCGCGACTGGGATGGAATTATGCACGTTGATCCAACGCAGAAGGAAAAAGGGCTGTTGATGCTTTATAATCCGCTGAAAATGAAAATCACTCGGACCGTAAAGCTTCCTCTCTACTACACTGGTCTTCGCGATAAGGCTATGATCCGGCAGGGCGATGGCAAGCCCAGAATGTATGCCTTAAACCGGCAATATGATGTTGAACTGACGGTCGAACTAGAACCCGAAAGCTACGGATGGTGGGTAATCGAATAGTATTCAGAATCGCCACCGTGTCTGAATCTTTAGTTCTGATTTGTGGGGAGCATTGATCTGATCGAGATCTGAGCCAACCGTATCCTGATTGGTCAAATTGGTTCGTGACCAGCGTACCCACATCGACAGATGCCGACTCAGGTTATACTGAACCAATAGGTAGTGTCGGAAGCCCTGATTATAATAGGCCGGAAACGAAAACGCATACAAGACGTCCCGCTCATATACATACTGGCGGCTGTCATAATCGTCTGTACTAAAGAACGCCAGGCGGGCACTAACACTAAGCCGTTTCATATCCAGTGTGGCATCCTGCACGAGCGCAAACCCGTTCGACGGCGCTTGTCCGGCGTAGGTGAAGCTGCCAAATTGAAGTCGTGACCGTAGCGATAAACCTTTGAGTGGTGTATATTCGGCATTGAGGGCAATGCTACGGCGAGTAGTGCCAACCACTTCTTTCGAATCGCTGCCCGACAGATTCTTTTCTTTGTGCTCTTCATGGTAAACGGCATAAAAGGCCGTTTGTCGGTTAGGCATATAGCGACTTTGCAGCAGATAATCGAAACCTGATGAGGGTTTATCGACCAGGTATTTGAGCCAGGGAAACCGGAAATAATCGACAAAGCCACTCAGCGTTAGTCGTCTATAGATGGTATATTTCATACCTGTATATAGACCAGATTCATTACTGGTTCGACTGCCTTCGCTGAAGGCATTGCTATAAAAACTGTGGAAGTTGCGGTCGTAGTGACGCGCCACAATAGCCAGGTCGAGTCGTTTGGTCAGACTGCTGAGCGCACCGGCCACCATGCCCATTCCGCCCGAGTTGGTTTCGGAGCCACTACTGCGGGCTATTTCTCCAAACAAATTCCAGTTTCGCCATATATAGCCACTATGTAGCCCCATCACCAGGTTATGCTTCCCCGTAAATTCATACTGATTATAGGGCAGGTCCCGACGGAGATAGTACAGATCGAAATCAGTATGTAACACCGTTAATCCAACCTGCCATTGCCGTGGGTTCCGGTAGAGTAAATGCGCCCCTATATTGGTTTCGAGCAGGCCCCCCTGGTCGTCTATTTCAGCCTGGGTTCGGTGTAGACCCGATGTTTGCAGGGAGGTTGCTACGAGGCCGGTGCTTCCGGCTGTTGTGTTGGCATCGCGCCGGTTGCGGGCGGCTAAAAGTGTCAGATCCAGCCGGGAATGAATAGCATAGGTTGCCGAAACGCCACGCAGATAGCCATATTCGGTCAGCGACGTATACGGTCGGGCACCAAGCGTAGGTCGACGTACGGTCTGAACGGTTTCGGCGCTTTTGCCCAGCACGAACCCAGCCGATAGCACCAGTCCCTGCCCAATCTGCACCTGATAATCACCAACAATTATGTTTCGCCAACGGCCCCGATTTTGAACCTGTGCATGAAATGACACATAATCGAACCCGTATCGGCGGGCCGATGGCTGCCAGCCCATTGTTTCGCCAGGGTCTTTTTCCAGGGTTACGCCAACACTAAATGCTCGCGGACGGCTATACCGGTAACGGGCATACCATTGCTGCGAATTGCCGAGATAACGCGTTGGCAACTTACCATTTTTGCCCGGCGTTGCTTCTGAAAAGCCTTTCTGTTCTTCTAAAAGTTGCTCATAGCGGATAATCAGGTAATTGTCGGTCGGGGTTGGCAGATTACCGAGCAAACGAGAATTGCCAGCTACGGTGACAAAGGGAAGCAATCGGCGTATGGTTGGCAGGTCAAAATCGGGTATGGCCTGAAGCTCATAAATGGAAAGCAGATCGCCAAAGTCGGCCCGGTAAGTTGCCAGACTAGTCAGTTGGCGCTCCGTAAGCAGATAAGTAGAGGCTAGCTCGTCGCGGGTGGCTGTGTTCAGATCAAGTGGATTGGTGTATAACTGCGTTAGCGCGTCGTATACCGACTGGTAATCGATACCTTCGGTCTGTACGGGAAACAAGTCCTGTATATACCGGGCACTTGCATCGGTAGAGCGGTCTGTATTCTGATAGGGTTGGCCAGACTGAGCGTGTGCAGTCATAAGCCATCCCGATAGCATTACTAAGTAGACAGTACGCAAGATCACCAGAACTGTAAGGGGTTAGCACTAACACGTCATTCGGCTGAATTTGACGAAGAAGCAGCACTAAAGTAACCTAACGGTTCTGGTAGGGTTATTTATCGGTCATGAAAAACGCCGTTTCAGAATCTCAACCAGTTCGCTAACCTCATCGCTACTCATATCCCACAGATATTGTGAGGCATAGCGATACGAGATAAGATCGAGAGCTTGCCCATAGTTATTGAGTGTGTCAATTTCGTCGATAGCCTGGTTATAGGCTACAGCATTGCCATTAAATAACTGATTGATGAAACGAAACTTCTGATTTAACGAAATGCTGCGGGCAATGCTTTCGATAGGGGCCCGGTGGAAGGTTTCGGCAACCGTAGTGGGTTCGGTTGGAGTTGTTTCCCGAAGCTTATCATTCAAGGTTGGCGACGACTCGGTTGCTATAATGGGCTTGGACGATTGCTCAACTGAGGGTTGCGAAATGGCACCCGTTGGTAGTTGCGATGGTTGACTGATGGGAGCAACAGGCTCTGGCCCTGAAACGCCATTGAGAAACATAGGGCCAGTGCCGAATGTCGTATCTTCTACGGCAACGGGTGCCGGAATCGGATCGACTTTAGGAGGTATGGGCGCGTCGGCAGGCGATTGCATGGCCATTGCAGATGGTTCGGCTACCAGGGGGGCTGGCGGGACGGCGGGTTCAGTTGCCGTGTCGAAAAACGACCGCCCTGGAGCCGTCGGAATGGTATCGGGAACATGGCTCCGCAGCAGAGCCGACACATCCATGGTTACTTTTTCGGAAAACAATGAAACAAATTTGTCATAATGCTCCAGCTCATGGCCGCGCTGGGTTAAGGCTTCGTCCAGATACGTTAAGGCCTGGTTGACATAAACGAATGGTTTTCCATTCATCCGTTGAGTGATATAAGCCGGAATAAACTGATTAATTTTTGTATACCGGGTTATTTGTTTCAGGGTTGAATTGGTTAATGTAAAATCGGGCTGGCTACGTAAAATATCATCGAAATAAGCCCGTGGGTCAAAAATCAACGTAATGGTTTGCTTTATAGCCTCTACCAGCAATGGTTCCAGGTGTTCGCGTCGAACGGAGATGTATTGAGAAACAACATTCATGAAATTTTGAAGAGCTTCCTGTACATCTGTATTCGAGAAGTCGAAGTAAGGGCTACGGAGCTTCTCGGCGTCGGCTCGCCACTTGTCCGACAAGCTGCTGATGACGAGTATATTAATCTGATGAATAGGCGTCAGAGACAGAATTTGCTGGCCATTGATGGTTGTATGCTGCTGATAAAAATCGGCAGCAATTCGGCGAGCATATGACTTGCTATATTCTGTAAGGGCGTTAGCGTTAAACTTGTTCGACATCGGGAAAAGCCTTTGTTTTGTAAAGATAAAGTTTTCGGACACAAACCGCTTTTTGCCCGATAAGAAATTAAAAAAGTGATTTTGTAGCCGGAAACACAGTCTGGATCGAAACCCGATTCATTCGATCAAAAGCACTCGGCTTCAACAACGACTGACACCACATGTTTATTGAACCTACTCGACGGCGCGAACCTCCTCACCTGCGCACTGGCTGGATTGAGATCATCTGTGGATCGATGTTCTCCGGCAAGACCGAAGAACTGATTCGGCGGCTTACACGAGCCCGAATTGCCAAGCTTCAGGTCCGCATTTTTAAGCCAAGTCTCGATACCCGCTATCATGAGGAAAATATCGTTTCGCATTCGGCACTGACAATCCATTCTACTCCTGTGCAAACAGCGGGCCAAATTTTATCGCGGGCGGGTGACTGCGACGTGGTTGGTATCGATGAAGCACAGTTTTTCGATCAGGAAATTGTTGAGGTTTGTTGTACATTGGCTAATCAGGGCAAACGAGTGGTTATTGCGGGGCTTGATATGGACTTTTCGGGTAAACCATTTGGTTGTATGCCGCAATTGATGGCTACTGCCGAATATGTCACTAAAGTTCATGCCATTTGTGTGGTTTGTGGCGATATTGCTCATTATTCTTATCGGCTAGTTCCGTCAAACGAGCGGGTATTGCTGGGCGAAACCGATAGCTATGAAGCGCGCTGCCGACGCTGCTTTAACCTGGGCGAAGAAGCAGGCCGGAAAGAGTGGGTCTACGAAGACGAAGATGAAAAATGAATCGTGTAGAATGACGAATAAGCGTTTTGCCTGGTTCCGTACGCAGAAAAGAGGTCAGTACCGACCTGGGTTTTTCGGAGTATTCTTCATTCTTCATGCACTTGTCCTTACTGGTCAACTCCCATCATTCGCCCAGATTGGTACCTGGCAGCCATACGTAAGTTATCGGTTGGGGCAGTCGGTGGTGGTGGCAGGTAGTAAAGTTTATGCGGCCAGTCAGAATGGCTTGTTCTATTATGATAAAGCCAGTTCAGAAACCAGAACATTATCGAAAGTAGACGGATTGAGTGATATTGGAATCAGCCGTCTGGCTTATCTGACCAACCAAAAGCGGCTATTGATCGCCTATCGTAATGGTAATCTGGATTTTTTGTCATTGACGGACTCCAATGAGCCGGGTTCTGTGCAGAATGTCAATACAATTGTTACGGCCACCAATCTACCTTCTTCCCGAACCATCAATCATATAAACCGGGTGGGCGATTATGCTTATCTGAGTACCGATTTTGGGCTGGTTGTTTTGAACCTGCTAAAAAACGAAATTCGGGATACCTATTTCAGCCAGCGAACCGACGGTTCGGCACTACCCATCTACCAAACGACCGTAACGACCGACAGCCTCTATGCATTGACCGCGCCATTACTGTCGACCGAAACCGGCCGCAGGCTACGGGCCGTACGCTTTGCTGCTGCTGTCAACATAGCCGATCCGGCAAACTGGGCAATGATTCCTGCACCCGCTTTGCAACTAGAGTCGATTGCTACCAATCAGAATCGACTGTCAGTAACGGTAAATGGGGTGGGAATTTATGAGCGCCAGTCATCAGGCTGGCTATTGACCCAGCCCATGCAGAATGCCATAATCCGGCAGTTTTCAGCTTCGGAGGCCTTGATTCTGGCTACCGAAACGGGGGTTACGGTAGCGGGGTCAGCTACATATACGGGTTCGTTATTAGTAAATCCAGTAGAGGTTGTGGCCGATGGAAACCAGGTATGGGTAGCCGATTCGCAAAGTGGTTTGCTGCTTGGTAGTGCCGGTTCATTTCAGCAAATACTACCCGAAGGACCCACACAGGATTCGTTTTTGGGCTTATTTGCCTATTCGCAAAATCTGGTTGCCCTACCAAATGGACCCCAGGATGCCACACAGCGAACAACAGCCCGGCCGCCTTTTGAGAGGTTGTCGGTGGCTAACGGCCGATGGGTGGGAGAGGCCGGAAATGGCCCCGCAATAGGATTCAATTCGGCGGTTTATCTGGCTACAGAGCAGAAACTCTATCTGAGTAGCTACGGTGGTGGTTTATGGAGCTGGGCCGATGGACAATCGCTAACCCCCATCATGTTGCCAGCCTCGGTTGGACCTTACATTAGTAGTCTGGCAACAGATTTAGACGGGAATTTGTGGATAAGCACGGCGGGCTATAATGCACAGCAGGCTACGCTGCACGTTCGGCGGGCCGATGGGCAGTTTCAGTCCTTTCCGGCGGTGGGACTGATTACAATTAATCAGGTAGTTCCCGACGATAATGGTTTTATCTGGCTTCGGCTGAGCTCGGGAGGAATTTTGGTGTTCGATCCACAAACAAACCGAAGCCGGTTGCTGACGTCGCAAACGGGGCAGGGGGGGCTGCTAACGAACGCTGTTCAGGCAGTAGCAAAAGATCGAAACGGGGCTATTTGGGTCGGCACCGACCTGGGGCCTACTGTTTTCGATAATCCAGCGGGAGCATTCGACGCTACCATCGACGCACAGCCACCCATATTGAACCGACGCCGGTTGCTGGCGAACGAACCCGTCACGGCAATTGCGGTGGATGGAGGAAATCGAAAATGGATCGGTACACGCTCAGGATTGTATCATGTCACATCCGATGGCTCACAATTGCTGGATACCTTTACGGCCGATAACAGCCCATTACCAACTAATACCATTCAGGCTCTTGCTATAGAGCCGGTTAGTGGAAAAATATTTATTGAAACCCCTAATGGGCTGGTAGCCTATCAGGGGCCAGCTACCGAACCCGCTCCTGTGCTGAGCAACCTGACTATTTTTCCGAATCCGGTTCGTCCCGATTTTAGCGGTACGGTTGGCATTAGCGGATTAACCGAAAATTCGACTGTGAAAATTATGGATGCGGGCGGACAACTGGTATACGAGACCCGTTCGCAGGGAGGAACTGCTAGTTGGAATTTGCGCGATTATCGGGGGCGTTCGGCTCAAACCGGTATTTATCTGGTTGTGGTTGTTACGGCCGATGGCCTCGAAGGGGTAGCCGGTAAGCTGGCTGTAGTTCGGTAGGCAAAACAGATTACCTGGCAATTGGTTGTCAATCTATTTGGTATTGGTGAACGTATGCCATCTTACATACCTGTCATTAGTCATTACATTTAATGACTAACTGCTGTCTGAAAATACTCTGATCGATATGGTGCACCTGGACGCCCAAAACCTTATTATGCTGCAAGACTACCTTCGTCGGCGCGGCTGGCTCGATACGAACGAAGTAATTTCGGCGGTCGAGAAGCCCGGAGAGGGTAATATGAATTACACCTTGCGCGTAATAACGCTTAATCGCACGCTTATTATAAAGCAGTCGCGTGCCTACGTAGAAAAGTATCCGTCTATTCCGGCTCCGGCAAACCGGGCAATCATTGAAGGACGATTCTACGAGAAAACCCAGCCTGTGCCAATGTTGGCCAGTTATATGCCACAATTGCTTGGTACCGATGAAGAAAATAATATTCTGGTACTTCAGGATTTGGGAACGGCCCGCGATTATACCTTTTTATATAAACCCAGCCAGCTCCTGAGTGAGGCCGATGCCTGGGCCCTCATCGAATATTTATCCGAGTTGCATCATCAGTTTTTGGCCGAAGTTCCTGACCCCGTCTTTGTTAATCAGGAAATGCGGGCGCTTAATCATGAGCACATCTTCAATTACCCGTTTCTACTCGAAAACGGGTTCGATCTTAATACAATTCAGCCCGGTTTGCAGGACGTTGCTATACCCTACAAGCAGGATGTAGAGCTGAAAAAGATTGTGCGTAGACTTGGGCGTCTTTATCTGGACGAGAACGATAACCACACGGACGAACATCCTCACCGGACGTTGCTTCATGGCGATTATTATCCCGGAAGCTGGTTACAGATCGACTCCGATGGCGAAACAACGGTGAAAATAATCGACCCGGAATTTTGTTTTTATGGCCCACCCGAGTTTGATCTGGGCGTAATGATTGCTCACCTAATGATGGCCCAGCAGCCCTTCAGCACACTGGAAGCGATTCTGACAAACTACGAAAAGCCGGTAGGTTTCGATGATACCTTACGGCAACAATTCACGGGTGTTGAAATCATACGTCGATTGATTGGCCTGGCGCAACTACCCCTGAGTTTATCGCTCGAACAAAAACAACAGCTTTTGGAAGAAGCCCGCCGAATGATTGTCTGATTCGGTTTTGTGTTCGGTCATTGGTTATTCGAATAAACGGTACTCATCGCAAAGTATCCAATGGCAAATCTGACGTATTATTATTGACTAACCCGTTCTATGTTGACTCCGTCTGCTGAACCATCTTCAGTACCTCGCCGTATCTGGCTCGATACCGATATAATGATCGGAATGAAGGATAAAACGCCCCGTGAAGTCGATGATGCCATTGCGCTCATAATGGCTCTGGAGCATCCTGACAAAGTGGAACTGGTTGGTATCAGCACCATCACCTATGCAAACTATTCCTACGAAGTGACGCAGAAAATACTGGGCTGGTATAACAAAACGGGCCGGACAATTCCGGTTTATCGAGGCTCGGATACGGCCAAAGACGTTGGTATCGAAAACGATGCCAGTCGGGCTTTAGCCAATGCACTTCGCCACGAAAAAATGCCCATTCTGGCCATTGGCCCGCTTACCAATGTCGCCACCGTAGTACAGAATCATCCTGAACTAATTCCGCAGATCGAAGAAGTAATTGTTTGCGGTGGTCGTACGCCGGGTTTACCTTTTAAGCCCGGACTGGAAAAAATGTCGGTGGGCGATTACAACTTTGAGATGGACCCCGAATCGTTTCGGATTTTATTCGATGCGGGCATCAACATGGTTTTATCGGGTTATGAGTGTAGTATTTACCTGTTTCTTGGCAAAACGGATATTGAGTTTCTGAACAATGGAACAGAAGCAGATCAGTGGGTCTATGATCAGTTGCGGCCCTGGCAACAGTTCAATGAGTCGCTTTTTGGCGTCGATGGCTTTGTGCCCTGGGATACAACCCCGCTCGGTTATCTGACTCATCCGAACTATTTCAGGTATTATGAGCATATACCCGTTCGGATCAATGTTCGGCAAAGCGATACGGAGCCAGCCGAAACAAAGCCTTATCTGGAAGTTTCCTACGACTACACCGATACCTCCTGGCGAGCTACCTATGCCTACAAAACTTTACCCGGCTTTGAGGAGATTGTGATTGAAGACCTGAAACGGGCAGCCGCGCGAAACGGGTAATGAGTCGGCTTATTTCTTATCGTCGTTACTGATTTTGCGGCTTTGCTTTCCGCCCGAACTCATCTGACCGAATTTATAGCTGACCGTAAGCCGTACAGAACGGTTCATATAAAACGAAATGTTTTGGGCAGTGTAAGAAGGAGCAAACTGATTGCTTGTGATCTTGACATCCCGATTGAATGGGTTATTGATGTTCAGCGTCAGGCTGGCTTTTTTGTCGATAAATTCCTTCTTAGCTGATAAGCTGTAATAGTACCAGCCTGTATTGCGACTTTGCAGGGATACCCAGCCTGAGCTTACAAAACCGTTGCTTTGCAGGGTCCAGTCTTTGGGTAGTTTATACGAAAAATTAGGACTTATGCTCCATATCCAGCCGGTCGTTTGCTGCTGAAACGCAATACTAGTCAGATGTACGTATGTCAGTTCACTGTTGATGCTAAGATTGATGTTTTTGTTGGGTTGAAGCGTCAAATTAAGGTTTGCACCGTAGCTGGCATTGCGGCCAATGTTTTGCGGAGCCGACAGCGCTACCCCCTGCGCATCGACGGCTGAAAGCCATTCGATGGAGTTGTTTGTTTGCCGCCAGAACAGGGCCGCATTAAAAGAAGAACCACTCTCACCGAACGTACTATAGGAGAGCTCGGTTGCGTGGGTGAGTTCGGGATTCAGATATGGATTGCCTGTCTGTATATTTTTGGGGTCACTATAGTTGCGATACGGATTCAAATACCAGATTAGCGGCCGCGAAATTCGTTGGGTATAGCTAATTTTTACCGTATGCTTGCTGGCAAGGGTTTTGGCCAGCGAAAAACTCGGGATCAAATTCTGATACTGGTTCGAAAAACGGCTCTGCGTTGTCACGAAATTGCCGTCGATGCTGGTGTGTTCAAGGCGGGTTCCGGCCGTTAGGTTCCACTTCCGTTTTGTGTCTATTTTGAGTGAAGCATAGCCAGCCATTACCCGCTGGTTATAAGTAAACTCATTCGATCGGGTCGGATCAACCGCATAGTCGACTTCTTTACCTGTCAGGGCCTGTTCAATAACAAATTCGCTGCCAATGTCGCGCAGAATAGTTTTGGCTCCGATTTCCGCTTTTATCGTGAGGGTGTCGTGTTTGGTGTAGGTGGTAAAGGGATGCGCATAATCGGTCTGGAAGGTATATTCATTGTTTCGGCTAAGATTGGTACTACGCTCCAGATAAGCAGGCACCTCCGACTGCCTGTCGGTTTGTGTAATGGTATAGTAATAATTGTCGGGCATCCGGGCATATTGCGTTAACAGGCTGAATTCCTGCCCTGTTTTTTTGAATGTTTTGGTCCAGCCCAGGTTAAATTCTGTATTGCCGTAAGGGTTCCGATACTTAATATCCCGATGATATTGTTGTAGAACCTGGCCCTGGGTATCGGTCAGCCGGCTATCGAGTGTGCTGTTCATCGGGAAATCTCCACCCCAGGCATTGGCCGAAAAGTTAATGCGGTTCGTTGTATCGGGGTCATAATCAACGCTCATTTCGCCAAAGCCACCCGTACCGGTATTGTCGCGTGCTGTACTTTGCTGCAAAAAGCTGGTTGGCTGTCCATCAGACAATGCCGTTCGAAAACTGCTCGTTTCCCCAATATTTCGGTATTGATAGCCATTCAGCGAAATGGCCAGACCGAGTTTTTTGCCCTTGATGTTCAAATTTCCTCCCAACGAACGATTTAGGTTTCCGCCCGTCACGTTTATTGTGCCATTAGTGCCTTTTACGCCTTTTTTGGTAATAATGTTGATTACTCCTGCCGATCCTTCTGCATCGTATTTTGCACCGGGACTAGTAATTACTTCAACCGTTTTAATGATGTTGGCAGGCATTTGCTTAAGCGCATCAGCCAGATTTCGGGCCATAATGGAGGAGGGTTTGCCATTCACCAGCACCTTTATGTTGCCACTGCCGCGCATTTTCAGATTACCATCCATATCTACGGTCAGCATAGGCACCTTCCGCAACACATCCACGGCCGTGCCGCCGGTATTCGACACATCAGTTTCGGCATTATAAACCAGCCGGTCACCTTTGTCTTCTACCAGCGGTTTCTGAGCAACAACATTAACCTCTTTCAAATTACGGCTGTCTGGCGGTACAAGTATACTGCCCAGATCAATAGCGGGCTTGCCAGTCGTAAGAGTTACGTTGTCGATGGTTTGGGATTTGTAGCCAACAAACGAGATAATCACTTTATACCTGCCAAAGGGGATTCGATCAAGTATAAATGAACCTTTGTCGTTGGTAGTTACACCCGTTAGCAACTTACTGTCGGGTGTTTGGAGCGCAACAGTAGCAAACGGAATTGGCTTAGAGGTCGTTGAGTCGATAAGTAGGCCATTAATTC
This sequence comes from Spirosoma sp. SC4-14, assembly GCF_037201965.1. Lineage (NCBI taxonomy): Bacteria > Pseudomonadati > Bacteroidota > Cytophagia > Cytophagales > Cytophagaceae > Spirosoma > Spirosoma sp. SC4-14. The sequence continues at coordinate 7,628,946 of NZ_CP147518.1, read as the reverse complement.
GTCCCAGACCTGATTGAGCCATTGATACGAATGGGTAAAGAATAAGCAGGAATACGAAAAATTTTTTCATATAAGAAGGTTGAACGTATGGCTGTGGCAGAAATGATGGGCAAAACTAAGTAAGCCGATTTTTAAGATTGGTCTCGTTATGAAAATTTAACAATCCATAGGTTTTATAATGCCTATAGGATTTGCTCTTTTTAAGCTCAAACAGAGAGTTTATACGCTTATTGACCTATCGGCCATGGGCAGATTTTTGCCTGGTTCGGTCATACGAACCAAAAGTAGAGACCCGTTTTCTGGCAATTGAAAAAGCCATGCAAAACATTGTAAACGATTTGTAAAAGTACGTTTTAGGCATAGAGGATAGAGATAACGCATGAGATAAGAGTGTTCTGATTCTTTTTCACAAAGCCGGATTATGCTAATTGAGACACGGCGACTGTCGCATTACTACCCGTAAGCTTATCGAAGCTCGAAAGCCCTTAGCCTTTCGTCTAGTTGCGGACATTGCACATGGCTGGCATTACGAACTGGAAATTGGCATTCCTCTTTTCTGATTCGTAAGCTTAAACAGATAGTTGATGCTATAAGCCCTACAATTGCACACGAACGAAATGCTGATGAGAGAATGCTAAAGTGGTTGGTAACAGAGAAAGAGGGACCTGTTTTCGTTTATTAAGAGTACCCTGTCAGAGCGCAGAGTCGGATATTCGTAGAACCCGCTAACGAGCATTTGACGAATCAGGGCATTTTGCCTAATTTTGATCAGTTTTTAGCCAAATGTTGTCGGATAGCGTCAGATTATCCAGTGTAACATAAAACGAAATCAACCGATTTAGGATGAGAGAAATACAGTTCCGCGAAGCCCTGCGGGAGGCCATGTCGGAGGAAATGCGCCGGGACCCAAAAGTGTATCTGATGGGCGAAGAAGTTGCCGAGTATAACGGTGCTTACAAAGTCAGTCAGGGCATGCTGGATGAGTTTGGGCCAGAACGGGTAGTCGATACGCCAATTGCCGAGTTAGGTTTCGCCGGTATAGGAGTTGGTTCGGCCATTAACGGCTTGCGCCCAATTATTGAATTCATGACCTTCAACTTTTCGCTGGTGGCGATTGATCAGGTCATTAACTCAGCGGCAAAAGTTATGTCGATGTCGGGCGGGCAATATTCCTGCCCGATTGTGTTTCGGGGCCCTACCGGTAATGCCGGTATGCTATCGAGCCAGCACTCGCAAAACTTTGAAAACTGGTTTGCCAATACACCCGGCCTGAAAGTTGTTGTGCCATCGAATCCCTACGATGCCAAAGGACTTCTGAAATCGTCGATTCGTGACAATGACCCGGTCATTTTTATGGAATCTGAATTGATGTATGGCGACAAAGGTCAGGTTCCCGAAGAAGAGTACCTGATCCCGATTGGCCAGGCTCACGTTGTACGCGAAGGAAATGACGTTACGATTGTATCGTTCGGCAAAATTATGAAAGTAGCGTTGGCCGCGGCTGACGAACTGGCCAAGAATGGCGTTTCGGCTGAGGTAATCGACCTGCGTACGGTTCGCCCAATCGACTATGCAACAATTATTAATTCGGTTAAAAAAACCAACCGGTGCGTCATTGTAGAAGAAGCCTGGCCACTGGCAGCTATTTCGTCGGAGCTAACCTATAACATCCAGCGCAATGCTTTCGATTATCTGGATGCTCCGGTAATTCGGGTAAATAGCATGGATTTGCCATTGCCCTATGCACCGACCCTCATTGAAGCGATTCTGCCAAGTGTGAAACGAACACTGCAAGCTGTTGAATCGGTGATGTATAAAAAATAAGCGCTGACGTGGATGTTAGCTGAGTGCACAAAAAAAGCGTCGGTCGACAGAACTGACGCTTTTTTTGTGGCCAATAAAAAAGCCCGACCGTTTTGGACGAGCTGCTGTTTCTGGCTTAGTTATTGTTATAACCGTCTTGATGAGCTTTTAGTTTAGGCTTTGAAAAATAGCGGGATTATTTTTCAAAATATTGCTGAAAATGAATAAAAATGAATAAGGATATTGAAAACGAGCTGAAAGGGTCCAGAATCCGACCTACGGGTCGAACGATCTATGAAGTAACAATTCAGCATGTCGGATCGTTGAACGTGCTTCGTCAGCGCGAATCGACCGTTATTTTTTTTTCTAACCTTCGGAAAGCTGTTGATGCAATTACGGCAGAACTGGCTCTGGCAAACTGGCCACCCAGAGTAAACTATACCGCTGTATACCGAGGTATCAAGCTTCGTGATTTTTATAGTTGCGATTTTGATGTTGCAGGTACGCGGGTTTTCAGAATTAAAGTAGTTGCCCGTGTGTTAAATCCGGCATTGCCCCGACTGGGGATTGATGATAATCCGGGCAGGTAATGGATTGGTTAGAAGGCCTAAAACAGGTGATGCAGTTCGTTCACCAGGATGTAGCAGGCTACTGCTAATACAAACCAGCCAAAACCCTTTTTTAGCTGACCAGGGGCTAGATAGTGCGCCAGATACATACCAATAAAAATTCCCAGTACTGAAAGGCCCGTAAATGGTAATAGAAAGTTCCAGTCGAGTGTTGTATGCTGAATATCGCCCATAAAGCCAACAAACGAATTGACGGCTATAATCAATACCGACGTAGCAACAGCCCTACGAATGGGCAGACCTGCCAGAAGCACCAGCATAGGTACAATCAGAAATCCTCCTCCGGCTCCAATAGTTCCTGTTAACAGCCCAACAGCGAATCCATCGAGTGCCAGTCCTGCGTAGCGCGGGCGTCCGTCGGCAGCCTCTCCCTGTTCGGGTCGTTCGTTGCGAATCATGGCGCGGGCGGCCATAATCATCACAATGGCAAAAAAGTAAAGTAGTGCCTTATTTTTGGGCAGAATGAAACCGTTGAGCTGAAAAAGTGGGTCGGGTAGGGCCGGAACCAGAAATCGGCGGCTTAAAAAAACGGATATAAATGATGGCAGGGCAAACGTCAGCGTTACCGGGAAGTCGACACGCTTTTTTAGAGTATGATTAAGGGAACCGATCAGCGAAGTGGCTCCTACTACAAATAAGGAATAGGATGTGGCAAGGACGGTTGGAATGTTAAAGAGGTATACAAAAATAGGTACTGTTAGAATCGATCCTCCTCCGCCCGTCAATCCAATCACAATACCTACCACTATGGCAGATATATATCCAATTAATGTTTGTTGACTCATTTTGTAGCAAAGCTACTCATTGACCTAAAAATTTCGGTATTCTATAGTCATAAAGCCAACAGCCCGACACCAGATTTAATGGTGTCGGGCTGTTGGCTTTATACACTTTGGTCGTCACCTTACTCCGGATTGTTCAGGTTACTGTGTTTGCGGCTATACAGGAAGTACACGATCAGGCCTAATGTTCCCCAGACCAGAAACGCGATTTTGGTATCGACACGGAGGTTCCACATCAGGTATAGGTTCGCCAGAATTCCCATTGTTGCTACAACAGGCAAGGCCGGAGTCTTGTAAGGGCGTTCCAGATTTGGCTCTCGAACGCGCAGCAGCCATACCGCAGCGCAAATCATGGCAAAGGCAAGCAATGTGCCAGAGCTACACAACTCAGAGACCTTATCGATGGGGGTCAATGCTGCAACAACCGATACGATTCCTCCAACCAGAATCGTACTCTTCCAGGGGGTTTTAAACGTTGGGTGAATGGCAGCAAACAGCCCTTTGGGCAGGAGGCCATCTTTGGCCATACCCAGGAAGATCCGTGTTTGGCCAAGCATCATTACCAGCATAACTGAGGTTAGCCCCGCAATAGCTGCAATTGTAATGATGTAAACAGCCCAGGTCAGCCCTACATCGGCAAATGCCTGTGCAACAGGTGCTTTTAGGTCAAGTTTATCATACGGAACCATGCCTGTTAACACCAGTGAGACCAGAATATATAACAGCGTACAGATAATTAACGAAGCTATAATAGCGAAGGGGACGTCTTTTCGGGGATTGATTGCTTCGCCTGCCTGAGTCGATACTGCATCAAAACCAATGTAGGCGAAGAAGACAATACTGGCCGCCGTCACCACGCCATTAAAACCAAAGTGAGGCTGGCCTTTTTCGTCAATTGTTTCCAGCGGAATAAAAGGTGTCCAGTTGGTTGGATCTACATAAAATGAGCCGGCAATAATAACGAAAATAACGGCTATTACTTTGGTTATTACAATCAGGTTGTTGGTACTTGCCGCTTCCTTAATCCCTTTTACCAGAATGTATGTTACGACCCATACGATCAGGAAAGCGGGTAAATTTATAGCAAAGGAAAATTCTGGAATTGCTTCACCGGCTGCTCGTAGTTGCGTCGCTTTTTCCTGCGCCGTAATGGGATCGTTTAGTAACCAGACGGGAGGATTTATATGAAACAGGTGCATTAGTTTCTCAAAGTATCCCGACCAGCTAACGGCTACGGTTGTGGCTCCCATCATGTATTCCAGAATAAGGTTCCAGCCAATGAACCAGGCGAAAATTTCGCCAACAGTTCCGTATGAATAGGCATAGGCCGAACCTTCAACGGGTAAGATAGAAGCAAATTCGGCATAGCAGAGCGCGGCAAATGTACAGGCTACACCCGCCAGCACAAACGAGAGTGCCAGGGCTGGACCTGCCCAGTCGTGAGCGGCTATACCCGTCAGAACGAAAATACCGCCACCGATGACCGCTCCAATACCTAATGATGTTAGCCCCCATCGGGTCAGAACCCGCTTAAGTTCACTCTTTTGCATGTCTGCCGCATAAGCCGAAAGCGGCTTTTTGCGCATGATGCTAGTATCAACTGGTTTTAGTTTGGTTTCCATGCAGGAAAATAGAGTTTGGTGATAATGGCTTTTGGAAAAAGATTCTTAGGTGAAAACGTCGTGAAATATACGAAAAAAATGAGTGAAAGAGCGAAAGAGTGAAAGAGCGAGAGCCAGTAGGCAAATTTTTCGCTCTTTCACTCTTTCGCTCTTTCACTCATTTTCTTACGATTGCGAAGGGCGAATCAATGGCTTTTTCTCTTTTTTCTCCTTCTTGGCGGTGAACTCTTCGGGCGTAGCCGCAGGGGCAGTCGTCGTAAAGTCTGCCGGTACAGCGTCAAAACCAGTTTTCTTCTCAATCACCGGCTTGTCGTCTTCTTTATCCTGATCGCGGCTCAGAGCATCTACCACAATAGGCGTAGCAACGAACAACGATGAGTATGTACCAACAATAACGCCAATGAGCATCGCGAATGAGAAGCCACGAATGGTTTCTCCTCCGAAAATAAAGAGCACCAACAGTACCAGAATGGTTGAGAAGCCAGTAACAGCCGTACGACTCAGCGTACTATTCAGAGCATTGTTGATAATAGTTGGAATGCTTTCTTTTTTGCCGCGGTTTTCATTCAGGTATTCCCGAACGCGGTCGAATACAACTACAGTATCGTTCATCGAATATCCCATAATCGTTAGCAGAGCGCCTACAAATGCCTGATCGACATCGAGTGAGAAGGGTAGCAAACCGTTGAAAATCGAGAATATAGCCAGAATGATAAGTACATCGTGGAACATGGCCACCACAGCGCCGTATCCAAAGGCCAGCCGTTTAAACCGAATCAGGATATAGATGAAAACGACCGCTACCGCCAGCAGGATCGACCAAAGTGCCGACGTCATGATATCGTAAGCGATGGTTGGTCCAACTTTCTGCGAACTTTCGATTTTGGCAGGGTTTCCTTTCAGGCTGCTTAATCCTTTGTAGATGGTGGCCTCGGCCCGTTTGTCAGCACCTTCCGAATTGTCGTCTACCAGATAAGGTGTTGTTACTTTTACCTGATTAGCGCCAATACCGGTTCCGCCGTAGGTTTTTACTTCGGGCGAAGCACCCAGAACGCCTTCGAGCGCGTTGCGTACATCGTCGGTGCTGACGGCTTTTTCAAATCGAATCACATACGACCGTCCACCTTTAAAGTCGACGCCAAGGCCAAAGCCTTTGAATAGGACAGAAATAATACCGGCAGCAATAATGACCGACGAAATGGTGTAGTACAGCTTCCGGCGCGATACGAAATCGAAGTTCGAATCTTTAAACAGGTTTTTGGCCCACGACGACGAGAAGGTCAGGGTTTTACCATTGCGAATATACGATTCCAGCAGCAGGCGGGTGATGAAGATAGCGGCAAACAACGAAGTCAGAATACCGATAATAAGCGTTGTGGCAAAACCCAGGATCAGCCCCGTTCCGAAAATGAACAGGACAATACCGGTCAGGAAGGTTGTTACGTTTGAGTCAATAATCGACGACATGGCGTTTGTGAACCCATCACTAACGGCCTGCTTAAAGGTTTTTCCCAGTGCCAGTTCTTCTTTGATTCGCTCAAAAATCAGTACGTTGGCATCCACCGCCATACCAATCGATAGCACAATACCAGCAATACCAGGCATGGTGAGCACTGCACCAAGGGAGGCCATAACACCCAGCAGGAAGAACAGGTTGACAACCAGCGCAACGTCGGCAATAAGTCCAGCACGATTGTAGTAGAATACAACAAAACCGAAGACAAGCAGAATACCAATTACTGACGAAATAACACCGGCACTAACCGCTTCAGACCCCAGTGTAGCGCCAACAACGCTTTCTTCAACAATGTTGGTCGGCGCGGGTAACTTACCGGCTTTCAGGACGTTAGCCATATCTTTGGTCTCTTCTACGGTGAAGCTGCCTGAAATGCTAGAACGGCCATTCGGAATTTCGTTTTGTACGTTAGGGGCAGTATAAACCAGATTGTCGAGCAGAATTGCGATTGGGCGACCAACGTTGGCAGCTGTCAGGTTTTTCCACTTACGGGCACCTTCGGCATTCATGTTCATCGTTACTTCCGGACGGCCACGGTCATCATAATCATTAGTGGCATCCGTAATTACATCGCCCTCAAGCGGAGCACGTCCACCTGGTTTTTTCAGGAAATAGAGTGGCAGAATCTCTTTGCCATCCGTTGCTTTAAAGGTCTTACGATCCCAGGCCGGAACGGCATCGGCCGGAAACAGGCTGCGTACCTCTGCTGCGTTCAGCACGGCATTAGCACGAGCAGTATCTTTCAGATAAACACCGAGCTGATCCTGGCCAATTGGCAGAAACAGTTGGGTTAATGCTGTACCCTGAGCTGCTGCTGCAGCCGTATCGTTTTTGGCCGTCGAATCTTTTTTTGCACCCTGTGCTAACTGCGATTCAAGGCTGCTTCCTTTCGAGGCCGTTCCGGCCGTTGGTGAGGTTGCTGTCGTTTTTTGAGCTGCTTTACGGGCTGTTTCTTCGCGCAGCAGGTAAGCGCCCATACCTTCAATAGCGGGAGCTAGTTCGTTTAGGCGGTAAACTTCGGTAAACTCCAGTTTTGCCGCTCCTGTTAGTAAACGACGCACTCGTTCTGGATTGTCGACACCTGGCAGTTCGATCTGAATACGCCCCGAACCTGGCAGACGCTGAATATTGGGGTTAGCTACCCCGAATTTATCAACCCGAGCCTGAATGATCTGGAAAGCCCGTCCGAAGGCTCCATTGACCTCGTCGTTCAGCAGTTTCCGAACTTCTGTATCCGACGACTGGAAGTTGATTTTGCTGCGGTTGGCGCTTGTTGCAAAAATGCTCGCCAGTTTGGTATCGGGAGCCAGTTTTTTGAAGTTATTGGCAAACAGGTCAACAAAGCTGGTGTTGCTTGTTTTCTGGTCTTCGGCAGCTTGTTTGAGCGCTTCGTTAAATTTCGGATCGCGGTTGTTGCCCGAAAGGCTACGAAGAATGTCGGCAGGCGACACTTCAAGCACCACGTGCATACCCCCCTGTAAGTCCAGACCAAGACCTAACTCACGCTCTGAGACTTCCTGTAAGGTGCTACCCAAAAAAACGGGCTCTTTCCAGAGCGAATCGAGGTAGTGCTGCTTTTTGGCAAGGTCTACCTGTCCTTGTTTATTGGTTGCGTAAGCCTCGGCATCGGTTTTGATGCTTCGCGAGACAAACGTAAATGACAGAAAGTAGATGCAGATAGCGGCAAGAACTCCTGTCAGAATGAGTATTCCGGTTCGATTTTGCATTAGATAGAAAATTTGGAAACTGAATTCTGGACGCCAGACTCTTAATTAAATTGAATAATGAACGGCAACAGACACTGCGTTAGTGGGTCTAACGTCCAGTGTTCATTATCCAACATTCTGGCTAATTAGGGCGCATTTGTGGCAATATGATGCCCAAAAACGTATTTGAAGTAGGAAAAATAAAAATGGGGAAGCGTGAAATGCCTGAGTAGAGGAACACTCAGTAGCAACAGAATCACGAGCGTTGGAACTGGAAGCAGAAATGCAGTCTGGCTGCCTCCATCTAATGTTATTGCCGGGGTAACGACCGCTTCAAACTGGGCCGCGCTCAGTTGGGCATCCGACGTGTGAGAATCGGGTGTTTTGCCTGCTTTGCTTTGTTCGGCAACTGCCTTTTTGGCCGCTAATGCCTGTTGGTTAGCCATACTGCTATAGCCCTGCATTGCCGAAAATAGCAATAACGTAGCCAGCAGCAGGCTCGAAAGACGTTGTATGATGCGCGGTTGCTTCATAAAATCCCTTAGCGGATTACAAATCTCGTACCATTTTCAATAGAATGCAAGTATAAACACAACCATTCTTCCAATAAGAATGCCATACTATTTTGCCCGAAAACAAAATGACCGAATCTAGCCGTAAAACGGTGTTAGACTAAAAAATAGTACTGATCCAACTTAATCACCCTGGTACTTTATAGTTAGATTCGGTCTTAGAAAATAATCTACTACCATCAGGACACTTACAGCAAAAAGGGTCAAGGGATAACTAATCGGAAGGGCCTCGAGGCTTCTCTCCACGCTAGAAAGAAAACGATCCAGCCCCGATGAGGTTGGTTGAGGAGGACTGACAGGAAAAAGAAGTACACAGAAAAGAACGATCAATACCAGGGTTGCCACCATCATATACCATATACGAGGGCGAATGATAGGTGCCAACGGTTTGGATTGCGAAATCACAAGCTGATTCATGACCCGACGATTGAAAGCAGTCGATGGCTTTTCGATAAGGGTATGCGCCTGGAAAAGCTGGATCAGGGATGCTTCGTTGGCCAGATCCAGTTCCGACTCAGCCTGTACTCGTTTCATAAGGGCATTGGTAAAGTCATTGCCCGGTTTGTCGGGTCCTGCTTTTTGGATCAGCCTTCGGAAACGATCTTCTTTCTCGTTCTCCATAGAAAATGGGCAGTTTAAAACGATAAGTTATTCAGTTACAATAAAAACCGTAACTGCTCTTCCAATACTTTTCTGGCCCGGAATAATTTTATTTTAATGTTGGATTCCGATAAGCCGGTAATTTCTTCAATCTCCCAGATTGACTTTTCATCCAGGTAATATAACGTAATCATTAGCCTTTCCCTTGGCGGGTGTCGATTAATAGCCTCTTTAATATAGTTCTGTTGCTCAGATGCCTGTAGATGCTCCAGATGAGAAGTTTGGTGATGAGGTATATTGGTATTGGCGCTTTGAATAGGAACTGTGGCGACCCGCTGTTGTTCTACTTTAGTAATGATGATATTCCAAGCGGCAATTAGCAGAGCATCACCCTAACTAGTCTATTATTCCTCCGGTCTGTTTCATAGGCGTAGATTGTCGACGAGATTATAATTAAGCCGCTATCAATAATTCAGCCCCTAATTGGCCAAAAGAGAGGATACTGCTTTTTAAGCTCCTTCTCCCGCTTATCATTTAACCGGTTGGCTCACACTACCTGTTTTTTCCGAGCACCGTTCACTTAATCAAAGCCCGATAAAGCGTCAGGTTAGCTGCCCTGTTTGTCTGGGTAGAGGGTGCTATCTATGCCCTAACCGCGCCAACTATCCTGAAATGCCTCAACCGTAGTTGGGTGTAATGCATAGGAACACATAGATCGGTTTGCGTTTCTTCAGAGGAGCATCGCCAAAATTTGTTACCTTGCACTTATGAATTTGCATGAATTTATCCAGTTAGCTTTGGCCGAAGACATTGGCGATGGCGATCATACATCGCTGGCAACTATTCCGGCCGATGCGCAAAAGCGCGCTCGCTTACTCGTAAAAGGAGAAGGGGTTTTGGCCGGTGTAGAAGTAGCAAAGGCAGTTTTTGCCGAAGTAGACCCCAGCTTTCAGGTTGATGTGTTGTTGCAGGACGGCACCTATATAAAACCTGGAGATGTTGTTTTAACGGTTAGTGGGAGTGCCCGAAATATTCTGACGGCTGAGCGGTTAGTTCTGAATTGCATGCAGCGAATGAGCGGCATTGCTACCCATACCCGGCAATTGGTCGACCTGCTCGAAGGAACGCGGGCCCAACTGCTCGATACCCGTAAGACAACACCAAATTTTCGCATTTGTGAAAAAATGGCTACTAAAATAGGGGGAGCCGTCAATCACAGGTTTGGGTTATATGACATGATTCTGATTAAAGATAATCATATCGATTATGCCGGTGGTATTGAAGCCGCTATCAAAAAGGCAGTGACCTACTTACAGGAAACGGGTCGGTCGCTCCGGATCGAAATAGAAACCCGAAACCGGGCCGAAGTAGAAGACGTATTACGGGTGGGGCAGGTCGATATTATTCTACTCGATAATTTTCCGCCTGATGGCATTCGGGAAATGGTTCGATTAATTAATGGCCGTTTTATTACAGAAGCCTCGGGAGGTATTGATGAGACAAATTTGCGAGCTTATGCCGAGACCGGAGTCGATTTTATCTCCTCCGGTGCTCTGACACATCAGATTAATAGCCTTGATTTAAGTTTGAAGGCTTATTGATAGGAGTAGCTTAATCTGAGCTGGCCATTGGTTATTTGTCATTAAAGTGGTATTACCATTTTTCCATGATGACAATTGACCAATGCCTGGCCAGGCCTGCAGTCAAAAAAATGTAAAGGAAGTGTTCGCTTGAGGGATAGAAACGGAAAGGCATCAGGCGCAAATTAACTAATCCTGTCTTTAATTACACTTAAAGTCTTTAGCGAACGGTCAGTATAAGTTCATTTCTCCATTTCCCGAAGCAATTTATTGGCATAAATAAATTCGTTCAGTTCTGGTACATCAGACTGAGTCAGTGTGTTGCTGTTACCTTCCCAGAGTTTATTTCCCTGATAGAGGAACATAATTTTCTCGCCAATTTCCATCATCGAGTTCATGTCGTGGGTGATCACAACGGTAGTAATCTTGAATTCGTCCGTAATTTCGGAAATCAACTGATCGATCTTGATGGAGGTGAGCGGGTCCAGGCCAGAGTTGGGTTCATCGCAGAATAAGTATTTAGGATTTAAAACGATAGCACGGGCAATACCAACCCGCTTTTTCATTCCTCCACTTATTTCGGAGGGCATCCGGTCGCCCGCGTTTTCCAGGCCCACCCGGCGCAAACATTCCATAGACCGATCTTTCTTTTCGCTTTCGGCCTGATCGGTAAGCATGTTCAGCGGAAACTGAACATTTTCGAGTACTGTCTTTGAGTCGAACAGGGCAGATCCCTGAAACAAAACTCCCATTTCGCGCCGAATAGCTTTCTGTTCCTCCAGGTTTCCCGTCAGAAAGTTGCGGCCGTCGTACAGAACCTCTCCCGAGTCGGGCTTGATTAAGCCAATCATACATTTTAGCAGAACGCTTTTACCGGTACCACTACCACCGATTATTAAACTGGTATCGCCCGGCTGAAACGTACCACTAATGCCCGCCAGAACCTGTCGATCTCCAAACGTTTTGGCTATGTTTCTTATCTCAATCATTACGTCAGCAATACTTGCGTTAAGATAAAGTCGGCGGCTACGATGGCAATACAACTGTTAGTAACGGCCGATGTTGAAGCGGCTCCAACTTCCAGTGCGCCCCCTTTTACATTATAGCCCTGGTAGGCCGAAATGGTTGATACCAGAAAGGCAAAGACCACAGTCTTGATCAGGGCAAACGTTACACCAAATGGTTTATAGTCGAAGCGCAGGCCCGAAACATAATCTTCGGGTGAAATAACACCTGCCAGTACCCCGGCTATATAACCACCCAGTATGGAGAGAAAGCCCGCCATGATGACCAGCAGAGGAAACATCAGAACAGACGCTACAACTTTGGGCAGCACCAGATAGGAACTAGAGTTAATACCCATCACTTCGAGTGCGTCAATTTGTTCCGTGATCCGCATCGTGCCAAGCTCGCCCGCTATGTTGGACCCAACCTTACCGGCCAATACAATGCAGGAGAGCGTAGGAGCAAGCTCAAGAATGGTGCTGTCTCGAACAATTAGAGCAATGATGTTTTTAGGGACAAATGGATTGGTAAGGTTATATGCTGTTTGTACACAGGTTACGGCTCCAATGAAAGTGTTAACCAGCGCCACAATAAAAATGGAGCCGACACCAATTGACGTACACTCATTCAGAATAAGGTTTAGATATACCCCGAATTTCTCCCGATTTCGGAAGAGTGTACCCAGAAAAATGAAATAATGGCCTAATCGTGACATAAAACGCGCGTAGAGGAGCAATATGCTGTTCCTGTTGTTGATGGTAACAACATCGAGACAACCCCGGCAAAGATAGAATGGTTTCTAACGTAACTTGCGCCGTAGCTTAAAGCCAACTGGTTTTAAGACGAACGCTGGTTTTGTTAACGAATTTCGACTATATGAATCCATTAATTGTTGTTACGGGTGGCACCAAAGGCATAGGCCGTGCTATTGTAGACCGGTTCGTTTTGGAGGGCTTCGATGCCGTTGTTTGCGCCCGTTCGGTCGATGGTATACAGGGCCCCGGCTTGCTCCCGTTTGCTGCTGATCTTTCCGGCCGCGAGGGCGTTGAGGCACTCCTCCGCTATATTTATTCTCTAAACCGCCCGGTGGATGTATTGGTTAATAATACCGGAATATTTTTGCCTGGAATGATTCGGGAAGAAGCCGAAGGTACGTTCGAACTGCTGATGAATACCAATGTGGGCAGTGCCTACCACCTGACCCGAGGGTTGGTTCAGAACATGATAGACCGACGGCGGGGGCATATTTTTATGATGTGTTCAACAGCCAGCATTACGGCATATACCAATGGAGGCTCTTATTGCATTTCTAAATTTGCTCTGCTGGGAATGAGCCGGGTTTTGCGGGAAGAGTTGAAGCCTCATGGCGTTAAAGTGACAGCCATTATGCCTGGTGCTACACTCACTGCCAGTTGGGAAGGGACCGATCTGCCAGAAGAACGTTTTATGAAACCGCAGGATATTGCCAACAGCGCCTGGCTTGCCTATAGTTTGTCGGAAAGTGCAGTAATTGAAGAAATTGTTATTCGGCCACAATTAGGCGATATTTGATTCGGTTGTGTTGTTGGGGGAATAAGAAACGATCTGGTGGCGATAAATTACGGTTGACTAACGACTCTTTCGTATCTTGCGTCCCACTTCATCCGGCCTAGGCTTATAACTGTTCACTGTTAACTGATTACTGTTACGAATGTCTTCTGTTGAATATTTGGGTATTGACGTCGGCGGAACGAACGTCAAAATGGGTATTGTTGACGCCAGCACTGGCAAAATCTCGAATTTCTATAGTCACGATACCATTAGCTGGCGGCAGTCTGGCCATTTCGTTGAGCGGTTTGGCGATGCAGTTGCTTTACAGTTGCTGTCTAATAAAGATGTTAATCGAGTAGGTATTGGCCTCCCCGGAATGCTGAGCCGGGACCGTACGGTGCCACTCGAAATCACGGCAATTCCCGAAATTAATGGTGTTCCGCTGGTAGAAACCCTAACGAAGCGTTTTCCTGGAGTTCAGTTTTTTCTGGAAAACGATGCCAATGCTGCTGCACTAGGCGAATATTACTTCGCAGAAGAAAAAATAACAGAAAACTATATCTTCATTACTCTGGGAACAGGTGTAGGCGGAGCTGCTATCATCAACAAGAAAATTTTTACGGGTGGCGATGGTAATGCCATGGAACCTGGCCACATTCCTTCGCGTCATGGGCGCGTATTGGAGCGAAATATTGGAAAAAAAGAACTACTCGAACTGGCCGAACTGCGCCGGTCAGAATATACGGGCGAAACCCATTTGCCAGGTGATGGCGACATTTCGACAACTGGCCTGGTAGCGGCAGCGGCTGAAGGTGATGAACTGGCTCTTCAGATTTGGGCTGAAGTTGGCGAAATTCTGGGCGAGGGGCTGGCCGCACTTATTAAAATACTGGATATTAAGCAGGTATTGATAGGAGGGGGCTTATCGGCTTCGTTCGATTATATCTTACCTGCTGTTGAAAAAACGTTGGATTATTGGCTTAATCCATATTACAAAAACGGTCTGGCTATCAAACGGGCTACGTTAGGAAATGATGCAGGCCTGCTGGGTGCAGCGTCGTTGTGTTTTGAGTAAGCTATATTACCCAGGAGAGGGCCCGAAGCCAATGAATTGCGTAGCCGCGTTTCTAAGTCCAGGCCCTCTCTGTTCTATACACTATTATGCCTAAACTATATTTACTTCTGGCGAAATAGCGACCCCAAACTTTTCCAGCACTGATTTCTGTATGCGTTTGGCCAGTGCCAGAATTTCGTCGCCAGTAGTATTTCCGTAGTTGACCAGAACAAGCGCCTGCCTGGTATGTACACCTGCATCGCCGGATCGATAGCCTTTCCAGCCAGCCTGCTCGATTAGCCACCCCGCTGGAATTTTGACTACCCCATCATAAACCGGATAGCCGGGCAGAGTAGGATAGGATTCTTTTAACGAATCGAACTGATCCTGCGAAATTTCAGGGTTTTTGAAAAAACTGCCAGCGTTACCTATCTGTGCCGGATCTGGAAGCTTACTCTGGCGAATATGAATAACTGCATCGCTAACAGCTTTAACACTCAGGTTTGCGTCGGAGATGCCCATGGCTGCCAACGTTTCCTGAATTGCTCCATAGCGAGTATGAAAAGTTGCCTGTTTATTTAGCTGAAACGTTACGCTCGTAATAATATACTGATTCTTAAGCTCGCGTTTGAATATGCTTTCGCGGTAGCCAAACTGGCAGTCTGCATGCATAAAACGACGCCGTTCGCCCGTATGTATATTGATAGCCGTCAGCGATTCAAATACCTGCTCCAGCTCAACACCATACGCCCCAATATTCTGCATAGGAGCAGCTCCAACGGTTCCCGGAATAAGTGATAGGTTCTCCATGCCTGCATAGCCCCGCTCAATACAGAACATAACCAGATCGTGCCAGACAACCCCTGCTCCGGCAGTTAGGTAAACATGGGAGTTATCTTCTCGAAGAACGTCGATTCCCTTAATGTTCATTTTAACTACTAAGCCATTAAAGTCATGGCATAACAGCACGTTGCTTCCTCCACCTAAAATTAGTTTTGGTGTATCAACAAAATCGGTTAACTGTAGTAGTGTCTGAATATCGGTTTCCTGATTAATCTCAACCCAGTACCGCGCGTTGGCATCAATCCCAAAAGTATTGTAGGGTTTGAGCGACACGTGGCTTTCAATTGTCAGCATGTGTTGTTTATAATAAGCACCCAAAATTAACCAAAATATACGTTGGGATAGCGAGCGGTTTTGCAACCTTCGGTCATAGAACTGACAAATTACTTATTTTTGCTTTCTAACTTTTCACTATTAGCTATGCGCTTCGGACTCAGTGGCTTCTACTTGCTGGTTTTTCTGGTTTTAACCGGGTGTGCAACCAGCCGGTCGGCGGCCTCTAAAAAGTCAACCGTAAACTATAATAGTTATAACGAAGATTTGTCGTCGGTGCGGCCCGTTTATAATTCGACCGCAGCCGGGAAGTCTGTACCGGCTACCCGCCCAGCTACCCCAGCTTCAACCAGTGCTACTACGGCGAGCCCGTCGCGCAGGAGTGAGTCAGCTAAACCTGCGGGGCCAATTGAAGCCCTTCATGTCAACCGTAGGCTCGATTTAGTGCTCGATACCATCGCTGTAAAGAACAGAGCGATACGTTATGCGCCTGGTTTTCGCATTCAGGTGTATGTTGGTAACCAAAGAAAAGAAGTTGATGCGGCTAAGTTACTTATTTATCAAAATTTTCCCGAACTTAGCCCTTACTTGACCTATAACCAGCCAACATATAGATTAAAAGTTGGAGACTTTATGCGCAGGGTCGATGCGGAGCGTTATTATGCTTCAATTCGTCAATTACTGCCTTCAGCACAATTACAACCCGATAAAGTAGATGTTCGTCGCAGCCTATCAATAAAATAATTCATATATTTTAGGCCGTATTATTTATATTTGATGAGTTTTGTACAACTCTGAGAGCAATCTTTTCCTGTGTAAAAAATTATGAAGAAAGCATTAATTACCGGTATAACCGGACAAGATGGAGCTTATCTGACCGAGTTCCTTCTGGCAAAAGGATACGAGGTACACGGCATAAAGCGCCGGAGTTCGCTGTTTAATACGCAGCGGATCGATCATATGTATGAAGATCCGCACGAAAAGAATGTGCGCTTCAAGCTGCACTATGGTGATCTGTCCGATTCTACCAATATTATCCGGATTATTCAGGAAGTACAACCCGACGAAATTTATAACCTGGGTGCTATGTCGCACGTGCAGGTGAGTTTCGAGGAACCTGAATATACGGCACAGGTTGATGGAATTGGAACACTGCGCATTCTGGAAGCCGTTCGGCTGTTGGGCCTGACGGAAAAAACCCGGATTTATCAGGCTTCTACTTCTGAGTTGTACGGTGGTGTTCAGGGGCATGCCCAATCGGAAACCACGCCGTTCTATCCGCGGTCGCCTTATGCCGTTGCCAAACAGTATGGATTCTGGATCACGGTTAACTATCGGGAGGCATATAACATGTATGCCTGCAATGGTATTCTGTTCAACCACGAATCACCGCTTCGGGGCGAAACCTTCGTTACGCGCAAAATAACGCGTGCCGTAGCTCGCATTGGTCTGGGTTTGCAGGATAAAGTATATCTGGGTAATCTGGATGCTCAGCGTGACTGGGGCCATGCAAAAGACTATATTGAGGCAATGTACCTGATTCTTCAACAGGATACACCTGAAGATTTTGTAATTGCTACGGGTGTTACGACCCGTATCCGTGATTTTGTGCGGATGTCGTTTGCCGAAATTGGCGTTGAACTGGAGTTTAAAGGAGAAGGTGCTTCTGAAACGGCTGTTGTGGTTAGTGCCTCGAACCCTGAGTTTCCGATTGAAGTGGGTAAAGAAGTAGTTTGCGTTGATCCACGTTATTTCCGCCCTACCGAAGTAGATCTGTTACTTGGCGATCCAACCAAAGCGATGACCAAGCTGGGCTGGAAACCTAAATATGATCTGCCTGCACTAGTGAAAGATATGATGACAGCCGATATTGATCTTTTCCGTCGCGATCAACTGCTTGCCCAAAGTGGTCATCCTGTTCTTAATTACTACGAATAAACAGAACAACACTCGCTTACGTAAACAATTAAGGCCACCCAATGAGTGGCCTTAATTATTTATACTACTAGCTGTTAAGATTAAACAGGAACGGCGTAGTAATACATGCGGGAGCTATTAGGATACATTCCAATCAGCATTAAGCCTTCGCCTTCTTTTACCGACGACAACGCAGCCTGTAGGTCTTTTGTGGTTTTCACGTTTTTGCCATTGGCTTTCACAATGATAAATCCTTCTTCGATCTCCGTTTCGGCCAGTTTACCGTCCGCAATTTTCTTCACACGAACCCCACCGCTAATGCCAAGCTGTTTGGCATCCTGAGCACTCAGATCTTCAAAGCTGGCACCCAGCGAATTTAGCGAAGCAGCCGAGGCTGTAGCTTCTTCTTTTTTAATTACATCGTGGCCACCATTGCGGTTGCGAAGTTCAATTTTGAAGTCACGTTCGGTACCGTTCCGGTTAACCGTTACATTGATGATATCGCCTGGGCGACGACGACCAATGATTTCACGCATTTGCGCATCCGAATCAAGCGATTGGCCTTCCATTTTGACAATAACGTCACCTTTTTCCAGCCCGGCTGATTTTGCTGCACCATTGTCGACCAGCGTTTCTACATAGATACCACGGCCAACTTTAGCGCCTTTTTCTTTAGCTACCGTGCTGTTCAGCTCAATAGGAATGATACCCAGATAACCCCGTTGTACATTGCCATATTTGAGCAGATCGGCCGATACTTTTTTCACCAGCGATACGGGTACTGCAAAGCCATATCCACTATAATAGCCAGTTGCCGAAGCAATAGCCGAGTTAATACCGACCAGTTCGCCACGAAGATTTACCAGCGCACCACCCGAGTTGCCAGGATTAATGGCGGCATCGGTCTGGATGAATGCTTCTACAGGGGTGTCGGCTTTCTGGTCGTTTTGTTGCTGACGGGCATTTTGGTCGAGAATACCAATACGACGGCCTTTAGCACTAACGATACCGGCCGTTACGGTCGATTCAAGATCGAGAGGATAACCCACTGCCAAAACCCATTCGCCTAGTTTCAGGGCATCAGAGTCGCCAAGCGTAATAGCTGGCAGGTTGTTGGCATCGATTTTAACAACAGCCAGATCGGTAAGAGGGTCTGTTCCAATTACTTTCGCTTTGAAGCTACGTTTGTCGGTCAAAATAACTTCTACTTCATCTGCATCCTGAACAACGTGGTTGTTCGTTACGATATAACCATCTTTGCTAATGATAACCCCCGACCCTGAAGCCTGTCCCTGCTGACGACGTGGGCGGCTTTGACCACCAAAATCATCACCGAAGAAATCCCGGAAAATATCAGGAATTTGTTGCTGGCGAACCGTTCGTGTTATTGTGGTCCGGATATGTACAACCGTTGGGGTTACGGCTTCTGCTGCGGTAGAAAAATCGTTAGGAGTAGCGACGGGCCCATTACCAGTAAGAGCGGCTAACCTTCCCGTAATAGTTGGGGTAGGTGAGGATTCGTTAAAAATTACATCGCGCTTATTAAATCCCAGGAAGTTATAAGCGGCCAGCGTTATTACACTCGATAAGAGGGCCATCAACGCCAAAAGTTTCCAGTTGCTTTTCATGTTAATTAAGAAAATCTAAGTTGCTGTCCTTATGTGTAAGACGTATACTAATTTACTGTTACTTGTTAGTATAACGGAAACTCCGTGTTGAAAAATCCGGGGTTTGTCATCCTTAACAAATTTTAACAAGGCTTTGTTAACGAGAAGGTAAGATAGCGAAAAGCCCGCGAGAAATTACCCCACAGGCTTTTTCTTATTTCGATTTGAGCCTTTTTATTACCCGCCAATTTCAATCTGCCGGGGCGGTTTTACTTTTGCCTCTTCACGTTTCGGAATGTTAATTTTCAGAACGCCATCTGTATAAGATGCCTGAATATTGTCGGCATCGACAGAGGTTGGCAATGTAAATGTTCGCTGGAAAGATGAATAACTAAACTCCTGCCGCGTATATTTCTCATTCGGCTTATCCGATTCCTCTTTTTGGGTTTCCTGATAAGCCGAGATCGTTAGATTATTATGGTTCAGGTTTAGTTTAAAGTCTTCTTTCTTCAGACCCGGAGCAGCTACTTCAATACGGAAACCATCGTTGTGCTCTATTACGTTGACTGCTGGCACATTGTTAACCCACGATGAGTTAGAGTTAAAGAAGTCGTTCATGTCACGACCAAAAAAGTTCTCGATCAACGACGGTAAGTTGTTGTTCGTGCGCATTAACGGATTCATGACGTTTCGTTGGTTTTGAGTTAGAAATACGTTAACTAATTACGTCTAGTATTTTTCAAACTCTGTGCCAGCGTGTTTGTTAGCACAAAACCGGTTAATATGTCATTAAATTGCGCGTGAATAAGCGCCAAAAACAGACAAAGTGGCGGCTGCTGTCAGTTTTTTTATTTATGAAGTAGTAAAGAATCTGATTCCAGGTTGCCTGGTATGGCGGTTTTACATTCTACAGATTCAGAAGCGGAACAGCAACTATTTAGCATCGAGTAGCTCAAGGGCTTTTTCGGCAGCGGCCTGTTCGGCTTTTTTCTTGCTATAACCACTTCCTGTTGCAAACTGCTCATCATCGATAGTGACCTGAGCAATAAACTCTCTGAAGTGGCTGTTGCCTTTTTCTGACAAAATTTCAAAACGAACTTCTTTGCCAGAACGCTGCGCCCATTCGATCAGGCGGCTTTTGAAATTGACATTGTTCTGAACGACCGAATCAATGTCATAGTGAGCTAGCAATTCTTTAAGGATAAACCGGCGGGAGAATCGGAAGCCTTTGTCCAGATAAACAGCACCCACCAGCGCTTCAAGAGCGTCGCCGTACATCGACGTACGAGCGGGAAGGCTACGCGTACGGCTCCCGTCGTATTCAATCAGATGATCGAGGCCAATTTTGCGTGAAATGCCGTTAAGGGTTTCGCGGTTCACAATCCGGGAGCGGATTTCGGTCAGAAAGCCTTCGTCTTTATAAGGATACTTTTTGAACAGATATTCAGCAATGACCATTCCCAGCACTGCATCGCCCAGATATTCTAAGCGCTCGTTTGATTCCCGGAACCCTTCAATAGCAGTAGCTTTTGACGCCGAAGTATGACGCAGGGCTAACTGGTACAAACCGATATTGGAGGGCCGTTCGCCAATGATATGGGCGATTGACCTCCGCAGATTTTTGCGGGGATTGGTAGTGCTGGATCGAAACCAGTCGAACGGATTAAACAAACTACGAGGTAGCGCGAGTTGCACGACTCAGCTTAGTTTACGGAAAATGACAATGGCATTATGGCCTCCAAAACCAAACGCATTGCTCATCACAGTGGTTAGCGAACGAGCCTGCGCCTTCATAGGGGTTAGGTTAAAACGCGAATCAATCTCTTCGTCCACGGTAAACAGGTTAATCGTGGGGGGCACTAACTGGTGCTCCAGAGCTTTAATACTGGCAATGGCCTCAACAGCTCCTGCCGCTCCCAGCAAATGGCCGGTCATGGACTTGGTAGAGCTGATATTCATTTTAAAGGAATGATCTCCAAACAGTTGATAAATCGCTTTCAACTCCTGTGGGTCGCCAACTGGTGTCGACGTACCATGGGTGTTGACATAGTCGATCTCAGATGGAGCAATGCCTGCATCGTCCAGCGCATCTTTCATGGCCAGATAAGCGCCAAGTCCTTCGGGATGCGGTGCTGTAATATGATAAGCATCCGATGACATGCCACCGCCAATTAGTTCAGCATAAATTTTGGCTCCTCTGGCTTTGGCATGTTCATATTCTTCCAGAATGAGCGAACCGGCTCCTTCGCCCAGAACAAAACCGTCGCGGTCTTTATCATAAGGGCGAGATGCCGTTTCTGGGGAGTCGTTTCGTTCGGAAAGGGCACGGTTTGCATTGAAACCTCCAATGCCCGCGCGGGTAACAGCAGCTTCGGAACCGCCCACTACACACATAATCATTCGGCCCAGCCGAATGTAATTGAATGCGTCGATGATACCATTGTTGGTGGATGCACAGGCCGACACCGTTACGTAGTTGGGACCACGGAAGCCATAGCGCATGGAGATTTGCCCCGATGCGCTGTCGGCAATCATGCGAACAATAAAGAATGGGTTGATGCGAGGGGTTCCATCGCCTTTGGCATAATCGATCATTTCGTCCTCAAAGGATTTGAGACCGCCAATACCAGAACCCCAAATGACGCCGACTTTATTCCGGTCAATTTTTTCGAGGTCCATTCCCGAATCCTTAATGGCCTCGTCGGTAGCGATGAGCGCATAATGGGTAAAGGCATCCATTTTACGGGCATCCTGCCGGGGAATAAACTGCGTGACATCGAGCCCCTTCACTTCGCACGCAAATTGCGTACGAAACTTAGAAGCATCGAACTTCGTGATCGGGCCGGCACCGCTTACGCCGGCTGATAAGTTGTTCCAAAAGGTCGGTACATCGTTACCAATCGGCGTAAGTGCGCCTAAACCCGTTACGACTACTCGTTTTAACGTCATACAGTTTTACTCCGGGGTAATGAGAAGAGGATAGCGTTAGGTGCCAACCTCAAAAAATTATTTACCTGCGTTTTCTTCCAGGTAAGAAATAGCCTGACCAACCGTGCCAATATTTTCGGCCTGATCGTCTGGGATAGAAATGTTGAATTCTTTTTCAAATTCCATGATCAATTCAACCGTGTCGAGTGAGTCTGCGCCCAAATCGTTCGTGAAGCTAGCCTCGGGCGTTACCTCCGACTCTTCTACGCCCAATTTCTCGACAATGATATTTTTGACCTTTTCTGCAATTTCTGACATTTTAGTAGTCCGTTGGGGTTGAAAAACTGCGCAAAGAAAAGGATTTACCTTTGTATTGTCAAACAATTTTTTGAAGTAGGTAGCGTTTGAGCTAAACTGTTGTATTGGGTTAGGTGGCTGTTTATCAATTAATTGTGCTTGTTTTTGTTAAGTATATAAATAAAGTAGAGAACAGGTGCCGAAAACATTTATTACCCATACTAAGGGCGTTTGTCTAACAGAAGAGGAGTATTCAGAAGGGAATTGATAGAGGTTATTCTGCTGGTTTTCAGGTAAAAACAAAATAATAATCAGGTGTGGAAAGCTCCCAATGTTTGGGGCTTTCCACACCTGATTATTATAAAATTGCAATAAACGACTATTGCTTTAGAACCTTGACTTGTCGTAGTTGACCGTCACTGGCTACGTTCAGCAGAAAAAATCCGGCGGGCTGTTGCCGAATGTCAAAAGAATGGTGTTCGTTTGAGCTCGCGTTGTCAATAGATTTTGTTGAAATAACCTGGCCTCTGGAATTTGTTAACTGCATTTTTATTGGCCGCTTTTCGGCTCCGGTTATTTCAAACATGATTATTTCATGGACAGGATTGCCTAATACTTGTAGTTGAAACGGCACATCGGAGTTCGTAACCCCAAGCCGCGCCTGTCCACAGTAGTTTTGTCTGGACCAGGAGTAGGTAACAACCTGTCCACTTTGTCTTGCCGAGATCAGGAAGGGGGGGATATCAGCACAGTTTCGGGCACACTCATCCAGAATCTGGTCGGCATTTGTGGTCCAGCCGGTAATGCCGGGAGCCATAAACTCGATGGGTGACCCATTGCCCCCGCTGGTGTTGAAATGAATCGCCCCCGTCGAGCAGTTGTAGGTCGGTTCGGTCAGGGCGAAGTTTGTTGTGGGCGGGTTCGTGTTATCGGTAACGGTGAATTTGAAGGTAGTAGAAGCAGATCCACCATTGGCACTGGCCGAAGCCGTTACCATATAAACGCCCGGTGTAGTAGCTGTACCGAGCAGAACCCAGGTAGGACCTGGGCTTCCTCCCCCTTCCTGCCGGAAAAATGTAGAAATGCCCGGTGGTAATCCCTGTGCACTCACGATCCAGCTTGTGGTAACGGCCGAACCGAAATAGCCCCCGATGGGGAAATAAACGCTTTGCCCAACAG
Organism: Spirosoma sp. SC4-14; assembly: GCF_037201965.1. Classification (NCBI taxonomy): domain Bacteria; kingdom Pseudomonadati; phylum Bacteroidota; class Cytophagia; order Cytophagales; family Cytophagaceae; genus Spirosoma; species Spirosoma sp. SC4-14. The sequence continues at coordinate 7,605,503 of NZ_CP147518.1, read as the reverse complement.
CTACAGTTTGGTCGGGGATGGTGCCTACCCTGACGATGGGGTTTGTAGTTGCACAGTAGTTTTGTCTGGACCAGGAGTAGGTAACAACCTGTCCACTTTGCCTTGCCGAGATCAGGAAGGGGGGGATATCAGCACAGTTTCGGGCACACTCATCCAGAATCTGGTCGGCATTTGTGGTCCAGCCGGTAATGCCGGGAGCCATAAACTCGATGGGTGACCCATTGCCCCCGCTGGTGTTGAAATGAATCGCCCCCGTCGAGCAGTTGTAGGTCGGTTCGGTCAGGGCGAAGTTTGTTGTGGGCGGGTTCGTGTTATCGGTAACGGTGAATTTGAAGGTAGTAGAAGCAGATCCACCATTGGCACTGGCCGAAGCCGTTACCATATAAACGCCCGGTGTAGTAGCTGTACCGAGCAGAACCCAGGTAGGACCTGGGCTTCCTCCCCCTTCCTGCCGGAAAAATGTAGAAATGCCCGGTGGTAATCCCTGTGCACTCACGATCCAGCTTGTGGTAACGGCCGAACCGAAATAGCCCCCGATGGGGAAATAAACGCTTTGCCCAACAGCTACAGTTTGGTCGGGGATGGTGCCTACCCTGACGATGGGGTTTGTAGTTGCACAGTAGTTTTGTCTGGACCAGGAGTAGGTAACAACCTGTCCACTTTGCCTTGCCGAGATCAGGAAGGGGGGGATATCAGCACAGTTTCGGGCACACTCATCCAGAATCTGGTCGGCATTTGTGGTCCAGCCGGTAATGCCGGGAGCCATAAACTCGATGGGTGACCCATTGCCCCCGCTGGTGTTGAAATGAATCGCCCCCGTCGAGCAGTTGTAGGTCGGTGGATCGATTGTTAGACCCGATGCTGATGGCTCTGTCTGAAGCTTCACCACCTGACCTATAGTTGTCGCAAACACCAGGCTACCGTCCCCGGCTCGATTCAGCGCCTGCAAAAAGCTGTCGGAGGAACCATCGAATATTCGTTGAGCAACAACTTTAAATAGATTAGGGTCGTTCAGGCTCAGGCTGGCGGGGTTTACTTTTAAGAGCTGCGGATCGGTACCATTCGATTTGGATGTGTTGCCAATAGCATAATAAGGGCTACCGTCTTTAGCTGGATAGGATGTAATAAATGCCTGCGTTGCGGCTACACCGAGCGATCGGGCTCGTTTAAAATTACCATTCCCGTCAAGTTCAAGTATGGATGTAGTTGGTGGCGGAATCGCTACTGAGCTTGGCACTATGCCTGACCCCACTATAGCGTAACCGTTGCCGTCAGAGGCTACTGCTACATCGCTGGCAAAGAGCATTTCTACTATTGAGCCAGGGATAGGTCCATTGGTGTTTGCTGCAATGGGAAAGTTGTTCAATAGCTTATGCCAGATAACATTGCCTTCTCCGTCGAGTTTGGCAATCCAGCCTACACTTTCAATAGAATTGTAATCGTTTAAATCGATAATGGCTCCTGTTGTGTTATAATAGCCTCCTATTAAAAAGCCCCCATCGGGCGTGTTGATAATTGCCTGGGCCTTTGTCAGGCTACGATCGGGATTGGCCGGTTGCGAGGTTGGATAGGCCGCCGACTTTGTCCATGATGCATTTCCGTTAGCGTCGTATTTAGTATAAAATACAATTGTTTTAGCATTGGGTTCTGCGCTGGTAACAAGAAGCAAAAAACCTCCATCGGGCGTGCCAATCAAATCGTCGTAGGTAATTTTGGTATCATAGGCATTAGGGGTTTGATAAAAATAATCTACTCGAACAGGGTTTACAAAGACCTGATGACCATCTGCTCTTACTTTGGTGTAAACAACTGTTCCTGTTCCATACTCTCGCCCAACTACCACCAGGCCACCGTCTGTTGTTGGCGCTATATGAAAAACACTGCCTATGGGGGTATATTGAAGTCCCAAACGACCAGCTAATGGGGTGGCGCCATCTAATACTGTCGACTGGATCAGATCGCCCTGCAACGAATAGGTGACCAATACTACGCCCGGAACACCACCACCTTGCGCAGGGTCGCCCCGGGGCGTTAACGTTGTTGAAACAATGTTGCCGTCAGTGCTAATTGCCAGAGAGTTAGTTGCTTTGCTCCACTGAATGTCGGGGATCGATTGTGACAAAATAGGTTGCCTGCCTAATAACCCCAGCCATACTAAAAGACACCAAATGAGTTTTCGGAACAATAAATGTATCGTTTTCATAGCCGTAAAAAGTAAAGTGTTGCTATTGTTAAAGAGGATAATTGTATGAAATTTTGCTAAGATAAAATAGTAAAATAATAAGTTTATTTACTTGAGTATTATTGTCCCGGAATTGACAGGAATAGTCTCAGAGTTTACAGGAACTTATGGGTAAGTAATTGCCAGAAGAATTATTCAGCTTTGCTAAATCCGGTTTCAATGAATTCGGTAGGTGTTTTACCGTAAAACTCTTTAAACACGATCGTAAAATACGACGGAGACTTGAATCCAGTTTGATAAGCCGTTTGCGAAGCATTGTGACCGGCCCGCAGTAAGTCGGCAGCCTTGCGCAGGCGGTATTGCCGGATCAGGTCGTGGGGCGACAGTTGGGTTAGGCTATGTATTTTTCGGTAGAGTGTTTTGCGGCTCATGGCTACCTGGTCGGCCAGCCAGTCGACAGAAAGGGAGGGATCTTGGAGATTGGTTTCCAGTAATTGATAGACCCCTTGTAGAAAAGCATCTTCTACAACATTGAGTGGGCTGGGCATATCGGGCTGGGCGAATTGTTGCCGATATTGATCGCGAAGTTTCTGCTGATGCGAAATCAGATTACGCAATCGTAAGTGCAATTCATCTAAATGAAACGGTTTGGCTAAATAATCGTCAGCCCCTTCCTGTAATCCTTCAATACGGCTACTATGGGCTGCTTTTGCGGTTAAGATGACTACCGCAATATGATCTGTAGCCGCGTGATTTTTGATTCGATGCGTTAGTTCATAACCATCCATTTGGGGCATCATCACATCCGAAATCACAATATCGGGCAGTTCGGTCTGGGCCATTTGCCAACCTTCCTGACCATCTGTTGCCAGCAAAACCCGATAGGAGGCCATTAGTTCGCGGGCTAGAAATTCACCTAATTCTCGATTGTCTTCAACAATTAAAACGATGGGCAACAACCCTCGACTAAATTCCTGACCTGCAACATCAGGACTAAAAGAGGATGATGGTTCGAGACGGATAGGTTCTTTTTCTGGCAAAGGTAACCTGGGGGCCTGACCATTGGCTGTTACGGGCCAAACCGGTAGCTTCAGCCGGAAAGTAGTACCCACACCAGGCTGGCTTTCGGCATAAATTGTACCGCCAATGAGGTCAATCAGTTCTTTTACGAGTGCCAGTCCGATGCCGGTGCCTTCGTAAGCACGCGTTCGGGAAGTGTCGATCTGATAAAAGCGATCGAAAATATGCGGTAAGTATTCGGGCGAAATACCAATGCCAGAATCTTCGATTTGGATTTCGATGTGCGAAATTTCTTCAGTTGTTTGAGTGCTGTCGGGTTTAAGGGTAACCGTTACGTGGCCTCCGCTTTTAGTAAACTTTAGGGCATTGGATAATAGATTTGCCAGAATTTTCTCCCACTTATCGGCATCAAACAACAACTCTGTTTCCGGGCCAACAGCCGAATAGAGAAGTAACACGTTTTTCTGCTCGGCAGATGGCCGAAACGAAGCGAGCAGATGGCCAACAAATTCTGCTATATTGCCCCGCATCTGAACAACAGTCATTTGGTTTGCTTCCAGCTTTGACAGGTCGAGCAATTGGTTAATCAGCCGCAGTAGGTGATCGGCGTTGCGTTGTATCAGGGCCAGTGTCTGGCGGGTTGACCAGTCGAATCGGGAGTCGTTCAAAAGTTTTTCGATGGGCGAGATAATCAGCGACAATGGAGTCCTGAACTCGTGGGTAATGTTGGAAAAAAAACGGGTTTTTAATTCATCAACGGTTTTCAGTTGTTCAGCCTCTCTGCGGTTTAGTTCCAGTTCCTGCTGTTGTCGGATTCGGTTCGTATAAAATCGCATATAAGCCCATATGGCTCCGGCAGCCAGAATCGTGTAGATACAATAGGCCCACCAGGTAGCCCACCAGGGTGGATAAATAATCAGTTGAATAGCGGTTCCTTTTTCGTTCCAGATGCCATCGCTGTTCGAAGCTTTTACTCGAAATGTGTAGTATCCCGGCGATAGGTTTGTGTAGTTAGCTACATGGCGGCTTCCGTTCTGAACCCAGTTTTTATCGACACCAATAAGCTGGTAAGCATATTGATTTTGCTCGGGATACGTATAGGATAAAGCCGAAAAGCTTAACGATAGAAAATTTTCATCATAGTTTAGGGCAATGACACTGTCGGTTAGGATTCGTGACTGGTCCAGAACCTTTAATGAGGTGATATAGACGGGGAAAGGCCGGGTATCGTCGCGAATGCTATCGGGATTAAAGTAAACGACTCCATTCAGGCTTCCGAAATAAAGTCGTTCCTTCTGTTTATAGACTGCATTTCGGATGAAGTCATTACTCGGCAAGCCGCTTGTTGTCTGGTAGTTACGAATAGCATGCGTGTGTGGATTGTAGCGACTAAGGCCATTGTCAGTACTTATCCAGATATGTCCGCTGTTATCGCCTATAATGGCCGCAATGTTGTTGCTGGCCAATCCATTACGGGTTGTAATTGCCGAGAAACGGTCAGTGCGGGCATCATATCGATTCACTCCTCCCTGATTTGTACCCACCCAGATCGTGCCCGCAGCATCTTCATAAACTGTCTGGATGTCATTGCTGGTCAGGCCACTTTTTACCCCGGCAGTATACTGAACAAAACGGCGTTGACCGGCCTTTAGAAGGCCAATTCCCTGCTTTCTGAACGGTACCCACATATCGCCCTTTCTGCTTATGAGCAAACCATGTATATATTGATCAGGAATGCCATTAGGGTCGTTGGGTCGATATTTGTTGTACTGATAGCGATGTGAATATGGGTTGAAAACTGCAATTCCTGAAGAAGGGGGTACATATCCTGCAATGCAGATATTGCCTGTTGTCGTTCGGCTAATATATTCGACGGGCACTTCGGATGGATAGTTCGTGAATTGACCGGTAATTTGATTGAAGTGGTACAGGCCAGTCGTCGTTCCTAGCCAGACTCCACCGGAGCCGTCGGAAGTAAGAGCCTGTGTGTAATTTTTAAAGGACCCGGCAGAACCTAAGGTTTCGGGGGGGATGGCCTGTAGGTGATTGCTACCCACGACGGGACGATATACGCTATAGCCATTACTAATCCAGAACCGCCCTTTATTATCTGGCAATAAAGCCACGACCTTGTTTTCGGTCAAATTGGCGGTCCCCTTGTTTGGTAGTACCTGGTAGGTCATAAACGGCTTATTGTTTACGGCTTGCCGATCAATTCCATTGTCGGTGCCTACCCATAGAGTACCTGCCCGGTCGTGATAAACGGTTTGTGCTGTATTACTGCTAATACTTTTTAGCGCATCCGGATCGGGCCGATAGGTATAAACCAGATTGCTGGCTGGATCAATGCGTTGTAAACCCGTAGTTGTTGCCAGCCAGAGAATACCCTGCGCATCGCCATGAACAGAATTCAGGAACGTAAATGGATTAATTTGTCTATTGGGATTGTAGGGCTCCAGATGCCAGGGCGACCGGCGCAAATCCAGCCGAAATAAACCATATCCGGCAGTTGCTGTAGCCAGCCAAAGCACTTGCTGCTTATCCAGATAAAACGCAATGAATGTGGGTTGTGAGGCCCCCGTCGGCACCAAGGCCGGAACCAGCGTAAACCGGCCCGTTTCCCGGTCAAATAAATACAACCCCTGATAGGTAGCAACCCAGAGCCGATGCTGTGGATCTTCAAAAACAGTTTTGATTGTTGCTTCAGGCTGAGGTACCGGATAAAGTGTAAATTGGTGGTGTTGGGGTTCATAGCGTGCCAGCCCCCCCAATGTGCTGATCCATAGTACTTGCTGGCTGTCTTCATATACCGAATGCTGATAGTTCCAACGGTCGGCATTACGGGCCCGTATCATATGAGGAGTAACTTGTCCAGTACGCTTATCAACATCGTGTAAACCACCCAGGGTAGCCACCCATAAATGATTGTTATTACCCTCACAAAAACCCGATATCTGGTTGTTCCGAAAGCTGTGCATTGGATTGCCTGGATCGGGCTTTAATGCTGTGAAGGCATAACCGTCGTATTTGTTCAGCCCATCATTGGTGCCAAACCACATAAACCCTTCGCGATCCTGAAGAATGCAGTTGACCGAATTATTCGATAGGCCATCTTTAACAGATAAGTGTTCGAAGGTGTTGCGTGGCTGATCGGCAGACTGGCCGGCAGCCGCTTTTTCTAGCCGAGACTGGGCTTTCCCCTGCATGCCCACAATCAGGAATAAAAAAAGATAAGTACGCACCGCCAAAGTAAGTAAAAGGTGGGATAGACAACCTGGGGAGCGAAATAGAGCTGAGCTAAAACCTACGGCCGGTTCCTGTCTCCTCCGCATTTAAGCAACCATTCTATTCGTAAGGCATGAATACCTGGCTACGAAATCAATTCATATCTATCATAGCAGTTGGCGGGCTAGGCCTGTAGCTATTGCAACAATTGCGTTAACTGCTTTCCGTTGGGATACGTCATGTCTGTTATACGCCAACGGCCATTGATCTGTTGTAAATCAACTTTTACTTCCTCGGGTTTACTATTATTCTGAAAGGTTACGTATACAATGGCTCGGGTTCCGCCAACGGCTGCTGGTTCGACCCAGGTTTTTTTGACAGCCACATCGGGGGCATTAAATAATAGATTTGTTTTAGTCCGGTTCACCTTACTGGTTCCTTGCTGGGCGTCGTTCCAGATCAGATCGGCAGTGGGTTTAGCAAAATACTGATCGACCAGGCTCCGGTCTTTTGTTTCCCGAAAGGGATTCTCCTTCGTGTTATGTTCAAAATAAAGCGCTCGAACCAGCCTGTCGGCTGCCGATCGGGGCGCGTCGGGACCGGGGCGTTTTGCCAGACTGCCAGCACTGTCATCCTGCATGGTTGCGGTTGCTTCTGTCTTCTCCTGTTTGGGTTTGGTCTGGCACGAAAAACTGAAAAGAACAAAAACCAGTATCAGTTTAAGGGCATTCATAAAAATCGAACGGTTTAGGAGTCGGGTGTTTTCAGGGCAAAATAAAAAGGTAATTGAGCAAGAAAGGTAGCTATTCTACGAATAGAATGTCTCACCTCTTACTCAATTACCTTGTCTGCTCGGCTATTCAGGCTACCAAACCTTAATCCGTTGATCTTTGGGTTTGTAGAGCTTATCGCCAGGGCGAACATTAAAGGCCTGATACCAGGCGTCAATATTCGGCAATGGTCCATTGACCCGATACATTTCAGGAGCATGCGGATCGGTTAATATGCGCTGTGCTGCCGATTCAGGAAGTTGATTGCTACGCCAGATTTGTGCCCATGCCAGAAAAAAGCGCTGATCGGGTGTAAAACCATCAATTTTGGTTTTCGATTTCCCTTGAGGGGTTTTTTTGAAGGCATCATAGGCAATGGCCAGACCACCCAGATCGGCCAGGTTTTCGCCAAGAGTTAGCTGTCCGTTCACTTTGATGGAGTCGAGAACCTTGAACCCAAAAAATTGATCCCGCACCTGATTGGCACGCTCCTTAAACTTCGCAGCATCGTCTTTTGTCCACCAGTCGCGGAGGGTTCCGTCGGCGTCGTACTGGCGGCCTGAGTCGTCGAAGCCGTGTGTCATTTCATGTCCAATTACGGCACCAATGCCACCATAGTTAATGGCATCGTCGGCGTCGAAGTCGAAAAATGGAAACTGCAAAATGGCGGCCGGGAACGAGATATCGTTGTTAATGGGGCTGTAGGACGCATTTACGGTTGGTGGGGTCATTCCCCATTCGGTGCGATCAACAGGCCGACCGAGCCGGTTCAGGATATAGTTGTAATGCCATTTACTGGCCGACTTCACGTTTCCGTAAAAATCATTGCGGGCAATGGTTACGCCTTCATAGTTTTTCCATTTATCAGGATAGCCAATCTTGCGTTTGAAGGCAAGCAGTTTTGTCAGTGCTTTCTTTTTGGTCTCATCGCTCATCCAGTCCAAATTCTTGATATGTTCCTTAAACGAAGCTTCCAGATTGTCGACCAGGGTGAGCATACGCTGCTTGGCTTCTGGCTTAAAATAGGTCTGAACATAAAGTTGACCCAGCAAATCGCTTAGAGATCCGTCAATTAAGCTACTAACGCGCTGCCAGCGTGGTGTTTGCTCTTTCTGCCCTGAAAGCACGCGCGAAAAGGCGAAATTCTGCGATACGAAGGCCTCACTCAAATAAGGGGCGGCACTTTTTACGATATTCCAGCGCATATATGTTCGCAGGTCTTCGATGGGAGTCGCCATTACCAAACTATCGAGCGAACGGAAAAACGCGGGACTTTGTACCAGAACGGTGTCCTGACCTTTGGTACCCAGCTTTGTTAAGTAGTCGCCCCAATTAATGTCTGGAGTTTGCTTACTGAAAGCGGAAACCGTGAACTTATTATACGTTTTGTAAGGGTCGCGCATCTCAACGCGTGGCATTTGTGCTTTAGCCAGCGCCGTTTCGAGCCGTAGAATTACGTCGGCGTCCTGCGATGCCTGCGTAGGCTCTTCGCCAATCAGCGAAAACATTTTCACCAGATTATCGAGATAAGCATCGCGAATTTTCAAACTACGGCTATCATTCTTAAGGTAATAGTCGCGGTCGGGTAGGGATGTGCCTCCTTGCACAAGTTGGGGCAGATACTTCTTAACGTTTTTCCGATCGGGAGTAACCCCAAAGCCAAACAACATACCATTGCCCTGGGTCCGCTGATAAGCCAGCTCGTCGAAAAATTCCTGCTTGTTGTTTACTTTATCGATGCGGGCCAGCTCAGGTTTTATTGGGTCGAAGCCTCGTTTTTCGAGCGTCAGGCTGTCCATACCACTGCTATAAAAATCACCAACCATCTGATACAAGCGCCCTCGGGTTGTGGTTTTGGTGGCCTCTTCGAGCAGCGATTTCATAGCATCAAGACTTTTCTCATGAAGCTCGTTGAAACTACCCCATCTTGTTTTAGAGGCCGGAATCGGATTTTGCCGAATCCAGTTGCCATTGGCATACTCATAGAAATCATCGCCCGGTTTAACGGACAAATCCATATTCTGAGGGTCAATAAACTTGCGTGGTGGCGCTGGTTTCGGCGCCATTTTCGGATTCGGTTTTAGTCTGTTCTGAGCCTGTCCGGGATCAGATCCCAGAACGGCCATTGAGCCAATGGCAATGGCTACTGTAGTAAACAAAAAGAACGGTTTGTGCATGTAATCTCCTTGGTTGGGGTCAATGAAGATTACAAAAATACTTTATAAATACACGCGAATGATTATAAAAGCAAAACAGTCTACGAAAAAAGTAGAGATTGATTTTTCGTAGACTGTTTTGTTGAACGATGTTGGCAGTAGTCTTATTTCCCGGCAAGGGTTGCCTGGTATTCTTTGGCGTATGTGCCCGATTTAAATTGATCGAAAGGCTCCTTCTGATGATAGTTATTGCCGAAGTAGGTAATAATCTGGTGAAAAGTTCGCGGCTCCAGATAACCCGGTATTGGCTGAATCAACTGAAATTTTTCGTCCAGAAATACGGTAGTCGGATAACTCATCTGGTTGCGCAGCAGGGCTGCCGCCAGCTCATGTACGCCACGATTGCCAGTACTGACGTATTTGAAGGTTTCCTTGCCAAGTGTAATGTCCTGTTTTTGCTCAGCGTTAAGACGAACGGGGTAGAAATTTTCGTTGACATAGTCGACAATGGCTGCCTTCGAAAATGTTTCGCGGTCCATTACTTTACACCAGCCGCACCAGTCGGTATAAACATCCACTACAAATTTCTTCGGTTTCTTTTGCGTTAATGCATAGGCCTCCTGAATCGTTAGCCACTTAATATGTTTGGCCTCTGCTTTGGGGGCAGCGGCAGTCGTTTCGGGTAAGGTCGTTCGGAATGCGCTGATCGTAAGCAGTACGAAGGCTGCAAAACAAAGGAACAAACGGTTCATAGTATATCAGATTGCTAAGCTGTTGTTTTCAGAATAACGTTATCGAGCTAATAAAATTAGCTCGATTTTAGTTTTTATTCCTGCCTGATTATTACAAAAGCAGTTTAAATAGGCTTACTAGCCCGCAAAATGTCTCGTTTATGGGGTGGGCCAGGATGTTTTTCAACAATTAGTCCGGCCGTCCGTATATTTCGCTGAACGTAGCTCTTCGAGCAATAGGTGGTCAACATACCTCCCGGTAGCAATAAGTTTGCCATTTGCTGAAATATTTCAGGCTCCCAAAGCTCTGGCTGGGCTGTAGGAGCAAACGCATCGAAATAAATCAGATGAACCTGCTCGGTAAGTGGCATATCTTGCAGAGTACCCTCTAGCTTCGTCAGGGTAACGGTTGGGCTAATAACTACAGGCTCACCCCAGGTTGACTCATGAAGCTGACTCAGGTAAGACGTGCCTAATAATTGATCGTAGTTAAGCTGTCGGGCATCGGCTACTGCCATCGGGTAAGCCTCAATGGCAGTATAAATTACCTGTCGATTATATTTTTCGGCTTCCCGAGCCGTTAATAAGGCATTTAGTCCTGTACCAAAACCCATTTCGAAAATGCGGATTACCTGACCGGGAAATGCAGCAAATGCTGCCCACAAACCTAATTCGATAAAAACGCGCTGCGATTCCTGGTAGGCTCCATGAATCGAATGATATGTTTTATCGAGAACCTGGTTAACGGCCGTATGCGAACCGTCGGCCGTAAGCATTAAGCGAACATCTGCTTTCATAAACTATTATTTTTTGGGCTATTTTTGCGCACCCAAAACATAATTTCACTAATGATTCAACGCGTTCAAACGATATTTTTGTTTCTTATTGCCGTGGCTATGGGGGTAGCTTTAGCGAATCCGATCTGGGAAAAACCTGGACTTAACCCACCCGCAATGGCTCATCTAACCGCACTGCAATATTCTGAACAACAAGGAGTTTCTACATCTGTAACACCACTATGGTACTTAGGGCTTTTGCTGGGGCTGGTTGCTCTGTCGTCGCTCTATGCTGTTTTTCAGTACCGGAACCGACTCACCCAAACGGCCCTTTGCGCTGTTAATGCTCTTATGTTAACGGCTATTATGGGTATTGTAATCTACTGGACGATCTATAGGGGTAAAACCTATGGGAACCCAGCCGATCAGGGCGATTTTCTGGTAGGGTTTTATGCCATCATTGTCGCTTTGATTTTAAATGCACTGGCTAACCGCTTTATTCGCCGGGACGAAAAAATGGTACGCGATTCTAACCGCCTTCGCTAATAGTCAGACTGGAATGGGAGTTAGTCTATTCCAGTCTGCTTAGAACGTGTTGGGGAATTTTATTTGGTGAAGCAGTCAAAGGCGTTGTAGCATGATCTGAATGTTTGCTAAATACAGCCAACTCACCGAAGAAGATAGCGTGTACTCGTAATCTTTGACGATGCGCCGGAAGAAATTCGTCCAGGCAATGCTCCGTTCAACGACCCATCGCTTGGCCACAGGCACAAAACCTTGGGTTGATTCGGGACGCGAAGCCTTCTCGAAATCGATGCTCCACTCGGTTAATGCCTGGGCAAAAGCTCCATTGTAAGCCTGATCGCCGTAAACCTTCTCCAGGCGTTCCCCAACTCGCCAAAGGATTGTCCCAATCAGAGAAATTGACGCCGGTCCTTCTGCTTCATTTGCCGCATGCACATCGACCACCCACAAGCGGCCGTCGGTATCCACGACGAACTCTCGTTTTCGCCCGTTGACGCGTTTATTGACGTCCATACCCCGGTGTTCGCAGATCATGGGATTTAACTTAACACTTTGTGCATCAATGCATAGAACAGATGGCTGAGCTTCCTTACCCACTCGTTTTCGGTCTGATTGATTCAAGGCTGCGTTGATTCGTTCGAAGGTGCCGTCCTGCTTCCAGCGGTCAAAGTAATAGTAAACCGCCTGCCAGTTAGGCCATTGCGGTGGCAGGTTCCGCCATTGACAACCGGTTCGCAGCAGCCACAGAATAACGTTGATGATCTGGCGCAATTCATGTTTTCGCTTGCGTTTGAGGTCAAAGAAAGGCGAAATTGCGTCCCATTGAGGGTCGGTCAGTGGTTGCCACTGTTTGGTCATCACTTTGCATTTTGGTCGATACAAAGTTGACACGACTCTCAACTCTTTTCAATTCCCCAACACGCTCTTATTGTTCATCCAGCGGTAAAGAAACAGGTAAATAAGCACCGATGAAGTAGTGCCAACGAGCGAACCAGCGTAGGCATCTTCAACGAAGTGCTGAAATAAGTACACTCGCGAATAACCCGTCAGGAAGGCGATTGCAAAGAAAAACCAGCCTCTATCTTTCCGGCTATCCAGAAACGCCAGTAAGCCAAATACCGCAAAGGCGGAGGTTGTATGGCCAGATGGGAAACTATTGTAACTATGAATATCGAGCCCTTTTATGATGTGGTATTCATAGGTCGAATGTTCAAAAAACTTTAATGGCCGGGGTGAGTTCGGAAAAACAATTGTTTTCAGAAACAGGGAAGTCAGCGAAGAAAGGGCAAAGCTGGCAAAGCCCATAAAGCCTATTCGCCAGTTATAAATAAGCAACACAAGGCACACGATTACAAAAAAAGCGCCATCGCCCAGATAAGTTGCATAGGTGAAAAATCCATCAGCAATTGGGTTATTTCGGGCATTTACCCATTGCATCAATTGCGCCTGCGTATAAAGAAGCTGAAGAATACCTACCACAATCAGCCCTAATGCATATAAGCTGAAGAAAAGCCGATTCTTCTTCAAAAAATCAATGAACATCAGTACCAGACAGATCAGTTAGTTGAGGGATTCGCTTTCTCGACCGTAATGCCTACGCTGAGGATATTTAATAGCGGATCCTGCCGCATATATTGCCTGATCTGCATCGTGTACTTGCCGGGTTTGGGAAACCGATAATCGCGTTTCATCAGAAACTTATGATCAAAAATGTCGCCCAGCCCATCGCCCGTTGGCTTACCCGTTTTAGGGTCCATCAGAATTAACTCATCGAGCCGCGATTCAATTTCCTTCCCGTTGGCATCGCGTAAGTACCTGGTTAAATACAGGTTGTAGTAACCATACGAAAGGCTATTTCGGAGGTTATAATAAATATTGTAGGGTATAGATGCATCTTCGATTTCGAACGTGAACGAAGGTGCATTTTTAATATACCACTTTCCGTCTTCAATATCGGTGTATTCTTTATAGACGGCACTGCTATCGCAGCCCAATAGCAGCCCAACGCCCAATACTACTAAAATCAATTGTTTCATACTGCCTGATTAAGACACAAAGCTACGACAGCCACTCTTCCTTTTCAAACGAGAAAAAACGACAGAATTAGTTTGTAAACGATAAAAATAGTTATAAGTTTGTTTTATGGAAAAGCTAACAGCCAAAGAAGAAGAAGTGATGCAGGTGCTCTGGAAAATGGAGCAGGCCTATGTTAAAGATATGGTTCCTCAATTTACGGACCCTCCGCTTCATTATAATACCGTTTCAACTATAGTTCGTAACCTGGAAGAGAAAGGTTATGTAGGGCATCGTGCCTACGGAAACACGCACGAATATTATCCGATCATAAGCAAGGAAACATACCAGAACCGGTTTGTACTGAAAAAAGTGGTTAGCGATTATTTCGATAATTCGTACAAAAATCTGGTCAGCTATTTCGCCAAAAACGAAAAAATTTCGGCTGATGAGCTTCGGGAGATTCTATCGATGATTGAACAAAAAAAATAGCGGTATGAACAGCCTGCGCTATGTTCTGCTGGTCAACAGTCTGCTGGTTGTTGTGAGTATGGGTTATTACCTGCTCCTCCGGCATGAAACCTTTTTCAGGACCAATCGAATTGTTCTTTGGTTGGGTATGGTAGCCGCTCTCTCGCTACCCATGCTTGAACTTCCCGACTGGCGACCACAACCCGTGCGAACGGTAATGCAGCGCACAGCGCAGGTTATTATTCCTAAAGTGCTTCCGCCGTCTTTTTCTCCACGCCCCGACGTGATTATTACGTTTCCGAACGGACGTGCCTTTTTGGCGTTTTCGGAGCAACCCGTCTCCCTGACCTGGTCGTGGCAACTGGGTTTATTGGTTATGTATGCACTGGGCGTTTTGTTTCTGCTCGCTCGATTTGGCATCCGGCTTTTATCTTTAGGATTGCTCATTCGACGATCAGCCCAGGAAAATTATGAAAGCTTTACCCTGATTTGTACCCACCGGATAGTATCACCCTTCTCCTTTTTCAATTGGGTTGTTATCAATCCAGAACAACATTCTCCTAACGAACTTGAGCAGGTTTTGCGGCACGAACGGGTTCATGTGCTCGCTGTACATAGTCTGGATATGATTGGAGCCGAGCTGATTTGTATTCTCTTCTGGTTTAATCCTGCTGCTTATTTGTTTCGCTATTTGATTCATCAGGCGCTTGAGTTTAGTGCCGATGAGGCTGTTCTGGCCGAAGGAGTCGATGAAAAAGCGTATCAGTATAGCTTGTTAAGTGTGGGGTTGTTGGCTAATGATGCCGGTTTTATGAATCAGTTTAGTGGCCCAAGCCTTCGGCAGCGTATTGCCATGATCAACCGCGAGCGGTCTGGTTCGAGAGCCTGGGGGCGGTATGTTTTCTGGTTTTTGTTGATGGGCACAATGGCGGTGGCCTGCCGACGTAAACTAGGTACAATGGATGAAAAGCCGCCTGTGAATGCACTGGCAGCTATTAGTCCCACAAGAGCCCTGGTTGTTGCTTTAGAGGATAAGAATACGTGGCATAAGCAAACAGCATTGTACAACAGTAAGACAGGAACAAAAATTATTGAGGCAGACCCTGTTATCGTTCAGTTAAAGGGAAACAAATTCGTTATTGCTGACGACTACAGGTATTCGGTAGGCATCCACATTAATGGCGGCCCTGTTCCGGTCGAAGCGCTGGAAAAATTGTCGCCCGAGTTTGTCGATGAGCTTTTTGTGATGCAGCAATGGGAAGATATGGCTGGCACTGACCTTGGCGCTAAGCCGTTTCAGGTACTAATCCAAACCAGTTCGAACGTGGTTCCTTTCAATGGCGTGCGTAAGCACTTCTTTACCTTACTTCAGGCTGCCGCTATTTCGAAACATCCACTTGGAGATAGCTATTCGTTTTCCATGAATCAATTGCTGGAAGCTACTTTTTTTCATAATAAAGATGCGCTGGTTGAGCGAACTAAAAATGAGCATCTGAAAGTATACGATGAGTATAAAAAAGATGTTGAAATTTTCATTAATGATATTCCGGCCAAACCGGCTGATGTTGAAACGGTTCATGTACGCGAAGTTGCCCGACTGCATACGAAGGAACGGCCTTATACGGAATGGTTTCATACCGACAATGCGGTTTCCCGCTTCGAACTCCACATTCTCACAACCCCAAAACGGGCAAAACGCGATACGAGTTATTATGTTTTCAGTCCGTTTTATACCGGGGATTTTTAACCTCAATGCCAATAAACTAAAAAACCAGCCGCTAAGGCTGGTTTTTTAGTTTATTATGCTTTCCCATTCGGAGTCGGCTTCGCTGGCTTATCAGTGCCTCCTTTCGCTTTTTTCTTTTTCTTTTTGGCCGTTCGGGTAGCATACTTGGCATCAAGTTTCTGCAGATCGCTATTCAAAGCGGCCACAGCAATCGGCTCCTTTTCGCCAATAGGGGTTAATATTTCAAACGATTCCGGAATAATTCCGCGTTTGTTCAGTTCTGCAATTTCAAGAACGCGTGGAATGGGTAACGGATGCCATGTACTTTCGGCCCCATAACCAAACCACATCAGCTTTCGGAAAATATCCGTTTTTTGCAGAAAAGCACGCCCTTTTTGGGTTTCCAACGGTTTTTCAATCGTCGGAATATCGCGTAGAGCGTCGATATAGGTATCTAATTCATAGTTCAGGCAGCACTTCAGGCGGCCGCATTGCCCCGATAATTTTGCCGGATTCAGCGACAGGTTCTGATAACGAGCCGCCGACGTTGCTATGTTCTTAAAATCGGTTAGCCAGGTCGAGCAGCAGAGTTCGCGGCCACAGGAGCCAATGCCGCCCAGGCGTCCGGCTTCCTGACGCAGGCTAATCTGCCGCATTTCGATTCGGACCTTAAATTCGCTGGCCAGCATTTTTATTAGTTCCCGAAAATCGACCCGTTCTTCGGAGGAGTAATAAAAGGTGGCTTTTGTATTATCCGACTGGAATTCAACGTCGGATAATTTCATATTTAAGTTCAGTTCACGAATAATTTCGCGGGTGCGATAAAGAGCAGGCAAATCGCGCAGAATAGCCTGGTCGTGCCGTTCAAGGTCTTTAGGCGTAGCTACCCGATGAATAACTTTCGTATCATCGTTTATTTTGATTGCTCGTTTTTTAACCTGTAGCCGCACCAATTCGCCCTGTAGCGAAACCGATCCGATATGAAACCCCGACTGCATTTCAACGACTACATAGTCGCCCGTAGTCAGGTCGAGTTGGTGAACATTGCGGTAGTAATCTTTCCGACCGCCTTTAAATTTCACCTCAACAACGTCGTATTGCTTCATTCCTGGCATAGCCACATCGCTAAGCCAGTCAAATGCATTTAGTTTATTGCATCCTCCGGTGCTGCACCCTCCGCTTCCGCATCCTTTAGTGGCCGTTTTCTGCGGTTCTCCGCCGAGGCCATCGGATGCGCCCTGTCGGGTACCGCAACCGCCAGTTGCACAGGATCTACATGACATAAGTTATTCCGTTTACGCGGACTACTGCCGGGATTTTTGGTATTCAGCGTTACGGTTAGTTAACGAATGCAGTTCTTTGTCAGTAGAACCGCAACTGAAAACACCTAAATAGAACCCGTTAATCAGCGTACCGGATCAGGTCGAGTCCGATGTCTTTGCGATAATGCTTTCCATCGAACTGTACAGTCCGGGCCGCTTCCTGCGACTTTCTTACCGCATTTTCGAGCGAATTTGCTAAAGCCGTCAGAGCCAGCACTCGTCCACCATTAGTTACAACCTGACCATCATTGGCCAGGGTTCCGGCATGAAATGCCGTAACATCTTCTAAACGATCGAGGTCTGAAATGATTTTACCTTTCTCGTACTCATTTGGATATCCTCCCGAAACGACCACCGTAGTAACCGCTGTTTGCGCTGAAACCTGAACTGTTATCCGGTCGAGTTCTCCTCGGGCAGTGGCCAGCATCAACTCCGCAAAATCGGTCTGGATACGTGGCAAAACAACTTCGGTTTCTGGATCGCCCATTCGGGCATTGTATTCAATCACATAGGGTTCTCCATTTACCTTCATGAGGCCAATAAAAATGAACCCTTTGTAGCGGATATTTTCTTTCTGCAAGCCAGCCAGTGTTGGTTTTACGACCTTTTCCTCAACCTTACGCAGGAACGATTCGTTGGCAAAAACTACCGGCGAAACAGCCCCCATACCGCCCGTATTCAATCCCTGATCGCCTTCGTTGATGCGCTTATAATCTTTTGCTTCAGGAAGGATTTTGTAGTTGACGCCATCGCTCAGCACAAATACCGACAACTCAATACCGCGCAAAAATTGCTCCACAACAACTTTGCTGCCTGCTTGGCCAAACTTTTGGCCGCCAAGCATGTCATTCATCGCTGCCTGAGCATCGGCCAGAGTTTCGGCAATAATTACGCCTTTACCCGCAGCGAGCCCATCGGCTTTCAATACAACCGGTAATGAATGTGTTTCAAGATACGTCAATCCTTCGGTCAGCGTATCGGCTGTAAATGTTTTTGAGGCAGCGGTCGGAATGTTATGCCGCAGCATAAACTGCTTTGAAAAATCTTTACTTCCTTCCAACTGTGCTCCTTCGGCATCAGGACCAACAATTGGCAAATCGATCAAATCGGCCTGTTGCTGAAAAAAATCGACTACACCATTAACCAATGGTTCTTCGGGACCAACAATGAGCAAATCTATATTGTTGGTGCGAACGGCATCGGCAATTGCCGGAAAGTTATTATAACTAATCGATAAATTAGTTGCTACCTGTGCAGTACCCGCGTTTCCTGGCGCTACAAACAGATTATCGCACAGTGGGCTTTGCGCAATTTTCCATGCAAACGCATGTTCGCGCCCACCCGAACCCAGTATTAGTATATTCATTTGATTGAGAAGCAAGGCCACATAAGGCTGGCGTAAAGATGCCCTGAAGCTTTTTTTACGCCAGCTTTATGTGTTCTGACTCCTGTTGTTAATTAGCTACCTCCGACAGGAATTTAATGCGCATCAGGCGCAAATCCTGTTCCGTAAAATCATCTCCGCCAAACTCACGCATGGCAATGGCGATATTATCACTTTCGGCATTCATGAAGTAATCGTAAATCTCATCCTGGCGATCTTCGTCCATAACCTGATTAATGTAATAATCGAGATTGAGTCGTGTTCCCGAATAGCAGATATGTTCGATTTCTTCCATCAGCTCTTCCATGGAGAGCGTTTTGGACTCGGCAATTTCTTCCAGATCAACCTTGCGATCAATTTGCTGGATGATATAGATCTTAACTTTCGACTTATTGACAGTCGATTTTATTACTACATCCTTAGCCGTCTCAATTTCATTGTCTTCTACATATTTAGCGATCAGATCGATGAAGGGCTTGCCAAATTTCTGCACTTTCCCCATTCCAACGCCATTTATCTGCGCCATCTCTTCGCGAGTGGTTGGATAGGTTGTTGCCATTTCTTCCATAGAGGGGTCCTGGAAGATTACGTAGGGAGGCAGGTTTTTTTCTTTGGCAATTTTCTTGCGTAATGCTTTCAGCAAGCCTAGCAGTTCTTCATCATAGGCCGCTCCTCCGGCCGACGGGGTAGAATCTTTGTCTTCGTCTTCTTTCTGTTCGGCAACGGCATTGTCGTAGTCGTGGTCTTTCGAAAGCGTAATCGGATAGGGGTCTTCGATATAATTTAAGCCCCGCTGCGTTAGTTTCAGTATGCCATAGTTATCAACGTCCTTTTCTATGTAGCCATAAATGGTGATCTGTTTCAACAACGAACACCAGAATTCGGGGCTTTCGTTAAACTCCCGGCCTTTTCCGTACACCTCCAGTCGATTGTGCTCATAGCTGGTTACGTACTGATTATCTGTAGCGGTCAATACATCGCTTAAGTGAGCTACATCGAAGCGTTGATCTGTTTGTAAAACGGCTTGTAGAGCCAGAATGACCTCATCGTGTACTTTAAACTTTTCAGTCGGTTTCAGGCAATTGTCGCAAAAACCGCAGTCTTTCTCCAGATACTCGCCAAAATAACCGAGCAACTGGCGCCGACGGCAAACTCCTAGTGTTGAATAGGAGACCATTTCGGTTAGCAGGTGCTTGGCATTATCGCGCTCTGTAACGGGTTTGTCTTTATTAAATTTTTCGAGCTTAACAATATCGTCGTAACTATAAAACATAATACAGTTACCCTCCAGGCCATCGCGCCCAGCCCGGCCCGTTTCCTGATAATAACCTTCCAGCGATTTAGGGGCATCGTAGTGAATAACAAACCGAACGTCGGGTTTGTCGATTCCCATACCGAAAGCAATGGTAGCGCAAACTACATCCACATCTTCATTGAGGAAGGCATCCTGATTGGCCATTCGGGTCTGAGGATCGAGGCCTGCATGATAAGGCAACGCTTTTATGTCATTGACGCTCAGGAGTTCTGCGATCTCTTCAACAGTTTTTCGGCTCAAACAATACACAATACCCGACTTACCTTTATTTTGCTTAACGTATCTGATAAGTTGTTTCTTAGCATCAACTTTAGGCTTGATCTCGTAGTAGAGGTTTTTGCGATTGAATGATGTTTTATAGAGGTCTGCATCCTCCATTTGCAGGTTTTTCTGAATGTCCTGCTGTACTTTGGGAGTAGCGGTGGCTGTTAAAGCAATGACGGGCAGGTCGCCGATATTGTCGACTATTCCACGGATTTTTCGATACTCGGGCCGGAAGTCGTGACCCCATTCAGAAATACAGTGCGCTTCGTCAATAGCAACAAATGAAATATTGGCTTTCTTTAAAAAGTCCAAGTTTTCTTCTTTTGTTAGCGACTCTGGGGCAATATATAAAAGTTTGAGAGAACCGTTCAGGGTGTCCTTTTTAACTTTGTTCATTTCTGTCTTCGACAGGGTCGAATTCAGAAACTGTGCGTTAATACCAAACGCATTCAACTGATCGACCTGATTTTTCATCAGGGCAATCAAAGGAGAAATAACAATTGCTGTTCCGTCACTAACAATTGCTGGTAGCTGGTAACACAGGGATTTTCCTGCGCCAGTAGGCATGATAACGAACGTATTACGGCCCGCTAGAATGCTGTGAATAATGGCTTCCTGATCGCCCCGGAACTGACTATATCCAAAAATCTCTTTTAGCCGCTCTTTGATGGTCTCATGGACCCTCTGATCAACCTGCATCATTCTACAAATCGTACAAAAGTTACTTTAACTCTATTCACTTGCCGTATCTTTGTTTTATAAAGTTAGCGAATATACACAGCAAACTATTCTTCATCGCGAAATCTGACGTTGAAAGTATTAAAAAATTCCAAAACAATCGCCCAGGAGGTGTTACTGGCCGAAGCCAATGCCATTCGCAACGTAATTGAGCTGCTCGACGAACAATTTGAGGCTGCTACTGAGGCAATTCTCAAATCGACCGGCAGGTTGGTTGTAACTGGAGTTGGTAAGAGTGCTCTGATTGGCCAGAAAATCGTAGCAACTATGAATTCTACGGGCACTCCTTCTTTATTTATGCATGCAGCCGATGCCATTCATGGCGATTTAGGTATGATTCAGGCCGATGATGTTGTTCTTATTATTTCTAAAAGTGGCAATACGGCTGAAATTAAAGTACTGATTCCTTTACTACGGCGTACAACTATTCAGCTCATAGCACTGGTTAGTGATAAAACATCGTATCTGGCTCAGCATTCAGATTACATTCTGCACGCTTTTGCCGAGCGGGAAGCTGACCCGATGAACCTGGCACCTACTACAAGCACTACAGTAGCATTGGCTTTGGGCGATGCCCTTGCTGTCAGTCTGCTGGAGGCTCGTGGTTTTACCCGGCACGATTTTGCGCGCTATCATCCGGGGGGCGCACTGGGCAAAAAGTTGTATCTGAAAGTTGGTGATATTTTTCCCCACAACCAGTGTCCTCAGGTGCCGCTCACTGCATCGCTCAAGGATGTTATCTTCGAAATTTCAGCTAAACGACTGGGAGCCACTGCCGTTGTGGATCAAATGGGAATGCTGGCAGGAATTGTAACTGATGGCGATATACGGCGGATGGCCTATCAGCAGGATGCATTTTGGGAACTCCATGCGCAGGATGTTATGACACCTGCTCCCGTTTGTGTTACGGCCGATGAATATGCAATGGGCGCACTCCAGTTAATGCGCGATCGGGATATTTCTCAATTGATTGTTACCGAAAACGGGCGCGTAAAAGGGTTTGTCCATCTTCACGATCTGCTTAAAGAAGGCTTACTTTAATAAATTATTGCTAGTTGAAAGGGGATATATATTTTTTCAATATGCAGATAATCAGCGGATTGGCTCAGTTCTGATACACATCATTTCTTTTCCTGTTTCTTATTAGCCTCTATTTGTAGAAATGTGAATAACTCACAGGACTAATGATGGAGGCTATTGTTTTAAGAGCCACTAATAATAAGTAGAAATGAGCAGAAAAGGTGTTTTGTTTAAGCGTAATTGGGTATTGCTTAAACAAAATCCACACCCTACATTCCACACTATGTGGGAATAATTCCACAGTAAATGGGAGATGTTATAAACGAAGAACTTTTCTTATGAGAAAAATAAAATATATAAATCTCTGTTTTACAGTAGGTTATGTACCTTAAAATTAACTTCTTCAAAAAAACTTGAAGGCTGGTTGCTTTTTTGTCTAATTGCTTATCAAATCAGGTTCAACAAAAAAACACTCGCAATCATGACTGCGCTCGAATTCACTCATCATATCGGAAAGGTGTCCAAGTCGTTGCGCCCGTTCGCACTGCGGCTTACTAAAGATGTTGAAGATGCTAACGATTTGTTACAGGATACCCTTTTAAAAGCCTTTACCAATCGCGATAAATACACCGATGGTACGAACCTGAAGGCATGGTTATATACCATCATGAAGAATACGTTCATCACAAATTATCAGCGGATGGTTCGCAAGAATACATTTATCGATACAACAGATAATCTGCATTATATCAACTCAATGGAGAGTAGCACCGATAATCTGGCCTATTCTTCCTTTGCTCAGGACGATATTAATCGGGCAGTTAATAGTTTGGACGATACTTACCGGACGCCGTTTATGATGCACTTCCGGGGTTTTAAATACCACGAAATTGCTGCTAAGCTCGATATTCCAATCGGAACGGTTAAAAACCGCATTCATATAGCACGGAAAGAGCTGAAAGACCAACTGAAGGTATATGCTCATTTCAACAGCTAAAAATTTTTTTTCAAGTTCGGTGAGACTTTTGTGACCTATCGCCGTCTTAACCACATTGATTGAGTAGTTTTTGGTTAAAAAAGAGGAAGGTTCGAAAAGTTGGGTGGAGTTCCGCCCAACTTTTTTGTTTTTTAGCTAGCAGATTTACAATAGTTTATGGTATAAAACCGTATAGATCACTATATTTTCGGGCTAATTGAGTAAATACATGAAAACAAAAAGGCTAAACAAGTATTTACCTGCTTACCTGGTACTCAATTAACCATCCTCTAATGCCCCAGCGTATTCTTGTTATCGGTGCTGGTTTTGCAGGACTAGCCGCTGCAACCAGTTTAGCAAATAAAGGCTACGACGTAACGATTCTGGAAAAAAATAGTATGCCGGGTGGCAGAGCCCGTGTATTTCAGGCCAATGGCTTCACATTTGATATGGGGCCAAGCTGGTATTGGATGCCTGATGTATTTGAAACCTACTTTGCCCGATTCAACAAAAAACCATCCGACTATTACCAGTTAGTTCGGCTCGATCCGTCCTATAAGGTTATTTTTGGCCCAAACGAGGCCATTGACTTACCGGCAGGTCTGGAAAACCTGGAAAACCTCTTTGAGCAGATTGAACCCGGCAGTGCTCTGCAATTGCGAACGTTTTTGACACAGGCATCCTATAAATACAAGGTTGGTATAAACAACTTTGTCTGGAAGCCTAGCCGCTCGATTCGAGAGTTTTTGAGTCTGAAACTGCTTTACGATGTAACTCGGCTCGATGTGTTCCAATCTTTTGCCAGCCACGCCCGTAAGTTTTTTAAACATCCCCGTTTACTCGAAATAGTTGAATTCCCGATTTTGTTTCTGGGTGCTACACCGGCCAATACGCCAGCTATGTATAGCCTGATGAATTACGCTGAGATGGCCCTGGGGACCTGGTATCCAATGGGGGGGATGTATGAAATTGTGAAGGCAATGGTTAGTCTTGCCGAAGAAAAAGGCGTTAAGCTACTGCTTAATCAGAACGTTCAACAAATTGAAATAGCGCAGGGCAAAGCAAAACGAGTTATTACTAATCAGGGCATTTTTGAAGCGGATGTGGTAGTTGCCGGAGCAGACTATAATCATGTCGACACGAATCTGGTTGACCCGCCTAATCGTAACTATGACGAAAATTACTGGCAGAAACGTGTTATGGCCCCTTCGTCTTTACTTTTTTATTTAGGAGTCAACAAACGAGTGCCCCGGCTGGAGCATCATAACCTGTTTTTCGACGAAGATTTTTCGGTACATGCTCAGGAAATTTATGAAACACCCCGATGGCCCACAAAACCTCTCTTTTATGCATCGGCTCCGTCGAAAACTGACTCTGGCGTTGCACCATACGGCTGCGAAAATATATTTCTTCTGATTCCGGTAGCGCCCGATTTGCAGGACGACGATGCAACCCGCGAATATTATTTCAATCTTATTATGGATCGGCTCGAAGCCTATGTGGGGGAAGACATTCGTAGCCATATAATTTACAAGCGGAGTTATGCTCACCGTGATTTTAAGAACGATTACAACGCTTTTCGAGGAAATGCATATGGGCTGGCCAATACGCTTCGGCAAACGGCATTGCTCAAGCCATCAATGAAAAACAAAAAAGTGAACAATCTGTTCTACACGGGTCAGCTAACGGTGCCCGGACCGGGTGTGCCGCCTTCGCTCATATCAGGCTTGGTTGTGGCCGATGAAGTTGCCAGAGAATTTGTCTAACTTTCAAAAATCCTAACCTCTTCTTTTTCTACATTATGATGGCGTTATTTAACAAAACCGCACTGAAATGCAGTAAACTCATTACTGAACATTACAGTACGTCATTCACATTAGGCATTAAAACACTCGATCGTAGATTTCATATGCCTATCTACGCCATCTATGGGTTTGTACGCTATGCCGATGAAATTGTCGATACTTTTCACGACTACGACAAAAAAACGTTATTGGCCCGATTCAAACATGATACCTATCAGGCCATTGAAGAAGGCATTAGCATGAATCCAATCCTCCAGGCCTTTCAGATTATAGTTCGGGAATATAATATTGAACGTGAGTTAATTGAGTCGTTTCTGAAAAGTATGGAAATGGATCTCTATTTTCAGGACTACGATGCTGATGGCTATAATGAGTACATCTATGGCTCAGCCGAAGTAGTAGGACTCATGTGCCTGCGCGTATTTTGCGAAGGTAATCGCAATGAATTTGACCGTTTATGCGAACCCGCCCGAAAACTGGGTTCAGCGTTTCAGAAAGTCAATTTCCTGCGCGATTTGAAAAGCGATTTTGTGGACCGAGGCAGAACCTACTTTCCGGGGGTTAATTTTAATGAATTCGGCTGCGATATGAAGCAACTCATCGAAGAAGACATTCAGCGCGACTTCGACGATGCATTGAAAGGCATTATGGCGCTTCCGCGCGGAGCAAAACTGGGGGTTTATCTGGCCTATGCCTATTATCAAACGCTATTCAATAAAATTAAGCAACTGCCCGCTTCAAGAATTCAGAACGAACGAATTCGGGTGCCAAATCCACAAAAATTTGCACTGCTGGCCCAAACATACGTGAAATTCAGACTGAATGTCATTTAAGCAGCAGTTGGTGCTAAATACTTACTCCGACTTTCTCAAACATGCCAAGAACACTACCTACTACCGATAAATAGGTATGAACAGCTCCTGCTAGTTTAGGTCGGCGTTGGAGCATATTCCGATCCACTTCCTGCATAAAATTTTTCCAGTTTGACGCATTAAGGCAGTCCAGTGCAACGGATATTGTAGGAGTTAATGAGCGCGCCGTGTGCCACCATCCGCAGGGAATGAACAAGGTTTCGCCGGGCCCCACAACAAAAGAGACTGGAGTGGTTTTGGCAAACAATGGATACTTTTCTAAATCGGGCTTATAAATATCGTTTACCTGCGAAACCCACAGATCATCAGGATTTGGGTATACATAAGGCGTTTGAGTTGGCGGAATTACGGTAAATTCTTTCTGACCATAGAGCTGTGTGATATATGCATGTAGGCTCATGTAATCGTAGTGGACATATGGGAAAAGTGCACCTGGGCCACCAAAAAAAATCTCCAGCGTATTGGCTCCTGACAAAAAACGCCTTGGCAGGAGTTTACTATTAATTCGATCGGGCAGCGCATAGTTAAACCGGGGTAGCACATCTGGCAACAATTCCGGATATTCCTGCTCAATTTGCAGCGTGCAAGGGTAGGGTGCCGGATTCTCTTCGGTTCCGGTTAGCATCCAGTCAATGTATTCACCCAGGTTATAAGTCTTTCGGGCAATTTCTACAGTTCGGTCGCTATAATTTTTCCTGAAAAACTCAGGTGTGAATTTGCTCTTTGCTGTCCAGGCATCGCCTGCATCACCGATAACAACCGGATAATTGGCAAACAGGTGTTTTTCTGCAAATTCGTCATACGACATTCCATATTTCTTCTCAACGAGAATATCATTTCTGCACGCTAGTTCAACGACTCGGGTAGCCATAGGATTGAAGGGTAATTTATTGATTGATAGCGGTATAAGGATTTGTGGTTTTGACTTTGTTTTTGTTGGGCAGACACTTCAAATACGGGTTATTTATTGTTCGGCGTTGAGGCCTATTGCCAACGGAATTAAAAGAACCGGCACCTGTTTCATTTCTAGTTATCTTTGCCTAAAATTTTTCGTTTTGCCAATGGTAGCGCAAGCGCCTTTATCGCCAGAAATTTTGTCCCGCTACGAAGCCGTTATCGGGCTGGAAGTTCACTGCCAGCTACTGACCCAAAGCAAAATCTTTGCGGCCGACGCCAACGCGTTCGGGGCCGAACCCAACACAAACATTAGTGTCATTACGCTAGGTCATCCCGGCACTTTGCCTAAACTGAACCGAAAAGCTGTTGACTATGCTGTTCGGATGGGTTTAGCCTGCGGCAGTGAAATTACACGTCATATTATTTTTGCCCGTAAAAATTATTTCTACCCTGATTTGCCAAAGGGTTATCAGCTTTCGCAGGATAAAGGGCCTATCTGTGT
This sequence comes from Spirosoma sp. SC4-14, assembly GCF_037201965.1. Taxonomy (NCBI): domain Bacteria; kingdom Pseudomonadati; phylum Bacteroidota; class Cytophagia; order Cytophagales; family Cytophagaceae; genus Spirosoma; species Spirosoma sp. SC4-14. The sequence continues at coordinate 7,578,813 of NZ_CP147518.1, read as the reverse complement.
TGGTGGGAGCATTCCTGTTAAAGTAAAGCACCCCGAAACAGGAGAGCTTTACGAAACAACTATCCAGATTCATCATATTCATCTGGAAGAAGATGCGGGCAAATCGATTCACGATGGTAATGAGTGGGCCACCCAACTCGATTATAACCGCGCAGGTACTCCACTGATTGAGATGGTTACCGACCCCTGTATACGAACTGCTGAAGAAGCAGGGCAATACCTGACCGAGGTTCGGCGGCTGGTGCGCTATCTGGGAATTTGCGACGGAAACATGGAAGAAGGATCGCTCCGGTGCGACGTTAACGTTTCCATTCGCCCCACTGGCGCGACTAATCTGGGTACGAAAGTTGAAGTAAAGAACCTGAACTCGATTCGGAACGTAGTACGCGCCGTTGAAAGTGAATTCAAAAGACAGGTAGAAGCTACAGAAGCTGGCGGTTCTATTATTCAGGAAACGCGTACATTCGACGCAAGTACGGGCCTTAGCTACGGGATGCGGGAAAAAGAAACCATGAACGACTATCGTTATTTTCCTGATCCTGACCTGACGCCCGTTATTATTTCAGATGAGTGGCTGGCTAGTATTCGGGCGCAGATGCCCATGCTTCCGGCAGAACTTTACCAGAAATTTAGAGATCATTATGGATTGCCAGACTACGATGCGGCTTTGCTGACCGACTCGCGTGAACTGGCCGAATATTATGAAGCCGTATGTGATCGTACAACTAATTACAAAGCGGTTTCGAACTGGATTATGGGCCCCGTGAAGGGGCAACTTACCGAAAAAAACCTGCGCGATCGGTTGTTTCCCGTGTCGGTCAATCAGTTAGCGTCATTAATTGAACTAATTGACAATGGAACCGTTAGCCAAACGGCAGCCCAGCAAGTTTTTGCATTAATGGTTGGGAAGCTCGAAACGGAGCCTGCCGAACTGGCGCAAACGCATGGTTTGGTTCAGAATCGCAATACAGACGCGTTACAAGCGTTGGTAGAAGAAGTGTTGGCAGCCTGGCCCGACAAAGTTGCCCAATACCAGAAGGGTAAAAAGAATTTGTTGGGAATGTTTGTCGGCGAGGTTATGAAAAAATCGAAAGGCTCTGCCGATCCTAAATTGGTGAATCAATTAGTAACGAAGACATTACAAGCCATATGAAAAACCTGTTTTTTAGCGTAGCCGGTTTTCTGCTTCTTGGTTTTGTGGCCAATGCCCAACCGACAAAGCCATTTACAGTAACGGGAAAGGTTAAAGCTGCGGCTCCCGGCAGCTACATTTATCTGGAAGCCAACAGCCAGCCCACTCGTAAGCTCGACTCAGCTAAAGTCGGTTCTGACAATACGTTTACGCTCAACAATAAAGTGGCTGATGGGGGCGAAGTATTAGTGCTGAACGTTGGGGGTGGGCAAAAAATGGCATTGCTGCTAGAAGGGGGCGAAACCCTGAACGTAGTAGCCGATGGATATCGGATGGATGCTAAAACGGGCCAGGCCGGAAAGGCCACCGTAACGGGTTCCAAAAATATGGAGTACTACGAGAAGTTGACGGCACTGCGAACCGATATGGAGAATCGGGTTTCGAACTGGAACAAGCAGGTTGCAGCAGCTACCGAGAAAAAAGATAACAAGCGAATCGCTCAGATTGAGCAGGAATACCAGACCGCTGAGCAGGAAGTTGTCAATAAAGTGAAGGCGATGCTGCCCGAAATGGGAACATCGCTTGTGTCGTTGTTTGCACTTAACTTTATTAATATCGATACCGACTTCGATACCTATGACGCACTGGCGCAACGGTTCGAAAAAGAAAATCCGAATAGCCCTCATGCAAAGGCATTGATTGGCCGGGTAGCCCGGATCAAAGGCGTTATGGTTGGCGCGCAGGCTCCCGAAATATCACTCAGCGATACAACGGGGACACCGGTGCCACTTTCTTCGTTGCGGGGTAAATACGTTCTGCTCGATTTCTGGGCTTCGTGGTGTGGACCATGCCGGATGGAAAACCCGAATGTGGTTCGTATGTATAACAAGTATAAGGACAAGGGTTTTGCTATATACAGCGTTTCGCTGGATCAGTCGAAAGCGAACTGGACCAAAGCCATTCGCAACGACAACCTCACCTGGACACACGTTTCCGATCTGAAGTACTGGCAGTCGGCAGCCGCACAGCAATATGGTGTGCAGGCAATTCCGGCCACATTCCTGCTCGATAAGGATGGGAAAATCATTGCCAAAAACCTGCGTGGACCGGCATTGGAACAGAAACTTGAGGAAATCCTGAAAGCTGGCCAATAGGTTCATTGCAAGTTAGTAGTTTTGCAGGGTCAGGTTTTCAACCTGACCTTTTCTTTTGGCTACTGCTTTTAGTTATGCCGTCACTTCATTCAGCACTTCTTTATTAATTCGTACATTCTTTCTCCGTAAACAATGAAAATTGCTATTGTCGGTTGCGGTAACATGGGTATGGCTTTCGCCAAATCGTTTCTGCAATATGATCTGGTAAAAAAAGAGAATTTACTACTCATTGAAAAAAGCAGCGACCGTTCCGATGCCCTGAAAAACGAAAAAGCGGGTGTGGTGGTCGAAACCATTGGACCACACGTCGGCGAAACCGATTTGATTATCCTCTCAGTTAAGCCACAGGATTTTAACAGCGTTTACGAATCCCTTCGCGAAGTGATTCAGCCTCGGCAAATTATTCTGTCGATCATGGCCGGCATTCCAATTGCGCAGATACAGGAGAAGCTTGGGCACTTGCTGGTAGTCCGGGCTATGCCCAATACACCTGCTATGTTGGGTATGGGCATTACGGGCTTTACGGCTGCGAAAGAAGTCGATTTAACTAATCTGCGTCGGGTCGAAAATTTGATTAATGCTACGGGCCGTTCCATTTTCCTGGAAGATGAAGCAATGCTCGATGCCGTTACGGCGCTGAGCGGTAGTGGTCCCGCTTATTTTTATTACGTTGTGAAAGCAATGATTGAAGCGGGCAAACAAATGGGGTTCGACGATGCGGTGGCCGCGCTGCTGGTTAAGCAAACCATGCTGGGGGCCTATCACCTCATCAACAATGCCGATAAATCGCTGGATGATCTCATTAAAGCTGTTGCCTCGAAAGGTGGCACTACCGAAGCTGCGCTACGTACGTTTGAATCGGGAGGTTTAGACGATACGCTTATTGAGGGTATTAAAGCCGCTCAAACGCGGGCAACAGAGCTTTCGAAAGGATAAGTAATTGAGTAAGTCTATTGTCCACAGAAACGCAGAGTTATTGTAGCCTCACACGTTGTCAGATTCCCATTTTCTGACATAATTTCTTTGTGTACTCTGTGTCTCTGTGGACAAATACCTGTTAGATACCCGTATAGCTGAATGGCGTTATAGCGCTTAACTCGGCTTTTACGGCGTCTGATACAGACAATTTACTAATAAACTCCTGAATTGTCTGCTCCGTAATTTTCTGGTTGGTTCGGGTTAGTGCTTTCAGTGCTTCATATGGCTGCGGATAACCTTCGCGCCGAAGAACCGTTTGGATTCCTTCGGCAACAACCGCCCAGTTATCTTCGAGGTCGGCATGGATAGCGGCTTCATTCAGTTCAAGCTTATTCAGTCCTTTGAGTAATGACCGGAGCGCAATAACCGAATGAGCAAATGGTACGCCCAGGCTCCGCAATACGGTGGAGTCGGTCAGGTCGCGCTGAAGTCGCGAAATAGGGAGCTTCGCCGACAAATGCTCGAATAATGCATTCGCAATGCCAAGGTTGCCTTCCGAATTTTCGAAATCAATCGGGTTAACTTTATGGGGCATTGCCGACGATCCGACTTCCCCTTCTTTGAGCTTTTGCTTGAAATAGTTCATCGACACATACGTCCAGACGTCGCGGTCGAGATCAATCAGAATGGTGTTGAGCCGCTTAAAGGCATCGAGTGTTGCCGCCAGCATATCGTAATGCTCAATCTGCGTCGTGAATTGGCTCCGTACCATACCCAGGCTTTCAACAAATTTATCGCCAAATTTTTTCCAGTCGTCGTTCGGATAGGCAACCGTATGGGCGTTGAAGTTGCCGGTGGCTCCGCCAAACTTGGCAGCCGTAGGAATACCGGCCAGCAAATGAAGTTGTTTCTCGATCCGTTCAACAAATACCAGTAATTCTTTCCCAAGCCGGGTGGGCGATGCGGGTTGCCCATGCGTTTTAGCCAGCATCGGAATCTCTTTCCACTGTTCGGCCAGTTGTTGCAACCGAACAAAAACCTGCCGATAGAGTGGAGTGATTTCGGTATTTAGTGCATCGCTGAGCGATAGCGGAATGGCTGTATTGTTAATATCCTGCGAGGTCAGCCCAAAATGAACGAACTCCAGATAGGGCTCAACCGGCGAGCCTTTCAGTTTTTCTTTAATGAAATACTCTACCGCCTTAACATCGTGATTGGTTGTTTTCTCGATGTCTTTGATGCGCAGGGCATCGGCCTCTGTGAAGTTTTTATACAATGCCCGCAATGCCGGAAACTCCGATGGACTAACACCCGACAATTGTGGAACAGGCCATTCGCAGAGAGCAATAAAATATTCGATTTCAATCCGAACGCGGTAGTGAATCAGGCCAAATTCTGAAAAGTAAGGAGCCAGACTTTCAACCTGACGCCGGTATCGCCCATCGACAGGCGATATGGTCGTTAATGCTGTTAAATCCATATAGTTAATCAAAACGTAAAGGTAAGGCAAACGACTTTAAACAACCCGATGGTATAACACTTTCGGATAGTTAACTCAGGTTCAGACTACTCAGAACGGGTTCAGATAAAGCCCAAGCCCTAACCAGACCGTCTGCTGGTTTTCGTATTGGCTATAGGGCCGGAAACCCGAGTAGCCTTCCAGCAGGAAGGTCAGGTTGTTTTGTGTACGACCTACTTCAACACCGACACCAGCATGAATACCCGGCCGGAAATCGGTTTGTTGCCAGAACTTGATGTCGACGCCACCAACGAGCCGCGTTGCTTTGTCGGACGGTTTTTTGTAGAAAGCACCCAGTTGCGCACTGAGCAGCTTCCGTTCTTCGGTTTTACGAAGCACAAACCCAATGCCGCCATATAGCCGCCAGTTATTGACATTTCGGCTGTAGGTACCATCCAACTGTTCATAATTAACCGCATTGGGCGATGGAGCCGTAATCTGGTTCCGGAAAATATAATCGTCGCCCAGGTGCGAAGAGATATGATATACCCGAATGCGGTAGTTATTAACACCACGCCGAATGTTATAGATGATACTGATTTTGTAATCGGTATTCATGATCTGCCGACGAGCCTTATTGAGCTTATTGTCATGAAAGGCTTCAAACTGCGTAAACGACGCCAGATCGAGCACCCATTCCGACGATTTACCGGGTTCGGTTGTATGCCGGTAAAAAGGCTTGGCAAAGCCAAACGCAAACGGCACAATACTGCCTTTATATTTTTCGCCATCCGTATAATAGAATGGCAGAACGCTACCATAGGTCCGGGCTTCGAGGGGGTCGAGTAAAATCGGTTCAAATAAATGGCCTTTCGGTAGAAACTCCCGTGTCGGTCTGGCAACGTTAGGTTCGGTGGCTACCGATACGCCAGCAACCGAGTCAACCGGTAGCGTTGGCTTACCAATTGGTTTCCGTTCACGCTTTTCACGCGTTGGCCGGGGAGCCTTTTCTACCTGTTTCGGGGTTTCGACAGATGGTGGCGTTGGCGTAACCGGCACCGGTGTTGGTTCGACAGGTTTCGACTCTTTAACAGTCGGGGTTGGTTCCGGTGCTGGCTCTTTTTTGCGCTTCTGTTTTTTCTCTTTAGGAACAGAAACCGGTTCTTCTGTAGCCTGTTTTACGGGTTCTGGCTCCTTCGCCGGAACTGGTGTACGAGGACTAACCGTTACGGGAGCAGGCTGTGATTTATCCGCTTCTTTTTCTTGTTGCTGACGCTCTTTCGCTGCTTTTTTAGCCTGACGCTGACGCTCTTTTTCAGCCTGTTTTGCTTCGTATTCCCGCTGTTTCTGGGCCCATTCGGCTTTAATCTGGCGTTCGCGCTGAATTTCGCGTTCTATTTTTTCTTTCTGTCGCTGCTCAGCCGGGGTTAAGGTGCGCGAAGCGGGCGCGGTGGTGGGTTGTTGAGCCCAGGCCAATGTTCCTACCTGAACAACCAGTAGGAGAACCAGTAGCACTTTCTTCATAAAATAGAAACAAATTATACCAACGTAGCTTTAACGTTTTGTCATTGATCAATTGTCATTAGGAAGTCTTACTAATGACAAAATCCTAAAACCGCATCGGATGCATTCGCATTATTGTTTAAGCTCAGCGTAATTTTTATAGAAGTAAGGAATGGTTTCTATGCCTTTGTAGAAGTTGAACAGGCCATAGCTTTCGTTAGGCGAGTGTAACGCATCGCTGTCCAGACCAAAACCCATCAGAATGGATTTAACGCCAAGTTCTTTTTCAAACAAAGCCACAATTGGAATACTGCCTCCGCCCCGGGTTGGAATTGGTTTCTTGCCCCAGGCGTCTTCAAAGGCTTTGGTAGCCGCTTCAAATTCAACCGAATCGGTAGGCGTTACATACGGTAAGCCACCATGATGCGGAGTCACTTTCACCGTTACGCTATCGGGCGCTATGGCCTTAAAATGCTTTGTAAAGAGTTCCGTGATTTCGTCGGGGGTTTGATCGGGAACCAGGCGCATACTGATTTTGGCAAAAGCCTTCGAGGGCAACACCGTTTTAGCCCCTTCGCCCGTATAGCCGCCCCAGATGCCGTTTGCATCGAGTGTCGGGCGGATCGATGTACGCTCGTTGGTTGAGTAACCTACTTCACCTTCTACATCTCTAATGCCCAAATCGGCCTTATACTCTTCCAGATTGAAAGGGGCTTTGGCGAGTTCGGCCCGTTCGGCATCGCTCAGGTCGACAACTTTGTCATAGAAGCCTGGAATGGTGATGTGGCCATTCTCATCGTGAAGCGATGCAATCATTTTGGCCAGCACATTAATAGGGTTGGCAACAGCCCCCCCATACACGCCCGAATGCAGATCGCGGTTAGCACCCGTCACTTCCACTTCAACGTAAGAAAGACCCCGCAGACCAATTTCCAGAGAAGGCGTTTCGTTTGAGATGATACTGGTATCCGAAATCAGAATAACGTCGGTTTTCAGCATGTCTCGGTTTTCTGCCACAAAGGTACCCAGATGATCCGAGCCAACTTCTTCTTCTCCTTCAATCATGACTTTTACATTGCATGGAAGGCCATCGGTAGCCAGCATCGTTTCAATAGCCTTGATATGCATGTAAAACTGGCCTTTGTCGTCGCAGGCACCACGGGCATAGATGCGTTCGTTGCGGATGGTGGGTTCAAACGGTGGCGATTGCCAGAGGTCATATGGATCGGCAGGCTGTACATCATAATGGCCATAGACCAACACCGTTGGGCGCGCAGGGTCCACTATTTTTTCGGCATAAACAACCGGATGCCCTGGTGTTTCATACAATTGCGCATTATCCATACCGGCGGCACTTAGCTTTTCTTTAACATACTCGGCTGCCCGACGAACATCGGTTTTAAAATTAGAATCTGCTGATACAGACGGAATACGCAGCAATTCCAGAAGCTCATCCAGAAATCGCTGCTTGTTAGCTTCAAGGTAAGTAGTCATAGTATGATTAAATGGCATGTACGATACATGACGTTATGCAGAGACTGTGTAGAACACCGTTTATAGTCAATGTCATACATAAAAATTTGCCCCGAAGGTACGCAGATTTCGCGCAACGTCGGGGCATGAATATGGTCAGAAAATAGGTTTCTTATTCTTCGCGTTTCTTTCGCAGGCGAATCAGTATTGTGCGGTTTTCCTGGCCACGCATTAAGCGGCCAATATTTTTCTGATGTGTAAGCACAACCATCAGAAACATTACAAAGCCAAATACAATCAGCAATGGACTTTCTTTTTGCCCAAACACCTGTAGTAGCAATAGGACTGGAAAGGCAAGTGCGGCCAGAATAGAACCCAGCGATACATATTGCGAAGCAATGACAACGAGCAGAAAAATTCCGATACAAAGCAACGCCATCTCAGGATGAATGGCCAGTACCATACCCAATAATGACGCAACTCCTTTTCCTCCTTTAAAATCGGCAAAAATCGGGTAGAGGTGGCCAATAACCGCTACCAGACCAAACACAATTTCGAAGGTCATAATTTCTTTTTGCGTAATTACATCCAGATACCACAGCAGATTCGCCATGATTGCTGCTGTGTATCCTTTTAATACATCGACCAGCATAACAATAGTACCGGCTCGTTTGCCCAATACCCTGAATGTGTTCGTTGCTCCGGCATTACCACTACCATGTTGGCGAATATCAATACCAAAAAAACCCTGTCCATACCAAACGGCGGTTGGTATGGAGCCAAGCAGATACGCTACTACTACGGTAACACTAATCAAAAAAACGTTCATTAACGCAAATTTAGTAAACGGTTGTTAGCAAAGCAGAAAAAGCCTGAAGAAGTGCCTGGTGAGAAAACGCAATGTGACCCCAAAATTAGATTATTGTTATGGAATCAACAAATCTATATTTTTTATAACAATTCAGTTACTAAATAAATTTCCTGCCGATGCTATTTTCCGCCAACGACCACTTCTTGTAAGCTACTGTCGATCAGGTATTGGTTGGCCATTGCCATAATATCTTCTGGCGTTACGGATCGAATTCGTTCAATATAGGTCGTTAGAAAATTGGCTGGCATACCATCCAGCAATATAACTTTATAGCGATCTGCTATTTCGAACGGTGTGTTAAGCGATCCCACAAATTCGCCTGCCATAAAATTCTTGACAGTATCCAGTTCTTGCTGACCAACCGGTTCGGTTTGAAGGATTCGGATTTCTTTACGAATCTCATCGAGTGTTTGCTGGGTATTTTCTTTGTTCACATCGGTCCCGATCAGGAAATAGCCATCTCGTCGAAACGAAGGCATGTTTGAGGAAATCCCATACGTAAATCCTTTTTCTTCCCGAATGTTTTTCATGAGTCGGGAGCCAAAATACCCACCCAATACCTCGTTTGTGACCAGCATCCTGAAAAAATCGGGATGTGCTCTCGTAAATAATCGACGACCGACCCGAATGGAGGATTGAACGCTGTCGGACTTTTCGGCCAATATGGGCAAATGGTCTTCTCCAGCTATGGTGTGGTCAATTGGGCTTACTTCATTTTTTTGAATGGGAAACTGGCCGAGCGCGCGATTTATCAGAATAACTTCAGTTTCGGAGGCATGCCCTGCCAGCAGTATCTGGTAGGGGCGATTACGAATATCCTGTTCGTAAAAATCGACAATACTTTCGCGGGATAGTTGTTCGATAATCTCAGGGCGCTGGCTACGGCCATAAGGGTGTTGCGCACCAAACAGTTGTTTACGAAACAAAACTCCGGCTAGATAGGCATTCTTTTCGTAGTTGACCCGCAAATTCTGGAGTGTGATGTTTCGCAGGTCTTCCAGTTCTTTTTGCGGAAATGTCGACTCAGTTAGTAACTCCCGAAGCAGGGGTAAAATATCAGGCAAAAATTTTGTCAGGCAATAAATGACTACACTTGCCCGATCAGGTCCGCTATTTAGTTCCAGGAAAGCGCCATACCGGTCAAAATATTCGCTAATCTGTGCCGAGGAGCGATTAGCTGTTCCTTCGGTCAGCATTTTAAAGGCGAAAAAAGAGGTGCCGGGTATCTTTTCCTGCCAGGTGCCCGCTTCGAATATACACTCGATTCGTAATACGGGCTGATGAGGAACATCGATTAAATAAAGAGGAATACCATTATCTAATGAAAATGTCTGGAAGGCCGGAAGACGGACCTCCTGAATTATCTGAAATGCAGGCGATTGAGTTCTGTCAAGTACCATTAAATTCTTTGGGATAAAGAAAATGGCATTTCAGTTCCGAAATGCCATTTCTATAGTATGGTTCGAAATTAATTCAGGTTGCGAAATGGCCTACGAGAGATTCTGTTCGCAATGTCGTGCTGCTAATTGAATATTCATATTGATTTCAACTACAAATAGCTCATGCTTAATTGAAATCGTCGTTGCTGGCGTCGGTATCGTCGTCTGAGCCGACGGCACCAGAACTATTGAAGTTCAGGATCAGCGAAATTCGGAACGTATTGGCCAGTGCATTACCCTGCTTCACCGGCAGCAAATACGAGAAATCGACGCCAAACCGTTGTTGTAACCGCAAGCCAATACCCGTTGTAAAATATTTACGTCCGCCTTTTGCATTCGATTCGCCGAAATAACCAGCCCGAACAGCGAACTGATCATTGTACCAATATTCTACGCCTGTTGACACCGTAAACTCTTTTAATTCCTCACTGAAACCGCCGGGAGCATCGGCAAAAGAACCAAACACTGCACTAAAGTAGTTTCGGTCGGGGTCTTTACCACGGGCAATCTGATACTTGGTTGGGTTCGTACCCGCTATAGGAATAAGATTCCCGTTGGCATCGCGTGCATATTCGGGCGGAGTAGGCACCATCAGTTTATTGACGTCGGCTACGAAGTTGAATTTATTGTACTGATCAGCATAGTAGGTAAGTGCTGTTCCTAACCGCAGGTTGGTTGGGATAAAGTACCGTTGCGTTCCACCGTAGCTGATTCGGCCACCCAGATTTGAAATCATACCTCCGAATGCCCATCCGAAGCCTTTGCCGGTAGCGTTATCGCGCGCTTCATCGCGATAAAAGGCGCTAATGTCGGCAGCGGCTGTTCCGCCCGGTTTCAGACCAACGTTGGCTGCACCGGCAGCCAGGTTAGAGTTCAGGTATTTGAGGTCGACCCCTAACGAGAAATTTTGCGATAACCGCTGCGAAAACGAAGCCGTTACGGCGTATTCGCGCGAGTTGAAGGTTCCGGCAGCTACTCCTGTTGCCGTTGTGAAATTTACGGTTCCCAGGTCAAAGTACATTAAGGAGCCACCTATCACTGAGTTTTTCCCTATTTTGGAGTAGCCCGACAGATAGGTATAATACATATCGCCAATCAGTTGTCGTAGCCAGGGTGTATAGGAAATAGCAGCACCTTTGCTCTGTTTGGCAAATACCAATTTCGAAGGATTCCAAAAGATCGCGTTAGCATCAGCATCTCCCAGAGCAACCCCAGCTTCGCCTAAGGCGCCTGAGCGGGCATCGGGCGTAAAGTTTAAAAAGGGTACTGCTGAGGTTGGAATTCCAAGGTTGGAACCAGACAGCGTAGTTTGGGCAAAAAGAACAGAAGGAAAGACACTACAAACGGCAAAAATTACACGGGAGAAATTGCGCTTCATACAAAGTGTGTTGCTCAACAACAACGACTGGTTGTGGTGAATGGGACAGCCCTGAACGGTCAAAATTACAACGATTCGTTGGATTAGAAAAAATGGTTATTTCAACCGGTGATCATTTTAATAAAATTAGTCGGCCACTTCCATCAGCAGTTGAGCCATCAACTGTTGACTGAATGTGAAGTCTATATACGTATAAACCATTTGGTGCGGTTTGTCCTGCTTCAGTCAGACCATTCCACGTTCCAATTTCAAGGGATGCCGAACAGTCGCTACACTGCCCTTGCTGCTGACTGAACATACGCCCGCTCAGATCGAAAATCTGAAATGTCCAGTCGAGCGGTTCACCCGAACGATTATGTACAATTGATACTTTCGTATCGGTTATTACTGGATTCGGACTCGCCTGAATCAATTGCAAACGTAGCCCCGGCTTACCAGAAACTACTAAGCTCAACGTGCCCTCAGTAGAATTATTGTTAATGTCCCATGCTTTTACCTGAACGGAATAAGTGCCGGGAGCAACGTTCTGAAACGTATAAACAGCTTCGCCCTGACGCCCGTCGTTGCTATTGGCAACGTAGAAGTCATTGAGAATAACCGGTTCCTGACCACTAAATTGAGCTGTCAGCTCATGCCCAAGTCCAGCACGGGCAATATTTATACCTTCATTATCAGACAAGGTAACATGCAGGGTTATGGCAGGTCCGGCAACCAGAATCTGGTCATTGCTTGCCACGCCCCCTTCTACCGACAACTGCATCGCCGGGGGCTCCGTATCGGGGTTATCGACAATCATACTTCCTCCCACCCGCAGGCTGTCGTAGCTCCCCAGTGCATCCAGTAAACTATCGCTTCGGATTGCATAAGCATATAGCTTAGCCCGGCCAACCGAATAATTAATATCCTTCGGCATCACAAAACGAGTCGTAAACCGGCCATTCTGTACGGTTACTTCTCCCGCAAAAAGTGTGCTGGTATAAGCTTGGTAACTCATTTTTGCACTTTCGGTCCCTAATGTAGTCTGAGTTGTTGCCTTATCATAGAGAGTTAGTTTGACTTTCCCCGAAAAATCGGACAATCGTGCACCCAGTTGTTGAATTTCGCCTGTTAGTTCAACCGTTTGTAAGGCCCGGAGTGTATCTATCCGATTTATTGATACGGGTTGCCCATTCACATTCGTAATAGCAACCTGTGCCTGTGGGTATGCTAAACGCATAGAGGGGTCGCCTAAGAGTGCAAAATTACGATTCACCGGCCCAACCAGACTGGCATTTTTGGTCAATCGGGTCACATCGCCAAGCCTGGGCATTTGATTGTTGATAGGCGAAAAAACAGCTTTATAAAAAGAGGTATTTAAAACCAGATTTGTGTTTGCATAAACTGGCCGGGTTGTTGTAAGCAAACCAATAGCCCCTCCCAACCGGCTCAACAAGGCCAGTTCGGCACCCGAGTTGGTAGTAGGATCATCGTAGCGTCCAAATTGACAAGTGGCAGTTATGAATAAAGGCAGTCGCCGGTTTTTCCATGACAAAATATCCTGTAATGTTACCACCTGCTCGTCGGCTAACGTTTCAATACCACCATGCCCACTATAATTAATCATTAAACGTCCGTCAGAAATTCCCTGGTTAATCAGCTCATTAACGGTCGGTGATTTCTGCCCATCCGACGTTATTTCCTGTGGATAAGCATCCATAAAAATACGCTCAGGGCGGTATGCGGGCGAATTGGTTTCGATGAGGGTTGCCAGGGAGTTGGCATCCTGCTGATGAATATTATAGTCGCCATCGTCGGCAACAAGCATTACTTTGGTTTGCCAGTCGCCCGCCAGCGTTGGATCGGAACTATACCGAATCAGCTTGTCGACAACCGTTTTGGCTTCATCGCTCGATTTTACGGGCAAACGCCCTACGCCAATATCCATCTGATAATCGCCCGCAGCAGTTTCTGGCCATTCTCCTTCCTGTTCATCCATGAACCCGAAATAATCGTCGGACGAATAGCTCAGGACAGGATGGAGGGATTCATAACTTTCATAAACCGGTACTGTATTGGCCAATTGGGTGTTGTTGAGTAACTGACTGATATTACGGTAATCGAATGTAGCATCGCCAAACAGTAATAAATATCGAAGCTGCCCCGGTTGTTTCAGATAAAAGTAACGGGTAGCGTCCCGAATAGCCGTTAAATCGGCCTGGCCCGATGCAAATTCGTTATATACTTCCTGTGTCGTAACAACCTGCACCGACAGTTGATCATGTTCCTTCCGAAAAGCGGCCAATCGTTGGGCCTGATCTTTCCAGGCCGCAGGCGTAACAATCAATAAATTGGGTGTCGACAAATCCGATAAATTCTGATTGGCAATAAGCCGCAATGATGCTGCTGTTTTAACCTGATTGTCGGTAAACAAAAAATAGTCGCCAGCACTCTCCGATACCCACCTGGCTACCTGATCGGTTGCTAACGAATAGAGCTGGGTTAGGGGAGTTAGCGGGTTTGTAATATTCCAGATTCGTAAGCCAGTAGTAGCCTGTTTCACTCCGCATTGTCCGGCAGCTACCCAACGAGCCCAAAGGGGTTGAGCATATTGTCTGAGTTCCCGCTGTGTTTGAATGCTCAGGTAATTTAAATAGCCCGAAGCCGATAGCTGGCCTTTTTTCTGAAAAGTTAGCTTAAGATGAATCGTTTCGGAAGTAGTGGCGGGTTTTAACCAGAATGTATCTGTTCGGATCACTCCCTGATAATCATATTCATTTCCCGATATGCTCGATACCGGTAATATTCCTGCCTGCTGGTCGTTTAACTGCAAGCTAAATTGGGTTGGCGACAGGGCACCGGCCATAACAGAAGCTGCTATCCGAACGGGTGAACCCGCTACCTGCCCCGATACATCGAATGGAATATCTTTTAGTGTATCGGTGGTCATGTATTCGCCAAACCACTCGCGGCCCGAACGGACGGATTGTACCTTCAGTAAATCCTGTTCATGAAACTGATAGTCGATACATGTGTTAATGGTTGGCAAGCCTGATAGGGTTCCTGCTGCATGTTCTGCAATGCGCAATCCGGGCGAGCTGCCAATGGTAAGAAAATAAAATGTAGTATCGGAATAGGGATTAATCTGGTGTTTGAATCGCTGAGCTACTGAGTCATAGCGAACCGTATGAGGACTTTGCCCAAAAAAAAGCAGGGCATCGCCCGAGTCAAAGCGGCCGTCTGCTTCCCCAGTAACCTGAACCGCATTTTCAAGTAAGCCTGTAGGGCGCGGAGACGCATTCGATTGCGGCAGAGCCGCACCTCCATTTCCATAAAGCCGAAATAGGCGCGGGTCGGCCGAGCCAAAAGCCGGATTCAGGCGGGTTAGTGTAGTTTGGTCAATTCGATATACGCCCGATTCCGTTACACCAATTTTGATCCATATACCGTTGCCAAGTACTGATTGCGCACGTACCTTCGGTGGGGTTGTAACTAGCAAACAATGAATGATAGCGAGCCCAATCACGTTTAAGCAACGATTGCTTGTTAGCTTCGAGGTTCTTCTGATTCTACAGCTACCCTTATTCATGTTTCGCTAATTTCTACCCAGGCATGAGCCAGAATAGCATATGATTTGCCCGATGAGGTTTCTTTGCAGAGAACGCGTGTTCGGCGTAGCGCTCCCCGTATAAATGTCTTTTTATCAAACTGAAAAGCAGTGCCTTCTGGTATGTCGCGCAGTAATATTCGCCCGTTAGCAAACCGAGCCGATTGGTGAGTATCCGCTTTTCTGAGCGCTGTCATCAGCGCCGGATTTGCATAGGTTGTTGCCGCTGGTTTGAGCATATAGTGTTGTAGAGGAAGCAAAATGTCAACCGGAAAAATGGTTTCGTTCAGCAAGGGTTGCATGAGCCGCTGAAAGGCCGTTTGCCAGGCTTTTCCATGAGGCTGTACGCGTCTGCGATACGACCGATACACATCGGCATGGGCAACTTCATGCACAAACGTAATCAGAAACGCATACGGGTTAAGGTCGTTGTTAACAGTAATCTGTAGTTTGCCATGCGGAAGCGCCCGGAAATCCCCTAACCGTGTCCGACGCGGTTTAACAATCCGAAAGTCGAAAGTATAGTGCTGCCAGAGCTGTCGGCAGTAGGTAGCAGTTCCTATTGGGAAATAGGTTGTAAATACGTCTGTCAAAGTCTGAACAATAAAAAAAGCCTTATAAAAATAAGGCTTTTTTTATTGTTCAGGGAAGCTAATGGCTTACTTCGCGCTGTCAGAAACAGCAGTAGCAGCCGAATCAACCATAGTAGCAGCCGAATCCGTAGCCATTGTGGTGGTGTCGGTCGACATAGTAGCAGTTGAATCTGCAGCAGCTTCTTCTGTTTTAGGTTTGCTTTGGCAAGCAGCAAAGGTCAGCATGCTGCCTACGAATAATAAAGCGAAAACTTTTTTCATTGCCTTTTGGTGGTATTTTAAGGTTTGCGGTAGCAAATATACCTTTTTTCTAAATAATGCAAATGTAGATGTATTATTTTCTAAATAATAGCTAAGGGTCTAAGAATAGTGCAGAAAGGAATAAAACAAAACGAAGATGAGCTACACTTATAATTGCTCTTCATTTTGCCGGGGTGCTCGTGCGCGTAGCTTATCATATACGCCAGTACTACGAAAGGTCAGTAGTTTGTGCCCAAAATAATTTGCCATAAAACTCATGCCCATACCAACTACATGAGAGCCTTTTTCGCGCCATAGGTCAGAGGCAGTAGGGAAGAGTGGATTGGCAACCCATTCCAGCGTATACTTGGACACGTAAACCTGAACAATAAGGGCTACCAGCGCAATAACCAGAAACTTAATAGCCTCGCGGGCGGTGTTGCCTGTTTTGGCAGCGGCAAAAGCATATCGTTTGGTTGGTAAAAACGTAAGAACTGTGGCTGTCAGATAGCCACAAAGAACACTGGTAGCGTAGTCGAAGTAGTTCCGGTAAAATATCTGGCTAACGAAATTGATAGATGCTCCCAGCAAAGCCGTTAGAAAAAATGAGAAAATATCCTTATACTCCTTAGGCTTTGGCTGTTCTATGCTGCTCACGTTCACTGTTTTACCCGAGAAAAGACGCTGAACTTATCGATTTACTTTTCTTCCTACGGCTCAAAAATACAACTTTGATGCCAATCGCGTATGTAATCGGGATTGATAAATTAGGCTACGGCTTAAATTTAAGTAGCAGATTATTAGAACAAACCCTGTAATAAACCCGGCGCAATTCCTAAGCCAAGTGTTAGAATTGTGGCCGCCAGAAGCACATATCGATAGAACGGCGCAACCAGAATGGGCTCCGTTGCACCATCGCGAAAATACATAGCAATGATTACCCGGAAGTAGTAATAAATACCAACAGCCGACATCAGAACCGCCACTACTAATAACCAGATTTGGCCACGCTCAACGGCTGTTGAAAACATATAAAACTTCCCCCAGAACCCCGCCGTTAATGGAATGCCAGCCAGCGAGAGCATCGAAACAGTCATCGCAAAGCCAAGAAGCGGATTTTGTCGAGCCAGTCCATTAAATGAATCGAAGTTTTCAGTTGTTACACCATCGCCCGAGAAGGTTTGCGTTGCCCGTTGTTGTGCTACCAGAAGCAGTACGCCAAAAGCTGAGATTGTGGCGATCGAATAGGCCAGTGAGTAAAACACAATTGCCTGTTTAGTTTGCGTACCTAAGGCCGCTAAGCCGATAAGCAGATAACCAGCATGAGAAATGCTCGAATAGGCCATCATTCGCTTAAAGCTATTCTGATAAACGGCCGTAATGTTGCCAGCAACGAGTGTTAAGGCCGTAATAATTGCCAGAATTGTCCACCAGAAGGTATAGACACCGCCAAACGATACCGAAAGTAACCGGAATAGGGCCGCAAAGCCAGCCGTTTTTACAACCGTCGACATAAAGGCCGTAAAGATCGTAGGGGCACCATCGTAGACATCGGGGGTCCAGAAATGGAAGGGGGCCGCCGACACTTTAAACAGCAAACCAATCAGCAACATGAGCAAGCCTACATAGAGGAGTAGGGATAAGCCCATTTGTGGATTGGCTGCATAAGAGCCAATACCCGTGATTGTGAATGTGCCGGTGGCTCCATACAACAGCGCCATGCCAAACAGCATAATGCCGGTAGCGAATGACCCCATCAGCAGGTATTTCAGAGCGGCTTCGTTTGATCGCAGATTACGCTTATCGCTACCCGTAAGTACATACATGGCAACCGACAGGATTTCGACACCTACGAATAACATAATCAGATTTTCGAAACCCATCATGATGATGGCACCTACCAGCGAAAACAGAATAATACTGTAATATTCGGCTGGCTGAGCTGATTCGTCCCGAAGAAAATTACTCGACAAGGCTACGACCATAAATGCAGACCCCAGCACAATAGCCGTAAAGACCATTGTCAGGTTGCTGGTTCGCAGCATATCATTGAAATAGAGATAGGTTTTGTTCCAGTCGAGGAAATTGACAGCCAGCGCAATCAGCAGGAATAGTAGTGTAGCTGGCAATAGCACTGCTCTAGACTTCAAAAAGCCTAAAAACAGGAGTATAATACCAAAAATCGACAACAGAACGATGGGAAGCATATTATTTGCGTTTTCAGTTTTCCGATCAAGGCTCTGACTGGAAAACGGTCTAACTACTACAGTTTAATTTATTTCATAGACACCGTTGTGGTGCCGATGTATTTCATCAGATTGGCAACGGCTGGTTCCGTAACGTGTAAAAATGTATGCGGATAAACTCCAATCCAGAAAACCATAACCACTAAAGGAACAAATACCCAGCTTTCGGTACTGGTTAGGTCACTAAATGATTCTGTTCGCATAGATGTTGGACCAAACATGCTTTTCTGAAACATCCGCAGCATATAAACCGCACCAAATATGATGGTAAAGCCAGCTGCTAATCCCAGATAATGATTGTAAGTAAAGACGCCATGCAACAGCAGGAACTCGCCAATAAACCCGTTTGTGAGGGGCAACGCAACACTGCCCAGCATCATAATCATAAAGAAGACGGTCAGCTTGGGTGTGGTTTGTGTAATGCCGCCAAGCTGATCGAGCTGGCGTGTATTTGTTCGTGAGAAAATCACATCGGCGGCAAAAAATAAGCCAACAACATTAATCCCGTGGGCCAGCATCTGTACCAGCGCTCCCTGCATACCGGTTTCAGTTTGCGAAAATACCCCCGCTGCCATTAGGCCAACGTGCGAAAACGACGAGTAGGCAATCAGTCGTTTCATATCGCGCTGACGAATAGCGATAATCGCACCATAAATAATGCCAATTACCGACAAAATAATGGCTGTTTTACCCCAGGTGGCAACGCCCAGCGGAACTATGGGCAGAATAAAGCGGATCAAACCATAAATACCCATTTTGAGCATGATACCAGCCAGCAGCATCGTGGCTGGCGTTGGCGATTCAACATAGGTATCGGGTTGCCAGGTATGGAATGGGAACACTGGCATTTTGATGGCAAAGGCAATAAAGAATGCCCAGAATACCCAGTTTTGGGCTTCGGGCGTTAGTTTTAGCTTATAAAAATCTTCGATTGCTGCCGAATGGGCTGCCATGGCAGTTGGTGGCGTCTGGTAGTATAAATACACTAGAGCCAGCAACATGAACAAACTGCCGAAGATGGTATAAATGAAGAATTTAAACGTAACCGGAATCCGGTTTTCGCCACCCCACATAGCAGCCAGAAAATAAATAGGAATCAGTGCTGCTTCGAAGAAGAGATAGAACAAAAAGCCATCGCGGGCTGTGAACACGCCCACCAGCGCAGCCTGCATATAGAGCATCAGCGCATAGAATGTAGAGGGGCGGTCGTAGCTCCGGTTGAAGGTCGATAGAATAATGAACGGAACTAGTAAGCCAGTTAGTAATACCAGCAAAACGCTGATTCCATCGATTCCTGCACTGAAACGAATGCCCATCGAGCCCAGCCAGGGGTAGTCGAAACCAAACTGCGATGTAGCATCCGGCTTAAAGGCAAAAAATGCGTAACCTGCTAAAACCAATTCGACCAACGCAGCTACTAAAGCCGCTTGTTTTACGCGTTCGCCCCGAAAAAGCAGAATCAGTGTAGCAGCTACGGTAGGATAAAGAATCAGAAAAAGTGTAAGCATCGTAAACAAGTTTTCAGTTGTTCGTTTTCAGTTAAGCTTAACCGAAAACCGGGCACAGTATACCGTTCTAAAACCGAATGAAAAATCGTAGTGCAAAAATGGCGGCAATACTTAACACCATTGCAAAAACATAAAAGCCAATAGAACCACTCTGGAGCAACCGAAGTTGAGCTGCACTTTGGCGTACCAGCCAGGCAACACCATTAACAATACCATCGATAACCCCTTCGCCAAAGCTATATAAGGCATCGCCCAGCCCACGAATAGGCCGAACGATGACGGCATCGTACAATTCATCGACGTAGTATTTGTTATAAACAAGCTGTTCGGGGCCTGACCGTTCGGCCGTATCAGCTACTGGAACAGCACCACGGCTAATGTACATAACATAGGCTATAACAAGGGCCAGTAGGGCAACGCCAGCCGAAACGGCCATGAGTATGTATTCGGTGCTATGTTCAATTGTCGATTCGGCAAAGGCTTCTGGATTAACGTGCCGCGAACCTTCGAACAAAGGTGCCATAAAATCGCCCAACCAACCTGAACCTGGCAGATTCAGCCCGCCACCAATGGCCGACAGAATTGCCAGAATAACCAGCGGTGCGGTCATGGTTGCTGGCGACTCGTGCAGGTGATGGCGCTGTTCTTCAGTTCCTCTGAATTCGCCAAAGAATGTCAGGAACAACAGACGGAACATATAGAAGGACGTAAGTCCTGAACCCAGAACGCCTAGTGCCCACAAGATTTTGTTGTGTTCGAAAACGTGTGCCAGAATTTCATCTTTTGAGAAGAAACCGGCAAATGGGGGTAAGCCCGAGATGGCAATGGTTCCGATCAGGAACGTAATAAACGTAATTGGCAACGCTTTCCGCAAACCACCCATCTTACGAATATCCTGTTCGTCGGACATGGCGTGGATCACACTACCGGCACCAAGGAACAGGAGTGCTTTGAAGAATGCGTGCGTAATGACGTGGAACATGCCCGCTGTATAAGCTGTTGCACTTAAGCCCAGGAACATATAACCGAGTTGCGATACGGTCGAATAGGCAAGCACTTTCTTAATATCGTTCTGAAGCAGACCAATAGATGCGGCAAGGAGCGCTGTAGCAATGGCAATGATGCCAACAATTTCCAGCGTCAATGGGGCCAGCGTATAGAGAACATTTGACCGAACGACCATGTAGATTCCGGCAGTCACCATTGTTGCCGCATGGATCAGCGCCGAAACCGGGGTTGGGCCAGCCATTGCATCGGGTAGCCAGGTATAGAGCGGAATCTGAGCCGATTTGCCCATAGCACCAACAAAAAGGAGGATGGTAATGAGCAGCACCGTACTGTCGCCAATTTCCAGACTGGTTGCCTGTTTGAAAATATCGACATACTCAACCGTACCGAAGGTATTGATGAGTAGGAATATGCCTAACAAAAAGCCCAAATCGCCAATTCGGTTCATGACAAAGGCTTTCCGGGCGGCATTGTTGTAGTTTATATTTTTGTTCCAGAAGCCAATAAGCAGATAGGAACACAAGCCAACACCTTCCCAACCGATGAACATAATTACATAGTTGGAGCCCATTACGAGCAGCAACATGAAAAAAATGAACAGGTTCAGGAAAGCCATAAACTTGCCAAACCCTTCGTCGTGGTGCATGTAGCCGATGCTATAGAGGTGAATCAGCGTACCTACACCCGTTACAACCAGCAACATCAACAACGATAACTGGTCGATCTGGAAGGAGAAATTAATGTGTAAATCGCCAACGCTAATCCAGTCGAAAAGAGTGGCAACCAGCGGTGCTTCGCTGCCTGTGCGACCAGCATTACCGATAAACGCACCAAATAAATAAGCCGAGGTTAAGAAGGAAGCCAGGACCGCTATTGTGGCAATGGCTCCCACCAGACCGTTTGGTACCCGACGAAAACCAATACCGTTGATGAGAAATCCAATCAGCGGAAAAAGCGGAATTAGCGCACAGAGTAATTCTATTTGCATGAAATTGTTTGACGTTTACGGTCTACGATTCACGGGGTAGGGCCGTATTCAGCCCGCTAAACCGTGAACTGAAAACTTATTTCACCATTTCAACTTATTAAGCAATCCGACGTCGATTGATCGGGTATTTCGGTAAATCATGACAATAATAGCCAGACCAACCGATACTTCGGCTGCGGCTACTGCCATAATAAAAAAGACGAATACCTGCCCCGACGAGTCGGAACGGTAGGACGAAAAGGCGATCAATAATAAGTTAACGGCGTTCAACATCAATTCAATAGACATGAAAATGATGATGGCATTACGCCGGGTCAGAACACCAATAATGCCGATAACGAACAGCGCGGTGCTGAGGATCAGATAATACGTGAGCGGTATTTGCTGAATGACTTCCGGAATGAGGACGTCCTGCGTGGGTTGCATGGCTTGCCGGTTAATAGAAAGTGCCGCAAATGTAAAGATTATTCGGGCTTGCTCAAATTCAGGTGACTAAGGTAGGTGGCGAATTGAAGTATAAATAGGGCAGATTCGAAAAATTTAACCTCTATTTTATGTGATTACTGCCTATTTTCTTCCATTTCCGTTACTAAACATGCGCAGCCGGATTTCGGTTAAGCGCCGTTTCGTGTCGAGTGGAAATTCACCTTTTAGCATCCAGTCATAGAAAGATGGCTCTTTTTTGAGCACTTCCAGCACGGGTAGCCCTTTATGTTTGCCGAAATTAAAAACTTCTTCGCCTTTACCGTTTGTAATAATTCGGCCCGCCAAATCAACATTATTATTGGCCGTAAGGCTGTGAAGCATGTCGATGTCGTTTTCAAAAATAATATCCTGCCCGCTGTCAGTTTTGGCAACCATGCCCCGATAGCGTTGGACCTGGGCATTCAATACTTCGAGCGAAGCAATTGTATCGGCTTCGGCTCCATGAGCACCAATCAGATCTTTGTTGCAATAAAATTTGTAGGCTGCTGTTAAGTTGCGGGGTTCCATGAGATGAAAAATCCGCTGGGCATCAACCATCCGGCGATTTTTCATCTCAAAATCAACATTGGCCCGCAAAAATTCTTCGACTAATAATGGGACATCGAAACGATTGCTGTTAAAACCAGCCAGATCGCATCCTTCCATAAACTGCGCCAGCGTTCGGGCAACCGTCTTAAAAGGAGGAGCGTCCTTTACGTCGTCGTCATAAATTCCATGAATTAAGCTCGATTCAAGTGGAATCGGCATACCTGGATTTACACGCTGGCTTTTGCTAATGACCTCACCATTGGGCATTGCTTTCACAATGCAGATGTCAATGATACGGTCTTTAGCAACATTGATGCCTGTCGTTTCCAGATCAAAAAAAGCCAGCGGCTTTTTGAGGGCAAGTTGATGCGTCATAACCAAACCGTTTTTAGCACGGTCTGGTCACAAAGTTAAACGTTCTGGCTAACAAGTAGCGTCTGAAATGTTGACATCATGCTGCTGACGATGCTTTTTTCAGCAATTCGGTCCATTTTATTCCTTGCTGAGCCTTATCGGCCGATGGTAGTCGACCTTCCTGCATCAATTCTTTTATCGCAATTATGTCCTGATCCCGCTTCAGGCCAGCCGCAGCCTTAATCTGGTTATTCTGAATATACAAGGCCAAAAACGACTCATCTGTTTCGGGGTCGCCGTCGTATAAAATAGTATCGAAGTCCTTTGCATGGCCAATATAATTGATGCGTTTTCCCTGTTGATTGGTCCAGAAAAATGGAACTGCATCGTAAGCAATTTCTTTACCAGCCATATTCAGTCCGGCAATATGCCCTTGCAGTCCGGCAACTTTCCAATGTTCGATGCGTTGTGATCCATCGGCGGTTGGATAGTATGCTATATCACCAGCGGCATATAAACCATCAGCTATTTGTAAATAGGCATCAGTTTGTACTCCGCCGTCTTTTTTTAATGGAATATCTTTCAAAAAATGAGTATTGGGTTTTACGCCTAACCCAAGTAGAACCACATCGGCCGGAAGCCGTTCGCCAGTATCAAGCAAAACGGCATTTACGGACTCAGTTCCTTCTAAAGTACTAACCTGACGCCCCAGATGAAACCGAATGCCTTCTTTTTCGTGCCAGTGTTGCACTATCTGTCCAATTTTTTGCCCCAGTATTTTGGCGAATGGAACGGGCTCCGGGCCAACAACATCAATTTCTGCACCGAGCTTTCGCAAACTCATGGCACCTTCCAGGCCAATAAATGAACTGCCAACAATAACGATCCGTTTACCTGGCTGCCCCAACTCGCGCAACTGCTGGCTATCGTGCAGGCTCCTAAGTGTATAAACGCCTTTCAAATTGGAGTCTAAGCCCGGCAAGACATTAGGTTTGCCACCTGAGCAAATGAGAGATTTGTCATAGTGAATAGCCTCGCCAGAATCTAATATGATTTGTTTCGATTTAGAGTCTACGGCCGAAACGTGTACGTTTGTGCGGATTTCGATGCCATAATCCTGATAAAATTCATCAGTGCGGAGGGGCATCCACTCGTCGGGAGCTTGCCCCTGCAAATAATCTTTTGAACAGTTTGGGCGGTCGTACGGCCCTTCCTGACTGGCCGTCAGTATTACAATTTTCCCCGTAAAGCCACCTTCTCGCAAACCCTCTGCTGCAAAGGCTGCCGCACCTCCTCCTCCAACAATAACGTAGGTCTCCATATTGGCATCGTCCGGCGCTGCCATTGGATTCTCCAGGCTTTCTTTATCAGTTGTTAGTCGTACAAATACCTGATCGCCTTCTAGCCGCACTTCATGCATAGGCAGTCCGTTTAATGCTGGTGATTCGAGTCGATGTCCATTCCGAATATCGAAGCAGGCATTATGCCAGGGACAAACTAATCGATTCCCATTTAATATTCCTTTTGCCAAAGGAGCCTGGTAGTGTGAGCATTTTGGGTGAAGAGCATAGAACTGGCCATCGACACGCGCCAGTAATACGTCAGTATCTCCCACACGAACTTCTTTGAGTTGGCCGTCTGCCAGTTCATCGATCTGGCAAACGGCGGCTTCAGTGTAGTTAGCGATCATATCCGATTAGGTTTATCCTATAAACCAGAAAGCCGGTTGGTTTGATTGAATGAATCGCAACAATTGATCGGATTCTAAAGCGCTATGGCTTTTTATGAAGTAAAGTGACTAGTCGCAACAAACAGGTATTTAGTCTGTATTTGTTTACAGATTCTGCCAATAATGGTTACTAGCAATTTCGCCTTTCGTCTAAAAAAGACACTGAGTTACAATTGTTTAAATCATTATATTTTCCATTAAATGAATGCAAAAATTCTAATTATTTGTTGTCTGGTATCGATCTCTGCTTTTTCACAAAGCTTGCGCGGTCGGGTTACGGATGCCGCCAACGGAAGTTCATTACCAGGCGTAACGGTTGTTGTGCTTAATATGCAAACGGGCACAACCACAGATGCTGGCGGAAATTTTTCGCTTGAGTTAAATCCTGGTCGCTATACGCTCCGATTTAGTTCGTTAGGGTTTGAAACCGCTGAGCAATCGGTCGTAGTCGAAGCGGGTACGAGAGCAATAACTCAGGCGTTAAAACCTGCTTTAACGAATCTGAATGAGGTAGTCGTAGTCGGATCGCGTAATCTGAACCGCTCTGTTACTGATTCGCCTGCACCCATCGATGTAATCGACGTTCGGCAGGTAACCTCAAAAACGGGCCAGCTCGATGTTAACCAACTACTACAATTTGTTGCGCCTTCGTTCAATTCGAATCGGCAAACCGGTTCCGACGGGGCCGACCACGTAGATCCGGCTACGCTGCGCGGTCTGGGACCCGACCAGACCCTGGTATTGATCAATGGAAAACGGCAGCACCAGTCTTCGCTGGTTACGTTATTTGGAACGCGCGGCCGGGGCAATACGGGTACTGATCTGAATACGATTCCGGCAGCGGCCATCGAACGGATCGAGATTCTTCGTGACGGGGCAGCCGCTCAGTATGGTTCTGATGCCATTGCCGGTGTGATCAACATCGTTCTCAAATCGACTACCAACCAGTTAACGGCAAACGTTAATTATGGCGCTTATCAGGCTAAATATCGTTTCGATGATCAGAAATTTGATGGCGGAAATTTGAATCTGAACGCCAACTATGGCTGGAAAATTGGCAAAAATGGGTTCCTGAACCTAACGGGCGACTATAACCAGCGCGATCATACGAACCGGGCCAACACGCCAGGTATCGATTCGACGCTGCAACGGCGGCAATATGGTGATGCACAAATTAAAAATACGTCGCTGTATGCAAACTCTCAGATTCCGCTCAGTGCGAATACCAATCTGTATGCTTTCGGAGGAATTAATTTTCGGAAAGGCGATGCCTATGCCTGGACCCGGTCGGCCGATAGCCCGCGTAACATTCCCTCAATTTATCCGAACGGATTCGACCCCATTATTACCAGCAACATTACCGACGGTACGTTTGCGGCTGGTGTTCGGACTACTACAAAGCGTGGCTGGAACATCGATTTTGGCAATATTTTTGGCTCGAACCGCTTCGACTACGGCGTAAAGAACACGCTAAACGCATCGATGGGAGCCTCATCGCCACGCGAGTTCAATGCAGGCGGATTTCAATTGCAGCAAAACGTAACGGGCTTGCACTTTACGCGCTTCTTTAAAAACACCTTTCAGGGATTCAACGTAGCGTTTGGGTCGGAGTTCCGGTATGAAAACTATAAGATTTTTGCCGGTGAAGAGGCATCATATAAAGCCTATGATATTACAAAGGCTGCTGGTTCGCAGGGGTTTCCGGGTTTCCAGCCAAGTAATGTGGTTAACCAAAGCCGTACCAACCTGGGTTTATATATTGACACGGAAGCCGATCTGACAAAAGCATTCATGATTGGGGCTGCTGCCCGTTATGAACACTATAGCGATTTTGGAAGTACGATAAACGGTAAACTATCGAGCCGGTTGAAGGTTAGCCCTGGCTTTATGCTTCGGGGAACATTAAGCACCGGCTTCCGGGCACCGTCGCTGGCACAGAAGTATTTCAATTCAACCATTACCAATTTTGTAGGTGGACAACCCATTCAGGTGCAGATTGCTCAGAACGGAAGCGACATCACAAAAGCGCTCGGTGTACCTCCCCTTAAACAGGAAACGTCAGTAAATGCCAGTCTGGGCTTTACGAGCGAATTGGGAAGCGGCTTTACGTTAACCGTCGATGGGTATTATGTTCGCATCAAAGATCGGGTAGTGCTGACTGGGCAGTTTAGCAACGATCTGCCCGAAATTTCCGATGCCCTTAACCAGCTAAATGTAAGCCAGGTGCAGTTTTTTACGAATGCTATTTCGACCCGTACCCGTGGTATCGACATCGTACTGGCTCACCATGCACAGGTTGGAAAGGGGCGTCTGAACACATCGCTGGGCATGAACTTCAACTCGCTTGATACCATCAGCGTTAATACAAACGAAAAGCTTAAGCCTTATAAAGATCTATACTTCGATCTGCGCGAGTACTATTTCGTGAAAGCGTCGGCACCACCATCAAAAATTAACCTGACAGTCGACTACAGCATCGACAAATGGGCGTTTTTAGTGCGCTTTGTGCGGTTTGGCGAGGTGAAACTGGCCAACTGGAATTATGACCCCGTAAATCTGGATATATACCACCCCAAAGTGACGACCGATATGTCGATCTCTTATCGCTTTACTCCGCAGGTAGGATTGTCGATCGGCGGCTCAAATATTTTTAATGTCTATCCAGACCTGCATCGAGCCGATCTTACCGAATCGGGTGGTGCCTGGGATCCGGTTCAGATGGGTATAAATGGTGCGTACTGGTTTGGAAAACTCAATTTTCGGTTTTAGCAATTAATTATTAGTGGCAAATCAATAGTTATTTGATAGGGCGAAGAAAGACTGTGTTTTAATAAGAAATGGCTTCAGGTATACCTGAAGCCATTTCTTATAGTCATGTAAATCTTTTTAATCCCGAAAATCCAGGGTCTGATTTATTTCGAGGTGGCCATCACCATCTTAATATTCAGTTTCGCGCCTGTTTGCAAAACATCGACCAGATCCTGCACCGTCAGCGATTTATCGAAGCGAACCACAACGGTTGGTTCGGCAATACCGGCCATAATTGTTTTTAGTTCATTTTCCAGATTGGCCGGATCAACGGGTTTCTTATCAATAAAATACTGCTTGTGTTCATCGACCGACAAGGTCACCTGCTTTTTGCTCAACTGCTGCGACGACGACGCTTTCGGTAGCAACAACTTTATGACATTCGGGTTTGCCACCGTCGAAATAATCAGGAAGAACAACAGCAGGAAGAACATGATGTCGTTCAGCGATGAGGTAGCAACCTCGGCGGCAAATTTATTTTTTCTGCGAAGTTTCATAGCCCCCGGCCCCTAATGGGGCGGTTTATTAACGTTTATGTTTAGAAGCCCCTTTGGGGTTTGGGGCTTTACCGCATCCGGGCGGGTTCGGCGGTGGGTTTCTGCAATACTTCGATAAACTCGAACGCATTGATTTCGAGAGCCAGCGTAAAACGCTCAATCATCATATTCAACAGGTGATAGCCCGTATAGGCAATAACACCCACAATCAGGCCAGCCCCTGAGGTAATCATTTTCTCATACAAACCACCGGCAATAATCCCGACACTGATGTTGTCGGAGAGGGAGATGTCGTAGAAAATGCGGATAATACCGGAGATTGTCCCAATAAACCCTAGCATGGGTGCAATACCGGCAATGATACCCAGATAGCCCATGTTTCGTTCGAGCCGCGATAGTTCAATCTGGCCAACCGTTTCGACGGTACTTTCAATTTCTTTGATGGGCGATCCGATCCGGCCAATGGCTTTTTCAAAAACACGACCCATTGCTGTGCGTTGATTTTTAGCGAATGATTCTGCCGACTTAATATTCCCCTGGGCAACCATATCCCGAATGTTATCGATAAAATTCGGGTCTGATTTGGTTTGAGAGCGAATAACAAAATACCGCTCAAAAATCAGATAAAGCGCCGAGAAAAATAAAATTGCAATGGGCACCATGACCCAGCCGCCTTTGGCTACCAGATCAAACAATTGTAAACTTTGGGGTTGAGCAGCCGCGGTGGCCGACAGCGATGCGGCCGTGGTGTCAACAGCCGGAACCTGAAGCAAGAGCATACGAACGAGTCGAGTAAGTGGATGAGTTTGTCCAGCAAGCGTTTACGAACAAACGAGCCGGTTTCCCCGGATATTGTTTCAAAGATAACGAAGCCTAACTTATGGAAAAGATAAAGTTAGAAAATGCAGCATAAATGAGCGCCGGGCAATGAGCCAAACGAGATGACCTAGTCGTTAACTAAGCTCATAATCCGACACTTATAACTGCGTTATTGGTTTAGGGTTTTATCAGAATTTTCCCCCAGCGTCCATGCCGTTCAGCATGCTCTATTGCCTCGCCAATCTGATCGAGCGGATACGATGCTTCAACGGGTAATTGAATGTTGCCGGCAGCTAACAAACTGATAACGTTTTGGGCTACTTCCTGCCGGGTCTGGCTATCAACCCGACGCATCCAGTCGGTTAGCCAAAAGCCTTTAACCGTAAGTTCCCGAAAAATAAGCAGCCCAGCATTCAGCGATGGGTCCTGCAAACTCAGAACTCCATATATAATCAGGGTACCGCCTTTTGCGATGCACTTTAGTGCTTCGGTTGCTGTGTGTCCGCCAACGGCATCCAGCACACAGGCCACTCCGGCACCATCGGTAATTTGTTTGACCCGCGCTGTCAGGCTTTCGGTTTCTACATTAACAACCTCCGTAAGGCCTAACGCTTTAAGTTCGTCGTTGAGGTCGTCCCGCCGAACAGTGCCAATGGTATTAATACCGCGCATTTTGCACAACTGAATCACCATTTTTCCGAATGCTGATCCGGCTGCCGTTAGCATAAGCCAGCCACCTTCGGCAACGCCCGAATCCTGCACCATTGCATAAGCTGTGAACGGATTGACGAACAACTGAGCTGCCATATCATCAGAAATCGACTCGGGAACCGGAATCAGGCTGCGCTGATGGGCAATGGCATAGTCGGCCCAGGTTCCTACGCTGGTGAAACTAACGCGCATACCGGTTCGCATCTGAACCCCCTCGCCCAGGGCATCAACAATACCTACGCCTTCAAAACCAGCCCCCGATGGTAGCTTTGGTCGAATCCCATAGAGATTCTGCACAAACATGATGTCGGAGGGATTAATAGGCGCTCCAATCACCTTAACGCGTACTTCATTTGGCCCTGGTTCGGGCATTGGCACCTCAACGGCCTTCAGAATGTCGGTTGGTTTGCCGACCTGATCGAAAATGATACTTTTCATGAATAAAAAAAAGAAGCCAAAATCCAGTTTCTCTTTGCATTTACGCCAAAAATATGACTTAATTCGCACAAACTATTCCTAAACCTTGACAACGGTGGTTAGTGGTAGGGCTTCTCCTGCTTACTAACCACTTCTTATTGACTACTGTTTTATGCAAACCTCTCCGTTTCTGGGCGAATTGATTGGCACTGCCGTTCTGCTTCTGTTGGGCAATGGCGTAGTGGCCAATGTAGTGTTGAAGCAAACGAAGGGTGAATCGGCAGGCTGGATCGTTATTACGGCCGGTTGGGCATTTGCCGTAACGATGGGAGTGTTTGTTGCCAAAGCCTTTGGTAGCCTCGATGCCCACCTGAATCCGGCCGTTACGGTGGCGTTTGCCGTTGCGACAAACGACTATAGCCATGTGGTGCCGTATATTACCGCTCAGCTTGTTGGCGCTTTTGTGGGTGCCACCTTAGTCTGGTTACATTATTATCCGCATTGGGCTGCTACACCCGATGGTGGATCTAAACTTGCCTGTTTTGCTACTGGTCCAGCCATTAGGAATACTGGAGCCAATTTTTTGAGTGAAACCTTAGCAACCGTAGTTCTAATTCTTGGCCTGGCTGGTATTTCTTCCAAAAATCTGGGCGAACTGGCTATTGGCGTAGGACCGTATCTGGTTGGAATTCTGGTTTGGAGCATTGGACTTTCGCTGGGCGGAACCACCGGCTATGCCATTAACCCCGCCCGGGATTTTGGCCCACGATTAGCTCATGCGCTACTGCCGATCCCCGGCAAGGGTTCATCCGACTGGAGTTATGCCTGGATACCAGTAGTAGGCCCATTGGCTGGTGCAATCATCGGTGGATTACTGATCCATTTATTCACTTTATAGGACAATACGGGAAGTCAGCTATTTTTGTAGTCTCCGTATCTTTGTCCTATCATGACTACAAAACCGTTTATCGTTGGTATTACCGGCGGCAGTGCTTCTGGCAAAACCTCATTCCTGAAAGGTATTTTAAGTGCCTTTCCCGACGATCAGATTTGCCTTATTTCGCAGGACAATTATTATCGTAGCCGGGATGTCATCCCTGTCGATGATCAGGGTATTCATAATTTTGATCTGCCCGAAACGATCGATCATCATCTTTACGCAAAACATATCGCACAACTCCATAACGGCGAAACGATTACCCAGCGGGAATATACATTCAATAACCCGAACATTGTTCCAAAAATGCTGACGTTTAAGCCTGCTCCTATTATTATTGTTGAGGGTATTTTCGTTTTCCATTTTCGGGAGTTGGCCGACCAGATGGATCTGAAAATTTTCATCGACGCTAAAAATAGTATAAAGCTAGAACGGCGGGTAAAACGCGATGCCGAAGAGCGGGGTTATGATCTGGATGACGTTATGTATCGCTGGAAATACCACGTCAAACCGACATATAAGCAATTTATAAAGCCCTACCGAGCCGAAGCGGACATCGTTATCCCTAATAATGTCCACTACAAGAGAGGACTCGATGTGGTCATTTCGTTTCTGAAGTCGAAGGTGAATCTATAAAGGGCTTGGTTGCGGTTGGTGGGCTTGCCGTGCTAACCGCAACAATAATCAATTCATGACCCAGAGCTGTGGCTGGTTTAGATCTACACAGCCAACACAACCTGATCACTTTCTGGATAACCTGTGCAGGTTAATACCCATCCTTCGCGCAGATCCCGTTCTGTCAACACATCGTTAATTGTCATGTGAACGCTGCCTGACAGGCATTGAGCCATACAGGTCGAACACCGCCCACCGCGGCAACTATAGGGCAATGAGACACCTTCGTCGAGCGCTGCCTGCAAAATAGATTTATAAGCCGGTACCAGTATTTCAATTTCGTGTCCTCTAAATCGGAGCAAAACCGTTCGATCCTGCGCTATAATGGGAGGTGGTGTAAGCACTATGGGTTCTATTACAAAATTTTCCCGCCTAATCTGTTCTGCCCGAATACCACTGAAAACCAGCGTAAACTGAATCATGCGCATATAATCGCCAGGGCCACAGACATAAAAGTGTATTGTTTCGCGATTTGATTTATCAATGAGCGCTGGCAACAGCCGCTCAAGCATAACATTGTTCAGTCGGCCACGTAAGCCGCTCCAGTCATCAGATGGGTTACTGAGCAAATGGATCAGGCGAAATCGGTTAGGAAATTGATGCTGTAGCTTTTCTAACTCCTGTCGAAAAATAATAGACCGTTCGTTCGTATTGCTATACAGTAGTGTAACTCTTCGCTCCGATCCGAATAGTTCCTGTTTCAGCAAGGCAAACAATGGTGTTATGCCACTTCCTGCTCCCAACAGGACTAGATCGCCCGTTATCTTTGAATCAATAGTAAACCGTCCGGCAGGCTGCAAGCTGGTCAGTATGTCGCCGACTTGTAATGTGTCGATGAGGAAGCGGGATATTTCGCCGTTTTGTACACGCTTTATGGTCAGCCGGAGTGGCTCACTGGCGGTTGAGCTTAGCGAATAGGCCCGACGTACTTCATGCCCATTATGTTGTAGGATAAGTGTAAGAAACTGCCCGGCCCGATGGGGTACTAAACGTCCATCTGTAGATTCAAGAAAGTAACTCTTTACGCCAGGGGCTTCATTTTGTAGGCGAACAATACGAAGTTGTAGAAAATGATCGGTCATGAACAGAACAGCTTTGCTCTCAAAACTAACCAAATATCATCTGTTGTTTGAAAGCCGGATCGATTTACAGAAATTCGCCCACGCAGACATGACTTTCGTACCGATTGATCGTATAATTTAAACACCGCGCAAGTCGTATTCATTCATGTATTGGCAATTGTGACATTTTGCCGGTATTCATTGTTTAGTAGTAAAACCACCTGATACCACCAATGGAAGCACTCCTGGAAGAAGTTCAACGCGTAGGGTATGTTAACAAACCTGTTGCCGAAAATATAGATCTGGTTGCCGAGATCAATCGGCTCAAAAAAGAAAAAAATGCGGTTATTCTGGCCCATTACTACGTAGATGGTGCTATTCAGGATCTGGCCGATTATATTGGCGATAGCCTTGGCCTGTCGCAGCAGGCGGCTGCTACACCGGCCGAAATGATTGTGTTTTGTGGTGTACATTTCATGGGCGAAACAGCTAAAATTCTGTCGCCCCAAAAGAAAGTCGTCATTCCCGATCTCAATGCAGGCTGTTCGCTGGCCGACTCGGCTCCCGCCGATAAGTTTGCTGCTTTCAAGGCTCAATATCCCGATCATATTGTGCTGTCCTATATTAACTGCTCGGCCGACATTAAGGCGCTGTCCGACATAATCGTTACATCGTCCAATGCGCTGAAAATTGTTGAAAGTCTGCCTAAAGATCAGAAAATTATCTTTGCCCCCGATGCCAATTTAGGCCGCTATATCTCGAAAAAAACGGGCCGCGATATGGTGCTTTGGGATGGCGCCTGTATTGTACATATCGATATATCGCTGGAAAAGCTACAGAAACTCCGTCAGGAATATCCCGATGCTAGCTTTATTGCACACCCCGAATGCCAGGAACATATTTTGAGCCAGGCCGATTACGTTGGTTCGACCACGGCTTTATTGAAATACGTAGTCGACAGCCCCGAGCAAACCTTTATTGTTGGTACAGAAGCTGGTATTCTGCATAAAATGCGGCAGGCCGCACCCCATAAAAAAATTATCCCGGCTCCCGCCAGTCAAAATAACACCTGTGCCTGCTCCGAGTGTCCCTACATGAAAATGAATACACTCGAAAAAGTATACAACTGTATGCTCTACGAACAGCCGGAAATTATTGTACCCGAAGATGTACGGCTAAAAGCCTACGAATCAGTAGCGCGGATGCTGGAGTTGTCAAAGTAAATCATAGGATTCATGAACTGGCAAGAGTATATCTCTTCCGATCCGGCGATTTTTCGTTTGAGCCGACGAAAATTTCGAGCTTTCGACAGTTAAACAATTGCGGGAATGTGTTTTTTCTGTTTTAGTCATTACTGAAATTTTTACAGTATTTCAGCTACACAAGTTCGGCAGATTGCGGTCGAACGAAACGCAATTGTACTAACCGAAGACAAAAAATTTGGAGAACTGGTCCACCGGCTCCGCATTGTAGTATTTTGTTAATCTGGCTATTGCCGATTGGTAGCCTTAAAAACCACAACGAATAATCGATGTTATTAATCAATTTGGTAGCTACCTAATCAATAGTTTTTCGGTTCTAGGCAATGATCAACTAAGAATTCGGCCTGCTCAACCTAAGTAATATGCCCCATCAATTTGATTTTTTAGTTATCGGCTCCGGCATTGCGGGCCTTAGTTATGCCACCAAGCTGGCCATGTATTTCGAGGAGCGTCAACAGGAGGTCCGTATTGGCGTTATTACCAAAGTTCAGGCCGACGAAACGAATACGAAATATGCCCAGGGTGGTATAGCTGCCGTTTGGTCGGAAGAAGATTCCTTCGAGAAACATATTGAGGATACCATGATTGCGGGCGATTTCCTGAGCGATCGTCACATTGTCGAAATCGTTGTTCGGGAGGCCCCTGCCCGTATCCGTGAACTGATCGACTACGGGACTCGATTTGACAAAGAACATGGAGGAAACGGCTACGATCTGGCTAGAGAAGGCGGGCATTCTGACTATCGCATTCTGCATTTTAAGGACATTACCGGTGCCGAAATTGAACGCGCTTTACTAGAAAAGGCGCATTCATTAAAATCCATTGAGATTTTCACGCATTATTATGCTGTTGAACTCATTACCCGCCACCACCTCGGCGAAACCGTTCATCGATACGATACCGACAATAAGTGCTTTGGTGCTTATGTGCTGAATACCCAAAATGGCAGCGTAGAGCAGTTCCTGGCTAAAACGACCTTACTGGCTACGGGTGGAATTGGTAATATTTACCAAAATACAACTAATCCTAATATTGCCACCGGCGACGGCATTGCAATGGCTTACCGGGCTAAAGGGATCGGTAAAGACATGGAGTTTATTCAGTTCCACCCAACTGCATTGTACGAACCTGGCAAAAAGCCAAACTTCCTGATTTCAGAAGCCGTCAGAGGATTTGGTGGCGTGTTACGGACACGGAAGGGCGAAACCTTTATGGAAAACTACGATGCGCGCCTATCGCTGGCTCCCCGCGACATTGTCGCTCGCGCAATCGATTCCGAGATGAAAAAGGCAGGAGACCCTTATGTTTATCTGGATGTAACCCATTGCGACTACGAAAAATTTGTTGAGCATTTTCCTAATATAACTGCTTATTGCCGCGACCGACTAGGGCTCGATTTACGGAAAGATTATATTCCGGTAGTACCCGCTCAGCATTACCTCTGTGGCGGAATTCGGGTAAATGAGTGGGGACAAACCAATATCCAGTTTCTATATGCCGTTGGCGAATGCTCCTGTACGGGCTTACACGGTGCCAATCGACTGGCATCCAACTCCCTTCTGGAAGCAGTTGTATTTGGGCATCGGGCATATCTGAAAACTGTTGAGCTGGTCGATCAGGCAGTTGTACCGAGCAACCTTCCTGCCTGGAACGATGCCGGTACCACTCATCCCGAAGAACTGGTTCTGGTTACGGAGATGAAAAAAGAACTGGAATCGATTATGTCCAACTATGTGGGCATTGTTCGTTCGAACCGTCGATTAAAACGAGCGATGGATCGACTTGAACTGATTTATCTGGAACATGAAGAACTCTATCGCCAATCGAAAGTGTCGGTACCTATCTGCGAATTGCGAAATATGATTGAGGTAGCCTATCTGGTTATTAAAATGGCAATGGCCCGGCGCGAAAACCGGGGCCTACACTTCAATCTGGATCACGTAAGGTCAGAACACGCTGTGTCCGAGCTGCAAGTTGGAAAACAGTAAGAAAAGGTAGCTGGTTTTCTATTGTTTTTGATCAATAGAGGGAGAAAGTGCAAAGTTTCACGAATTATTTTTGGGTCAGTTGTTGACAACAAGATAAAACCGTGTAATTTTGCAACTCCAAACCCGAAAGGGGGGCGGAAAATGTTCTTTAAGAGTGATTTTTGGGGAGTTTCCAGAGTGGCCAAATGGATCAGACTGTAAATCTGCTGGCGTACGCCTTCGGAGGTTCGAATCCTCCACTCCCCACTAAAGTAGTTTTCAGTTTTTAAGTTTTTGCGGGTTAATCCCTGAGGGTTATAGTTCAATAGATAGTAGATAACTATAAGCCAAAAACTTGCTAGCTGAAAACTTTTTTTGCGGAAGTAGCTCAATTGGTAGAGCGATAGCCTTCCAAGCTATAGGTTGCGGGTTCGAGACCCGTCTTCCGCTCCATTAGGTTGTAGATTTTTAGTTTAAAGTAAATTTTTACTGAAAACTGACAATTTGTTGAATTGCCGTTATAGCTCAGCGGTAGAGCACTTCCTTGGTAAGGAAGAGGTCCGGGGTTCAAGTCCCCGTAACGGCTCAAGATCTCAGGTGAGATCTTTTTACGGGGCTGCCCGTGCGGTTTTAAGCTAAAATGGTGTCAGGCCTAAAGGGTGGACTCCGTCTGGCTTAATTGACGTTCAGCGAGTTCATCCAATAAACAAACAACAGTTCATAATAGCGTTTTAAAAACATGGCAAAAGAGAATTTTGACCGCTCGAAACCGCACGTAAACATCGGTACGATTGGTCACGTTGACCACGGTAAAACGACGCTGACGGCTGCCATTACGAAAGTGCTGGCCGAAAAGGGTCTGGCCGCAGTTCGGGACTTCTCCTCAATTGACAACGCTCCAGAAGAAAAAGAGCGTGGGATCACCATCAATACATCGCACGTTGAGTATGCTACGGCAGCTCGCCACTATGCGCACGTTGACTGCCCGGGCCACGCTGACTATGTAAAAAACATGGTAACGGGTGCTGCTCAAATGGACGGTGCTATCCTCGTGGTAGCTGCAACAGACGGTCCGATGCCCCAGACTCGTGAGCACATCCTGCTTGCTCGTCAGGTAGGTGTACCTCAGCTCGTTGTGTTCATGAATAAAGTGGACATGGTGGATGACCCAGAACTGCTCGAACTAGTAGAAATGGAAATCCGCGAACTGCTGAGCTTCTACAACTTCGACGGTGACAATATTCCCGTTATTCAAGGTTCGGCTCTTGGTGGTCTGAACGGCGATGCTAAATGGGTTAAAACCATCGAAGAATTGATGGATGCTGTTGATACCTGGATTCCGCTACCTCCTCGTCAGACGGATCTTCCGTTCCTGATGCCAGTAGAGGACGTATTCTCGATCACAGGTCGTGGTACAGTTGCTACCGGTCGTATCGAGCGTGGTATCATCAACTCGGGCGAACCTGTTGAAATCCTGGGTATGGGTGCCGAAAACCTGAAATCAGTTGTAACGGGTGTTGAAATGTTCCGGAAAATTCTGGACCGTGGCGAAGCCGGTGACAACGTAGGGTTGCTGCTCCGTGGTATTGAAAAAACCGATATCCGTCGTGGTATGGTTATCTGCAAGCCAGGATCTGTAACACCACACGTGAAGTTCAAAGCTGAAGTTTACGTACTGTCGAAAGAAGAAGGTGGTCGTCATACACCATTCTTTAACAAGTACCGTCCTCAGTTCTACTTCCGTACCACCGACGTAACGGGTGAGATCGCTCTGCCTGCAAACGTTGAGATGGTTATGCCTGGTGATAACATCACGATTGAAGTAACGCTGATCAACAAGATTGCTATGGAGAAAGGTCTTCGTTTCGCTATTCGCGAAGGTGGCCGTACCGTAGGTGCTGGTCAGGTAACGGAAATCCTCGACTAATACATTGCTTAAAACAAGTGCATTTCTTTCAAGGGATGCACTTGTTTTTTATTATTATTTTGTACCTTTGCAGTCCGTTTCGGGGGCACGCTCGTTTCGGAAATCATATACGGGTGTAGTTCAAGGGTAGAATAGCGGTCTCCAAAACCGTTGATGGGAGTTCGAATCTCTCCACCCGTGCCAATCCCTTACATACAATGGACAAGTTTGTATCGTTTCTGAAAGCCTCCTGGGAGGAAGTTCAGCATAACGTGACTTGGCCTAAATTCAGCGATTTGCAGTCCAGCTCAACACTTGTACTGGTTGCGTCGCTGATTTTTGCGCTATTGGTCGGGTTAATTGATTTAGTATTTGAGAATGCACTGAACGCATTCTATCAGTCATTCTAAAATTAGTCATTTGTTGTCATTAGGTCATTTGTCAAAAGAGTAAACTAACAAATGACAATTAATGGCCTCTAATGACCACTCAATGACAGAAACTATGAGCGGCATTCAATGGTACGTTATTCGGGCGGTATCGGGACAGGAGAAGAAAATAAAATCGTATCTCGATAACGAAATCATCCGGCAAAAATTGGATGAGGTAATCCCGCAGGTTCTTATACCTTCTGAGAAAGTATATGAAATGCGCAACGGAAAGAAACGAGTTCGCGAGAAATCGTTTTATCCAGGATATATCATGATTTCGGCTGACCTGGGTAATAACCGTGCCCTCGACCTGATTCTGAATATGCCTGGTGTACTGGGCTTTTTAGGGAATTCGCAGGTTGGAACTACCACCAAAGTACCCGTTCCCTTACGTCAGTCGGAAGTGAATCGGATGCTGGGTCGAATTGAAGAAGAAGCTCAGGAAGTAGCAGCACCCACCGTTGCTTATCTGAAAGGCGAAAACGTTAAAGTCGTCGATGGCCCATTTGGTGGCTTCATTGGCACTGTAGAAGAAGTATTCGACGACCGTAAGAAACTGAACGTCGTTGTGAAAATATTTGGCCGGAGCACTCCGGTAGAACTCAGTTACGCACAAGTAGAAAAGGAAAGCTAATGTTACGTTAGTTTTCAGATGGTCAGGAGTCCTATGCTTCCCTCTGAGGATTACTGACCAAACCAGTTGATTTCTGGTGTAAGGTTGCTGATTTGTTATGTGACTAACGAGTCAGAGGCCCCAAATCGTGAATCGTAAATTAATTTATACGATGGCAAAAGAAGTAGGTGGCTATGTAAAGCTGCAAGTCAAAGGCGGGCAAGCTAACCCATCACCTCCAATCGGTCCTGCGCTTGGTTCCAAAGGTTTAAATATCATGGAATTCTGCAAGCAGTTTAACGGACGGACGCAGGATAAAATGGGGATGGTATTGCCGGTTTTGATTACGTACTATAAGGATAAATCCTTTGATTTCGTCATCAAAACTCCGCCGGCACCAATTCTGCTGATGGAAGCAGCGAAACTGAAAGGTGGATCTGCTCAACCAAACCGCAACAAAGTCGGTTCGGTATCGTGGGATCAAATTCGGACTATCGCTGAAACGAAAATGCCAGATTTGAATGCATTCACGGTAGAAGCAGCTATGCGGCAGGTAGCCGGTACGGCTCGCAGCATGGGTATTACGGTGTCGGGCGCATCGCCATTTGAGAACAAATAAGACTTGCCCAGGCAAATACAGAAATGGCTAAGTTAACAAAAAAACAAAAAGAGGCTCAATCAAAATATGACGCTTCGAAAGAATATTCGCTGGAACAAGCAGCTTCTATTCTGAAGGAGATTTCGTATACCAAGTTTGATGCTTCTGTGGATATTGACGTTCGGTTAGGCGTTGATCCGCGTAAAGCCGACCAAATGGTGCGTGGTGTAGCTACGTTGCCACACGGTACTGGTAAAACGGTTCGCGTTCTGGTGCTTTGCACGCCGGATAAAGAGAACGAAGCGAAAGAGGCTGGTGCTGATTACGTAGGTCTGGATGAATATATTCAGAAGATCGAACAAGGCTGGACGGACATCGATGTAATTATTACGATGCCGAACGTAATGGCTAAAGTTGGTCGGCTGGGTAAAATACTCGGACCACGTGGGCTGATGCCAAACCCCAAGTCGGGTACGGTAACCCCGGAAGTTGGTAAAGCCGTTCGTGAGGTGAAAGCGGGTAAAATCGATTTTAAAGTCGATAAAACCGGTATCATTCACACAAGCATTGGCAAAGTATCGTTTTCGCCAGATAAACTGGCTGAAAATGCACAGGAAGTAATTTCAACTTTGCTACGCCTGAAGCCTTCATCGGCCAAAGGAACGTATGTGAAGACAATCTACCTGTCGAGCACAATGAGTCCGGGAGTAAGTATTGATAAAACCACAGTAACCGGAATTTAAGCCATGAAGCGGGAGGAAAAAGGAGCAATTATTGAGGAATTAACTGATAAATTTCAGACAATTCCCTTCTTCTACATCACGGAAGCCAATGGCATGACGGTTGCTGAAACCAACAATCTCCGTCGGATGTGTTTTGAGCGTGGGATCGAGTACAGAGTGGTGAAAAATAGCTTCATCAAAAAAGCACTCGAAACCCTGGATACGGATTATACGCCGTTCAACGAAACGGTGCTTCATGGCCAGTCGGCGGTGATGTTTCACCCTGAAAATGGTAAGGCACCGGCGCAGCTAATCAAAGAGTTTCGCAAAACGAACGATAAGCTGCAACTAAAGGCTGCCTCTATTGATTACAGCCTGTTTATTGGTGCTGATCAACTGGATACGCTCATCGCACTGAAGAGCAAACAAGAGTTGGTTGGCGAAATCATCGGTCTGCTGCAATCGCCTGCGAAAAATGTCATTTCGGCATTGCAAGGTGGTGGCAACAAATTGGCCGGTATCCTCAAAACGCTGTCGGAGCGCGAGGAAGCAGCTTAATTTTCCGACGTTCAATTTTCACAATCGTATAACAATCAAATTAAGAATACTACAATGGCAGATTTGAAAGCGTTCGCTGAGCAGCTTGTAAGCCTAACGGTTAAAGAAGTTAACGAACTGGCTGCTATCCTGAAGGATGAGTACGGAATTGAGCCAGCTGCTGCTGCTCCCGTAATGGTAGCTGGTGGTGCTGCAGGTGGCGGTGATGCTGCTCCAGCTGCTGCTGAGAAAACTTCGTTCGACGTAATCCTGAAATCGGCTGGTGCCGCTAAACTGGCTGTCGTGAAACTGGTTAAAGACCTGACCGGTCTGGGCCTGAAAGAAGCGAAAGAACTGGTTGATGGTGCTCCGAAGCCAGTGAAAGAAGGTGTTGCTAAAGACGAAGCAGAATCGCTGCGCAAGCAACTCGAAGAAGCAGGTGCTGAAGTTGAAGTGAAGTAAGCATCCACTTAATAGTATACCGCTCCAGGCAGGGGAGGCCAGACCATCGTCTGGTCTTTTCCTGTTTGGAGACTTTTTTGTCTATGCGCTTGCAAATGACAAACTTATTTTTATTGCCTTACGTTGTCTATTTACGCCCCTTGGGTTGGGTGACGCCTGGGGTCTGAATAGCCGCTTAGTCCGAGTGCCGTCGCAAATCCTCGCAACGCACTCACAGAGAATCGGTTACGCAACTAAACGAAGCACAATCTTGGCTACAAACGCGAAAATCAGTACGCGCAAAAATTTTGCGACGATTCAGCCAGTGATTGGGTATCCGGATTTCCTGGATATTCAAGTAAAATCCTTCAAAGATTTTTTCCAGCTTGACACGCCTTCTAACCAGCGCTCGGAAGAGGGCTTGTTTAAAGTGTTTCAGGAAAATTTCCCAATTTCAGACTCCCGCGAAAACTTTAAGCTGGAGTTCATTGATTACTCTGTTGATCCACCAAAATACTCGGTCGATGAATCCATTGATCGTGGATTAACCTATTCGGTGCCACTGAAAGCCAAACTGCGCTTGTCGAACAATGATCCTGATAATGAGGATTTTGAGACAATTGAACAGGAGGTTTTTCTGGGAAATATCCCATACATGACCGAAAAGGGATCATTCGTGATTAACGGAGCTGAACGGGTGATTGTTTCTCAATTGCACCGTTCGCCGGGCGTGTTCTTCTCGATGAGCAAGCACACAAACGGAACAAAACTCTATTCGGCCCGGATTATTCCATTTAAAGGGTCGTGGATTGAGTTTTCAACCGATGTTAACAACGTCATGTATGCCTACATTGACCGGAAAAAGAAATTCCCGGTTACGACGTTGCTACGTGCTATCGGATTTGGCTCAGATAAAGATATTCTGGATTTGTTTGGTTTGTCAGAAGAACTACCAGCAACACCAGCAAATCTGAAAAAAGCCATTGGCCGTCGGTTAGCAGCCCGCGTACTTCGTACATGGACGGAAGACTTCGTTGATGAAGATACGGGTGAAGTAGTATCGATCAGTCGGAATGAAGTGCTGCTTGAGCGTGACTCTGCCATTTCGCCTGATGATATTGATGTGATTATGGATTCGGGCCAAAAGTCAGTGATTCTCCATAAGGAGGACATGAACATGGCCGATTACAATATCATTTATAATACGTTGCAGAAAGATAGCTCGAACTCTGAAAAAGAGGCTGTCGAGCAAATCTATCGGCAACTTCGGAATGCCGACGCACCCGATGAGCAAACCGCCCGTGAAATTATCCAGAGTCTGTTCTTCTCAGATAAACGGTATGATTTGGGCGATGTGGGCCGTTACCGAATT
This sequence comes from Spirosoma sp. SC4-14, assembly GCF_037201965.1. NCBI lineage: Bacteria > Pseudomonadati > Bacteroidota > Cytophagia > Cytophagales > Cytophagaceae > Spirosoma > Spirosoma sp. SC4-14. Next base: position 7,536,449 of record NZ_CP147518.1, on the reverse strand, counting down.
AATAAAAAGCTCGGTCTTGACATTTCGTCGGATATGAAGGTTCTCACAACAGAAGATATTGTTTCTATTGTGAAGTACCTGATTGGTCTGATCAACTCAAAGGCCGTAGTTGATGATATTGACCATCTCAGCAACCGCCGTGTTCGGACGGTAGGTGAGCAGCTATACGCCCAGTTTGGCGTTGGGCTGGCTCGTATGGCGCGGACGATTAAGGAGCGGATGAACGTTCGGGATAACGAGGATTTCAAACCCGTTGATCTGATTAATGCCCGTACGTTATCGTCGGTTATTAACTCGTTCTTCGGAACCAACCAGTTATCGCAGTTTATGGACCAAACCAATCCGCTGGCCGAAGTGACGCATAAGCGTCGGATGTCGGCACTGGGACCGGGGGGTCTATCACGCGAGCGGGCTGGTTTTGAGGTTCGTGACGTACACTACACGCACTATGGCCGGTTGTGTACCATCGAAACCCCGGAAGGTCCGAACATCGGTCTGATTTCGTCGCTGTGCGTTTATGCTAAAATCAACAGCATGGGCTTTATCGAAACACCATATCGCATTATTGAAAACGGTAAGGTGGCCATGGATAAACCCGTAATGTATCTGACGGCTGAAGAAGAAGATACGCACTACATTGCTCAGGCAAATGCCGGGGTTGATGATAGTGGTAATTTCCATGTTGATCGTCTGAAGGCTCGTTTTGAAGGTGACTTCCCAATGGCTGAACCTTCGAACGTAACCTTTATGGATATTGCACCGAACCAGATTGTGTCGGTGGCGGCTTCGATGATTCCTTTCCTTGAGCATGACGACGCTAACCGCGCCCTGATGGGATCGAACATGCAACGTCAGGCGGTGCCATTACTCCGTCCGGAAGCTCCAATTGTAGGAACAGGTCTGGAAGGTCGGGTGGCCGTAGATTCGCGGACGCTGGTAATTGCTGAGGCAGATGGTGTTATTGAGTTTGTCGATTCTACGAAAATTGTCGTTCGCTATGAGCTGGATGATGATCAGCTAGCGGTTACGTTCGATGATGATCAGAAAACATATAACCTCATCAAGTTCCGTCGGACAAACCAGGATACCTGCATTAACCTGAAGCCAACTGTGCTGAAAGGCCAGCGTGTGAAGAAAGGTGATGTGCTGTGTGAAGGCTATGCAACACAGGCAGGGGAACTGGCACTGGGCCGGAACATGAAGGTTGCCTTTATGCCATGGCAAGGGTATAACTTTGAGGATGCGATCGTGATTTCGGAGCGTGTTGTACGCGAAGATATTTTCACCTCAATTCATATTGAAGAGTTCGAACTGGAAGTTCGTGATACGAAACGTGGCGAAGAGGAATTAACGTCTGAAATCCCGAACGTTAGCGAAGAAACAGTTCGTAACCTCGATGAAAACGGGATTGTTCGTGTTGGTACCGAAGTAAAAGAAGGTGATATCCTGATCGGTAAGATTACTCCGAAAGGAGAAAGTGATCCAACACCGGAAGAAAAACTGCTTCGCGCTATCTTTGGCGATAAAGCGGGTGATGTAAAAGACGCATCGAAGAAAGCACCACCATCTTTAAAAGGTGTTGTGATTGATACGAAGCTGTTTGCTCGCCCAGCCAAAGAGGAGCGCGGTAAGCATAAAGATGAAATCAAGGCACTGATGAAAAAATACAGCCGTGAGTTAACCGACTTCCGTGCTCGTATGATCGAAAAAACAGTAGCGTTACTTGATGGCAAAACCAGTGCCGGGGTTAAACACAAATTTGGCGACGAAATTGTGAGCAAAGGGGTGAAGTTTAACCGGAAAAATATTACGGATAACTTATTCCCAGACAAAAACCCTTATCGTGATGAAAGTGGTTATGCCGTTCCGGAAGAAGCGAACATCCTGATTGATCTTAATCTGGATGGTTGGACCGAGGATGATAAAGTAAACCAAATGGTGGTTCTGTTAGTGAAAAACTACAATAACCGCCGGAGCGAAATCACAGGTCGATTCAAACGGGAGCGCTTTACGCTTGAGGTAGGCGATGAGCTGCCAGCCGGTATTGTAAAACTTGCCAAAGTATACATTGCCAAAAAGCGTAAGCTGAAAGTGGGGGATAAAATGGCTGGTCGTCACGGTAACAAGGGGGTTGTTGCCCGGATTGTTCGTGACGAAGATATGCCATTCCTCGAAGATGGAACAAAAGTGGATATCGTTTTGAATCCGCTTGGCGTACCATCCCGGATGAACCTCGGTCAGATTTACGAAACCGTGTTGGCATGGGCAGGCCAGAAACTTGATCGGAAGTATGCAACGCCAATTTTTGACGGGGCGACTGAACAACAGGTGGCTGATGAACTGAATGAAGCCGGGTTGCCATCCTTTGGTCGTACATATCTCTACAACGGTTTGACAGGTGAGCGTTTTGATCAGCCGGTAACGGTTGGCATCATTTATATGCTTAAACTAGGTCACCTGGTAGATGATAAGATGCACGCTCGTTCGATTGGGCCATACTCGCTCATTACTCAGCAGCCGCTGGGTGGTAAAGCGCAGTTTGGTGGTCAACGGTTTGGAGAAATGGAAGTATGGGCGCTGGAAGCCTTTGGGGCTTCGAACATCCTACAGGAGATCCTAACCGTTAAATCGGATGACGTTGTTGGCCGTGCGAAGGCATATGAGGCAATTGTGAAAGGTGAAAACCTGCCGAAGCCAAATATTCCGGAGTCGTTCAATGTACTTGTGCACGAATTGCGCGGTCTGGCCCTTGAAATTACATTAGAATAAAAACAGCCCCCCAACCCCCGAAGGGGGGGCTTTAACCAGCGAAAGCCCCCTTCGGGGGTTGGGGGCTTTTAAATCTCCAACCAATGTCGTTCAAAAAGAACAAGAAACTCAATAGCGACTTCCAGAGCGTGACAATCAGCCTGGCATCGCCGGAGTCTATTTTGGAGAGTTCCTACGGCGAGGTGACACAGCCGGAGACGATCAACTACCGCACATACAAACCAGAAATGGGAGGCTTGTTCTGCGAGCGCATTTTTGGCCCTGTAAAAGACTGGGAATGCCATTGCGGTAAGTATAAGCGGATTCGCTATAAAGGCATTATCTGTGATCGCTGCGGTGTGGAAGTTACCGAGAAAAAGGTACGCCGGGAGCGTATGGGCCACATAGAACTGGTGGTTCCGGTTGCGCATATCTGGTATTTCCGCAGCCTGCCAAACAAAATTGGTTATTTGCTGGGTCTATCAACCAAAAAACTCGATCAGGTGATCTACTACGAACGGTATGTAGTAGTTCAGCCAGGAGTGAAGGCCGAAGATGGCATTAACCAACTCGATTTCCTGACGGAAGACGAGTATCTTGATATTATTGACAAACTGCCGAGCACAAACCAGCACCTCGACGACAAAGACCCCAACAAATTCATTGCGAAAATGGGGGCCGAAGCGTTGGAAATGCTATTGTCTCGTCTGGAATTAGATGAACTGTCGTATCAACTTCGCCACGCGGCAGCAACCGATACCTCACAGCAACGCAAGGCCGAAGCGCTGAAGCGGCTGAAAGTGGTTGAAGCGTTCCGCGAAGCGAATGGACGTATTGAGAACCGCCCTGAGTGGATGGTAATCAAAATGGTGCCAGTAATTCCGCCCGAATTACGTCCGCTTGTCCCGCTGGATGGTGGTCGGTTTGCTACATCTGACTTGAATGACCTGTATCGCCGGGTTATTATTCGGAACAACCGTCTGAAGCGACTTATCGAAATCAAGGCGCCTGAAGTAATTCTACGGAACGAAAAGCGGATGTTACAGGAAGCTGTCGATTCGCTGTTCGATAACTCTCGCAAAGTGAATGCCGTCCGTTCGGAAGGTAACCGCGCGCTGAAGTCGTTATCGGATATGCTGAAAGGTAAGCAAGGTCGTTTCCGGCAGAACCTGCTCGGTAAGCGAGTCGACTATTCGGGTCGTTCGGTTATTGTGGTAGGTCCTGAGCTGAAACTGCACGAGTGTGGTTTACCGAAAGATATGGCGGCCGAATTGTTCAAGCCGTTTGTGATTCGGAAACTCATTGAGCGGGGTATCGTGAAAACGGTGAAATCGGCTAAGAAAATCGTTGACCGGAAAGACCCTGTTATCTGGGATATTCTGGAAAACGTGCTGAAAGGCCACCCTGTTCTGCTGAACCGGGCTCCAACGTTGCACCGGTTGGGTATTCAGGCATTCCAGCCTAAGCTGATCGAAGGAAAAGCTATTCAGTTGCACCCACTCGTTTGTACGGCCTTCAACGCTGACTTCGATGGTGACCAAATGGCCGTACACGTTCCGCTGGGTCAGGAAGCTATTCTGGAAGCGTCGCTGCTGATGCTGGCATCGCACAACATCCTAAACCCTGCTAATGGTGCACCAATTACGGTACCATCGCAGGACATGGTGTTGGGTCTATATTACGTTACCAAAGGCCGTAAAAACACTCCTGAATATCCAATTGCTGGTGAAGGAATGACGTTCTATGGCGCTGAGGAAGTAATTATTGCCATCAACGAAGGTAAAGTTTCTAAACATGCTAACATTAAGTGCCGGGTTAAAGTCCGGGACGAAGATGGTGAGCTAGTATATAAAGTTATTGATACGGTGGCTGGCCGGTTGTTGTTCAATCAGGCTGTGCCAGAGGAAGTAGGCTATATTAATGAACTGCTGACGAAGAAGAAACTGCAACAAATCATTGCGTTGATCTTCAAGATTTCGGGCGGTGCACGTACGGCACAATTCCTCGACGATATCAAAGAACTCGGTTTCCAGATGGCCTTCAAAGGTGGTCTGTCAATCGGCCTGAGCGACGTCATGATCCCTGAAGCCAAACAGGGCCTTGTTGAAGAAGCTAAAGCTGAAGTGCAGAGCGTTTGGGATAACTACCTGATGGGTCTGATTACAGAGAACGAGCGTTACAACCAGGTTATCGACATCTGGACACGTGTAAACTCCCGTTTGACGGAGACATTGATGAAGCAGCTCGAAGCTGATCAGGGTGGTTTCAACTCAATTTACATGATGATGCACTCGGGAGCCCGTGGTTCTCGCGAGCAGATTCGCCAATTGGGTGGAATGCGGGGGCTGATGGCTAAGCCACAGAAAAACCTGCAGGGTTCAGTTGGTGAGATTATCGAAAACCCGATTTTGTCGAACTTCAAAGAAGGTCTCGACGTATTGGAATACTTTATCTCGACCCACGGTGCCCGGAAAGGTCTGGCCGATACAGCTCTGAAAACGGCTGATGCTGGCTATCTGACCCGTCGTCTGCACGATGTAGCGCAGGATGTTATTATTAGTGAAGACGATTGCGGTACACTTCGTGGTCTGCAAGTGTCAGCACTGAAAGATAACGAAGACATCGTTGAACCACTTTCTGAACGGATTCTGGGCCGCACAACGGTTCATGATATTTATGATCCGCTGACGAAAGATCTGATTGTTGCATCGGGTGAGTTGGTTACCGAAGAAGTAGCTGCCCGCATTGATGAAACCAGTATTGAAACGGTTGAAATTCGGTCGGTACTGACCTGCGAATCGCGCCAAGGTGTTTGTGCTAAGTGTTATGGTCGGAACCTGGCTTCGGGCCGGATGGTCGACATTGGTGAAGCGGTAGGCGTAATTGCCTCGCAGTCAATTGGAGAGCCCGGTACACAGCTTACACTTCGTACCTTCCACGTGGGTGGTACAGCGTCGAATATTGCGGTCGATGCATCGATTAAAGCGAAATTCGACGGTCTGATTGAGTTCGAAGAAATGCGGACCGTTCAATCGGAAGATGCTGAAGGAAATCCACAAACGGTTGTTATGGGCCGTTCGGGCGAAGTCCGGATCGTTAGTCCGGAAGATCGTAACATCGTTCTGATCAGCAACAACGTTCCCTATGGTGCGTTCCTGCGGGTTAAAGACGGTGATATCGTGAAAAAAGGCGACGATATCTGCGCATGGGACCCCTATAATGCAGTTATCCTGTCTGAATTAACCGGAACGATCAGCTTCGACGCAATAGAAGATGGTATTACCTACCGCGAAGAGTTTGACGAACAAACGGGCTTCCAGGAAATGGTGATCATCGAAAGCCGCGATAAGTCGAAAAACCCGGCTATCGTTGTGAGCGGTGTTAGTACAATCCTTCCTGAAATTACCGAGAAAGGGTATAACCTGCCTGTTGGCTCTCGTCTTGTTGTAAAAACAGGCCAGTCGATTAAAGCAGGTCAGCCGTTGGCGAAAATTCCACGTAACGTAGGTAAAACCCGCGACATCACGGGTGGTCTGCCTCGTGTAACGGAATTGTTCGAAGCACGGAACCCATCGAACCCGGCAGTTGTGAGTGAAATTGATGGCGTTGTTACCTACGGTGCTATCAAACGGGGTAACCGCGAAATCTTTATCGAATCGAAAGACGGTACCAAGAAAAAATACCTCGTACCGCTGTCGAAATTCATTCTTGTTCAGGATAACGACTTTGTACGGGCTGGCGCTCCGCTGTCGGATGGGGCCATTACACCGAGCGATATTCTGGCCATTAAAGGACCAACGGCTGTTCAGGAATACCTGGTAAATGAAATTCAGGAAGTTTACCGCCTGCAAGGCGTAAAAATCAACGATAAGCATATCGAAGCCATTGTGCGGCAGATGATGCAAAAAGTTGAAATTATCGACTCAGGCGACACGAACTTCCTCGAAGGACAAGTAGTTGACAAGTGGGCGTTCCGTGAAGAGAATGATAAAGTTCTTGACGCTAAAGTAGTAACGGATGCTGGCGACTCAGCTAACTTTAAGCCAGGACAGATCGTTACGACTCGTCAGTTACGTGATGAAAACTCAAGCCTGAAACGTCGCGACTTAACGCTTGTTACTGTTCGTGATGCTATGGCTGCCGTTTCGCAACCAACACTGATGGGTATTACGCAGGCATCGTTGGGTACCGACAGCTTCATTTCGGCTGCTTCCTTCCAGGAAACAACGAAAGTATTGAGCGAAGCCTCTATTCGTGGCAAGCGCGATACGCTCGAAGGGCTGAAAGAGAACGTAATTGTCGGACACCTGATTCCGGCTGGAACAGGTATCCGCCGTTACCAGAATGCTGTTGTGGGTTCGAAAGAAGAACTCGAATCAATTACCGAATCGCGTGAGCAGTTTGCTCGTAGTAAGAAACGGGCTACGGTTTAAGCACTGGTATAATTATAGAAAATACCCTGGCTGGCAACAGCTGGGGTATTTTTTTGCTATGTCATAACAAAAGCACTGAAATTCTGCTTATTCTGCTAAATCATTTACGCGAAAAAAATGCAACTCAATGCTGGCTGCGAACTCTCGTTCGACGCAAAAGAATCAACACCGCTAGTGCTTATGCTACGTCCACGTTCGGGAGCCGGACAGTGGATAATTCGAGAAGAATACCAGATTACTCCAACTGTCAACGTCACGGAGTTTACCGATATTTATGGAAATCTTTGCCAGCGGGTAGTAGCACCCGAAGGACCTTTTTCAATTCATTTCTCGGCTACTGTGCAAACCGCAGATATAATTGACGTGGCGGCAGGTGCGCCCTATACGGCCGTAGAAGATTTGCCCGATAGCGTATTACATTATACCTTGCCAAGCCGTTATTGTCAATCGGATCAGTTGGGTAGTCTGGCAACCGAGATTACAAATGGCTATGAACCGGGCTACGATCAGGCTGAAGCTATTCGAAGCTGGATCAATCAGAATATAAAATATGAGTATGGGACCAGCAATGCCAGTACATCGGCGGTTGATACGGCCAATAATCGAATTGGCGTTTGCCGCGATTTTACCCATTTAGGCATTTCACTCTGCCGGGCTTTAAATATTCCGGCCCGAATGGTGGTGGGGTACCTATATCAACTTGATCCGATGGATCTTCATGCCTGGTTTGAAGCTTATATCGATGGTCGGTGGTTTACGTTTGATGCCACCCAGCGCGAACCGAGGGGTAATAGAATCACAGTGGCTTATGGGCGCGATGCTGCAGATGTTGCTTTTACAACCCAATTTGGGAACATGGTACTTACGGATATGAAGGTTTGGGTTGATTCGGCTGAAGAGGGCGAGGTCGAAAAAAACGGCCAATAACGCAACCTTTTCAGTACCAGATGGGTCTATGAATTAAGCTTCTATTAACCAATGATGAAACAACTGCTTTTTTTTGTTTTTTTAGGCATGTTAACGGCCTGTCGGCATGAAAGTGATATTCTGCCTAATGCAACATCGCTGGCTGGAGAAGTTGTTGGTACTTATCAGACCAATTTTTTTCTTGATCCTTCCTGTGCCGCTATACCGTCGGATAAAATGCCATTTGCAAAGGTGGAGGCAGAGTCGGATAGCGCAGTAACCCTGATCTATACCCGGCAATATCCGAACAGAGAAACCAGACGGTTAGAGCATATTAAGCTAAATCGCCAAGCTGATGCGGTTCAGTTCAATATGGCCGACTCCAGCATTGGGTTGCTTCAAACGGATCGTATGTTTATGGATAATGGAATGGAAAAGCAAGGTAAGGTCTTACGGCTAACCATGCAAAATTCGCCGGAGGCTGTTTTATTTTTTACTGGTTATAAGCAATAAAACCATATTTCTCGAAAATGAGATAAGCGAAAAAACGCGACACCGTTAGGTGCCGCGTTTTTTCGCTTATTAGAATGATTGATTAGCGAACGGCAAATTCGCCAGATCCAATCCGGAATCCTTCAGAATACAGCTCAACAGTATACTTGCCAGGTTTGTAAGGAATTCCCCGTGTATACAGAAGCTCCACATTCTGGCCATTGTTGGTGTAGTTAACCGTTTGCTTGGTTGTATAGATGGTCTCGTTACCATCTACCGTAAAGGTGCCTGAGCCATTTGCCATATCGGATACAACTGCTCCCGTAGGATCGAGTACGCGGACAAACACTTCTTTGGGCTCTTCTTTTGTAAGCGGGTTATCCAACAGAGTATAGACCAGCTTAATCTTGTCGAGACGTTTGGCTTTGTATGAATCGTCTTCTTTTACCTTACCTTTCGAATTCACCGCAAACACTTTCACGTTTTGCGCTTTCAGTGCAGCAGCCCGTGTTACTTTCGTGCTCAAATCCTGATTCTGCGCAACTACCGTCGAAACGGAGTCAGACAATCGCTGTCTATCCGTTTTCAGTCCGGTGTTTTCTTCGTCCAGAACTTTAACATTGTTAGCCAATGTCACATTCTCGCGCTGTAGATTAGCAATCAGGGTATCTTTTTCGACCAGGAATGCTTCATACTGCTTGATTTTAGTTTCGTATTTGGCAATCGAAATCCGATTACCTTTGCGTAAAGAAGCTTTATCAGCTTCCAACTGAGCTTTTACTTTTTCAAGCTCAGAAACATCTCCACCTAATTTTTGCACTTCTGCAATTTTAGCATCCAGTGCTGTAGAAATCGAATCTAATTTTACCCGTGTTGTTGAGAGTTCTTCAACACGCTCAGAAATTGTTACTTCCTGATTCTCCGATACCTTTTTCTGATCGAAGTACAGATAACTCGATACACCAGCCAAACCTGTCATTATAATAAGTGCAGCTAGTAGGGCGCCGTTTGTCTTCGACCTTGGCGGATTGTTCTCCATAGCAATTTTCAGTTTAACAGTTTAACATGCACAGACTCAAAAAAGCCGCTTGCGCGGTTGTGTAGAGGTTGTTACATCTGAGTGTAGTTAGGCTTAAGAAATGTATAGTTTTGTTATAGAGAATCTATTTTTTTTGTGATTGCGTAATCTCGGAACGCCCTCCCATACTGGCATATTGCCTAAAAGAACTAATACTAGTCCAAAAAAGTTTTAGCTTATTCCAATATAGACAAAGGTAATATATTTTGATTGTCAATTAGTTAAACCGAATAATAAATTATTTAAAAAGCTATTTCCAGCAACCCTTCAAATGTGAATTCTGGCTACTATGTAAAGAACAACTACTCGTACCGATTAGTTATCAGATAAAAACAATGCCCGAACTGCCCGAAGTTGAAATCAGGCGACAATACCTGCAAGCCTCATCGCTATATCAGCCAATCAGTCATATTGAAGTTGAAGACAAAAAATTGCTTACTACCGACTATAGCACCTTGCTTCACCAACTCGAAGGTCGACAGTTTACGGGCACTTGGCGGGTTGGGAAAAATTTATTTATTCTGACCGACAGCTCAACGGTTATCGTTCATATGCATTTTGGTATGACTGGCGATCTGGAATATTATCATAGCTCGATTGGCCGACCACGTTTTGCCCGAATCGTATTTGAATTTACCAATGGTTTTAATCTGGGGTTTATTTGTCCACGTAAGTTTGAGCGAGTAGGAATAATTGAGAATATTGACGCTTACCTGGAGCAAAAAAAAATAGCTAAAGATGGCCTGGATATATCTCTGGCAGATTTCAAAAGAAACATCGGCCGAAAAAAAGCATTGATAAAACCTGTATTACTCGATCAGAGTGTTGTTGCAGGTTTAGGAAACTGGATTGTCGATGAAGTCTTGTTTCAGGCGTTTGTGCATCCTGAGCAACGTGTCGACTCCCTCAGCAATGAGCAAATAAGCCGAATTCATGAAGCAATACAATTTGTTCTGGAAACGGCCATCCGACACGAAGCTACCTATCGCGATTTTCCACTCAGTTTTCTTATTCATGTACGGGAATGGGACAATTCGCCATACGACGACTTAGAAGCCCACAACTATTGCCCTCGTTGCCGAACGCGCATTGAGCGCTCAGTGGTGGGGGGAAGAACAACATTCTTTTGCCCGAAAGAACAAATTATTAACTGAAAGCTATAGATCGTTGATGTTGCCAAAACCAATAACATCACGGTAGACCGGGTGGTCGCGGAGTTCGGTAGCTCGCATGAGTTTATCATTACCATACCTGGCCTTTAGTTGATGTAGCGTTTGGCGAAGGGTATTTTTTCGGGTATTGTTATCAAATAGATTAAGCGGTACAGCATCAGTAGGAATAAACCGAAAGACAACTACACTCATACTGCGTAAGTATGCATTCAGAACGGGTTCGCAACGATGAGTTGCCTGAAATTTATCGAGTCGTTCACGAATAACCTGATACAATTCGATGCCATCCTGTTTGGGCTCAGGAAAACGGACCTCATAATTGAACGTTTTGCCAGTATGGTAACGGCACGAGAACGACATATCCTGACAAAAAACGTTCTGACGAACCATGCGCCTTTCGAGAGTTAGACAGAGCGACTGGAGTAGCTCATCCAGTTGCTCGGAAGTTTGTCGCTGTTCCGAAGAAATGGTACGCATGGCCGACATACTTTTATTGCCATCGTGTGTGGCCAGATCCACCTCACCACCAAAGTTTAGCCGGATGTGCCAATGCCAGCCAACAATACTCTGGCAAATCGCCCGAAGGCGCTCGGGAGGGGTATGACGAAGATCAAGTGGAGTCTGGATGCCATGGGACTGTAAACGATTCGCCATGCGCTGGCCAATGCCGGGCAGATCAGTTAAGGTAAGTCGGGCTAATACAGCATCAATCGTATCGGGTGTGATCAGCGTTAAACCATCTGGTTTCTGAACATCGGAAGCTAGTTTTGCCAGAAAAACATTAGGCGCTATACCGATTGAGCACTGCAGGTAGTCGCCCACTTTTTCGCGAATTGCCTGCTTAATATTTCGGGCTACCTGTTGAATATCTTTATAAACCAGTTGATAATTAGTCAGATCGAGTACAGCCTCATCGATGCTCTTAGGAACTACATTGTCCGAAAAGCTACGCAGAACAGCTATAATCTTTGTATGATATTCGCGATATCGGTTTGGGTGAGTTTCTACCGGAACCAATTCAGGACAAAGTAGTATAGCCTGATCGAGTCGCATACCTGTTTTTATGCCTCGCTGTTTTGCTTCAATGGAAGGAGCAATCACACAGCCGTGTTTTCCCGTATAAACGCATACTCCTATAGGCCGGCCTCGTAGCCAGTAATTATCCTGCTGTTCGCATGAGGCAAAAAAACTGTTCATATCCACAAACAGGACCGTAGGAGAAGTATGATTTACAAGTCGGTTCCGGTTCATTAATTTTATAGAAAGAAAGTGTCTTTTAGTGCTGTCATTCGTCTGTATTTGTTGTATGTTTGTTGTAATACAAGCGCAATATATTTTACTTGTATTATACTGTCAAACATCCATACTATAATGGCAGAAAAATGTTTGGAAAAAATTAGCGAAGCAGTGACGATACAGGATCGGTTAAAGCATGTTTTTGATGCTCTTGGGATTACCATATATCAGATTGCCAAAGAGTTAGGGGAGAACCCATCTAAGTTTTATAATATATTGAATGGTAGGGCCAAACCCTCTTATGATACAATCATGAGTTTGCTGGCTTGCTATCCACAAATCAGTGCCGACTATTTAATTCGTGGCATCCTGCCAATTCTGAACTCACCAGAAGCGAATGCCAAGGTGAGCGATACCGATGAAGAAACGGTTGAAATCCCGTTTGTGCCTGTTCGGTTCTATGCAACGTTTGTGGAAAGTTTTGCGGACGGCTATTCAACATCGGAAACCGAAATGTTCCGTGTACGCAGACCGGTGCTGAAAGGCCACAAAAGAGCTGTTGTGCTGGAAATTTCTGGAAACAGTATGAGCCCTCAGTTAGCACATGGGGCTAAAGTGCTGGCCGTACCAATCAACGAAAATGACTGGGAGTACCAATCTGGTGGGGTTTATGCGGTAATGTATCGGGATTATTTCGTTGTGAAACGCATTCGCGACAACGAGCTTATCACTCGCAAATACCTGACTCTTCACTCCGATAACCCCAATGGGGGCAACGTTACGGTGCCTATGCAGGATATTCGGGGGTTGTGGAAAATTGTAACAATTGTTGAAGCGCCGGTCGAGTAACATTCTACTAGCAAAGCCTGCCGTAAAAGCAGACTTTGCTAGTGCCTCTAAAAAGCTAGGCGACTACCCGTTCCTGAGTATCCATCACTTCTTTTTGATGCGACCACATTTCCTGAAAAATTGGACTACGTTGGCGTAGTTCCATAAAAGAACCCTCATCCACAATTCGACCATTATAAAGAATGTAGATGTAATCGAACATCGGCAGGAGATGCAAACGATGAAGCGTTGAAACAACAGCTTTGTCGGAAAACTCCTGAAGCATTCTGTGGTAAATTTCAAACTCCGTTTTAGGGTCAACACTGCTCGTTGGTTCATCGAGCAGGACAATATTGCTCGTACGGGCAGCTAAAACTCCACGAGCCAATGCCAGTCGCTGGCGCTGACCACCCGATAGGTTTAGCCCTTTTTCCTGAATATTGGTTTCCAAGCCTAAAGGAAGACCTTTAACAATGTCGGCAAAGTGCGCGGTTTGACAAACCTCCATTACATCGGCATCGCTGAAAGGGAGTCCTAGCGTTATATTATACCCAATTGTATTCTCAAAAATTTCGGGTTCCTGCGGAAAGAGCGTAACCGTATTGGCAACCACTTTCATCTCAGTGTAAATATGGCCATCGACATCTACCAATAAACCTGGTTCTGATGAATATAGACCACGCAATAAGGTTAGCAAGGTGCTCTTCCCCGAGCCACTTTCGCCAATAAAGGCTATACGTTTACCACGGCTTACCTGAATCCGTATATTATGAAGCACAGGGCTATTACGCTGGCTAAAACCTGATGGAGAATGCGAAAAATTCAGATTCGAAAGCGTGATGGATTGCCAGCTTTGGGGTAGCACATTTTCGGTATCAGTGCGATCGTGCTGTGCATAAGCTACGCCAATACCGCGCGCCGTTTGAACATCCGTATTGAACTGAACAATTTGTGTATACTGAAACGCTACGTCGTTAAATACACTCGTAAACTGATTTACATAGCCTAGTAGTGTTACTAATCCGCCGACATAAAAAACCTGCCCAGGTACATAGTGTTGATAAACGTAACCCGTTGCCATAACTACATAAATCAGTATTATCAGCATACTGGCTACAAACCACTTCCATTCATTAATCGTTACCTGCCGCATAAATGGAGGAAAAATGGCCCCAATCTTGTCGGCAAAACTGTCTTCAATACGCTTCTCCAGTCTTAAAGTAATAACCGTAACAATATTGGACAAGCTATCGAACAGTGTAGACGAAGCAGTATGTTCCCGTTCATTGGTTTCGTCGAGTGCTTTAATAAAAGGCCGGTCGAAACAGAGAATCACATAAACTGTTAATGCACCCAAAGCCACTCCAATCAGGCCGAACAAAGGCGAAAAATACAGCATTGCTCCAAACGAGAACAAGAATTTAGAAATAGCATGGAGGTAGATAAACCCATTCTGAAAAAAAGCTTTCAGGGCATCGTATGCTTTTCGAATTCGATTAATGGTAGCACCGCTATGATGGTCTTTATGCCAGCTTACTGGCAGATGCAGCGTCTGATGATAAAGCTCTGCCAAAAAATTGCGGCTCAGGTTAAAGGCAAGCTTTCGTTCGAAAACACGAGCAGGCCCATGAAAGGACCACTCAAGTACCTTAAGGCCCAGCACTCCACCAGCATATAGCAACACACTATGCAAAATATCAGTACCCTTATGCTGAATGGATTCGACAAACCATCCAAAAAGAAGAGGATGCAAAGCCACTACAAGGTTCGCCAGAATAAACAATACGTAAACGAGTACATACTGCCTTTTTTCTTCCCGCGCATATTGCCAGGCCGTATGCAGAAGCGACAAATAAGGATTTTGCATGATGCTAAGTTACGGTCTCGATTCTGAACCAGAATCGTAATGCAAAGTTGACAAAAACAAAGAATAATCAGCTTTTAGAAGAAAAAATATTTCTTCTAAAAATATAGATTTAGTATATCTTTTGTTTGACTCACGATTTATTAAATCCCGTCGTAATTGCCTATTTCATAACCCTACTCGTTAAAATTGATCTATTTCGTTAGGGTTGTGTGATTGATATCCATCTAAACTACTATATTTCTAGCACTTCTATTTGTTTTCTGATTGGCTTTCAGTAATTTTGCGACCTGATTCGTAAAAGGTGCCGTTTGCGAACTTACCGGCCCCTTCCCGCTGTTTTAGAATTAAATAACTCTCAGTATAACAAGCTAATGGCTCGCGATTTAAATTTCACGAGAAACATCGGTATCGCTGCGCACATCGACGCAGGTAAGACAACTACGACCGAACGCATTCTCTATTACGCCGGGGTAAGCCACAAGATCGGTGAAGTTCACGACGGTGCTGCTACAATGGACTGGATGGAGCAGGAGCAGGAGCGTGGTATCACCATTACGTCGGCTGCTACTACCGTTGACTGGACCTATCGGGACAAGAAATACCACATCAACATTATTGATACTCCAGGTCACGTTGACTTTACAGTAGAAGTAAACCGTTCGTTGCGTGTACTGGATGGTCTGGTGTTCCTCTTCAGCGCCGTTGATGGCGTTGAACCTCAGTCAGAAACCAACTGGCGTCTGGCTAACAACTACAACGTAGCTCGTCTGGGCTTCGTGAACAAGATGGACCGTTCGGGAGCCGATTTTCTGAATGTGTGCCGTCAGGTAAAAGAAATGCTGGGAAGCTATGCCGTTCCTCTTCAGTTGCCTATCGGCGAAGAAGATAACTTCAAAGGTGTAGTTGATCTGGTAAACTTCCGGGGTATCGTTTGGAACGAAGCCGATAAGGGTATGACCTTCCAGGTTGTTCCTATCCCAGACGATATGCTAGACGAAGCGACCGAGTGGCGCGAAAAACTTCTGGAAGCTGTTGCTGAATTTGACGACAGCCTGATGGAGAAATATTTCGAAGATCCGGAGTCAATTACCGAAGACGAAATTCTGACGGCTCTTCGTAAAGCAACCATCGCGATGAAGATCGTGCCAATGCTTTGCGGCTCGTCGTTTAAGAATAAAGGTGTTCAAACCATGCTCGACTATGTGATGGCGCTGTTGCCATCGCCGTTGGACAAGGAAAGCATCAAAGGAACTAACCCAAACACGGGCGAAGAAATTTCGCGTAAACCGTCGTCTGACGAACCGTTCTCGGCACTCGCATTTAAAATTGCTACCGACCCATACGTAGGCCGTCTGTGCTTTGTTCGTTCGTATTCAGGTGTTCTGGAATCAGGTTCTTACATCCTCAACAACCGTTCGGGAAGCAAAGAGCGGATTTCGCGGATTTTCCAGATGCACGCTAATAAGCAAAACCAGATCGAGCGTCTGGAAGCTGGCGATATTGGTGCTGTGGTTGGTTTCAAAGATATCAAGACCGGTGATACCCTGTCGGATGAGAAGAACCCAATCGTTCTGGAATCGATGGTATTCCCCGATCCAGTTATCGGATATGCTATTGAGCCGAAGAAAACCGCCGATCAGGATAACTTCTCGAAGGCAATCGGTAAACTGATTGAAGAAGATCCAACCCTGAAAGTTGAGTCGAACGAAGAAACCGGCCAGACTATTATCCGGGGTATGGGTGAGCTTCACCTCGAAATCATCATCGACCGGATGCGTCGTGAGTTTAAGGTAGAAGTGAACCAGGGTGCACCGCAAGTGGCTTATAAAGAAAAGCTAACCAAGAATGTTGAGCACCGCGAAGTATATAAGAAACAAACAGGTGGTCGCGGTAAATTTGCCGATATCGTATTCGAACTCGGACCTCGGGGCGAAGACGAAAATGGCATTGTTCAGCCAGGTCTGGAGTTTGTGAACGGTATTGTTGGTGGTGTTATTCCACGTGAATTCATACCTGCCGTACAGAAAGGCTTCGATGAGTCATTGAGAAATGGTCCGCTGGCTGGCTTCCCGCTCGAAAGCATGAGAGTTCGGTTGTTCCATGGTTCGTAC
Organism: Spirosoma sp. SC4-14; assembly: GCF_037201965.1. Lineage (NCBI taxonomy): Bacteria > Pseudomonadati > Bacteroidota > Cytophagia > Cytophagales > Cytophagaceae > Spirosoma > Spirosoma sp. SC4-14. The sequence continues at coordinate 7,519,578 of NZ_CP147518.1, read as the reverse complement.
CACGATGTTGACTCCGACTCGCTGTCGTTCGAAATGGCGGCTCGCCTGGGCTTCCGTGAAGCGGCTCGTCAGGCTGGTCCGAAACTACTCGAACCAATCATGGCTGTTGAAGTTATCACGCCTGAAGAATATACAGGTCCAATTACGGGTGATCTCAACCGTCGTCGGGGTGTGATGAAGGGTATGGATACAAAAGCCGGATCGCAAGTGATCAAGGCTGATGTGCCTCTGTCGGAGTTGTTTGGTTACGTTACCGACCTGCGTACGATGTCGTCGGGCCGCGCTACGGCTAACCTGACTTTCTCGCACTACGAAGTGGTTCCGCAGAACATCTCGGATACTGTTGTTGCTAAAGAAAAAGGTACTGTGAAGGCCTAAGCCTTCGAGATATTGGGCAGTAAGTCAAACTCGACTTACTGCCCATTTTTTGTGCTGTCGGAGTAAATGGTTCTTTCGGCGGTACTTTTTATAAACACATAACGAACCACAACACAATGAGCCAAAAAATTCGCATTAAGCTGAAATCGTTCGACCACATGTTGGTTGACAAGTCGGCTGAGAAAATTGTGAAGGCCGTGAAATCGACCGGTGCTGTCGTGAGCGGACCTATCCCTCTGCCAACCGACAAGGAAATTTACACAGTGCTTCGTTCGCCCCACGTGAACAAGAAAGCGCGGGAGCAGTTCCAACTGTGCACCTATAAGCGTCTGGTTGACATCTATAGCAGCAGCGCTAAAACTGTCGACGCATTGATGAAGCTTGAACTCCCAAGTGGTGTCGACGTAGAGATCAAAGTCTAACGATTTTCTGCCAAAGGGCTTATAAAACCGCCGATGCGATACAATGATGTATTACATCGGCGGTTTTAAATTTTATTTAAAAATAGCTTTTATATCTAATAATAATTTTCTACTTTTGCACTCCCAAACTCAACTCTGAGTCAACGACATATAGAAGGTGAAGGTCCGCTATCTGTGGAAACCACATCTGACTTTAGAGCAAACAAATCTTGCTATGCAAGGTATTGTCTGTTCATGAGAGGTCAGGTGTAGTACGCCCGACCTTTTTTTATGTCTTTCTGAGGCTGATTGTTAAGCAGATATAGGAATCATCCGACAATTTGCCTACCTTTGCGGCCCGATTCAGAAGGTCTGAATGGGAGAAAGAGTATCTAAATTTTTACCTGCTTACTTTAAACAAACACAGATGTCTGGTTTAATTGGCAAAAAAATCGGGATGACCAGCGTGTACAATGCGGACGGGCAGGCTCTGGCATGTACAGTGATTGAAACGGGTCCCTGTGTCGTAACTCAAGTTCGTAGCATCGAAAAAGATGGCTACACGGCTGTGCAGCTGGGTTTCGACGACAAAAAAGAAAAGCACACCAACAAGCCGGAGTTAGGCCACTTCAAAAAAGCGGGCACAACACCAAAACGTAAACTCGTTGAATTCAAAGAATTCACTCAGGAGTTTAATCTTGGCGATACACTCACCGCAACCGACGTATTTGGCGAAGGCGATTTCGTTGATGTAGTTGGAACAGCCAAAGGGCGTGGTTTCCAGGGCGTTGTAAAACGGCATGGATTCGGCGGTGTTGGTGGCCAAACGCACGGTCAGCATAACCGGGGCCGTCACCCAGGTTCGATTGGTGCCTGCTCATTCCCTTCGCGGGTATTTAAAGGCCTTCGTATGGCAGGCCGTATGGGTGGCAACCGCGTGAAGGTTCAAAACCTACGCGTACTGCGCATTCTGCCTGAGCAAAACCTGCTCGTTGTTAGCGGTTCGATTCCGGGAGCCAAAAATTCATACGTTATTATCGAGAAGTAGGTCATGGAAGTAATCGTATATAACAGCAAAGGCGAGGACACTGGGAAGAAGGTCACGCTGTCGGAAGAGGTTTTCGGTATTGAGCCGAACCAGCACGCGATTTACCTCGACGTGAAACAATACCTGGCCAATCAGCGTCAGGGAACCCACAAAGCGAAGGAACGTGCCGAAAATGCACACTCTACCCGCAAACTGAAAAAGCAAAAAGGTACGGGCGGTGCTCGCGCCGGTAGCTTAAAGTCGCCTGTATTCGTTGGTGGTGGTACTATTTTCGGGCCACGTCCTCGTGATTACAGCTTCAAACTGAACAAAAAAGTAAAATCGCTGGCTCGTCAATCAGCACTGGCAGCTAAGGCACAAGCGAATAACATTTCGGTTATTGACAGCATCACTCTGGAAGCTCCGCGTACGAAAGATTACATTCAGTTTCTGAGTGCACTGAACGTGGCTAATCGTAAAACGCTGTTGATTCTGCCAGACGTGAACACCAACGTTGTGCTATCGAGCCGGAACGTACAGAAAACGAAAGTGGTAACTGCCTCGCAGGTAAACACCTACGATCTGGTTCATGCCGACCAATTGCTGATTAGCGAAGAAGCTCTGTCAACCATCCAAACGCTGTTCAACAAGTAATCATGAGCATACTAAAACGACCAATCGTCACGGAAAAAATGACGGGCCTTAACAAGCAGGGGAAGTATGCTTTTGAGGTTGAATTAAAAGCGAACAAACTCGAAATCGGTAAAGCCGTTGAGAAATTATACGGTGTAAACGTCGAGGCTGTACACACGATGCGGTCGCTTGGCAAAAAGCGCAGCAAAAACATTAACGGGCGCGTTGTAACGGGCAAGACCCCAACTACCAAGAAAGCAATCGTAACGGTTGCAGAGGGCGAAGTAATCGATATCTACGCTGATCTGTAAACACTCGTTGCTCTACCAATAAATCAGTCATGGGAGTTAAGAAACTAAGACCAGTAACGCCAAGTACACGTTTTCGCGTGGCACCTGACTTTGCTGAAGTAACAACCTCCAAGCCGGAAAAGAGCCTGCTGGAGCCCCTAAAGAGAACCGGTGGCCGTAATAACGAAGGTCATCGCACTATGCGCTACATTGGTGGAGGTCATAAGCGGCACTACCGTATTATTGACTTCAAGCGCGATAAAGTCGGCCAGCCAGCCGAAGTTTTGACTGTAGAATATGATCCCAACCGTTCGGCACGCATCTCGCTGGTGCAATATGCCGATGGCGAAAAACGCTACATCCTTGCTCCTCAAGGCATTGCGGTAGGTCAGACAGTAATGTCGGGCGAGGGTGCTACTCCAGACGTAGGGAATGCACTTCCTTTGTCGGCTATGCCAATCGGTACAATCGTTCATAACATTGAACTGACACCGGGTAAAGGTGGATCAATGGCTCGCTCGGCGGGTACATATGCACAATTGGTTGGTCGTGAAGATAAGTATGCTATTCTGCGTTTGCCATCGGGTGAGACCCGTCGGGTATTGAGCGCTGGCATGGCTACGGTTGGTTCGGTATCGAACCCCGACCACATGAACGTAGTTGTCGGCAAGGCTGGTCGTAATCGTTGGCTGGGTATCCGTCCTCGCGTTCGTGGTGTAGTAATGAACCCGATCGATCACCCAATGGGTGGTGGTGAAGGCCGTGCATCGGGTGGTCACCCGCGTTCACGGAATGGCCAGTTCGCTAAAGGTCAAAAGACCCGTAAGAAGAACAAGGCTTCGAGCAGCATGATTATTAGCCGACGCAAAAAGTAACAGATAACAATGGCACGTTCACTCAAAAAAGGCCCATATATTGATTTCCGCTTAGACAATAAAGTTCAGGCGCAGAACGAATCGGGCAAGAAATCGGTCATCAAAACCTGGTCGCGTCGTTCAATGATTTCGCCGGATTTCGTAGGCCATACCTTCGCTGTTCACAACGGCAATAAGTTTATCCCGGTTTATGTAACGGAAAACATGGTAGGCCATAAACTTGGCGAATTTTCTCCAACGCGCAACTTCCGGGGCCATACGGCAAAGAAAGACAAGGGCAAACGATAAACTAGCATAGGGCATAGGGCGTTGGGCTTAGGGTTTTACCCCACGCCCTATGCCCCGAGCCCAAAGCCACTAAAAAATGGAAGCAGTAGCAAAACTTAAAGATGTGCCCACGTCGCCCCGTAAGATGCGGTTAATTGCCGACCTGATTCGTGGTCAGCGGGTTAGCCGGGCGTTGGGTCTATTAAAATATCAGCCCCAGGCTGGAGCAGCCGTTCTGCAGAAAGTTCTGTTATCGGCTGTTGCCAACTGGCAGCAGAAAAACGAAGGTGAGCGCATCGAAGACGCTGATCTCTACGTAAAAACGATCTTCGTAGACGGTGGCCCAATGCTGAAACGTCTGCGTCCTGCTCCCCAGGGCCGTGGACACCGGATTCGGAAGCGCTCGAACCATATCACCATTGTAGTAGATAGCGCAGCACAGCCAGTATTAGGTCAGGCAGAAGAAGAAACCCCAGAAAACGAGAACTAAGAAATGGGACAAAAAATTAATCCAGTTGGCCTACGACTTGGTATTGTTCGGGGCTGGGAATCGAGCTGGTACGGTGGCAAAGAGTTTTCGGACAAACTGGTCGAAGACGAAAAGATCCGTAAATATGTAGCAGCCCGTATTCCAAAAGGAGCTATCGCTCGGGTAGTTATCGAACGTACTCTGAAGCGCGTTACATTAACAATTCATACGGCTCGTCCGGGTATTGTTATTGGTAAAGGCGGTAACGAAGTCGACAAGATCAAAGAAGAGTTGAAAAAAGTGACGGGCAAAGATGTCCAGATCAATATCTTCGAGATCAAGCGGCCAGAAATTGATGCGAAACTGGTAGGCGAAGCAATTGCTCAGCAGCTTCAGGCACGTATCTCGTTCCGTCGTGCCATGAAGCAGGCTATCCAGTCAGCAATGCGGGTAGGTGCTCAGGGTATTAAAGTAAAAGTATCGGGTCGTTTAGGTGGTGCTGAAATTGCACGTTCGGAGCAGTATAAAGAAGGACGCGTTCCACTTCATACACTTCGTGCCGATATCGACTACGCTATTTCTGAAGCACAAACCGTCTATGGAAAAATCGGCATCAAAGTGTGGATTTTCAAAGGCGAAGTATACGGCAAACGCGATCTGTCGCCAGCCGCAATGATGAGCCAGGCACAAGCTGGTGAACGCAGTGCCGGTGGTAATGATCGTGGCGACCGTCGTGGCCCTCGTGGCGACCGTGATGGTAATGATCGCGGAGGCCGTGGTCGTGGTGATCGCGGAGGTCGTGGTCGTAATGACCGTGATGGTGGTGGCAACGACCGGGGTGGCAACCGTGGTGGTGGCAACCGGGGTGGTCAGGGTGGCAACCGTGGCGGTGGCCAAAGACGATAGATTAGTTTTCAGTGCTGAGTTTTCAGTCCTAATGGATTTGCAAAAAGGCTGAAAACTAATCAACTGTAAAACTGTAAACTTCTTGAAAAGATGTTACAGCCAAAAAGAACAAAATTTCGCAAGCAGCAAAAAGGGCGTATTCCGGGTATCGCATCGCGGGGCCACGAAATAGCATTCGGTACGTTCGGCATTAAATCGCTGGAACCAGGCCGGATCACTGCCCGTCAGATTGAAGCCGCTCGTATTTCTGTAACGCGGGCTATGAAACGTGAAGGACAAGTTTGGATTCGTATATTTCCAGACAAGCCAATCACCAAAAAGCCAGCCGAAGTACGGATGGGTAAAGGTAAAGGTGCCCCTGAATACTGGGTTGCCGTTGTAAAACCCGGTACGATTATGTTCGAAGCAACGGGCGTTAGTCTGGAAACGGGCATGGAAGCCTTACGCTTAGCCGCTCAGAAACTACCGGTTCGGACCAAATTTGTGGTTCGGCGTGATTATCAGGAGCAAGGCGAATAACCCTCTAAGCGACGAACAAGATGAAAAAAGAAGACTTAAAAGGACTGTCGGCCGACGAACTCCGCAATGAGATTTCTGCAGAGCAGGATCGTCTGCTGAAACTGAAGTTCGCTCATGCGGTATCTCCCATTGAGAACCCTATGCGCATCCGCGAGAGCCGCAAACGGATCGCTCGCCTGAATACAGAACTAGCAGTTAAATCGCGGCAAGCCTAAGTAAGATACGACGATGGAAGAGCAACAAGCATCAGCACCGCAGGAAGAAGCAGCAAAGACTTCGGCGGTGGCAGCAACAGAAAAGCCGCAATCAGAGCGGAACGCTCGGAAAGAGCGTATCGGACGGGTGACCAGCAATAAAATGCAGAAAACAATCACTGTTGCCATTGAGCGCAAAGTGAAACACCCACTGTACGGAAAGTTTCAGCATAAGACAAAGAAACTGACCGTTCATGACGAAAATAACGAGTGTGGAATTGGCGACACTGTTCGCGTAATGGAAACCCGCCCGTTGAGCAAGAACAAACGTTGGCGTTTAGTCGAAATCATCGCAAAAGCGAAGTAAGCCATGGTACAGCAAGAATCAAGATTAGGTGTAGCCGATAACAGTGGTGCTAAAGAAGTGCTGGTTATTCGGGTCCTGGGCGGTACAGGTAAGCGCTACGCTTCGGTCGGTGACAAGATTGTCGTAACGGTGAAGCAAGCGTTGTCGTCCAGCAATATGAAAAAAGGTACGGTATCGAAAGCCGTCGTTGTCCGGACCAAGAAAGAAGTACGTCGTAAAGACGGTTCATACATCCGTTTTGAAGACAATGCGGCTGTGCTGCTGAACAACAACGATGAGCCACGGGGAACCCGCATTTTTGGGCCGGTAGCTCGTGAATTGCGTGAAAAGCAGTTTATGAAAATCGTATCGTTAGCTCCAGAGGTATTGTAAGCAATGGAAAAGAAAATAACGCTGCCAAAGCATAAATTCCACATCAAAACGGGCGATACCGTTCTGGTGATTGGTGGTAACTCGAAAGGACAGCGCGGTGTGGTGAAAGAAATAATCGTAGAAAAAGATCGTGCTCGTGTTGAGGGCGTCGCTATGATTACTAAACACATGAAACCTACCGCGTCTAATCCGCAGGGGAGCCTGGAAAAAACGGAAGGGTCAGTTCATATCAGCAATCTGAAATTGATTGATCCGGCCACTGGCGAACCTACCCGCACAGGTCGTAAGTTGAACGACAAAGGCAAGTTGCAACGCTACTCGAAAAAGACGGGTAACTTTATCCCTGACCGGTCTGCCGGCGCGGGTCGTAAATAACTTTAAGCAGGTCTAAGAGAATGGCAACGCCAAGACTGAAAGAGAAATATTTAAATGAGGTCGTTCCTCAGTTGAAAGACAAGTTCCAGTATAAGTCGATCATGCAAGTGCCGCGTCTGAGCAAAATTGTTATCAACAAGGGGATCGGTGCCGCCGTAGCCGACAAAAAACTGGTTGACGTAGGTGTCGAAGAATTAACGACCATCACGGGCCAGAAAGCCGTTCCGACAATGTCGAAAAAGGCTGTTTCGAACTTCAAACTGCGGGAAAAAATGCCCATTGGTGCGAAGGTAACGTTGCGTGGTGAGCGGATGTATGAATTCCTGGATCGTTTGACAACGGTTTCGTTGCCACGAGTTCGCGATTTCAAAGGCATTAGCGACAAAGGTTTCGATGGCCGTGGCAACTACACATTTGGTGTGCAGGAGCAGATCATCTTCCCTGAGATCAGTATTGACAAAGTAACCCGGATTTCGGGTATGGACATCACCTTTGTGACCACTGCCAATACGGATAATGAAAGCTATGAGTTGTTAAAATCATTGGGTATGCCATTTGCAAACGCTGGCAAGAAATAACCGATAGACATGGCAAAAGAATCAATCAAAGCACGCGAGCGGAAACGGGAAGCACTGGTAGCTAAGTACGCTGCGAAGCGCGCTGCTCTGAAAGCTGCCGGCGATTACATCGGTCTGGACAAGCTGCCTAAAAATGCATCACCTGTTCGTCTGCACAACCGTTGTAAACTAACGGGCCGCCCCCGGGGCTATATGCGCAAGTTTGGTATTTCGCGGGTAACATTCCGTGAGATGGCATCAGCCGGTAAAATCCCAGGCGTAACCAAGTCAAGCTGGTAGTTTCAGCCACCATTTCCATTTGTAATTCAGTTTCCGTAATTTTGCGAACTTTCTTGGAAACAGGGGTTTGCAAGTAACGCAACGCTAAGAATGAATACAGATCCTATAGCAGATTTTCTGACTCGTATCAGAAACGCTATCCGGGCCAAGCACCGGGTTGTGGAAATTCCTGCTTCCAATATAAAGAAAGAAATTACAAAGGTATTGTACGATAAAGGGTACATCCAGAACTATAAGTTCGACGATAGCTCTGCTCAGGGAACGATCAAAATCGCTCTGAAGTACAATCCAACAACAAAGCAGTCTGCTATTGTTGATCTACAGCGTATTAGCCGTCCTGGTCTGCGCCAGTATCGGGGAGCTGATAACCTGCCTCGTATCCTCAACGGATTGGGTGTAGCTATCATCTCGACTTCGAAAGGTGTAATGACCGATAAAGAAGCGAAAACGCTTAATGTAGGTGGAGAGGTATTGTGTTACGTGTATTAATCCGAACTGAACGATGTCACGCATAGGTAAGAAACCCATCGCCCTTCCAAGCAATGTTACGCTATCTGTAGATGGCCAGAACGTTGTGACTGTTAAAGGGCCAAAAGGCACACTGACCCAATCGATTGACCCGGACATTTCGGTAGCAGTCGAAGACGGGCAGATTCAGGTGTCGCGCCCGACGGAGCAGAAACGTCATAAAGCCCTGCATGGCCTATACCGTTCCCTGGTGAACAACATGGTACAGGGAGTAAGTGAAGGCTTCAAACTCAATCTTGAAATTATTGGGGTGGGTTATAAAGCATCCGTTGCTAACAATGTTCTCGAATTGCAACTTGGCTACTCGCATAATGTATACGTAGCTGTGCCATCAGAGATCAAGGTTACGGCTGTAACTGAAAAAGGCCAGAACCCAAAAGTTTATCTGGAAGGTTCAGACAAGCAGCTTCTTGGTGATGTAGCAGCTAAAATCCGCTCATTACGTAAAGTTGAGCCATACAAAGGCAAAGGTATCCGCTTCGTTGGCGAGCAAGTTCGTCGGAAAGCTGGTAAATCTTCTTCGAAGAAATAGTTTAAAGCCCCCTAACCCCCAAAGGGGGCGCTTGGCTTCCGAAAGCCGAATTTTTGGAAGTATTTCCCCCGCTGGGGGTTGGGGGGCTATATTTGGTCGGAATCAAATAAGATGGCAACAACGAAACAAGAAAGAAGACAACGGATTAAGTATAGCATCCGGGCAAAAGTATCCGGTACGGCTGAACGTCCTCGTTTGTCTGTTTTTCGCTCTAACAAAGCGATTTACGCTCAGTTGATCGATGATGTAGCAGGCAGCACAATTGCTTCTGCTTCTTCGGTTGAACTGAAAAGCGAAGTAGCTGGTAACACGATTGAAACCGCGAAAAAAGTTGGACAGCGGCTGGCCGAAAAGGCAGTAGCTAAAAACATTGATTCAATTGTGTTTGATCGTAACGGCTATTTGTATCACGGTAAAGTAAAAGCACTGGCCGACGCAGCCCGCGAGGGTGGCCTTAAGTTCTAAAGGATGAACACGAACGCAGCAAGACCGACAAAGTTTAACGAAGCCGACCTGAAAGAAAAGGTGGTAGCCATCAACCGCGTAGCGAAGGTGGTGAAAGGTGGTCGCCGGTTCAGTTTTTCGGCAATTGTCGTTGTCGGAGACGGTAACGGGGTCGTCGGATACGGCTTAGGCAAAGCCAACGAAGTAACAGACGCCATCGCAAAAGGCGTTGAAGATGCTAAGAAAAACTTAGTACAAATTCCGCTGTTGAAGCATACAGTACCTCATGAAATGGAGGGTAAATTCAGCGGTGGATTCGTACTGTTAAAGCCAGCTGCCCCCGGTACGGGTGTAATTGCTGGGGGTGCAATGCGCGCCGTTCTTGAGTCGGCTGGCGTGCGCGACGTATTAGCGAAATCAAAAGGTTCGTCAAATCCGCACAACGTAGTGAAAGCGACTCTGGATGCACTTTTGAAAATGCGTTTGCCTCACCAGGTTGCCTTCCAGCGTCAGGTGAGTCTGGCGAAAGTCTTTAACGGTTAATAGGAAAGGAGCAACAGACATGGCACGAGTACGCATTACGCAGATCAGCAGCACCATTAAGCGGCCGCTGTCTCAAAAGAACGCGATCAAGTCGTTGGGCTTGGGAAAAATCAACCGTAGTGTTGAGCTGGAATATAACGACTCTTTAAAAGGTGCAATCAATAAAATTCAGCACTTGGTAAAGGTTGAAGAAATTTAAGTATCTTTGCGATTCTTTTGGCTTCCTGAACGTTATAGTCTAGTACTATTGTCGTGTTGAGAAGTCAAAAGAATCATCTTTTTAATAATACCAACATGAATTTAAGTAACCTTAAGCCGGCAAAAGGTTCCGTTAGGGAGCGCAAGCGAGTCGGACGCGGTCAGGGATCAGGCATGGGCGGAACGTCTACGCGTGGTCATAAAGGAGCGCAGTCGCGCTCAGGGTATAGCCGCAAAACACACTTTGAAGGTGGGCAGATGCCTCTTCAGCGTCGTGTGCCAAAATTTGGCTTTAAAAATATCAACCGGGTCGAATATAAGCCTCTGAATCTTGATTCGATTCAGGCATTGGTTGATTTAACAAAAGCTACTGTTGTCGACATTGATTTCCTGCTTCAGCATGGATTGGTTGGCAAAAAAGATCTTGTGAAAATTCTGAGCCGTGGCGAACTGACATCGGCTGTAGAAATTCACGCACATGCTTTCTCGGTAAGTGCTAAAGAAGCCATCGAAAAAGCAGGCGGAAAAGCAGTTGTACCCGCTAAACCAGCGCAAGAGGAAGCCGCGAACTAAGTTGTGAGCACGGCGTTAGCCGCCTACGTTTATGAACCGACTGATCACCACGTTTAAGAATATTTTTGCAATCGACGAGTTGCGGAGCCGAATCCTCAACACGTTATTGTTTATTACGGCGTTTCGTCTCGGTTCCGCAATTGTGCTACCGGGCGTTGATCCTAACAAACTAAATCTGAACCCTCAGGGTTTACTTGGTCTGTTAGACACTTTTTTGGGTGGTGCGTTCAGTAAAGCGTCAATTTTTGCATTGGGCATCATGCCGTATATCTCGGCATCGATTGCTATTCAGCTACTTACCCTGGCTTTGCCTTACTTCCAGAAAATGCAGAAGGAAGGAGAATCGGGTCGGAAACGGTTGAATCAGATTACACGGGTACTTACAATCGGTGTAACGACTGTGCAGGCTATTACGTACGTAAATACGACCATCCCTGCCGATGCTCTGTTAATTAGTCGTAGTCTGTTTACGATCTCATCAGTCTTTATTCTGACATCAGGCACTATTTTCTGTATGTGGCTGGGTGAGCGTATTACTGATAAAGGGATTGGTAATGGGATTTCGATGATTATCATGATTGGGATTGTATCCCGCCTTCCGGGTGCCATCATTGGTGAATCTCAGTCGCGCGGATCAGGTGGAATTCTGCTTTTTGTACTTGAATTGGTGGCCCTGTACTTTGTTGTAATGGGTGCTGTAGTACTTACGCAGGCTGTTCGCCGTATTCCCATTCAATATGCAAAACAGGTTATTGGCAATAAAGTTGTTGGCGGTCAGCGTCAGTATTTACCCTTAAAGCTAAATGCTGCCGGTGTAATGCCAATCATTTTTGCTCAGGCATTGATGTTTATTCCTGGGTACGTATCGGGTCTGTTTGCAGAAAAAAGTGATTTTGCTGCAGGTATCCAAAATGCTTTCCAAAGCTATACGACCTGGCAATATAATGTTCTGTTTGCCTTGCTGATTATTATCTTCACATTCTTCTACACCGCAATTTCGGTTAACCCAACCCAAATTGCTGATGATATGAAGCGTAGTGGTGGCTTTATTCCAGGCGTGAAACCAGGTATCCAGACTTCCGAATATATTGGTACAGTGCTGGACCGGATTACATTGCCAGGTGCCGTAATGTTGGCTATTGTTGCTATTTTGCCTGCCATTGCTAATCTGCTGGGCATGACCAGCGGCTTTGCTCAATTCTTTGGCGGAACTTCACTGCTTATCATGGTTGGCGTAGTACTTGATACTTTACAACAAGTTGAAAGTTATCTGTTAATGCGTCGCTACGAAGGATTAATGAAGTCTGGTCGGGTACAGGGACGGACAAATGAGACAGTTGCTGCCTGATAAAAAATGGCGAGTTCTGACAAAAAGGATAAAATGATTTATTACAGGAGCGATGAAGAAATTGCCCTGATAAAAGTCAGTGCCCAACTGCTGGGGAAAGCTCATGCTGAAGTAGCAAAGCTGATCCGGCCGGGTATACAAACCAAGGAACTTGATAAGGTAGCGGAAACGTTTATTAAAGATAATGGTGGGTATCCATCGTTTCTAGGATATAATAAGTTTCCTGCTTCACTGTGTATATCGGTTAATGATGTAGTAGTACACGGATTTCCGAGCCGATATGAGCTTCGTGATGGTGATATAATATCCATTGATTGCGGAGTTAAACTAAACGGTTACCATAGCGATAGTGCTTATACATACCCTGTTGGCGATGTAAATTCGGCAACACGACGGCTGCTCGAACGAACAAAAGAGTCGCTCTACATTGGTATAGAAAAGGCTGTTGAAGGAAACCGGGTTGGTGATATTGGTTATGCTATCCAGACGTACACAGAAAAATTTGGGTATTCGGTAGTCCGGGAATTGGTCGGTCATGGTGTTGGGCAAAACCTTCACGAAGCCCCAGAAGTACCGAATTATGGCAAACGAGGGCAAGGTCCAAAATTACGGGAAGGAATGATTCTGGCAATTGAGCCTATGATCAACTTTGGTAAAAAAGGAATTGTTCAGGAACGGGATGGATGGACCATCCGTACTATTGACCGTAAACCTTCAGCTCATTTTGAACATACAGTAGCGGTTCGGAAAGGCAAAGCTGAAATTCTGACTACATTCGAATACATTGAAGCAGTTACCGCAAATACAAGCCTGATGGTTGAAAATCAGGCCCTGATGGCGGCATAAAGCGAATATGGCAAAGCAGACTTCTATAGAGCAAGACGGTGTAATTTTGGAGGCATTATCAAATGCAATGTTTCGGGTCGAACTAGCAAACAAGCATGAAGTAATTGCTCATATCTCTGGTAAAATGCGGATGAACTACATCAAAATTCTGCCTGGAGATCGCGTAAAGTTGGAGATGTCGCCTTATGATTTAAGTAAGGCACGGATTGTGTACCGATACAAGTAAGTGAAGAACGTAGAATGTAGGGTAAAGAATAGTTAGTTCAGTAAGCATTTACTCTTCATTTTTCCGCTTTTCACTCTTAACTCTAATAACATGAAAGTTAAAGCATCCATCAAGAAGCGCAGTGAAGACTGCATCGTGATCCGTCGGAAAGGGAAGCTGTACGTGATCAACAAAAAGAATCCCCGTTACAAACAAAGACAAGGCTAAGAATGGCACGTATCGCAGGTGTTGATATTCCGGACAAAAAGCGTGGCGAAATCGCGCTGACATACATCTATGGCATTGGCCGCAGTCGGGCAAAGAAAATTCTGACCGACTCAGGTATCAGTGTTGATAAAAAAGCCAGCGAATGGTCGGATGAAGAAGCAAGCGCAGTGCGGAATGCTATTTCAAACGAGTATAAAGTTGAAGGCCAACTACGTTCAGAAGTTCAATTGAGCATCAAACGTTTGATGGATATTGGTTGCTACCGTGGGCTGCGTCACCGCAAAGGATTGCCCGTTCGTGGTCAGCACACCAAAAACAACTCTCGTACTCGTAAGGGTAAGCGTAAGACTGTTGCTAACAAGAAGAAAGTCACCAAATAATTAATTGGTCGTTTCGAGTCATAGTTAGTCATGTGGGGTTATTCAGCCGAATAACAAATTATGGCGGTTTTATGACATTGACGATTACCTAAAACAATGGCTCAAGCAAAGCGCAAAGACAAAGCGAAAAAGCGGGTAGTAGTTGTTGAACCCGTTGGCCAGGTACATATCCGGGCTACTTTCAACAACATCATCATTTCGATCACCAACATGAACGGCCAGGTTATTTCCTGGGCATCAGCTGGTAAAATGGGTTTCCGTGGTTCTAAGAAAAACACACCATATGCTGCTCAAACTGCCGCTCAAAACTGTGCTGCTGTAGCCCACGATCTGGGTATGCGCAAAGCAGAAGTGTTCGTGAAAGGTCCAGGATCTGGCCGGGAGTCGGCAATTCGTACCATTCAGAATTCGGGTATCGAAGTAACCACAATTCGCGATATTACTCCGCTGCCACACAATGGTTGTCGGCCACCAAAACGTCGTCGCGTATAGTTACGGATGACATGAATAGGGACAGGCGACATTCGGTTGTGTCTGTCCAAATGTTTCACAATTATTCATTCATTAAAGAATGGCACGTTACATTGGGCCAAAAGCCAAAATCTCGCGCAAGTTCGGCGAACCTGTTCTGGGGACGAGCAAAGCGCTCCAAAAGAAAAATTACGGACCGGGTATGCACGGTCGTGGGCGCAAGCGGAAGCAGTCTGAATATGCCCTCCAGCTAACAGAAAAACAAAAGGTAAAATACACCTATGGTATCCTGGAGCGCCAGTTCCGGGCATTGTTCCACCGCGCACAGGTTCGCGAAGGAATTACGGGTGAAAACCTTTTGAAATTGTGTGAAGCTCGTCTGGACAATACCGTTTATCGTCTGGGCATTGCTTCTTCACGTCGTGAAGCACGCCAGTTAGTATCGCACAAACACATTGTTGTTGATGGCGAAGTAGTCAACATTCCTTCTTATTCGTTGAAACCAGGTCAGTTGATCGGTGTTCGTGAAAAGTCGAAATCGCTCGAAGCAATTACTTCAAGCTTGTCGGCTCGCAGCACAAAGCGCTACAATTGGGTTGAATGGGATGGTCAGCAAATGACGGGTAAATTTATTAGTTACCCCGAGCGGGATCAGATTCCAGAGAACTTCAACGAACAGGCAATTGTCGAATTGTATTCGAAGTAATCAGCTGGCAAACCCACATTGGGTTTGCTGGAATTTATATATAGTTTGCAGTTACTCAGGGTTCGGTTTTCAGAGCCGATGCTTAGCAGACCTAACTGAAACTGGAAAACTGATAAACTGAAAACTCTTTTTTTGAGTCTTCACGCCAAGGCAGAGAACTGCTGTAAACAATACGAAACGTATGTCAATTTTAGCGTTCCAAATGCCCGACAAAGTCGTAGTGGAGAAAGCTGACGACTTTCACGGGGTATTTGAATTCAAACCCCTTGAAAAAGGATATGGTGTGACAATCGGTAATGCGCTTCGGCGCATTCTGCTGTCATCGCTGGAAGGATACGCCATCACAAGCGTAAAGTTCCCCGGTGTGTTGCACGAGTTCTCTTCTATTGAGGGCGTCGTTGAAGATGTAACCGAAATCATTCTGAACCTGAAAATGGTTCGTTTTAAGAAGATTTCGGATATGGTTGATAACAAAATTACGGTCAACATCAAAAAGCAATCAGTCTTAAAGGCTGGTGATATATCTAAATTCTCGCCTTCGTTCGAAGTGCTGAATCCAGAACTGGAAATCTGCCACATCGATGATACCCGGGATTTGGAAATGGAAATTTTTGTGGAAAAAGGCCGCGGCTATGTTCCGGCCGATGAACCACGCGCTAACGAACTGCCATTTGGTCATATCCCAATCGATGCTATCTATACGCCCATTAAAAACGTAAAATATAGCGTTGAAAACACTCGGGTTGAGCAAAAAACAGACTTTGAGCGACTGTTGTTAGACATCGAGACAGATGGCTCAATCCATCCTGAAGATGCTCTGAAAGGCGCTGCCTATATCTTAATTCAGCACTTCATGCTGTTCTCTGACCAAACGATGACGTTTGAAACGGCCAAGCCTGAAGAAGAAAACGTAGTTGATGAAGAAGTACTGCATATGCGGAAGCTTCTGAAAACATCGCTGGCTGATCTGGATTTGTCAGTTCGTGCCTATAACTGCCTCAAGTCGGCCGACGTTCGCACGTTGGGCGATCTGGTTCGGTTGGAAATTTCCGATATGATGAAATTCCGCAACTTTGGTAAAAAGTCGCTGACGGAATTGGAGCAACTCGTTGCAGAAAAAAACCTGACGTTCGGTATGGACGTCTCTAAGTACAGATTAGACGAAGATTAAGACTGCATTGGGCCATAGGGCTTGGGGCATAGGGACATAACCTTCGCCCTATGCCCCAAGCCCTAAGCCAAGATAACAATGAGACACGGTAAAAAAGATAACCACCTCGGCCGGACACACTCGCACCGCGAAGCGATGTTGCAAAACCTGGCGTCGTCGCTTATCCTGCACAAGCGGATTGAGACGACCGTTGCGAAGGCGAAGGAACTCCGCAAATTTGTGGAGCCAATTTTAACGCGGGCCAAAGATGACACCTATCAGAATCGTCGGATGGTGTTTCAGACGTTGACCAACAAAGAAACGGTGAAGGAACTGTTTGGAACGGTAGCTGATAAAATTGCCAGCCGTCCAGGGGGGTATACCCGGATCATTAAGCTGGGAAACCGGTTAGGCGATAACGCTGAAACCTGTTTGATCGAACTGGTTGATTTCAACGAAGTATTGATTGCTGCTGCTGCTGAAAAAGCTGCGGCTACAACAAGAACTCGTCGTAGTCGTCGTGGTGCTACTTCACGTCAGGTTGCTGAAACGGCTCCTGTAGCAGAAACAGAAGCGCCATCGGCAGAAGTTGTTGAAGAAACACCTGCGGCTGAAGACGCTGCGGTCGAAGCGGCCCCTGTAGCTGAAACCCCTGCTACGGAAGCTCCGGCCGATGAAACTCCGGCTACCCCTGAAGCCTCGGCTGACGAAGAAACGAAGGAAAGCTAATGAACGAATTTTCGCTCATTCAAAATAGGGGTTAGCCGTTATGGGTTAACCCTTTTTTTTAGTCTACTCAAGTTAAAAACGTATCCATGAAACATACGCAGCAGCCCGAAGCTCTATTGGTTTTGCAGGACGGTACCGTATATCGAGGACTAGCTCTTGGCAAAAAAGGAACAGCAGGTGGTGAAATTTGCTTCAATACTGGTATGACCGGCTACCAGGAAATTTATACCGACCCATCTTATTATGGACAGGTGATTATTAACACCACATCCCACATCGGTAATTACGGTGTGCTCAATAACGCAGAGCAAGAGTCGAATGGTATAAAGATCCGGGCTATGGTCTGTAACTTCTTCTCTAATATTCATTCGCGTTATACGGCCGATGGGTCGTTGCAGGATTATTTCGAACGGGCCAATATTGTTGGCATCCATGGAGTCGATACCCGTCAGTTAGTACGATACATTCGGTCAAAAGGCGTAATGAACTGCATTATTTCGTCGGAAATTCTTGACCCTGCAATTCTGCTGGCCGAACTGCACAAAGTACCGGATATGGAAGGCCTTGAGCTTTCGTCGGAGGTTTGTACCAAAGAAGCCTATGAACAGGGCGATCCTGAAGCAAAACTGCGGGTTGCCGTATTGGATTTAGGTGTGAAGCGTAGCATCCTGACCAACTTTAACGAGCGGGGCGTATTCTGCAAAGTATTTCCAGCTAAAACACCCTATAGCGAACTGGAAGCCTGGAAGCCAAATGGCTATTTCATCGCTAATGGACCTGGTGATCCAGCCGCCATGCCTTATGCGGTTGAAACCGTTAAACAGGCCCTGGAGGTCGAAAAACCGTTGTTTGGTATTTGCCTCGGTCACCAGATTCTGTCGCTGGCCAGTGGTATCTCAACCTATAAGATGCATAATGGACACCGTGGCTTAAACCATCCCGTTAAAAACCTGATTACGGGCCATTGCGAAGTAACATCGCAAAATCACGGATTTGCAGTTAAAGCCGAAGAGGTTATGGATCAGGCAAATGTTGAGCTAACCCATATTAACCTCAACGATAAAACTATCGAAGGAATTCGTCGGAAAGATAAACCCGCTTTCTCGGTGCAGTACCACCCGGAATCGTCGCCCGGACCGCACGATTCGAGGTATCTGTTCGATCAATTCGTGCAGATGATGAATGAGTAATCAGAAAGCCTGGAAAAATCCAGGCTTTTTTTATGAATCAGTTTTTTGCCAGAACTGCCGGCTCCATAATCGTTTGAACGGCCACTTCCGGACGTGAAGGGCAACGGGCAGGTAGGCATGAGCCTGTTTAATCGATTGCTGGTAATAAATATCGTCGTCAGTGAGTACCAGCGACTGATAACTATCGTCGGTTTTAACCGTTAAATCCGCAAAAGGTAGTTCGGGTTGCCAGTTGGAATATTGCTGTGCCAGGCGATTTTTTAAAAGTGAGTTGGTGGTTAAAATAGTGTTTGCCTGATAATGCGGTCGGAAACTGCCCTGAGCAACATCGAGTGCATAAGCCAGATACGCCTGTAATAAGCGTGGGCCATCATTAATAGCATTGCTTACAGTCAGTTGATCGGGCCAGAGGCTGGTAATAACATAAACGCGCTCTTTAGCCCTTGTTACGGCCACATTCAGGCGGTTAGCACCACCACTGCTGTTCAAACTCCCAAATTGCATGGAGAGCCGCCCTCGTTCATCGGGAGCATAACCAATGGAAAAAATAATGACATCGCGCTCATCGCCCTGAACGTTTTCAATATTTTTTACAAACAGGTGTTGCTTTGTCCGATCGGTTGACATTTGCGTATCGGCATGCTTTTCGAGTAAATCCTGAATAAGTTGCTGCTGAGGATAATTAAATGTAACAACGCCAACTGAGCGGTCTGGCAATTCAGTTGCCAGATGGTCGATCAGCTCAACGATAGCTTCGGCTTCGATAAGATTCGTATTGTGCTGCCAGGTACCTTTAACATTCCGATAATGGATTGCGGGCTGCCGACGATTTGCATCGTCGAAATAGGGAAGAAGCTGAAGTTTGTTTTTATAAAAATGCTGATTGGAAAACGTAATCAGATCGAGTGATCGGCTCCGATAGTGTTCTGTCAGCGATACCTGCGGTAAATTCTGAGCCGCCAGTTCAAGAAGCGATTCAACTTCAAGTGTTGTTGTTGCTAATTCGTTCTCACTATCGGGGTCATCCAACTGAACCCGGTACAGATCATTCGGGCGTAGTTGCTGATTGTCGCCCGTTACAACAATTTGCTGCCCCCGGAACATGGCAGGAATGCCATTCTCGGCAAAACATTGCGAGGCTTCATCAAATATAACCAGATCGAATAATTCATTGCGAAGTGGAAACATAGCCGATACCGATTCGGGAGAAGCCAGCCAGCAGGGAACCAGTTTAAACACTTCGTCGGCAAACGACTCCATAAGCTTGCGGACTGGCCATATAGCTCGTTTCTTTGTCGTTTGATGGAGCAAGTCTCGATAGGTAATTACATTATTCAGCCGGTTAAATGTCAGATTTCGATAGGTTTGTTCCCGGAGTTTAACCAGCAAAATATCCTGACTAAGCAATTGCTTTCGTTGAACGCTTTCCTGCAATGATGCTTCCAACTGAGCCATCCTGAGCGACGATACACTACGAAGCACCGGGTTTATTTGTTCAATATGAGTAATCCAGGCTAAACAGAGCGAATTGTGAAATGTTGAGATCCAGTTGGCAGGAGTAATTGAGGATAGTTGCCCAATCACTGTATGCTCGATGGCTGAAAACCCTTCATACTGCCGATCGGCTTCTACCAGTAAATCAAAATCATACCGAAGCGATTGCTGGAGCTGGGTAGCAAACGAATGGTCATTCCAGATGTGCTGGAGTTGCTGATCAGTTAAATAAAGCTGAGCTTGCAGACGGCGTTCGTTAACCGTTTTGGCGATCTGAAGTAGAGTTTGAACGCTATTTCGAAAGGACTGAGCCGTTAACCAGGCCGATAGCGGAAGTTGAGCAAGTGGTTTTAAATCAACCAACCGTTCGGTTAAGTGAACGGCCCGGCGCAAAAGCCGTAACCCATCGGGCCGTTGGGTCAACGGTAAATTGGCTAGCAGTGGAGCAACTTGTTTACCGATCGCATCGAGTTGGATGCGTTTCTGAACTTTACGGAGTAGTAATTGCAGATCTTGTTCCGATAATGTCAGATGATTTGCCGAGACGAGTTGCAGGAGCTTTGCTTTACGCGGATCGGTAAGGAGCCACCACTTCCAGCGGGCCCACGATGAGCGTAAGGGCAAAATTTCTGTCAGCAGCAACTCCGCTTGTGTAGTTTCCTGCACCACCAGCGATAACTCTGGCCCTGGGGCTGCCAGGGCTGTTTCCCAATTCTGGGCCAGAGATTCTAATTGGGTTTCATGAATCGCAAGCGCAGGATGATTTAGGTTCAGACGTAGGAATTGGCTGGTTGCCCATAGATCGTTATCTACAGCCTCGTCCAGCAAGGCAAGTATGGCCGTTAGATCCCAGTCGTGCAAATGCCAATCGGCCAATTCGTCTAAAGAAAGTGAGCGATCAGCAAGAGTAGTGGTTTGTAAGGTGCTTTCCTGTGCTGTTTCGACCCATTGATGAAGTGTTTGGCCGATCTTTGACATATCCAGTGCTGAACGATTTGAAAAGCTTTTTCGATCGTTCCAGGGATGATTGTTGCCTAACCGTTGCCGATATGCCGCATAGGCGCTGAGTTGTTGCTCGAACTTATCCACACTGTCAACAGGGAAATGTGGATAAGTTTCGTCTAACCCGATCGACGGAAGCTCAGGATTACTGCTTAGGTAAAGCTCTTTGACGGATACACCACAACTACTGGTGTCGAATAAGGCCTTTTTGAAATCGTCCAGTTCGCGAACCGTTTCATCGATTTTGCGGCTCTCCTGCTCAAAGTCACGTTCCAGCAGAACTGTGTTCAGACTATTATTCTGTTGTTTGTAGGCATCGATCTGTTCAATCTGGTGAGCAATTTGTGCATACAACGCCCGACGGTCGTCCTGAAAGTCATGGATAAGGGCCAGGAAAGGAGCCATACCCACCTGCTGTAGTCGTTCCTGTACGACATCGAGAGCTGCACGTTTCTGGCAAACCAGCAGCACCCGTTTCCCATTGGCAGCCGCATCGGCCATTAGGTTGGCGATAAGCTGCGATTTGCCGGTGCCAGGTGGCCCTTGCACCACCAGCGATTGTCCAGCTTTTACGGTTCGTAAGGCGGCTTCCTGCGATGCATCGAGCGGAAGGGGAGTGTATAGGTGGCGTTCGTGAAAGGAGAATTGTGGTGTTCGACGTAAGGCGACAGGGGATAAGAACGAGAACGAAGGCTCCATCTGGGGTTCGCTATCAGGTTTGTCCAACTCCTCGGTTTTGCCGCCTGGTTCCTCACTTTGGGCAATCAGTTCGTCGTAGTCGGGGACTAAAAATGATCCGGCCTGCGGAAAAATGCCAAGTATAGCTTCCTGATAAATCTTTAATTCGCCCGTATGTTCGAGTTGGGAAAGGCTTTTGGAGGTTAGTTTATTAAAAAACTGAAGAGTATCTGTAAAGGAGTCCTGATTGAAGTTAATTTCGAACGGGCTGGTTTTTAACCATTCATAAAGTTGGGTACGAAAGACGAGACTATCGCGGTCGAAATCATCGAAACGCTTTTCCAGACTATCGTTCGGAATGCTGATCTGGTTGAAATGGCCATAAGCAAGTGCAAATGCGGGATTGAGAAAAGCCAGTTCGTCGCCACGGCGAACCAGTTTCCAAACTTTACCCTGTTGCTCGATCTGCACAGGAAAGAACAGGAGCGGTGCATGAACAACCGTGTCATCGAGAAACTTCCCGCGCACAAAAGGCCAGCCAACGTATAAATCTTCCGTGCCGCGCTCTTCTGTGATGAAGGCTGCTGTTCGGGCGATCCGCCGAAGTTTTTGGCTAACTTCGTTACTGCGTTCCTGCCGGGCATCGAGCACATCGCAAACGGCTACGGCCGCTTTCCGACCAATTATGTCTGCAATCAGACTAAATGATGGCCTGTTGAGCAAAAAATCGGCTTCGTGGAGATCCAGAAATTGCGACGCTGGCAGGCCCGTAAGCAAAAGAGACCGATTACGGCTACTAAGATTAGTTAATCGTCGGCGAAAAACACGCAGAATGGCTGAACGCTGATTCATCGGATTGCTTTAATGCGCTATACTTACCCGGTTGGTATTCGCGTAAGCAGAGCGCATCAAATTAATCACAAAAATCAAGCTTCGGTTTCTTTTTCTGGAATTAGCCATGATGCCAGTACGCTCACCCCCAGAATAAGAACGATAACATAGAGCGAATATGCAGGTTTGAAACCTAGTTCGGCAAGCCAGTGTTCGCCAAGCATTTTGGCCCCAATGAACGTTAGCAGCACCGCCAGACCAACTTTCAGGAAACGGAATTTACTCATAATGCTCGACAGGAAGAAGAACATAGACCGAAGGCCCATAATGGCAAATACGTTCGAGAAGAAGACGATATAGGGATCTTTAGTAATCGAAAAAATAGCCGGAATCGAATCGACAGCGAAAACAAGGTCGGTAAACGCAATAACGATTACGATAATAAATAGTGGTGTTACGAAAACCTTTCGGTCCGATTTTCGGCGGATAAAGAAATGGTCGGTCACATTACGGTGATAAACATTCAGGTATTTACTGACAAAACGGACGACCGGGTGATTGTTTGGTTCGATAGTTTCATCTTCGTCTTTCTGAAAAAAGAGTTGAATGCCAGTATAAACCAGAAAGGCACCAAACAAATACATGATCCATTCAAAGCGCTGAATCAGTGCCGACCCCAGAAAAATAAAGATCATACGCAGAATGATAGCGCCCAGAATGCCCCAGACCAGAATTTTTTTGTAATACCGCTGCTGAACACCAAACGAATTGAAAATGAGGATGAAGACAAAGATATTGTCGGCCGATAACGAATATTCGACCAGATAGCCCGTAATATACTCCAGAGACATATTGGCCTGAAACCGTGCTAAACTGGCAGTAAAATTGCTTGGTATCAACTCTACATGCTCAGCGTATTTATCCCGAATTTCCTGAAGCCGGGCCATGTCGGTAATACCATGAATGAGATAACCAAAGTTCTGTAGAAAAAAGTAGAAAGCTATAGAAAGAGCAACCCATATTGCACTCCAGATCGCGGCTTCTTTAAACTCAACAACATGACTTTTTTGCTTGGAGAATGCTCCCAGGTCTACGGCCATAATGAAGAGGACAAAGGCTGCAAACGCAAGGAAGAATAAGGTTTCGTTTGAGAGCATAAAAAAAAGGCGAAGAGAAAACTAACGCCAGTTGACTAGATAGTTGAATCAATACGCAAATCTACAAGCAATCTGCCGAAGCTTCTGGCTTCTATCCACAAATAATTGGCATAATGCTATCAACGTCTTAGTTTTGGACTATGTTTAATAATAAAAAAGTTATTGTAGTGATGCCCGCCTATCGGGCAGCTCTTACACTGGAGCGTACCTACCGTGAAATTCCATTCGATCTTGTTGACGACGTAATTCTTGTTGACGATGCCAGTCCTGACAATACCGTCGATGTAGCTCGCCAATTAGGAATTCGCCATGTAATTCGGCACGATAAAAATAAAGGCTATGGGGGAAATCAGAAAACCTGCTATGCCAAAGCGCTGGAACTTGGCGCTGATATAGTAGTAATGCTACACCCCGATTATCAGTACACACCCATGCTGCTGCCTGCCATGATTTCAATCATTGGCAACGGACTCTATCCGGTTGTATTTGCTTCCAGAATTTTGGGAAAGGGCGCCCTGAAAGGCGGAATGCCCATGTATAAATATATTGCCAACCGCTTTCTGACATTTGCGCAAAATCTTCTGATGAATCAGAAGCTGTCGGAATACCACACGGGGTATCGGGCATTTTCGGGTCAGGTTTTACAAAATCTTGACTTTACGCACAACTCCGACGATTTTATTTTCGATAATGAAATGATTGCCCAGATTTTTTATAAGGGCTACGAAATTGCAGAAGTGACCTGTCCAACCAAATATTTTGAAGAAGCCTCGTCGATCAATTTCCGCCGAAGCTCTATTTATGGCTTGGGTGTGCTACGAACATCGTTGTTCTATTTCCTTACGAAACTAGGGCTAATGCGCTGGAAGATTCTGACCTAGCCGGAGTGGTTTCGGCCACGAGCGCTTCGAGTATCATGGCTTCCAGGGTCAGACCGGGACCAAATGCACAGCTTAGTATATTCGGCCGTTTCAGGTCTGGTTCAACAACTCCCGAAATCAGATCATCCCAAATTGCCTTCAGCACGAACAGAACCGTAGCCGACGACATATTGCCGTATTGCCTGAGCACAGTATAGGCATATCTGTTATCGTTGGTAGTAATGCCCAGTTGAGCCTCAATAACTTCCAGAATTCGGCGGCCACCGGGGTGAAGTGCAAACTGGCCAATGGCATCCAGGGCTAGCTGACATTGGTGAAGCAATTGGCTAAGCAGTTGGCCAATGCCTTGCTGAATGTGACGAGGTACCTCTGAAGTAAGAGTCATTTCAAAGCCAAAATCGCCAATGTGCCAGGCCATTGCCTGTTTTCCTTCGGGCAGCAGATCGCAGTAAAACGACCGTAGCCGGAACGATTGTTCAGGTCTTGGCGTACTTTCGACCAGCACAGATGCTGAACCATCGGCAAAGAGAGCATTTGAGAGCAGGTAGTCCGTATCGGTTCGTTTCTGAAAATGAATGCTACATAGCTCGATGCATACAACCAGTACTTTGGCGCTGCTGTTGGCCTTAACAATAGCATTGGCAGCCTTGAGGCCATTGAAAGCGCCATAACAACCCATAAAATTGATGGCCAGCCGTTGGGTAGTTGTTGGTAGGCCAAGTGCTTCGATAAGCTCAATATCAGGACCAGGGGCATACATGCCCGTACAGCTAACCGTGATGAGGTGCGTAATCGATTGCGGATCGAATCCCGGATAACTAGAAAAGCAATCCTGAATGGCTTTTAAAGCTAGAGGTACCGCTTCCTGCCGATAGACTCCCATTCGCTGGCTAACCGTTGGAAATGGCTCCAAATCGGGTGTGTTTGGGTAAAACGTAAACGCGCCGGGCGACCTTGTGTAATCAGCCAGTACAGTGTGCCGCTTATCAATTCGAGTATAGCGATAGAGCGTCATGAGCCGTCGGCGGTCCTGGTCCTCAAAATGAAGTAAATCGGCCATTAGCTCAGCGGCCTGTTGCTGGGTAGAAAAATAAAGCGGTACTGCCGTGCCGATTGCATTAATATAACCGTCTGGTAAAGATTGCGTTAGGTCCATCCGATGGGTCGACTATTAATTCATAGAGTGCTATGGATGTATAACTATGCCGATTGCCGAAAGTTCTGTAAATTGACAACTCGCATCGCCATCACGTTATGACTGCCCGCACTATCTGGCTACACCTTCGCGTACCCTTCTCCGTTTTTCTATTGCCAATGTTCTGGTTTGCCGTAAGCCAGTCGGTGCATCCAGATCTGGGTAAATCGGTAGCCGTTTTGCTTATTGTTCACTTGTTGTTGTATCCGGCCAGTAATGCCTATAATAGCTATTTCGATAAAGATGAGGGCAGTATAGGTGGTTTGGAAAAACCGCCACCTGTCGATAAAGATCTCTATTGGGTATCGTGGGCGCTCGATGTTGTTGCATTGGTGCTGGGGAGCATTTTTGTAAACTGGCCATTTGTGCTCTATTTACTGGTCTATGGCTTTGTGACCAAAGCCTACAGTCACGACCGTATTCGACTGAAAAAATACCCAATCCTGAGTTGGTTGCTTATAAGTGTATTGCAGGGCGGCATTACGTACGTAATGACCTACATATCAATCAATGATTTGCCTCTATCGACGATTGGCCAGCCGAAACTTCTTTTAGGAGGGCTGCTGGCCACCCTGAATCTGATGGCGCTCTATCCGGTCACACAGGTCTATCAGCACGAAGAGGACGCCCGGCGTGGCGACAGAACCATTAGTCTGATGATGGGTGTTCGAGGTACATTTATTTGTGCAGTAGTGATGTATCTGTTATCGATGGTAGGTTTTTACATCTATTTTGAAGGAAGTTACCTCATTCTGATCTACCTGTTGTTCCTGTTGCCTGCCGTTATTTTCTTTCTGCGATGGTTTTCCCGGGTATACAAAGACCCTAATCAGGCTAATTATCGAACGACCATGCAGATGATGTGGATATCGAGTATTGGGCTAAACAGTTTTTTTCTTTTTTTGATTGCCTTAACTCGTTCGTAATCAGATTTGGAACGAGTTAAGGAGAAATTAATTGGAAAATTTTTCGGGTAATAGCTTGACAAACCAGCAAAACGCCCTAAATTTGCATCCACAATTCGCCGAGGTAGGGCGAATGATAAACGCGAAAGTAGCTCAGCTGGTAGAGCGCGACCTTGCCAAGGTCGAGGTCGCGGGTTCGAACCCCGTCTTTCGCTCCAAAAAAAGGCACCGACCAACGGTGCTTTTTTTGTAAAAACCGCTTCGGCGGAATAAAAGGTTGCCGGGATGGCGGAACAGGTAGACGCGCCGGACTTAAAATCCTGTGGTCCTTACGGGCCGTGCGGGTTCGATTCCCGCTCCTGGTACAAAACGCTCTGACAAGAGTAAGTTATAAAACGCAAAAGCCGCTGATAATCAGCGGCTTTTGCGTTTTCGAGAGTATATGATCCCCGATTCAATAGATCCGATATTGCCTAATGAACACAAGTTGTATGAGACCAGGGTTTAGTAAGCTTGTGCATCATTAGCAGCAAAAGGCAAAGAAGAAAGTCCCCAACATTGCTAGTAAACAATGTTGGGGAACGGGGAACAATGTTTGTGCATTACTTAATAGCTTTAGCTAATGGAAGAGCTCATTACCTATTTGCTTCAATTTGGACACCTTGCGGTTCAGCATCGGGAGTTGATTCAGGCGAAGGCCAAACGCAGAAACATTGCCAAAGGGACTTACTTTGCAGAAGCTGGGAAAATTTCCAATCAACTAGGATATGTTACAAAGGGGATTTTCAGGGTCTGTTATTACGATAAACTTGGCGACAGTTTCACCCGATACTTTATTTATGAGAATCGATTTGTTGTTGATATCAACAGTTTTCGTGATGAAATGCCCTCCACCGAGTACATTGAAGCCATCACAGATTGCCAGCTTTTAGTCTTTTCCAAAGAAGACTTTACTCAGCTTTCAGCTCTTATTCCCGGATGGCAGGATATATTCGTTAAAATCACGTCCTACGTTCTGGAAAATAAGTTGAAGTTCACTAGTAATATGATAGTACAGGACGCCCAGAAAAGATACCTGAACTTTCTGGATCATTACCCCGGATTGGCCAACCGTGTTCCGCTCAGTATGATAGCCTCTTATCTGGGCATTACCCCATCTTCGCTCAGCCGGATACGAAAAAATATCGTCTAGCGTATTTCTTGCCAATTGGCAATTGCATTTATACCCCTAGCGTTCAATTTTGCTCCATCATTAAAAAGCAACAGATGGAATCGGCTATTCTTTCCCTGCAGATTGAGTTCATCAAGGAGGTGGATAAGCTTAAGTATATCCTTCGTAAGACGAAGTTACTGAACAGCGACCGAAGGGAGAACGACGCTGAACACAGTTGGCATCTTGCCTTAATGGCTCTTGTGTTGGCTGAGCACGCGAATTTCCCGCTCAATATGCTTAGGGTGATAAAGATGCTGCTGATTCATGATATTGTTGAAATAGATGCTGGCGACACATTTATCTATGATACGCAAAAAAGCCATGATAATACGGTTGAAGAGCGGGCAGCGGCTAAACGGATCTTTGGCTTACTGCCTGAAGAGCAAGCCGCCGAATTCATAGCTGTTTGGGAAGAGTTTGAAGCGGGGCAAACCAACGAAGCCAAATTTGCCCGTGCTATGGATCGACTCGAACCTCTCTTGCAGAATGCGTCGAACAAAGGGGGAACCTGGGCTGAATTCAGCGTAAAGTATGATAAGGTGTATGCCAAAAAGCAAGTCATCCAACAGGGATCGACTCAAATCTGGCGCTATGCCGAGCAGCTACTTAACGACAGCGTTGAAAAAGGCATTTTAAAAAAGTAAGGTATCCAGATCCATCATGTTTGGCTATCCCATCTCCAACTGGAAGCGAAAGCTATTGACGGATCGATATGCCTTCTGGTAATCGGTATCGATTGAGCATGTTGTTCCGGCTGGCTCCATGCGCCAAATACGATATGGAGCCAGCCGGAATCAAATGGTCTCTGCTTAATTAAACGACCGTCTGAAGGCCAGGGGAGACAAGTGCGTTTTCGTTTTAAAGAGCTTACTGAACGATTGGGAGTGCTCGAAACCCAAAGCATAGGCTACTTCGCTGACCGATAAGTTGGTCGTAGATAAAATTTCTTTCGCTTTTTCGATGAGTTTATCATGAACATACTGCTGCGCATTTTGACCAATTAGGGATCGCAGCATATCACTTAAATAACTCGGAGAAAGATTGACCTGTTCGGCCAGGTAGTGAACCGTCGGTAAGCCCTGGTTTAAGGACAGTTCATCGGTAAAATAAGCTTCTATTACATCTTCCAGCTTTTGTAACAGATCACTGTTGACTGCTTTGCGGGTGATGAACTGGCGCTTGTAGTACCGATTGGCATAATTGAGCAACAACTCAATCTGAGCTATAATGACAGCCTGGCTTGAGTCATCGATTCGGCTGTGTAACTCATGGTCGATCATTTTAAAGATCCCAATAATGTTTCCCTTTTCCTCTTCCGAAAGGTGTAACGTTTCATGAGTCGAATAGGAGAAGAAACCATACTGCTTAATGGTTTTGGCCAGAGGATAGCCTAAAAAGAAATCAGGATGAATCAGCAACGTATAGGCAGAACAAACGCTGGCATCATTGTCGTTGTTGCCAATAAGCTGACCAGGCGAAGCGAATAACAAACCTCCTTCGTCAAAATCATAATGATGCTGGCCGTATTTTAATTTACCACTCAGCTTTGGTTTATACGATATTTTATAAAAACCCAGCACATGGTAGGGCGGAAACCTGACTCCTTCAACCTGCGAATGAGGGCCATTGATCAGACTTACCAACGGATGCAGAGGCTTCGGTAAGCCAAAGGCCCGGTGCGCGTCGGTTAGTGATTCAATTTTATAAGGGCTGTTTTCTTCTTTTTTCACCGCTAAGTACGAAAACATGATAACCGATGGAAAAACAGCTATCGGTTATCATGGATGATAATCGATTTTCTTAGTTCGGAGTTCCCTGATTGGATTGCCCCTGGGCCGTCTTCGAAACAGCTTCCCAGGCTTCCCAGGTTGCTAATCGCTCACTATAGGCATCGCGCACGGCAGGCAAATTATGACTACCCAGAAAGAACCGTAAAGGAGGGTTTTCGGCATCAACCACCCGAAAAAGCGCGTCTGGGGTTGCCGCCGGATTACCTCTTTCCAGGGCTCTTAAACGGTTGAAAAATTGCGCCTTAAAATCGGTATAGATATCGAGACCCTGGGCAAACTTTAAGGATTCCGGGCTACCGAATTCAGTGGCATAAGCCCCCGGTTCGATAAGGGTTACATTGATGCCAAATGGTTTAATCTCAGCGGCCAGGCTTTCGTGAATAGCCTCGAATGCCCACTTTGACGAACAATAGTAGCCAATCACCGGCAGTGTCACATGGCCCAGGTTGCTGGATACGCCAAGGATATGCCCACCCCCCTGCTTTCGTAGTAGCGGCAGGGCTGCCTGAATAACAGAAATCGGACCGAAAATATTCGTTTCATAAAGGGCATGAATAGCAGCAGCACTGGCTTCTTCAATGGTGCCAACTAGTGAATAACCGGCATTATTAAGAACGATATCTAACCTGCCGAAGTGCGTATGAGCTTGTTCGACAACCGTCTTTACCTGGTCGGGATTGGTCACGTCGAGTTCCAGCGTAAGCACGTTTTCGCCGAATTTTTCAGCCAGTTCATCAAGGCTTGCCCGTTTGCGGGCAGTGGCCACCACCTTGTCGCCCCGCTCAAGGGCAGCGTTGGCCCAAATGCGTCCAAACCCCCGGGAAGCGCCCGTAATAAACCAGACTTTAGTCGTTAGTCCAGGTATTTGAGCAGAGCTATTACCGGACGTTTCGTTTTGTTGTATCATAAGACATCGGTTAATGATACGGCAAAGGTCATTCGGAGGCAGTTGTCGTTTGTAGGCAAATTGAGGGGATTTGTAGTCGAAATGAGGAATCAGCCATTCCGGTCTATTGCAGAGCTAAAGCGGGTCGACAGCCACAAACGAATCTTCCCTAAACTGAATCAGCTTTTTTATGAAGGGTGTTAAACGTCGTGTCCAGTAAAAAGCAACCCGTTTGCTAAACCGATTTTGCCTGAAAAATAAACCAATCGTGGGGCGTAATGTAATGAAGCGAGTTCTGAAAACTTGTCGTTAAACTGGCTGCCGGGTAGAGTGGGGAACTTCGGCCTGCCTGGTAAACTTTAGTTAAAGGAAGCTCTAAACTCCAAAGGCGACTGATTGGTCTTTGCTTTAAACAATTTGCTGAATGACTGCGGATGCTCGAAACCTAACGTATAGGCGATCTCGCTTACCGACAGTTGAGTAGTAGACAACCTTTCTTTTGCTTTTTCAATCAGCTTTTCGTGAATGTGTTGCTGGGTACTTTGCCCGGTGAGTAATTTCAGAACGCGGCTCAGGTAACTTACCGATATGTTGAGCCTGTCGCACACCGATTGCACTGTAGGCAAGCCTTTGAGCGTAAGCTCCTCACTGGCGAAATAGTCATTAAGCAGGGCGTCCAGCCTTGCCAATAGCTGATGGTTACTGATTTTGCGAGTAATAAATTGACGATTATAGAAACGCTCTGCGTAGTTGAGCAATAGCTCGATTTGGGCAATGATAATGCCCTGGCTGTACTTATCAATGTTTGCGCGATATTCCTGTTGGATATGCGAAATAATGGCCTCAATTATTTTTTCTTCTTTATCCGACAGAAACAACGCTTCGTGTACAGTATAATCAAAGAATTCATAGTTCCTGATCGTTTTTGCCAGGGGCATACCCCATAAAAAATCGGGATGAATCAGCAAAAACCACCCCGATGCTATGGTGGGCAGTTGTATCGTTTCGAAGCCAATCACCTGTTTGGGTGCCGAGAAAAACAGAACACCCCCCTGAAAATCATACACCTGCTGGCCATACCGGTATGTTACATCGGTTGTATGCTTGATAGAAATGCAATAAAAGTCAAGGATGGTAAGGCTTGCTGGCAGCAGGGTAATATCTTCAATATTCACTACACTAATGAGCGGATGCTCTGGTTTGGAGAGGCCTCTTAGTTTGTGAAATTCACTGATGCTTTTGATCCTGCAAGGCTTACCCATCCTGCTATAATTTATTGATTGTAGGCGTTCGCAAATTCCTTTGCAAACTCGTTCAGTTTTATTTTACCCAACACAGGTCGATGCTGAAGGTAGTTTTCATATACGACACCGCTATGGGTTGCCGCCTGCATCCGCACCAGGTCATCTACCAGTTGGGCAGGCATGCCCGTTTGCAGCAAGCTGTTGCGAAATTGTTCATCCGATATAGTGATCCATTGTAAGTCTGGTTTGCCAATAGCTTCCCCCAAACTATGAGCAGCCTGGTTGCAGGTAAGTTCTTCGCTGGCTACATAGCGAATTTTCTTCCCCTTAAATGGGATTGTCAGTTCTTCGGCCGCTGCTGAAGCAATATCTTCGGGAGCGACAAAGGCAATCTTGTCTTCTCCTCCATAATTAGCCATAATGGCACCATACTGTTTTATCATGCCAATATAGCTATAGAAATTGCTGTAAAAAGAGCCTGGCCGTAGTTCAGTAACAGCTGTATCCGATAATTTTTCGAGCAATGTCCTTATATTAAATGAGGTTGTTATGTCGGCCGCCCAGCCACTCAGGAAAACGGCTTGCCTGATGCCTGCCTGGTTGATGGCTTGAACATAGTTGTCGCCAATTTTCTGGAAATATGCTTTCTGGTCGGCCTGGTTAAAATCAAATGGTATCATACAATACACTGCGTCGGCGCCCATAAACGTGGATACCAGAAAAGAGGCATCTTCTAACTTGCCGATAGCTGCTTTTGCCCCAAGTTTTTCAATGGCTTGTTGTTTGTTGGGATTGCTGCTGATAACGATTACCTCATGCCCTTTGGTAAGGAGTTCAGTTGCTAATGGTTTGCCGATGTTACCCAGTGACCCGGTTATGATAATTTTCATGTTTCTGGCTTTTTTATAGCGCAAATTTCGGTGTAGGCAAACCCATTTATGTAGTCTGATTTTGCTTTTCTGTAGCCGAAAATGAACCATATGACCTTGGGTACTGATCGTTCAGTTGGCAGGCTCACGATAGTAAATGATTTTTAGTCAAAAATTAACCGTAAAGAGATGCCTTTTGGCAAGCTTCTAGTTTAACAGGTTAAGTACAAATACCTCTTTTAATCTTTGCTCCCTCGAAAACAAGGTATAACATAACCATTTTTGTAGGGGACTGGAAACCCCTACGCTTTCCTGGCGGCTATGTTAGCAGGGCTGTTGCTTTTTTTTATTCCCGCTCCCGTTCTGAAATTCCAAAGACGGCATATAACAAACGGCCTTTGGAGTTTCAGAACACCCTGGACAGATTACATCAACGATCGGTAAATGGATAGGTATTGACCTGCGCTTTTATTCCAGCTAAACCGTTCGGCCTGCTCAATGATATAACGCTGCATGTTTGCTGCCTCATAGCGTTGCATGCCTTCCCTGAATGTTTTTTGAATAGCATTAGCCGAAAAATCCGGAAAATAGAACGCAACATTTCCACCAACCTCCGGTAAGGAAGTAAGACGGGAAATAAAGACTGGTTTCCCGAATTGCATGGCTTCAACGACCGGAAAGCCAAAACCCTCGGCAAGAGATGGATGCACAAAAGCCTTACAGTTGCGCAGATACCAGATCTTGTCCTGTTCTGAAACGGGTCCTGGCAGATGAAGTCGTTCATCGACCCCCAGCTCTTGCGCCTGCGCCTGCATTTGTGCCACATATTCCGGATCATCGTGATGCCCAAGAATAATCAGTTCCAGATCGGGGTGCGATTCGAGCAATGGCAACAGGACATGAAAATTCTTCTTCTTGTTTAAATACCCGATTCCTAACAGAAAATTGCGGTTAGGCCTATAACTCACTACGTCATTAGCGGTTTCGGATGCCTTATTGAGGCCATTGTAGATGACGTGTATGGGCTTGTTGCCAACGTTGCAATGAGTGAGTACATCGTTTTTTGTGAATTCTGAGATACAGACAATAGCATCGCTCTGGTCAATCAGCGCCTGGGTCCGAATCAGGCTTTGCTGCTGATAGGCTTCCGGCTTACCCTCATGTAACACATTCAGGTCGTGTATGGTTAGCACTACTTTTATGTTGGGATATCTGCGTTTATCGGGTATAATTCGGCCCGACTGAAACGGCGCGTGCCACACCTGACATTCTCGCAGAAACGGTTGAAACAGCTTATGCCATTTTCGTTCAACCAGATGATACGACTCTCCAATTAGCGATAGTTTCCGCTTGGGCGGAAGATACATCTTCATTAGCGACTGATTTTCGGCGGCCAGCAACATATTGATATGCTTAGCCAAATTCTGGCAATAGTGATACAAACCAGAATGCGGGAACTTCATCAGGTCACAATCGAGAATTATGCTTGACATAACGTTGATTAATAAGTTAATACGGGCCAGGCCCTTACAATCGCATTATTAGTCTTAACGCAACATTATTTCTATATAGTCGGTATTAGTAATATAGAAATTATCGTACGCTCCAACCCTTATCAATTTGAATTGATCCTTGTACCTACAAAGGTTCATTTATGACCCTAACCGTTGTAATAGGTTTAGCTTTTTTATCAACGGAACGTTGCAGAGAATAGAAAATAATTATCCAACTACTAAGGCCAGGACGTTATGACTCGTATTGTATTCGATTGTGAGCGGATGAAGTATGTCAATACCGGTTTGTATTACTACTGTCTCAATCTGGGAAGAGCTGTGCGGCAGAAATTAGATCAAGAGGAGTTGTCGTTGTTTATCCCCAGAGGAAAACAGGCAATGTTTGAACCTGGGCTTTCCTATATTGCTCAACACTCACTGCAAAAATTCCTGATGCCTTCGGTGAGCAAGTTCGATGTATGGCATAGCACCTATCAAAACACCAACTACCTGCCCCAGCGGAATAAAAAAATTAAAGTTCTGCTAACCATTCACGACCTCAATTTTCTGCATGAAGACAAGACCGAGGAAAAAAAAGCCCGTTGCCTTGAGCATCTGCAACGCAACATCGACCGCAGCGATGCTATTGTCTGTATCTCGGAGTTTAGCAAAAATGAGGTAGTTGCTAATTGTACGACCCACGGAAAGCCTATCTATGTGATTTATAATGGCACAAATGGCTTGCCTAAACCCGCGCTGGAAGACAAATCGTATCGGCCTACCACGCCGTTTTTGTTTAATATCGGCGTTATTGCCCCTAAAAAGAATCAGCATCGAATATTGCCTCTGTTGCAATCTGATCCGAAACTGGAATTGATTTTGGCGGGCAGACACGAGGATAAAGACTATGCTCGTTTTCTTAGACAACATGCCTCCGAATTGCAGGTAGAAAATCGGATGCACCTGGTGAATGAGGTTACGGAAGGCGAAAAATCGTGGTACTACCACAATTGCCAGGCAGTGGTGATGCCATCGCTGGCCGAAGGCTTTGGCTTGCCCGTCGCGGAGGCCATGTCGATTGGTAAGCCAGTGTTTTTATCGAAGCATACGGCCTTACCTGAAATTGGGAAAGACATGGCTTTCTATTTTCATGATTTTGAAAACATGCAGGAAGACTTTAAAGCGGGGATGTATCGCTACAACAAGGCCGGTAATCGCATGAAAGAAGCCATGAAAGCCTATAGTGCAAAGTTTAACTGGGAAGATTCGGCCCGGAAATATATTGACGTATATCGCTCGTTAACGTAAAAGCAGCAAAGCGATCTCACCCGATATCATAACACAGATTTAACCAATGAAGATTTATAGACGGCTAATGGTCTATGCCAGACCATACGGAAAGTTTGTCATTCCTTTTTTTATCTTCACCATCATCAGCGTATTCTTCAACGTGTTTCAGTTTGCGTTGATTATACCATTACTCAATTTTCTCTTCGACCCAATCAATACGGCCGATGCGGCCAGATATGAGTCGGTGCCCGCAGTTCGGTTTTCGCCCGATTATTTCAAGGATAGTTTTTATCACCTGATCTATTATTTCAAAACGACAAACCCCGTTTATGCGCTCTATTTTCTGGCAGGTATGATTGTGGTGGCCGTGGTCATGACAAACCTGTTCCGGTTTCTGGCCCAGCAGTGTCTGCTCAGTGCCCGAACGCTACTGGTGAAACGATTACGCGAAGCACTGTTTGCCAAAATCAATCACCTTCATCTGGGGTATTTCACAAAAGAGCACAAGGGCGATTTGCTGTCGCGCTTAAATGGTGATGTATATGCCATTGAAAATGTAGCATCCAGTTCCATTGAGGTTGTGTTCAAAGAGCCTTATATGCTTATTGGCTACTTTGTCGCGTTGTTTCTGATCTCAACCAAACTGATGGTTTTTACGCTGATTATTATTCCGATTTCGGCTGTTGGGATAGCCGCCGTAACCAAAAAACTTAAAAAAGAAGCCAAGGACGTGCAGTCGTCAATGGGGCGGATGCTGACCCTGATGGATGAAACACTGCTGGGTATGCGAATTATTCGTTCGTTTAATGCTACACCTTTTGTGATCAATCGGTTTAGCGAAGAAAATGATTTTTACCGCAAAGCAAGTCTGGAGGGTTTTAAGCGCCGGGAGTTGGCACCGGCCTTTTCCGAAGCCTCGGGCGTGTTTGTTGTAGCTTGTATTCTGGTATACGGCGGTAGCCTGGTTCTGAACAGTCAAAGTAATTTACAGGCGAGCTCGTTTATTGCCTTCATCGCCATTTTTTCGCAGGTGATTCGTCCGGCCAAGGCTATAGTGGTGGCAATAACCAACATTCAGCAGGGGCAGGCTGCGGGCGAACGGATTCTGGAATTACTGGACAAACCCGTAGAAATTGAAGATCGCCCAAATGCGAAAATACTCGATGGCTTTCGCCGGGATATTGTTTTCGACAATGTGAGCTTCAAATACGCCGAAAAGCCGGTGCTGAAAAATATTAATTTTCGTCTGGCTAAGGGGAAAAAAGTAGCCTTGGTGGGGCCTTCGGGCGTTGGCAAATCGACTATTGCCGATCTGATTCCCCGCTTCTACGAAGCTAGTCAGGGCAGCGTTAAAATTGATGGAACTGATGTGAGGGAGTTTACTATGGAGTCGTTGCGGCAACAGATGAGTTTTGTGACGCAGGAGATTATCCTCTTTAATGATACAATTTTCAATAATATTGCGCTTGGTAAACCCGATGCACGTCTGGAAGATGTGATTGAAGCCGCCAAAATAGCCAACGCCCATACGTTTATTATGGAAACCGAAGATGGCTATAATACCAATATTGGCGACAGAGGGATTCGCCTGAGCGGTGGCCAGCGTCAACGGCTGAGTATTGCCCGTGCTGTTTTCAAAAAACCGTCTATTCTAATTCTGGACGAGGCTACGTCGGCGCTGGACATAGAGTCGGAAAAGTCGGTGCAGGATGCGCTGGACAACCTGATGGAAGGCCGTACGACACTGGTAATCGCGCACCGGTTGAGCACTATCAAAGAAGCCGACGAAATCTTGATTATGGAGGGCGGAGAGATCATCGAACGGGGTAATCACGATGATCTTATCAACAATGAAAACAGTATTTACCGGCGCCTGAACACAATGCATGAAGTGCTTCAGTAGTACCGCTATTTGTTGTTGGCCAGATAGGCAAATGCCCGATCGAATTTGGCCAGTACGGTTTCCCAGGTGTAGTACTGTTGCACATAGGACTGGGCATTTCGGGCCATCTGCGTTGTATCCTGCGATAGAATCTGGTCGACTGCCTGCTCAAAATCTGCATAATTCTGGTATAGCAAACCGGCCTGACTTGCTTCAATATGATCGCGGAGTACGGCGCAGGCAGCATTGGCAATGACTGGTATGCCCACGGCAAAGCTTTCCAGCGTCACCATCGACAGGCTTTCGTAGGGCGATGGCATAACCAGTGCGTTGGCACCGGCCAGCAACGTGGCTTTCGTTTGTTCATCAACAAAACCAACGGGTTGAATAGCTGGGTGCTCGGGAATTGGCATAAAGGCTTGCCCCACCAGTATCAGTTTCAGCGATGAAGGGTTTTTCTCTTTATACCGGATAAACAAATCAAATAAGGTATCGCACCCTTTTGCCGGATCGATGCGGCCAATATAAAGCAGGTAATTGGTCTGGTTGCCCAGTAGATACGGAGTTAATTTTTCGGATGCAACATTGCCCGGTTCGATGCCTACCCCAACAATGTCGTTATAGATTGCTTCGTTCTGAAACTGCTGATGAACAAATTGTTTTTCGGCCGGAGTGAGGAATAAAATAACCCGTGGCTTTTGAAACAGTGGCCGAAAAACGGGCAAATAAATAGGCGGCTCGTCGTGGGCAGTAGGAATAAAAATCGACTTGTGGGGCGCAATTTGTAGGCCGGCAATAGTCGGATAGTATAGGTATGTAATAAAAATCAGGGCGTCGTAGTCCTGATGGTTGCGCTTCAGATAGGCAATCAGATCGGGCGTATACGGCCCCTGATAGGTTGCCCACAATCGGCTATAGCGTCGAACGGTTTTGCCTACCAGGGCTCGTCCCCACATGCGCAGCCAGCCCAGCCCCTGCCATTCTTCGGGCCGTGACCATTTTTTGAGTTTGTGTTCGGCTCGCGACGATGCTTTGACCTGTCGTTCATACTGAGTCGCGAATCGATGAACCTGTACTCCATTTATGCGGGTGGTTTCGGCCGGATACCAGTTAGCCCAGGTAACATATTCCAGTGCACAACTGGTTAGTACATCAACCTCATAGTTTTTGGCCAATCGCTCGGCCAGTACTCGGCAGAAATATTCGGCTCCTCCATTTACTTCTACGCCATAACGCTGGACAATGAACGCTATTTTTTTCATTACATCGAGTCGCTAATCATTCGTTTACGTATCTGAAAAGGCTTTCAGATAGGATAAACGCCAATTTATAACGAAGTAACGGGGCGAATAATACATGCTATAACGAACCAGTAGATCATAAATCGGCAGGGTAACCCCTGCCAAACAAGCCATTACCGTGTTTGGCAGGGGTAAAAAAAATATCAATCGTAATATTGCGATTAATATTAAAGCTGTTACTTTTGCACAATGGGACTGACAAAAACAGAACATTTTACCTCTGAGCAGAATCGACTGGCCGACCTGGCTAAAGCTTTTGCGCATCCAGCACGAATCGCTATTCTGCAAATGCTGATTGCCAAAAAAGCCTGTGTATGTGGCGATATGGTGGATAAACTCGATCTGGCTCAGGCTACCGTGTCGCAGCATTTGAAAGAACTGAAACGAATTGGGATCATTCAGGGAGAAATTAATCCGCCCCGCGTTTGTTACTGCATTAATCCGGTTGTTTGGGAAGAGGCTCAGCAAGCCTTTGGTGGACTTCTAAACTCATTGGTGACGGTGTCGTGCTGCTAGTGCATGAGCCACTATTTTTTTGAAGTGTTTAATCGTAATATTACAATATAACAATAAATAAGATGGAAACCGCAGAACAGATTAAGACCATTGTTCGCCAGAAATACGCAGCAATTGCCGAACAGCCAATCGACGGTACTGATACCCTTGGATGCGGTTGCGGCCCAACGTCCTGTTGTGGGCCTACAACCAGTGGCGAAGTGCCTATCGATATGGCCGTTGGCTACGATGAGTTAAAGGGCTATGTAGCGGATGCGGATTTGGGATTGGGTTGCGGTTTGCCTACCCAGTTTGCGCAGATCAAACCGGGCGATGTTGTCATTGATTTAGGGTCGGGTGCCGGTAACGACTGCTTTGTGGCTCTGGCCGAAACGGGTGCAACAGGGCGGGTAATCGGACTTGATATGACGCCTGCCATGATCGATCGGGCCCGAAAAAATGCTAAAACACTGGGTTACACGAATGTCGAATTCGTATATGGCGACATTGAAGACATGCCATTGGCAGACAATCTGGCCGATGTTGTTGTCAGCAATTGCGTGATGAATCTGGTTCCAGACAAGCAGAAGGCTTTTTCAGAAACATTTCGTATTCTGAAACCTGGCGGCCACTTCAGCATTTCGGATATTGTGTTGCAGGGCGAACTACCGGCCAGCCTACAACGTGATGCTGAGCTTTATGTTGGCTGTGTATCGGGAGCAATTCAGAAAGAGGCTTATTTGCAGCTTGTTGTAGACGCCGGATTCACAAACATACTTGTGCAAAAGGAACGCGAAATTGCACTCCCCGATGATGTACTGAAAAATTATCTTTCCGAAGCCGAGATTGCCGATTATCGTACTACAGCTCTTGGAATCTATAGCGTTACTGTTTTTGCCGAAAAACCGTCCGATACCGCTCCCCAACTTATAGAACCTGACAAAACAGCCACTGCCTTGTGCTGCGGACCCGATTGCTGCAACTAAGACAAAACAAAAACAGCCAATGAAACGAATTTTAGTTCTTTGTAACGGAAATTCAGCGCGTTCTCAAATTGCACAGGCCTATCTACAACATTTTGCCGGTAATAGGGCCGAAGTCTATAGCGCGGGTATAAAACCCAAAGGGGTGAATCCGCTGGCTATTCAGGTAATGGCCGAAGATGGAATCGACATTTCGCATCATACATCAAATCTTGTTGATGATTATGTAGATCTACCGTTCGATTTCGTAATTACGGTATGCGACAGAGCGCGGGAGCAATGTCCATTTTTTCCGAACGCAGGCAAACAAATACACCACAGTTTTCCCGAACCAAGCCATATGGAAGGTAAAGACAAATTAACGGCTTTTCGCCAAGTGCGTGATTTGATTAAAGCCTACAGTCAGGCGTTTGTCGATTTGCAGTTTGCTTCTTAATCTACAGCTCAATAAAACATGGCCATTCATATCGAAAATGCCCGACCAGAAGACAAGCCCGCTGTTATAGCCCTGCTCAGGCAGGGGCAGTTGCTTACCGATGATTTGCCGACCGATCTGTCGGACTTTCTGATTGCCAAAGAACAGAACAAGGTCGTTGGCGTAGCCGGTATTGAACGGTTTGGAGCTATTGGACTCTTGCGGTCTGTGGCTGTCGATCCTGATTTTCAGGGTCGGCAGATCGGGTCTCAACTGATTGGCCGATTACTGGATACGGCCAGCGCTAGAGAACTGGCCGATGTGTATTTAATCACAACCACAGCGGAGCAGTATTTTGGTCGGCATGGGTTTCTGCCGGTAGATCGTCTGGATGCTCCCCTGGCCATTCAGGCTACATCGCAGTTTAGCGGACTTTGTCCGGCTTCGGCCGTTGTGATGAAACGGATGCTTTAACTACAATTGAGCATGAATACGCCCAAACTGACGTTTTTTGATCGCTTTTTAACATTGTGGATTTTTCTGGCTATGCTCTTTGGGATTGGAATTGGCTTTTTTTTCCCGCAAGCGCCTACATTGATGAATGGCTTCAATGCTGGAGCCACCAATATTCCTATCGCTATCGGACTAATTTTAATGATGTACCCCCCTCTGGCTAAAGTACGTTACGAAGAACTGCCAGGCGTGTTTGCTAACATCAAAATCCTGTCTTTGTCGCTGCTACAAAACTGGGTTATTGGACCGCTTCTAATGTTTGGATTAGCCGTCGTTTTCCTTCCCGACAAGCCAGAATATATGACAGGGCTGATTATGATCGGCATTGCCCGCTGTATTGCTATGGTCATTGTATGGAATGATCTGGCTAAAGGAGATCGGCTATATGCGGCTGGGCTAGTGGCCTTTAATAGCATTTTTCAGGTGCTTTTTTACTCGATCTATGCCTATGTTTTTCTTACAGTATTGCCATCCCTATTGGGTCTGCATGGATACGAGCAAAGTCGTCTGGCAGCCAGCATAACCATTGGTGAAGTCGCTAAAAGTGTTTTTATCTATCAGGGAATACCCTTCCTGGTGGGCTTACTTTCACGGTTCCTGCTTACGCGCCTAAAAGGCCGACAGTGGTACGAACAAACGTTTTTACCAGCTATTAGTCCGATAACATTAATCGCATTACTGTTTACCATCGTTTTGATGTTCAGCTTAAAAGGTAAACTTATTGTATCTATTCCTCTGGATGTGTTGCGGATTGCGGCCCCCTTAACGGTCTATTTTATTATTATGTTCTTTTCTGCCTTTTACTTGTCGAAAAGAGCTGGAGCCGATTATGCCAGGTCAACATCACTGGCCTTCACTGCTGCTGGTAATAATTTTGAACTGGGAATTGCGGTTGCTATTGCTGTTTTCGGTATTAATTCGGGGGCTGCGTTTGCTGCAGTTATAGGACCTTTGATCGAAGTGCCTGTACTCATTCTGTTAGTCAATTTTGCGCTCAGACAGGAGTGGAAGTTTACATCATCATATAAAAAAGCCCTATAAAATTCTTTTATGAAGATTGCTTTATTTTCTGACATCCATGCCAATTTACCGGCTCTTGAAGCTGTCCTGGCTGATATTGATATGCGCGAGGTTGATGCGGTCTACTGTTTGGGCGATTTGGTTGGTTATAATGTGTGGCCCAACGAGGTAATCACCCAAATTCGCAAACGAGGTATTCCTACTATCGCCGGAAATTATGACTTCGGTATCGGTCGTGCATCGGATGATTGTGGTTGTGTATACCGCGAAGAAGAGGAAAATGCGATGGGGAAGGTTTCGATTGCTTATACCAATAAAACAATTGGCAATGACGAGCGGAGCTATCTACGCACTCTACCAACGCGTATTCGGGTGGATTTTGAGTTAAATAACAATACCGATCAACTCTGGAAACAACAGCCGCCCGTTTCGCTCCTGCTGGTTCACGGTAGTCCGCGACGAGTGAATGAGTATTTATTTCAAGATCGTGA
Source organism: Spirosoma sp. SC4-14 (assembly GCF_037201965.1). Lineage (NCBI taxonomy): Bacteria > Pseudomonadati > Bacteroidota > Cytophagia > Cytophagales > Cytophagaceae > Spirosoma > Spirosoma sp. SC4-14. Next base: position 7,477,549 of record NZ_CP147518.1, on the reverse strand, counting down.
GGATCGTAGCCTGGGGCGTATTCTGGAAGGTGCAGATGCCGACATTTTATGTTTTGGACATACTCATAAACCATTCTATAAAGTCGTCAGTGCTGAACCGGAAGGGCAGGAAACCTATTGGCGTCATGCTATCAATATAGGCTCAGTGGGTAAGCCTAAAGACGGTGACCCCCGAGCCTGTTATGTGTTATTAACAATTGGCGAAATGGCCCGCCCTGGTGGGCGTGACGGAGTTTATGTTGAGTTTGTTCGAGTGACCTATGATGTAGAGCGGGCAGCTCAGGCAATAGAACAAAGCGAACTGCCTGATCCATATGCCACTATGTTGCGAACAGCTTAAGGAGTTTATGTACTCTAGTCTCTATCGCGATGGAACAGGTTGTCTACGATGTAATCATTATTGGTGGCGGACAGTCTGGACTGGCAACGGCCTATCATCTACGACGGAGTTCGCTTAACGTGGTCATACTGGACGAACAGGCGTCGGCAGGCGGAGCGTGGCAACATGCGTGGCAGTCGTTGCGGCTATTTTCGCCCGCAGAAGCAAGTTCATTGCCGGGGTGGTTAATGCCACGAACCGAATCGATTTATCCCTCTCGGCAGGACGTTATTTCTTATCTCGCCGAGTATGAGAAACGATACAATTTCCCCATTGATCGGCCGGTGCAGGTGCAGACTGTGCAGTGGGAAAATAATGCGTTTCGTCTCCTGACAAATCGGGGGAGTTACTATTGCCGTGCTTTGGTGTGTGCTACGGGTAGCTGGAGCAATCCATATAGTCCGAATTATCCGGGAAAAGAAACCTTTAAGGGGCTACAGCTACACTCTGCCCAGTATGTTTCTCCTGATCTGTTAACCGGAAAACGGGTATTGGTGGTGGGCGGAGGAAACTCCGGTGCACAGATTCTGGCCGAATTATCGAAAGTGGCAAACGTAAGCTGGGTTACGCTGGAAGAGCCATCATTTCTGCCCGACGATGTTGATGGGCGTTATTTATTTCAGGCCGCAACGCAGCGCTATCAGGCGGGGGATACTCAGTCAGTGGGCAACCTGGCCAATATTGTGATGGTCGAGAGTGTGAAAGAAGCCCGTAGCCGCAATGTTCTACACGCAGTGCGGCCGTTTACTGGACTGACGCCAGATGGAGTTTACTGGCCCAATGGAACCCACGAAGCAATTGATGCAATTATCTGGTGTACGGGATTCCGGCCAGCCATTCAATTTCTGAATGGCCTGGGTATACTTACATCGGATGGGCGAGCCGACGTACAGGGGACCCGTTCCATAAAACAACCAGGACTGTGGCTGGTAGGCTATGGAAGCTGGACAGGATTTGCTTCAGCTACGTTGATCGGTGTGAATCGATCGGCCCGTCAGACGGCACAGGAAATTAGTGCGTTTTTGAGCCCAGCATCGGCCTGAATACCTAGCCGCCCGCTTGTTATTTTTTCAGAAAGCGCAATGTTCTGGTTCGGTCGCCGTCGCTGAGCTTTAAGATGTAAGGCCCAGCCGATAAGGTGCTTAGGTTCAGCGTTCCCTGAAACCGCTGATTAGTTGCTTTGAGTAAGGTTGGCGAACCATGGAGTCGTCCCTGCCCGTCAAGAACGCTAATCTGTACGTTGCGGGCATTGGGAAATGCATACTGCACCTCCAGCGAATGTTCGACCGGATTCGGATAGGCCAAAAATACCGAGTCTGGTTCTGGCGATATACTGGTTATTACCGACGAATAAATGGTACGCTGGGTCGACCAGCCTACACAGTTCTGCTGAGTGACCTGGACCTGATAGCTCCCCGGCTCACTGACCGACAGCCGGTTGGTTGTTGCCTTATTGATCGGAGAATTTGACTGATACCATTGATACTCATAAGCCGTTCCTGTTGGCGCATACAGCGTTACGGCTGCTCCCCGCAGTAGCGTCAGCTCCGTTTCTTCGGGTTGTAGTGGAATATTATTGACCGTTGTCCGGCGCAAAACAACCGAGTCGGAGAGGGTCTGGCAACCGTCTTCGGTAAGGCGTATCTGATAGCTGCCTTCCTCGCTGGCGGCCAGTGAGGTCGATTGTTGATTTGAAAGAACTGTTCCGTTTCGTAACCACTCGATTGGAGAATTTGTCGAAACTGTAGCCGAGAAAACTATCGGCTGATCATCCTGACAAAGCCATTGATCGGTAGAAGGGTTAATTTTCACGGTCGATTGCCGGGTTCGCACCTGAACGGGCGCCGACGTTACGGTGCAGCCGTTGGCATCGGTCATGCGTAGAGAATAAGCACCGGCTTCGGTGAGCCGATACGACGAGGCAGTTGCATTGACAATTGGCATACTATAGAGCAACCATTGGTAGTTGAATCCCGATTGGTTGCTGGTGCCAAGCACTAAGCTACTACCGTTGCAGAGAGTTGTATCACTTCCGGGCGAAATCGATACTGAAAAAGCACATGGAATGCGCTGTAATCCGCTTATAATGACCGAAAAAGGCTGGCCAGCGTAGGTCATCTTTCCTTTGTGTGATACGGTAATTGAATACGACTGCCCCGGCGTTGGGTTAGGAATGTAAATCTGTTCAACATTGTCGCGGATGTTATCGCCCATACGAGCCGGTTGCGATGGATTATTGGGGTCCAGTGTGAACGGAAGTGCAATGGAATGGCCATCGCTCAGGCGTATATCCAGATCATTGACCAGCCTGGGCGTTCGGTTGTTTACATAAGCCGGACCTACGGTAGTTGGTGCCCCTTCGGGATCGGTCCAGCACAGTGTTACAACCAATGGTTCGTTGCCCTGCGCAACAATACGCTGCGTAAAGATCCCGCCCGATTGTAGTGTTTTTTCGAGCACCAGATGCGCCCGATCCGTATTGAGCAATACACGGGCCGCTCCTTCCGCATTGAGCAGGCCCCAGCCTTGCCGATAGTCGGGTCCGGCTGCAGGCGTAGTCCGGCTAGCCGTATGAATCGCTAGTCCGCGTAAGGTTGCCGACCGCATAAATTGATTACTGCCCGTGGCGCTAGTTTTGGCACTACTTGCGGCAACTGCCTTTTGTTGTGAATAAAGCTCCTGCAATAAAACCAGCGAACCCGTAACATTGGCCGACGCCATTGAGGTGCCCGTATAGTTTCCGTACGATGCCGAATTATCGGCAAGTGTCGAAAAAATACTCGTTCCCATGCCTAGTAGATCAGGTTTGATACGGCCGTCGTCGGTTGGTCCCCAGCCACTAAAAGACGTTGATGCAATGGTTGGCGGCTGATTCTGCCTGTCGAATGTTACATCGGCAGCCCCTACGGTCAGCACATTTTTGGCCGTTGCTTCGCCCGGAATAACATCGTAGGCATCATTTCGACTGCGTGTCAGTGTGCTTTTATCGCTGGTGTTTTTTAGATAATAAGCTGTTCCGGCAGGTGGACCGGTTTCGGCCCGTTTGTTATCGGCCGACCGAACCATCAGATAAAATGGATTATTGTAGGCAATACGGTCGAGGTCATGCGCTTTTGTCGTATAAAATCCGAATAAATAATCTTCCGTAGCACTCATACTCGTATTACCCCACCATTCCCACTTCTGATTGGGGTCGGTTCCTGGACGGGATGGATTGTAAACCCATCCGGCAACCGGGCCATAGGCATGGTTCGATAGCAGCAGGTTGGGAGCCGCTATGGCAATTTCACTGAGATCATCGGTATAATCCCAAACGAGTAAGCTGGCACCGTAGGCCATGCCTTTTGCCTGTGGGTTGATGCCTCGGGCAATTAAGGTTCCTGCCAAATGGGTTGTATGGCTGTTTATTGAATCGGCCTGATCCTGTTGCTGAATAACACCAGTACCCGCAAATTCCTGATGAGTGCCGAGCACGCGGCCTCCGTCCCAGATTGCTACTTTACCGGCTAAGGCACTACTGTTCCCGGAAAGAGCCAGTTGCAGGCTACCACCTTTATAGAGTGATAGTGTACGGGTGGCTGATGAGGCCTCTGTGTTATGAAGTGTGTAATAAATTGGATGGCCAAGTGGGTCGACTTCCGTTAGTACAAGCCGTTGGGTGTTGGAATAATTTTTGTGGAGAGGCCAGTTGTGCTGCTGCGCTAACCGAAGGGTCTGAATACGCAAATTTTTGTATCGGCCAATGACCTCCGATTGCCACGGAAGAAGTGCGTTATTATGAGAATCCTGCGCCTGGATCGAACCCGAAAGACACAGCAAAACAAGGCACCGCACCGCGTAAAAAAGGCGTTTACGATTGCGGGGTGCCTTGTTTTGTCTAAACTTATTTTGCCGGTAAATCTGTGTCAGAGCCGTTTCGGTTATTGCTTACTGATTCGTCGAACCCATACATTTTGGGTCTCGTCATCTTTAATAACCACAAAAAACGTACCGCCCGGCAAGGTACTTACATCCAGTACCGTCGAATAATTTTTTCCATCCTGATGGAGTGCCGTAGTTAGGAGTGTGGCGCCTTTTAGATCGGTCAGGTGAACAGTAGGCGTTTGTTTGAACGAGTTCGCTGCCGACAGCGAAACCGTAACCTGGCTGGTGGTCGGGTTAGGGTAAACGCTGAGTATATTGTCGGCTAGGGTGGGCTCGGCCGCCAGAATGGTCAGATATACCTCGCTGGATATTAACTCCCCACACCCATTTACATTGCCTCGAACAGAATAACGGCCGGTTTGCGGAACGGCATAGGTTGTGCTGTTGGCTCCGCTAATAGCAACGCCGTTGAGTAACCACTGAATTCCCGAAACAGCATTAGTCGTTAGTGTAAAGCCATTTACACTAATGGTGGGAGTAGTGGCTGTTGTTACCGAAACGGATACGGCCGACGAAACAACCGGCGTACAGACCCCCGTTACCTGAACCGAATATTGGCCAGCCGATGCTACCTGAAATGCACGGTTGGTCGCCGAGGCAATGGCGGTTCCGTTTCGATACCACTGATAGGTTAAGCCATTGCCGGTGTTGGCCTGTAGGGTAATGGTTGAACCCGAACAGATACTTGTCGATGTATTGGGCGTGATCGATGCGGTAGTGGCAACGCCGGTTGTTGGCGTAACCGCAACCCGGCTCTCAGACGGACAATCGGCCGATTTGATTTGCAGATCGTAGAAATAATACCAGGCATTGGTGAGCGTATCGATAGTAGTCGACGAGCTTTGATAGAGCGATCCCTTCGTTGAGACAACGGTTTGCCCATTGGCTGTAGTTAGTCGGTATGGGAAACCCGACACGCCTACATTGCTGCGGAAAATAGCCGCGCTGTCGGCATAGTCGATATTGATCTGGTAGGTGCCTGCCTGCGGGATTTTTAGATTCAGCGCATAGACCGCACCCGGATCGTTCGGGTCGTCGGCCAGCATACCATTAGTTGCTGTTGCGCTTAGCGGTAAAGTACGGGTGGCCACTACCGGAATAGACACCGACGATACAGTTGAGCCACTTAGCGTGGTTACGGTAAACGTTAATGTACCCGAATGCCCTATGTAGAGTCGTGCGCTCGATAGCGTGATCGGAACCGTAGTGGTGATCAGTGGCGACGGCCCAAAATTATAGGCATAGCTACCTCCGCCAAAGTCGCTCTTTGCCACTGGCCCTAGCCGACCGCCGAATTCGTTCAGACCGGCGTAGAATGCTCCTCCTGCCGGAAGACCAGTATAAGAAACGCCGTTTCCGGCCGCCAGCAGGTTGCCACCCGTTGGGGCATCGTACCAGAATGCGGTTGCGTTGCCTTTGTTGGTCAAATAAAAAGCGGTATCGATGCCACAGGTTGTTGCCGCAAAAATACCACCCGTTGCGGCTGGGGCCACGGTTCGAGTCGTTACGAACTGATTATTGGCCGAATTCTGATCGCTGGCCAGGCCGGTTGTTGCGACAAACGTATAGGTTTGGCCGGGTGTTAGGGTTAGATTACCTGGAGATAGAGCCACCTGACCCGCGCCATAGGCTGGCAGTGTACCCAGCGTGCCCGATAGCGTGCCGATCGTATTTTTGGTAGCATCTATAATGGCGACCGTAACAGGTACATTCGTTTGGGCCTGTGATCCATAGTTTTGTACTTCTACCGATATAGTCAGGTCCGATGTCGCACATAAATTGTCAATGGGGGATAGTAAACTGGCGGCTCCTACATCATTGGAAGTCTGAATCACCCGAAGCAAATAGTCCTGTGTTTCGCCATTGCCATAGGTACCACATGGATTCACACTGGCGGGGTCGCTGGTTTCGGTTGCTACAATACGGAGCCGAATGAGTTGCCCCAGGCTTACGCTCTGAGGAATGGTGATGTTTGTCGTAAAAACACCCGGCCCGTTCAGTACACCCGACGTTGCCATGTTATCGCCCGCATCCGTAAAATCGCCATTAGCATTCCAGTCGGCAAACGCTTTAACAACTACATTTTTAGCGGTTCCACAACTGCCGGTTGTTACCGATAGCGGAAGCGTCTGATTGGCCTGAACCGTTCCAACGGTTTGTTTGGTGAAATCAGAATAGGTCGTGCAGCCACTGGCGTTCGTTTGATTGATGGTGCTGAAGCTTACCGCATTGATTTTTGTATCGGCCGACGAACTGGCCGACGATGCACAGTAAGCCTGTCCGCCAACACCGCTCACGATTAGTGCATAGTCCTGTTTGTTGCCACTGAGCGTTGCCTTATTGGAAATAACAATCGTGTAGGTTTTGCCAGGAACAGCATTTTCGATGTAGACCTGTTCGATATTGTCACGAATGTTATCGCCGGTAGTAGCGGCCTTGCTGGGATTGTTAGGGTCGAGAATCCAGGGAGAGTTGGTTGTTGTATCGTTGATAACACGGAGATCGAGGTCATTCACCAGCTTGGGCGCACGGTCGTTGACGGTTGAGGTTGGCGTACCGGCCGGATCAGTCCAGCAAATGGTAGCAACCAATGGTCCATGCCCTGACGCCACAACCTGGATCGTATCGCGTTGCCCTTGTGCTAATGTCCGCTCGCTGAGCAGGTTTGTTTTATCGGTATTGCCAATAACGCGGGCCGCTTTTTCGGTATTGAGTAATCCCCAGCCAAACTGGTAATCGGGACCGGGCGATGGACCTGCTTCATAAGCCGTATGCAATACTAGCCCCCGTAAGGTAGATGAGCGCATATATTGCCCCGGATTAAGCTGGGCATAGTATTCCTGAAGTAGCAGTAATGACCCCGACACATTGGGAGTAGCCATTGAGGTGCCACTGAGCGATACATAAGCACTATCGTTACTGGAATTGCCCGACAGAATATTGACACCGATACCAACAATATCGGGTTTGATACGCCCATCGTCGGCGGGCCCCCAGCTACTAAAATCGGCTAATACCACATCGCCAGGGCGGTTATAGCCATAGGTCGGATAGTTGGCAGCACCGACGGAGAGAATGTTTTTGGCAACGCCATTGGTCGAAATCTGGTCATAACCTGTCTGTAGGTCACGCGGAACTTTACTGACCTTATTATTATGATTGACCATCACATACGACTCTCCGGCTGTATAACCGCTGGCCGCATGATCATTACCAGCCGACTTGACGATCAGATAATAGGGTGCCGAGTTGGCAATTTTATCCCACGACTGGGCCTGGGAGTCATACTGGCCAAATTTATAATCATAAACCCGGCTAACCGTTGTATCGCCATACCATTCCCATTGAGTTGATCCCGATCGGGCCGAGTTGTATTGATAACCAGCCTGATAGCCATATGAATGGTTCGAGATAAGCAGGCTGGAGGCCGCAACTGTCATTTCAGATACATCGCTGTTGTAGTCCCAGGCTTGCAGGTTCGCACCGTAAGCCATTCCTCTTGCCTGCGAATTTACTCCTGCACCAATCATCGTTGTGGCTACGTGGGTAGGATGTTCTTCATCGTCGGTGGTTGTGCTGGCTTTATCATTCTGGGTAATTCGGCCTTTTAGTTCAACGTGTGTTGACCGTACGGCTGCCCCATCCCAGATACCCAGTTTGTTCTGTACCGAGGCACTAGTTCCCGACAGGTTTAAGCCGAGGCTACCTCCCGAATAGAGCGACGATGTGCGGGTAATGTTTGCTACCTGCGCATTGCCAACGTGAGTAGTGTGGTAAAGCAGATTGCCATGATCGTCGACGCCTGCTAGTGTTACAATCTTGCCATTTCTATGAATTTGGGTAATTGGCCGTCCCAGACTTTTTGCCAGCGAAAGCGCGCGGCTATAGTTAGCATCCTGGGTTTTCTGAATCGTCTGCCGAAGCTTATCCAACTGCTGCCGTTGCGTAGCAGAATAGGGTAACTGTTGAGCAGATAAACGGCCAGTGACAACCAGGCATAAACCTACCAGGAGTCGGCCAGTATAAGACCATAAACGGTATAGCATAAAAAAACAGAAATAGGTATGGATTCGCCCCATTGACGAACTGCATTATCTAGTACGAGAAAACTATGCTTCCTGTTGCGTGGTCCTCATGCGCTGACTCAGATTAACTTTTTTTTAATAGATTGTTCTCAGGATCTTTCCGAAAGGGCCGTTGGTGAATTGGGAGAATAAGTTTTTCTACATTGCTAAACTCATGGGAGTAATTTCTTGATAAAATGTATGACTGTTATGAAAGTAGCGTATTCATTGTCTACACTTCTAATATTGATTGCAGTGGCAAGCTATGCCCAGGAAGGTAATCCTCCACCTTGTACAGAAGTCAAGGAGGTGAAAATTGCTACAGACCCCATAAAGAGAAAAGCTCTTTTTAGTTTTATACAATCTTGCATTCGAGAACATTGGTTTAGTCTGGAATATGATAAAGGAATTGTGCATCTATATGAATATCATAATAGCCAGAACGAGTTATGTTGGCGTCTGTATCCCAGAATAGATGATTTATATAAAGATAATCCGCCGAATCGGTTTGCGGATTTTGATGGTGATATCATTTTGATTTATGATGCCGATTCAACAGGTCGAGTGCAGAAAACAGTAGGTGATAAGGCTTCTTTGAATCAATGCTTAGAAAAAATTATTGGAGATAGAGTGTTTAGGCGTCCGATTACAAAGAAGCGATGGACGAGCGCCGTCATACCTCATATTAATGAAAAACAGAGAGAGGGCAACAGGAGATATGGGACCGGTGGAGTGGGAGAAGTAATTATTCGTTTTAACAAAGATGGATCGTATAAGATTTCGCCTTTAGGCTAATCTAGCCACTTGTTAGCTCTATTGAAAGTTCAACTCATTGGTCCGTTCGGTTGATTGTAGTGCGAAACACTGGTCGGACTATCAGTGTATTTGTAATAGGAAAATTTAATCTCCTCGCTCTTAAACGTTTATCTATTTCGTTTGTCTGAATACTACAGTTAGTTGCTAAGATGTATGGACAAACAAACCCGACTGCAACAGGTACGCTACCTCTATAGCCGCGCTGGTTTTGGCGGTACACCCGCCGAACTGGACGATGCCGCCCGAAAATCAGTCCGAAAGGTAGTTCGGCAACTGATCAACGACAGTGCGAACATAACGGAACTGCGCGTGGTAGAACCCGGCGAAAACGTTACGAAAAAGGAGTTGAAGGGCATGGCTCGCGATGGACAACTGGACCGGGCCATGCTGAAAGAACGCATCCGCGAAAATGCCGGGAAAGTTCGGGATCTGAATCTGCAATGGCTCGACCAGATGGCGTCGGGAAGGGGTGCCTTGCGCGAAAAGATGGCACTATTCTGGCACGGGCATTTCGCCTGCCGGACGATGGGGCAAAACCCGCTCTTTATGCAGCACTATGCCAACACCATTCGCCGGAATGCGCTGGGTCGGTTTGGCGATCTACTGATGGCCGTTTCGAAAGAACCTGCCATGTTACAGTTTCTAAATAATCAGCAGAATCGAAAAAATGCACCCAACGAGAATTTTGCCCGCGAAGTGATGGAGCTGTTTACCCTCGGCCGGGGTAACTATTCGGAGCACGACATCAAAGAAGCGGCACGGGCGTTTACGGGCTGGCAGTTTACGCCCGATGGCCAGTTTGTGTTTCGGGAGCGCGTACATGACGAAGGCGAAAAGACCGTTTTCGGCAAAACCGGCGCCTTCAAAGGTGAAGATGTGATTACTATGTTGCTCGAAAACCGGCAAACAGCTCGCTTCATAACAAGCAAGATTTACCGATTCTTTGTGAACGAAACGGAGGACAAAAGTCGGGTTGATCAACTAGCCGATGCGTTTTACACGAGCGGCTACGACATCGCCGGACTAATGGAGACTATTTTCACCGCCGACTGGTTCTATGACGCCAAAAATGTGGGAACACACATCAAATCGCCGGTTGAATTATTGGCCGGGATGCGCCATACATTGGGCTTAACGTTCGATCAGCCGCAACCGCAGATTTTTGTACAGCGAACCCTCGGTCAAATGCTGTTTTATCCGCCCAACGTTGCTGGCTGGCCCGGTGGTAAAAACTGGATCGATTCGTCGAGTCTGCTGTTTCGGATGCAGTTGCCAAACTATGTGCTAAAAGCGGCTGAAGTAACAGTTCGTGCTAAGGATGAGGGCGACGTGAACGTTCAGGCACTGGCCCGAAAAGGCGGTCAGCAGTTTCATGTAAAAGTAAACTGGGAGGGTTTTGAAAACGCGTTTGCCCACACACCGGATGTACAATTGACAGAAGCCATAGCCTCCGCCCTGCTGCCCTTTCCGCTCTCTTCTGATCAGCAGACACTTATCAACAAACAAACTAACCTAGCCCAGTCGCGTTCGGAGCGTATTCATGCGCTAACCGCAGCTCTTATGAGCTTACCCGAATATCAACTCACTTAATGGTGAAAGAGTGAAAGAGCGAAAGAGCGAAAAGGATTCCAAATTTCGCTCTTTCAACCTCCGTTGCGGCACTCTTTCACTCTTTCGCTCTTTATACCATGAACCGCAGAGATTTCATCAAGCAATCGGCCCTGACTACGGCTGGAACCATGCTGATTCCGCATTTCCTGAAAGCCTACGAAGCGCAGGCACTGACTGGGCTAGACGCATCGAACGGTAAAATTCTGGTTATTGTGCAGCTTTCGGGTGGTAACGATGGCCTGAATACGGTGGTGCCGTTCCGCAACGACATCTACTACCGCGAACGACCCACTATTGCGATCCGGCCCGAGAAGATTTTGTCGCTCAACGACGAAATTGGCCTGCATCCAGCCCTGCAACCCTTAAAAGCGTTGTACGACGATGGATTGGTAACCGTAATCAACAACGTAGGCTACCCAAATCCCGACCGGTCGCATTTCCGTTCGATGGATATCTGGCAAACGGCCAGCGACTCGGATAAATACGTGCGCACGGGCTGGATAGGTCGTTATCTGGATGCGGCCTGCGCCGGAAAAGAACAGCAGCCTTTCCGAACCATCGAAGTAGACGATACACTGAGTCTGGCGCTAAAAGGCGACCAGTTGAATGGACTGGCCGTACTCGACCCGAAAAAACTCTATAATCAGACCCGTAATGGTTTAGTGACGAAGCTGAGTCAGGAGCGCCACGACGAACATGAGCCAGTAGCTTATTTGTATAAAACCCTGGCCGAAACCGTTTCGTCGGCTGAGTATGTTTACGACAAGGCTAAAATTCAGACATCGACAACGACCTATCCCAATCATGAGTTGGGAAATCGGCTGCGCACGGTGGCACAGATGATTCAGTCGGGTGTTGGCACGAGCGTTTATTACGTATCGATCAGCGGATTCGATACGCACATCAATCAGCCGGGGCAGCAGGAACGGTTGTTAGGGCAATATGCCGAAGCGGTCAGCGCCTTTATGGCCGATCTGAAAGCGGTTAATCGCCAGCATGATGTGTTACTGATGACGTTTTCTGAATTTGGTCGGCGCGTAAAACAGAACGCCAGCAATGGTACCGACCACGGTACGGCGAACAATATTTTTCTGGTGGGGGGTGGACTGCCATCGCGTCGGGTACTAAACGAGGCCCCCAATCTGACAAAACTGACCGACGGCGATTTGACGTATTCCGTCGATTTTCGGCAGATTTACGCAACGCTGCTCCGCGATTACCTCCGGGCCGACGACGTAGCTATTCTGGGCCGTAAGTTCGACTCGTTAAAAATTGTTTGATCAGCGGATGGGGGCAGAATCTGTTGAGAGATTAGCGGAAGATTGAAGCCGGGAGAAACCAGGTTAGGCAAGTCCGGCTTCAATCTTCTTAATCAAGTCATTGACGTCAGGCAAAGGAATGTCGAGAGCTGTTGCAATCGTTTTCGCATCCATTTTGAGTTTTAGCATACTCTTGATAGACCTTAACGTTGCCAGTTGCATTCCTTGCTCAATACCTTTTTCTATCCCTTCATTAATCAGGCGTTCGGCAGTGCTCATAGCTATATCGCCGGTTCGGCGGGAAATTTTACGAAAAATAGTCACTACCTGCTCTTTTGTCAAGTTCGTACTCCAGTAAACATACAGAAACGAGGTTTCGATAAATGTACGGCCAACAGGCTCCTGAGCCAGTCGATCAAATGCGTCAGCGAAGTCGTCGAAGAGTTTTAAAAGACGTTGCTGCTTACGACTATGCTGTAGTAGCAACGCTGTAAGGCGAGCATAATCTGTTTTTAATTTTTCGAGAAGTTCTTCTGTATGTGAACCCAGATTGAGCAGTATATAGTCGAAGGAAGGTATGAACGGCAAGAGGTCGGCGTTGAGAGCGTCGAAATAGTCGGGTACAGTTTTTTTTACCCAGTTTCGTTCGCCGTGATACACAATAATTGGTAGAACAGGCGATAAGGATTGTTTGGCTTTTAACTGGCTGGTCCAATAGTTGAGCAGGTACTGATTCAACTGAAAATGCGGATGCTCTTCGATATAGCTCTTATGCTCAAGTAGTAAGACTAATCGAATGGACCGGTTTGCGTATTGAACCGAAAACAGTAAATCGACAAAGTGTTCGCCTAACTGAGCATCTATATAGGAATCAACTTCGCGGACCAGGGTCGAAAAATCGATCTGCTGCAAAATAGAATCGGGCAGACAAGCCTGGGCAAAGTCGGCTAGAATATCGGGACGGGAGAATGTCTCCTTAAAAAATTTGTCGTGCGGCTTTTCGAGGGGCATATCAGTACGGCAGGGTGTGTTAAATGTACCATTTTCCATAAAACGGTAATGATCGCAAATAAAATTTAACCCTAATCTTGAGCAATTGTGACACATACTGCGTTATTTCGCAGAGAGTCAATTTGTATCCATATAAATGGTAGGAATTATAATGGGAAGCCTCTCCGACCGCAAGGTCATGCAGGAGGCTGCCGATATATTAACCACGCTGGGCGTATCGTGGGAAATGGACATTGTTTCGGCCCACCGTACTCCCGAAAAAATGGTTGAGTATGCCAAAACAGCCCGCGACCGGGGACTCCGGGTCATTGTTGCCGGAGCGGGTGGTGCTGCTCATTTGCCCGGTATGGTTGCATCGCTGACAACGCTTCCTGTGATTGGTGTTCCGGTCAAATCAAGCAATTCTATCGATGGCTGGGATTCCGTGCTGTCGATTCTTCAGATGCCTGCCGGAGTACCGGTCGCAACAATGGCGCTCGATGGTGCACGTAATGCAGGTATTCTGGCGGCCCAGATTATTGGTAGTGCCGACGAGCAGGTTGCGCAGAAATTGGCTCAGTTTAAAGAAGAATTGAAAGAGAAAGTAGCTGATATGAGCCGTCAGCTAACGTCGTCCTAATACCCTAATCCATAACGTTGATCAATGGAAGTCGATAAACAAACAACAAATCCACGGCCAAGCGGAAATTCCAGCCTGCCAGCTCTTACACTCGTTGTGTTAGTCGGTCTCATTGCAGCTCTGCTCTACGTTGGCTACGAATATATTTCGGACGATACGAATGGATCGGATGAGTTGACCAATGTGGCACTCGATACCACAACGCAACAGCCACTGGCCCAGAATACGGATAGCGATATGCTGATGGCACCTGAGGAGACCGACACATCCACTGAACCCGCACCGGTAGATTTGTCGCAGGCAACACCACCCGCCGATGCCCCGGAAGCAAATCCGGAGGCCGAGAAAGTAGCTGAAGAAAATCGCGAAACAACCGATGGGCTTCCTGGGCCTGGCGAAAAAGCAAAAACGCCAACCAGTAAACCCATTGCCGAAGCGCCCAAAAAAGAGGTAAAACCGGTTGACGAAAAGCCTAAACCGGAAAAACCAAAGGAAGAGGTAGCCGAAAAGCCCGATATGACCAAGCCTAAACTAAAACCGGGTGGTGTTACGAGCACCTATACGGTGGGCGCTGGCGAAACATTCTATAGTGTGGCAACCCGCTACAACATGAAGTTAAGTACGCTGAAGGCAATGAACCCTAATGTGTCGGAGAACGATGTGAAGGCGGGTGTTACAAAGCTGAATGTTAAGGCCATGGCTGTGCATACCGTTGGGCCGGGCGACATACTACGCGTTGTGGCTCAGAAATATGGCGTCAGCAAAGAAGCGCTGATGCGGGCTAACAAGAAAGACAAAGACATTGCCACCCGTGGCGAAAAACTGATTATTCCTTTTCCAGATAAACAGTAAATATTCGGTAATAAGCAGAAGGGCAGCGTTGGCTGCCCTTCTGCTTATTACTACTTCTTCTCATAAACCAGCCCTACCGTAAAGCGAAGGTCATTGTGCTGACGGCCGGGTACAATCAGACTTTCGTAGGCATTCGCCAGTGTAGACCGTAGGCTGGTTGCAGCCGTTAATTTCACCTGAACGCTCAAACTGGCATTCCAGCGAACATTGTACTGACCCAAAGCGGGTTGGTAGAACGCCGTATGGGTAATGGTGAATCGGTTGTTATCGAACGTATACTCGCCGTAGAGCCGGGCCGAATTTCGGAAAATATTGATGTCGTCCAGCTCCATAAAGTCGGTGTACTCCTGCATAACTACATCCGTAATGGAAATATAGGCTCGTTTACGATTGAGTAACTTGTAGCCCGCTCCGGCTGCCACCGTCCACCGATGATTAATTTGTCGGAGATTACTACGTTCATACGAGCCAAAAGCCAGATAGTATAGTCGTTCTTCCGACCGTAGCGTTGTTCGTAAATCGCCAAACCACTCACGTTCGGCCAGTAAACCATTTTGCTTGCCATATACAAACGACGGATTACTGGATAGTTTGAAGTAATTACTCAACTGATAGTCGATCGCGCTGGTTAGTTGAAGCAAGGCCCGATCAACGTTGCCGGATGTGATAGTACCGTCGGCAGTGAATCGATAGCGGAGTGTACCAACCATTGGTTTAGGCGGGGCAGCTTTACCCGTATCTGACCGAATAGCAGCCTTACTGGTGTCTGTTTTGCTGGCCTTTATTGAGTCGGGAGCTGAGGGACGTAGGGGATCGGGCTGCTCAACAATTTGGGCGAAAAGACCAGTGTAATTTGATAAAAAAAGAAGCAGGAAGGCAAAAATCTGTATATTTTTCACGGGTTGTTGAGATGGTAATTAACGCAACTTATGAAAAAACTATAGATTTGACCGACGGACAACACGCCTATTTATCCTTGAACATTCTGTTGAAGCTATGCTACAGTCGATTGAATTGCTGATTGATAGCAGCGCAAATTCTAACCTTTTTCACTCAATCTGCTAACCTTATGATCCGCTGGGGAATCCTGGGACCGGGCCGTATCGCCCACAAATTTGCGCACGATTTACTAACCCTACCCGACGCGCAATTATATGCCGTAGCATCGTCTAATCAACAGCGGGCCAGCGAGTTTGCCGGGCAGTATGGTGCCCTGCACGCGTTTGGCACTTACGAAGAGTTACTGACCTTGCCTGATCTGGACGTTGTGTATGTTGCTACTCCTCACACGCTTCACTACGAAAACGCTCTGATGCTGCTCAACGGTGGAGTAGCTGTCCTGGGCGAAAAACCATTTGCTATGAACGGCCAGCAGGTTCTGGAAATGGTGAAAACCGCGCGGCAGAATGAGGTGTTTTTGATGGAAGCCCTTTGGAGCCGCTTTATGCCCGGTATTGTAAAGGCGCTCGACTTGGCTCAGTCAGGAGCTATCGGCAAAGTCGTTTCGGTGAAAGCCGATTTCGGGTTCAAAGCACAGTTTTCGCCCGAGGGACGATTATTCAATAAAGCACTGGGTGGCGGGGCTTTGCTCGACATTGGTATTTATCCGTTGTTTTTATCGTACCTGATGCTGGGTAAACCCAGCTCGATTAAAGCTGCGGCCACATTCGGTAGCACAGGCACCGACGAACAATGTGGCATGGTGCTGACCTACAGCGATGGGCAACTGGCCCTGCTCGACTGTACGTTACAGGCCAAAACAGATTGTATCGGCATTATTCAGGGTGAGTTAGGGCAAATTCGGATTCATTCCCGTTTCCACGAAACAAAAGGAATTACGCTTCAGGTAGAAGGGCAGGAGCCCACGTTATTTGATTTTGAACGCAGTACCTTCGGATATGATTATGAAGCTAAGCATGTGATGCAATGCCTGACCGAAGGCCGCACCGAAAGTCCACTATGGTCGCTCGATGACAGTATCAATCTGATGACATTGCTCGATGCCGTTAGTGCCGAAGCAGGCATTACTTACGAGCCTTTGACCTAGGGAGGAGAAGAGTGGAGAATGGCGAAGGCGTTCTGCCTCTACTTCCTTTTTCCTTACCTTTGCCGCATGACAGACCGTTATGCACAGCGCGGAGTTTCCGCCAGTAAAGAAGATGTTCACAACGCCATTGCCCAGCTCGACAAAGGCTTGTTTCCGAAGGCATTTTGTAAAATTGTTCCTGATACACTAGCTGGCGACCCGGCCTATTGTACCATTATGCACGCCGATGGGGCTGGAACAAAATCGTCGCTGGCATATCTCTACTGGCGCGAAACGGGTGATCTGAGCGTTTGGAAAGGCATTGCCCAGGATGCTGTTGTGATGAATACCGACGATTTGATCTGCGTTGGTGCAACGGGGCCCATGCTGCTGTCGTCGACCATTGGTCGAAATAAAAATCTTATTCCCGGCGAGGTGATTGCTGAAATCATTAATGGCACCGAAGAAGTGCTGCAAATGCTTCGCGATCATGGCCTGGAAATCTACAGTACAGGGGGCGAAACCGCCGATGTAGGCGATCTGGTGCGCACTGTCATTGTCGATAGCACAGTTATTGCCCGGATGCGACGCGATCGGGTGATCAGCAACGACCGTATTCAGGCGGGTGATGTGATTGTCGGTCTGGCTTCGTTTGGGCAGGCGAGTTACGAAACCAGCTACAATGGCGGCATGGGTAGCAATGGCCTGACGTCGGCGCGACACGATGTACTGGCTCACTATCTGGCCGAAAAATACCCCGAAAGTTTCGACCCTGCTGTCGACCGCACGCTGGTTTATAGCGGCTCGAAACGCTTAACCGATACCATTGGAGTTAGTAATAACGAATCTATCACCGTTGGGCAACTTATTCTGTCGCCAACACGGACCTATGCGCCAGTGGCCAAAGTTCTGCTGGAAGAACTACAAGCACGTATTCATGGCATGGTGCATTGTTCGGGCGGTGCGCAAACGAAAGTGCTACACTTTATCGACAATCTGCATGTGGTGAAAGATAATCTGTTTCCAGTTCCTCCGCTCTTTCAGCTTATTCAGGAGGAAAGCGGTACGAGCTGGCAGGAGATGTACAAAGTCTTTAACATGGGCCACCGTCTGGAGGTCTATCTACCCCAGAAACTGGCGCAATCCGTCATCGACATTTCCCGGTCGTTTGGCGTAGAAGCTCAAATAATTGGTCATGTTGAGGCTGCTGAAAGTAAAAAAGTGACCATAAAATCTAAACAGGGTACTTTTTTGTATTAACTCAATTGTGAAATTAATATAAGTAGCTAGATTGCAGGTGTTTGTAACACCATGCCAATCTAGCCTTATATGAGGACTTTATACCTTCTATTAGTATTTGCTTTATTTGCGGTAAACGAAGTAGTTAATGCTCAAACTCTGCCCTTTACTGCTACTTGGAGTTTTGAAGGAGACGATACGGGTACATCTTCCAATTCATTAGTTTCTACGTCAAACGTAAGCTACGTTAGCGTAAATAAGTTTGGCCCTAATCCGTATACATCAGGGTATGTTGGCTTAAGTGTTAATGTACAAAACTGGTCGACTTCGCTTTGCAATCAGACAGAGTATGTTCAGTTTTCGGTGCAACCAGGTGGTACTCCAAACCCTGCAACACTTACTTTTTCTTTGTTGACATTTGCTTTTTCGCGGTCGCAAAATGGCCCCCAGCAAATCAGTGTTAGATCCAGTATAGATGGCTTTGCAAATGATATATATTCTCAGTCAGTCACAACTTCTTATCAAACCGCTTCGATTAGCCTGAGCGGTTCTGCGTTCAGTAATGTGAGTGGCCCCGTTACCTTTCGTATCTACGCCTGTAGTCCAATTTCGGGTGGGGCTACCTTACATTTAGATGAGATTCAACTAAACGGACAATCACTCCCTGTCAATCTGGTTTCTTTTACGGCAAAACCTCAAGGCGAGCACGTTCAAATCAATTGGGAAACAACCTGGGAGCAAAACGCCGATTTGTTCGAAATTCAGCGAAGTCAGAATCTGGGCGAGTTTACAACCGTAGGCAAGGTAATTGCTAAAGGCAATACCGACCAGCGTCAATACTATAGCTTCCGCGATGAGCACCCGCTGGATGGGGCTAACTACTACCGACTAAAACAGATTGACCGCGATGGGCAGATTGCTCATTCCAAAATAATGTCGGTGGTTATGGACGAGCTAACCCCGTCGCTGGAACTACTGGAAAACCCTACCGATGGGCAGGCTATTCAGCTTGCAGTCCGGAATTTGCAAGGGGCTGCCTATTATCTGACAACTTTGTTGGGAAATGAAATTCCCTTATCAGTAATTTCTCAAATGAATAATACTGTTTTGCTGATACCGATTCAGCCGCTGAATCCGGGAATCTATTTACTACGAGCGCAAAGTCAATATAAGCGATTGGCACAGAAAGTGGTTGTGCGATAAGCAGTAACAGGATTGTTACGGATGACTATAGCCATAAAGCTTCGTCTGAAATACATGGCAGAAAGTCATCAATACGCTTAATAATCGCTAAATTATCATGATCTGGGTTGTTCGACAATCAGTACACATTCTTTGTGGGCTACTCGTATTAGTTGCTTTCCAGGGGATGTTGAAGGCTCAAACCTGCACCACTGTGCAGGGAGGAAACTGGAGTTCGGCTTCAACCTGGAGTTGTACGGGGGGAGCAACTCCACCGCCGGATGCATCGTTTACAGGTACAATTATCATTAATAAAGCCATCAACTTTGATCAGACACTGACTATATCAGGTTCGACCTCGATAAGCGTTAGTTCAGGCGGTTCCATCGATTTTGGTAATAACAAAGTACTAACATTATCGAATCAGCAATCGGCTATTTATCTCGCTTCTGGTAGCTCCATTTCGGGCGGGAGCGCCAATTCGCAGATAGTAATTGGAGCATCGCCCAACTATACATTTGGCCCTTTTAATGGACACGGTTCCATTAGTGGGCCTAATATTTTAACTAGCTCCGGGCTTCCCGTGAATCTGGTTTCTTTTACGGCTAAGCCGCAGGGCGAGCACGTTCAAATCAATTGGGAAACAACCTGGGAGCAAAACGCTGATGTATTCGAAATCCAGCGAAGTCAGGATCTGGGCGAGTTTACAACCGTAGGAAAAGTAGCTGCCCAAGGCAATACTGATCAACACCAGTACTATGGGTTTCTGGATCAACACCCCCTTGACGGTGCTAATTATTACCGGCTAAAGCAGGTTGACGAGGATGGGCAGGTAGCTTTATCCAAAATTCAATCGGTAGTTATGGATAACTTAACCCCGTCGCTGGAATTGCTGGAAAACCCTATTGATGGGCAGGTAATTCGGGTGGCAGTTCGGAATTTGGTGGGTGCTACTTATCAGCTGATAACCTTAACCGGGAAAGAATTGACGACAATACGTAATCATCAATCCGATGCGACGCTGGTGATTGTGCCGGTTCAGCCGCTATCATCAGGGGTTTATTTACTCCGTGTCATGGCAGATGGTGAACAGCTTGTTCGAAAAGTACTGGTGCGGTAAATAAGCCGTTCAATTGGTTTGCGTGGCCTTCAACCTCCCGAAAGCACAATGTTTTCGGGAGGTTTTTTAGTTGATTCCAGAACGAAGCCATAACGACAACAGAAGGTTTGTACTACACAAGGGCTGGCTCTTCTTCGATCATAGTAGCTGGTTTTACGGCTACACTTGGTGGAAGCAGTTTATACAGTACGGGGGTAACCACACGCGATAGTAGCGTACTGGAAATAAGCCCGCCAATAAGCACCCAGGCCAGCGGTGAATACAGAGGATTTCCTTCCAGAGCGAGTGGCAAAAGCCCGCCAATGGCCGTTAGTGAGGTTAGTACAATTGGCACAAAGCGAACTTCGCCAGCATGTTCGATTGCTTCGACCAGCGGCATACCTTCCTGCCGGAGCTGATTGGTGAAATCGACCAGTAGAATCGAGTTTTTAACTTCAATACCGATCAACGCAATCAGACCGATTACGGCTACGAATGAAAATGGATTTCCGGTGAAGTAAAGGGCTAATACGGCGCCAATGATACCCAGTGGAATAACCGACAGAACAATCAACGTGCTTTTGAATGTACCAAACTCCAGCACCAGCACCGCAATGAACCCAAAGATAGTGATGAGGATAATAGTGCCTAACCCCCCGAAGGATTTGGCCCGACTTTCCAGCTCACCGGCCGCCTGATAGCTGAACCCGGTGGGGAGTTTCATTTTGTCGAGTTTTGAGAGCACATCGTTGAACACATTATCGACCAGATAGCCCGTTTTAACAAAGCCCGTAATGGTCACGTACCGGTCTTTGTCGTAGTGGCGAATCTGATTGGTGCTGCTCTCGAATTCCAGATCGGCAATCTGGCGCAGTGGCACGGCCGAGCCGGTTAGTGTATTCACATAGAGGCCGTCGAGAACGCGTTGGTCTGCTACTTTACCCTTTGGTAAGGTAACATTGATGGTGTAATCATCGCCATTGAGTTCTTTGAATGTCCCAACATTCAGACCCGCTACGGCAAGCCGGATGGTGCGGTTTACATCGGCAATCGAAATGCCCAGCAGACCCGCTTTTTCTTTGTTGATCCGTACGCGCAAATCGGTTTTCTGGTTCGCCAGAGGGTTATTTACGTAGATTAGACCCGGTGTTTTTTTGAAAGCAGTCTCGACCCGGGCAGCCATAACTTTCAGCGTGTCGAGGTTTTCGCCGAAGATCCGAATTGCTACCGGAGCCTCCTGGTCGGGGCCCTGCTCAAAATCTTTCACCTCAATTTTGGCGTTCGGGTGGAGTTTGAAGCGTTCCCGAAGCTTATCGATCAGTACCCGTTTTTCCGAGGGTTCCATATCAACCAACTGCACATAAAACTGAGCATAATTAGGCGATTCGTTACGCTGAATGATGTTGTAGTATATCCGTGGCTGACCACGACCAACGTTTGTTGTAACGTATTTTATGTCGGGCTCACGTTTTAGCTGACCTTCCACATAACGGGCTACCCGATCTGTTTCGGAGAGACTGGTGCCATCGGGTGTTTCAATATTGATCAGAAACTGCGGTTTTTCGGAAGCCGGAAACAGACCAAAACCAACAATTTTGAACATATACACAGCACCCATAAAAAGTACGCCGGCAAACAACAGCGTAACGACCGGATGGCGCAATCCCCAATGCAACAACCGACTATATGAACCGCTGATCAGCCGTTTGAGGGCACGCATAAAAAGATTGCCTTCCGGATTATGTTCTTCTTTCAGGATACGGCTCGACAAAAATGGTACAATCGTCAGCGATACGAAAAGCGAAGCCAGAATGGTAGTAACAACGGCCATTGGCAACGAACGAATGAAATCGCCGGAGGCTTCGGGCAGGAACAGGAGCGGCAAAAAAGCCAGAATCAGCGTAGTAGTACAGCCAATGACGGCCAGCGTAATTTGTTTGGTTGCTTTAATAGCTGCTTCCCGTTTCGAAAAGCCTTCGCGAAGGTATCGTTCAATGTTTTCGACCACCACAATGGAATCATCGACCAGAATTCCGAGGGCGACAATAAGGCCAACAATGCTCAACTGATTAATACTGAAACCCAGAAAATCGAGCCCCGACAAACCAATGGCTAATGATAAGGGAATGGAAATCATAACCACCACCGCAGCCCGAAAACCCAGCGGAAGCAGGGTGAGCGAAACCAGCAAAATAGCCAGGGCAAAATCACGAACGAAGTGATCGAGTCGTTTATTCACGCTAACCGTCTG
Organism: Spirosoma sp. SC4-14; assembly: GCF_037201965.1. Classification (NCBI taxonomy): domain Bacteria; kingdom Pseudomonadati; phylum Bacteroidota; class Cytophagia; order Cytophagales; family Cytophagaceae; genus Spirosoma; species Spirosoma sp. SC4-14. The sequence goes on along the minus strand of NZ_CP147518.1, from coordinate 7,455,217 downwards.
GTCGAAATTTTTAACCAGCGTAATATGAGGAGGAAGCGTTTTAGCGAAACGATCAATAACGGGGTTCAACTGCTCGCCAACTTTAGCGATGTTTTCGCCGATTTTTTGCCCAGCCGTAACCAAAACAGCCCGATGACCATTCAGGCGCGTAATGTGCGTTTCGTCTTCGTAGTTGAAATCAACATCGGCTACATCGCGCAGGTAAATTATTTTCTGACCATTGGTTGAAACAATGGTGTTGCGAATTTCTTCCAGTGACTGATAATCGCCCGATGTCTTAACATTAAACTTGCGGGTTCCGGCCTGAATGTTTCCGCCCGGAATATTCAGGTTTTCTGCCTGCAAAGCACCAATTACCCGGTTTACCGCAATACCGTTCTGAGCCATCTTTTCGATGTTGAGCGCTATACGTACGACCGACGCCGGATAGCCCCAGTCTTCGGCATTTTTTAGGCTTTTTATCTTCTCAAACTCTTTTTTGAGATCGTCGGCATAATCGCCCAACTCTTTGGATGATGCCACTTCCGACAATAGAGCTACCTGCACAATGTTCACATCCGTCGGCGAAAACTTTTTGATGTCGATCCGGTAGATGTCGGCAGGTAATTCGGATTTGAGAGCGTTTACTTCACGGATAATCTCCTGATATTTTTCGTCGGGGTCAACATCGTAGTCGTATTCGAGCCGAAATACGGCCAGCCCATCGTCTACGTTGGTAATCACGTGGTTCATGTTTTCGAGGGCATTGAATCGGGCTTCGCCCGGATCGACAACCAGCTTTTCCATGTCGAGTGCATCGGTGCCAGGGTAAATAACAGCTACCGCAAAACTAGGAGCCGTAAATTCGGGGTCTTCGCCCCTGGGCATATTCAGCAGTGAGTTGATGCCGAGCGCAGCCACGCCTAAAAACAGCACCAGCATAAACTGCCAGTTTTTGACAGAAAATTCGGACAGCATACTGTATAATGATTTAGCTTGTTTTTAGTTCTTCACAACCACGCTTGATTCTTCGGTCAGGTAAGCCGATCCGGCTGTAATAACGGCGGTTTCAGTTGGCAAACTATTTGTTAACAGAACCTTGTCGCCATCCAGAAAGCCAATTTGTACGGGAAGTTTTCGGACGTGTTTTTTGTCATTTGCCAGCGTATAGACGAATCCTTCCTTACCATTTCCCTCAACAATCGACTCAACGGGAACCAGGGTGTAATTGCGGCTCTGGGCAGGAACAAGCGTTACTTTGGCAAATAAACCCGGCGCAAATTTTACCTTGCCGGGATTGATCCGAATCTCCACTTCATAGAGTTTGTTGACTGGATCGGCAGCCTGGGCCAGTTCGCAGACGAGGCCACTAAACGTTTGGTCGGGATAGGCATCGAGCCGTATGCTGGCGTGGTTACCCAGGCGTAGCCGTGCCCAGTCTTTATCCGATACACCAACCCGTACGACCCAGTCGCTCCGGCGATTGGAGGAAAGTAAATAAACCGATCCGCCGGGAGCGATAAACTCACCTGCATTGGCAATTTTGCGCGTTACGGTCCCATCGACTGTTGCCCGAATTTGGGCATAGCTGCGGTTAAACTGAGCGATGGTCAGATTTTGCTTTGCTACATTCATGCCCGTCGTTGCATTCTGTAATTGTTCGAGCGTGGCAGCCGTATCGGCATATAAGCTTTTGACCCGACCAAGATCGCGTTCGGCTTTTTCGGTGGCCAATTGTGCCTGACTAACCTGGGCGTTAATTTCGGTGAGGTCGAGTGTGGCCAATAGTTGCCCTTTATGTACGGTCTGGCCTTCTTCAACAAACATTTGATTGATAATACCGCCAATTTTAAAGGAAAGGCGGGCTTCTTCAGCCGACGAAACGATACCGGAAGCTATTACGGGCTCGGCTCTGACAACGGTGCTCACCGGCGTTAGCTTCACGGGAACAACTGCTTCATCGGTTTTGACTTCGGCCGGTTTATCCTCGGCTTTGGTACCGCACGACCATAAAATGACCGCGAGCAGAAAAGAAAGTAAAATGTGTAGTGTTTTCATGACTATTTCAGAAAGGCAATAAGCAGAAATGTATTGATGCTCAGAAGAAGACACAATGGAGAATAAAACCGACTATCGAGATAAGCAAAGCGACTCCCATACACTTGCTTGAAAAAGCCAACATACCTAAAGTCGCCGATAGCACGAAGCAGGAAAACGCCAGCTAGAAACCACAGTCCGTATTGATCTAGCCAAGGCAAATTGAATGAATTAAATATGGCTAACTCATTTATTTTATACAGATAGAACAATGCCATACAACCCAAAATGACGGCAACAATAAACGTAGCTACAGGGCCAGGTCGAAGCACTTTTGTGTTATTATGTTCAGGCAAGGCTGCCATTAGCCCCCATTTCCCACCAACTCCCCAATAGATATGAATTGCACTGATAAGAAACAGGATTAGGCTATTTATATAAGCTATTATCATATCGGTTATGCTTAAGTGTTACTGAACCGCTACTGCCCGATCCAGAGCCGCACGTTTGACAAGCACATCCATACGCGCTACCGAATGCTGCAACTGAGCCGTTAGCCGGTCGTTCTGGTAGCGGAGAAACTCAATCAGCAGTGCCTGCCCATTCCGATATTTGCTATCGACAACCCGAAACGACTGGTCGGCATTGGTCATCCCGCTTTGTGTGGCAACCAGGCTCTGATTAGCTGCATCCAGATCATAATACGCCTGCAAAACCTGCAACTGAATCTGGCGCTGTGCTTCGGCTATGCGGGTTTGCAGCGCATTGGTCTGAATTTTTGCCTGCTGAATTTTTGAGCGCTTTTCGTAGCCGCGAAACAGATCCCACTGCAAACCAACCTGTGCTACCACATACGCCTGATTCTGAAACGTATAGCCAAATCCCTGAAAACCAGTACTACCTCCGACATACAGATTCGGGATTTTGGCATTGGCTTCGTTAAGCCGAACCGCTGTTTGGGCGGCTTCTAATGACTGGCCAAGCTGAGTAAGTTCCTGGCGCCCGTGCAAAGCCGTCTGTTGTAAATCGGGCAGATTTTCTTTCGATTCGGGTAGAATTTTGGTAAGCGACGAATCAACGTCAATGGCTGTTGTAAGATCGCGATTCAGTAAAAAATTGAAGTAGGCCTGAGCGGTTTCCCGATTCTTTTGGGCTACGGCTAATTGCTGATCGACTTTGCTGACCTCGTAACGGGCCGACGTAACGACCTCTTTCGTGGCTACGTTGTTACTAACCAGCTTTTCGTTCAAACGAGCCAGTTCGTTTAATACCGTGCGTGCGCTTTCGAAAATGCGAATAGCCTCCAGCGTTTGCAGATACTGGTAATAAGCAGTAGCAATAGTATACCGCAGCTCGTTCTCAACAACGCGTTTCCGAGCCTCCTGTGCCGATAATAACTGCTTTTGAATGAGATAATTATACTGAATGTCGGTGTTGAAGATAGCATAGCTCACACTGAACTTAGTGTCGTGGAAGTTATTGGGAGCCAACAACTGATTGACATTCTGGATGTTGGTTGGGAAGTTATCGGAGCCAGTGAGCTGATTCAGCGTTTTGTAGGCTGGATTTAGCAAATCACCTACCGGAAACTCCAGCCGCCGACCGCCTGCTGCTACCGAGTAGGTTGGGTTGAAAGCAATGCGTGGATAGAAGAGCGACTTTGCCTGGTTCAACGACTCCGTTACGCGACCAATCTCAAGCGATTCCTGACGGAGTGCAAGATTGTTGGTCAACCCTTCGCGGATGTAGCTCTCGACAATCGGCGACTTGCCGTTTAGAGAAGGCTGAGCCAATGCTGTCAGAGGAAATAGCAGGCCCAAATAGCGGATGCGTCTGAGAATGAATTTCATGATCGTTTATTAGTTAATGAACAGTGTTTAGCATATGGGTAAAAAAATTTGCGGTCTTTTTTACAGACCGTGTCGTAGTGTTTCGCAGAACAGATTAAAGGCTTCGTCCATAATGAGTTGGCGGTCGCACTCTGGAAACATTCCCAGGCGTTTCCGTAAAAAAAGAGCCGTATAGCCATGAATTGAGCTCCAGATCATCATCGATGTTGCCTGAACATCGTGTCGCTGGAAAATACCAGCGTCCATACACTCTTCAACAACCTGCATTAGCAAGCCAAATGCCTGATCGCCCTCAACCCAATCTTCTTTGTCGAGCTTATCCATTGGCGCTGTCATAATAAACATCAGATCGAACAGTTCTGGGTTTTCGACAGCAAATCGAATGTAAGCCCGACCCATTCCAACTAGTTTTTCGAACGGGTCGGTCATTGTCAGAATAGGCTGAAATTCAGCCACCATCTTAATAAATCCGCGTTGATGCAGCGCGAACAGAAGCTCGTTCTTATCCTTGTAATACAGATAAATAGTGGCCGGGCTGTATTCAATTTCGTCGGCAATGTTGCGTAGACTAACTTTTTCGTAGCCGTTTGCCAGAAACAACTTTTGGGCAGCGTCCAGAATCAGCTTCCTCATCTCTTCCCGTTCCCGTTCTTTCCGCTCAGTAATTCCCATTGTAACTTTTCGTTTACAAAGCAAAGATAATGAACAGTGTTTAGTAAACAATCGTCGTTTATAAAAAATGAGAAAAAAATGAGCAACCGGTAACTGTAGTGTCTGCTGTTACCGAAAACTAAATCAATTGCTTTGCACTACTGATTTAGTAGTAATTAGCCATCTGACTTTATGGTCCACAATGATATACAGGTATTTAGTTGGTAGATCGATTGGGGGGCTGTCAGATTCTGGAGTCGAAACCTATTCGGTTGTCGGTTCTGACCCGTTCGGGTTTAGGCAATGCTGCGCTGATATGGATGGGAGTTCACCGGAATTTATATTTGATTAGAAAAGTGGCTATGAGGGAGTACATTAAGCATTCGGTCGGCACTGGGTCAGGGAACCCGTCTGCAGGTGATGGACGGACTGCTACAACCTGTATTGTATGAGCAACACGTTCCTGAAAGCCTGTCTTGTTTTCTGGCTGCTAACGCAGTTTCTGGCGACCTGTGGCTGGGCACAACTTCCTAAGAGTCTTGATTCGCTGGCGCAGTATCTGAAAACGGCGCGTCGGGATACGAACTACGTTAATGCCCTGAATGATTTTGGCTGGAAACTGATTTTTGAGAAAGCGGCCTACGATTCTACCATCGTTCTGGCTCGTCAGGCCGAATCGCTGGCCGTACGGCTAAAGTTTAACCGTGGAATTTATACGGCTCATCATCGGGAAGCTGCGGCCTATTTTCACAAAAATGACTTGCCTAAGGCGCTGGCGTATTTCCAGAAAACGCTGGAAGATGTGAAGCGTTTTGGTTTGTCCAAACGGCAGCAGGTAGTGGCCATGGGCAATGTTGCTCTGGTTTATAGCCACCTGAATCAGCCGCAGAAAGCGATTGATACTGCTTTGGCTGCTATCCGGTTTCAGGAAGCCCAGCAGTTGCCCGAAGAGTGTCTGTCGGCTATTTATCCAACAATTGGACTCATGCTCAAACAAACGGGGCATCCGGCGCAGGCATTACCCTATTATCGAAAAGCAGTTGCTATTGATAGGGCTATGCATGATTCTACTGGAATAGCCATCTCCAACAATCATATTGGGAATATTTATGATGATCTGAATAATCCTGCTCAAGCCTTAACATCCTACAAGGCCTCATTAAGAGGAGCCGAAGCTGTTGGTTATGAATTGCTACAGATTGATGCGTTGCAGAATATAGGCCGAATGTATGATAAGCTTGGGCAGGCCAAACAAGGATTGCCTTATTTGTTTCGAGCCGTGAAGCTTGCCGAAAAACAGAATGCCGATGCATCGGTAACCAGGGCTAATTATAACATTGCCGGTCTTTATCAGTCCTTGCACGACTACCCAAATGCCGAACGGTATGCGTTGAAAGCCCTCGCAATGGCTGAGAAAAATGAAGATGGTGAAGCTATTGTATCATATCGGAAGGGAATTGCAGAAATTTATGCCGAACAGAAAAAATACCAGCAGGCTTATTCATTCCTGAATCAGAGCTACAACTTTACCGACTCAATGGCTACCGCGCAGGCCAAAGTAGAAGTCCAGAAACTTATTGCTGGCTATGAGACGGAGAAAAAAGAAGCTCGTTTACGGTTGTTGCAAAAAGAAGCGCAACTCCGTCAGCGCGATCTGGAACGAAGTCAGTTTCAGGCTACTGCCTTGCTGGTGGGTGGCGCTCTGTTGCTACTGCTGGGTGGGGCTGTTAGCGCCTGGCTGCTCAACCGGGCTCGACTCCGTCGGCTTCAGGAAGCCCAGCAACTCCGCCAGCAAATTGCTCAGGATCTGCACGACGAGGTGGGTAGCACGCTGAGTAGTATCTCCCTGCTGAGTGGTCATACCGATACGCTGCTGAGTCAAAATAGACCGGAGTCGGCTCAGAAGATGGTGCAAAAAATTTACCAGGATGCCCGCCAGATTCTGGAGTCGATCGATGAGATTATCTGGACCATCAATCCGGGCAATGATTCGTTGCCGCAGATTGCGCTTCGCCTGCAAGAGTACGCTCAGCCCCTTATGGAGTCGAAACATATTCGGTTTTCGTTCGCGATAGACCCTTCTTTTGATATGATACCCATCTCAATGGAAGTTCGCCGGAATTTGTATTTAATAGGAAAAGAAGCCATTAATAACCTGGTTAAATATTCGGGAGCTACCGAGGCTACCGTTCGCTTTGAAAGCCAGCAAGGTCGACTACAGGTGTTAATTCAGGACAACGGGCATGGGTTTGACCCGGCGCGGCCCAGTGCTCGAACAGGCCAGCAGAGTATGAATCAGCGGGCCCAGGCGATGTCTGGGTCGCTGGATGTACACTCGGGCACCGGCGCAGGCACGACCGTACGATTGTTGGTCCCTATCGGATAATTATCCGATAGTATGCCAGAGCAGAACGGTCTACCTTTGTTTGCGCCTTACGTTGATACTGTTACAGGAAACCTTGCTCCCTATGATCCGCATCGCTCTATTTGATGATAATGATTCATTACGCGAAACGCTTGCGCTGGTGTTTGATGCTACAGACGATCTGATTGTTACGGGTCAATATCCGGATGCACTCGATGTGGTAGCCGTTGTTGGGGAAAGTCGGCCCGATGTTATTCTGATGGATATTGATATGCCGGGCCGAACGGGTATCGAAGCGGTTCAACTGATCCGTGAGCAGACGACATTTCCTAAAATTCTGATGCTGACCGTATTTGACGATGTCGAGCGGATTTTTGCCGCTATCTCGGCCGGAGCCGTTGGGTATTTACTAAAAAAGACGCCCGCCGATAAAATTATTGATGCCATTCGAGAGGTGGCTTCGGGTGGTGCTGCCATGACACCTTCCATTGCTATGAAGGTGCTCGATGCTTTCCGGGCGCAGGGCAATCAGAATAAACCGGGCTCCAGTAGGGGAAATACATACCAGTTGACCGATAAAGAAAAGGACGTATTATACCGATTGGTAGAAGGAGACAGTTATAAGCTGATTGCCTATCACTGCGGCATTAGCATGGGAACTGTTCGTACGCATATTGTTAATATCTATGAAAAATTACACGTAAACTCCAAATCCGAAGCCGTGATCAAGGCGATGAAAACGGGCTTGTTTAAGTAGCTTTCTCTACGTGCTGACTGCTCCAGACTACGCAATTCTACGGAGTCGCTAATTCTAATAGCTTCCTTAATTTGGCATTAATGACCTGTTAGTCAGTGTGTTGCCTCCTAGGGTGTCGTGCCGCGTAGTTTCCCGGTCATATATTTATCCGATTGACGGGCGAATGGGTTTAGGGTAGTTTTGATTCAGATTTTCAATGCTACCTCTAACGATCAATCGCCTTATGCGCCTATGTCTACTGCTTGCTTTGGGCTGGAGTAGTTGTATGGTTCCGGCCACTGCTCAAACCAACCCATCGCCCAATGGGGCATTGCCTGCAAAGGTATCGGGCGGGTTCAGTGCCTATGCCGGATTCTACGCTGGTTCCGGCATGGTGGCCCGCAATCAGCCAACCCCGTTTGGCCTGAGTGGTTCCATAACGGTTGCATTGCCAGGGGGCATTTCATTACCATTTTCGGCCGTACTCGGTAATCAGGGGAATAGTTTTCGGCAGCCCTTCAATCAGTTTGGCGTATCGCCGACCTATAAATGGGCTACCATCCATGCTGGCTATCGTAATGTTACGTTTTCACCGTTTACGCTGGCAGGGCATACATTTTTAGGAGGAGGTGCTGAACTGAATCCGGGCAAATTACGGCTGGGGGCAGTATATGGGCGTTTCAATAAAGCAATTTCAACCAACCTGGCCCAGCCCGATATTATTCCGGCCTACCAACGAACGGGCTATGCTCTAAAAGTTGGTTATGGCAAACCCGGCAACTACGTCGATCTGTTGCTGCTTCGGGCCCATGACGATTCGACCTCCATTACTTCCCTACCGCAGTCGGCGACCCAAAGCGTTGCACCTGCCGAGAATCTGGTCGTTGGGGCTACTTCGCGGCTACTCATTCGGAAACACATTACGGTAGAACTCGATGCTGCCGTTAGCGCCTATACCCGCGATGTTCGGAGTACGGTGGTGGCGGCTGAAGGGAGTAATGCTGTTACCCGGTTTTTTGGCCGGATGTTTACAGCCCGAATTTCGACCCAGCTCACCCAGGCTACCCAGGCTGCCATTGGCTATCGCACTAAAAACGCAGGCATCAAACTTCAGTACAAACGAATTGATCCCAATTTTCAGACAATGGGATCATACTACTTCCAGAGCGATATAGAAAGCTATGCTATTGCACCTAATTTGACCTTGCTGGAGGGTAAACTGCGGCTGTCGGGGAGTTATGGAATACAGATTGACAATCTGGCTAAAAACAAAAATGCCCGAACAGGACGAACCATTGGCTCGCTGGTTGTATCCTATAATCCGGCAACGGCTTTTGGTATCGATCTGCAACTTTCTAATTATGGAATCAGCCAGCAGGCCGGACTTCGGCCCATTATCGATACAATCCGATTAGCCCAAAATAATTTTTCGGCAACGATCAATACGCGCTATACAATTCAGAATGAACAGGTTGTGCAGTTAGTTACGCTAATCGCCACTCGCCAGCAACTTACAGATCTGAATGAACGAACGGCCGCTTTTACCAATAATACAAATACCAATCTCAACCTTGGCTATTTCTACCAGTCCATCAGGAGTGGACTGGGAATTAGTTTACTGCTTTCCTATACAGAATCGAATCTGTCAATGGGTATGCAGACCACTTTCTACGGGCCAACGCTGGGGCTAACGAAGAATTTTCTGACCAATAAACTAACAACGGCACTCAATGCCAGCTATCTGATTAATAAACAAACTGATGGCGGTGGGGCAATGCTGAACGGGAAAATTCTGAATGCGTCGGGCAATGTCGCCTATCAGCTGGCAAAACGCCAGAATCTGAGCCTTCAACTAGCTTATCTGAATACGGATACAGGCCTATTGGAACAACGCTACAACGAAATCAGAGGGACGCTTGGCTATGGAATTTCATTCTGAACTGAACACGACACTCCCAAATTCTGACCTATTCATGTTATCAGAACAATGAAACGTGCGCTCTTTATTACCGCTTTCCTACTGTTGTTTCGGGTGGTTTCGGCCCAGCAGCAGGTGCAGGTACTTATTAATAGTAACCCGCCCTACAGTGCCTATTTGCAGGACTATGCCGGAGCTGGGCAACAACTGCAGATTCGACTGATCAATACCACTGGTGGGTCGCTGGAAATTCGGTTGCAGGGCAGCGTAACGGGCGACAATGGCGTTTCGATCCGAACCCTGCCAAACTATCGTCCGCCGGTTCCTTTGGTGCTACCTGCTGGCACAACGCTACTGACCCGCCGGGATCTCGAAGGGTTATTTGATCTCAATCAGATCAGTGTTGATGGGATGGACAAGAACCTGTTGTATCAGGGAAAACCTTTGCCCGAAGGCGATTATCAGGTTTGTGTTCAGGTATATGATAACCGCACCAGTCAGATGCTGTCGGCGGGCGAACCGCTGGGTTGTAGCCCACCCTTTCCGGTCAGGGCCATTGAGCCTCCAATGCTGATTTCGCCCCTATGCGATGGCGAAGTGCTGCCGACAACACCGCAGGCTACCGTTTTTACATGGACACCACCCGCCGGAATTTTACCGACACAGGTCAGTTATACCCTTCGGGTGGTCGAACTGCCACTCAGCAATGTAGACCCTAACGTATTTATCGATGCTATAAATCTGCCTCCTTCGGGTATCGAAATAAAGAATCTGTCCACCAGTACTTTTCTATATGGCCCCAGTTACCTGCCACTTAAACTGGGTAAGCGCTATGCCTGGCGCGTGCAGGCGATCGATAAGTTTGGTCGGCTAAACCTGTTGAATGATGGCAAAAGCCCTGCCTGCGCCTTTCAGTACGGTTCAGTACCTGAAACGAGAGAACGCTTAAATCCCTATTTGACGATTACGAAACCAACGCCTGGGCGGGCCAAACAACTTGCAACGGTAGAGGTCGGAACGAATAACCCCTTTAGTATTGCCTGGGAAATTGATAAAGGTCTGGAAACAAGCCTGCGTAAAGCGTATAATGCACAACCTGGCAAAACCCTTTTCGACCGCATTGCGAGCCTCAACTACCGAGTCCGTATCCGGGCTATACAGAACGGAAAGCCCGGTGCTGTTGTCCTCGACCGGCAGGTACGAACACCCTATCTGGAGCTGGAACGTAGTGATTTGCCGACTGGTATGAGTACTGGCCGGATTTATCGGGCCGAGGTTGAATTGGTTGGCATAGCCGACAATCAGCGCCGGCAGGCGAATCTGTCGGAGCGGCCATTAGCGGCTGAACCTCGTTCGTTTTTGCTTGTTGCCAGCGATAAGGGTGATCCGGCCGATAGCCTGACCGTGACGGGTATTCTGGCTTACCGATATCCCGGCGAATCGGGCGGGGTTCATGCGCTGCCGAATACGAAGGTGGTTCTGATGAAGGTTTATCCGAATAATTATCGTGAAAATGTTGCCTATGGTCAGTCCGATGCAGCGGGTAACTATCGGATTCAGGTACTACGGTCCCGATTACATAGTGCCGATACGACCCAGACGTTTACCCGCTGTCTGGTCGATGCCATTAATCCGTTTATTCAGCCCATTGCCGAAGTCGGTAGTTATTATCAGACCAATAACCAGAACACATTTCAGATTGCCCGATCCGAAATAGGGCCTTATCAGGTAAGTGGTGTTAGCTGGCTGGCGTCGGGTTATCAGCTTAGCGTAACGGCCAGCCAGTCGTTTCAGAACTGGCCGGGCGTACCCGATGTGAACCTGGCTGGTCAGTATCTGGTCTTATACCGAAAACCAGGTAAGGCGAACGATTATGATAAGTACCGATTACCGGTTGAAGGACAGGTTGAAAAGTACAGGCTGACCGATGATGTGCCGGTTTCGGGAGGGAGCCAATCGGTGGGCAAGGCTTCTCCGGTTGTTAGTATGGGTCAGCAACAAATTTCCGGAATTGGCCTGCCGTCTTTACCTGCCGAAATGATCCGGAAAGAAGTAGAGTCGCTGGGTTATGAGTTTATTGGGCTGGCTCCTCTCCAGCAGAATGGCACGGCTTATGGCACCACCTTCAACCGGCTGATCTATGCGGTTAGTGCCTTCGACACGTATATGATCTATTGCCCCGGTTGTGGGCAGAAGCCCCAGGATGCTGACCCCGTTGTGTTTCTGACTCCCAAAGGTAAACTGGCAACTACACCAGCCCGAATAGAAAAATATGCCTTCAATATTCAGACAAATGAAGCACCGACAGCAGTTTTCAGAGGTAGGCTATTCTATAAGTTTGCTGATCCGGGTAAAGACGGGGCCAACAGTCGTCCGCTCGCCAGTATGTCTGTCCGGCTACAGGTGATTTATCAGGAAGTTGGCAGTAAAAAAATGTACGTAGAAAGCCCACCGCCGGGTCTGGAGGAGTTTCACAAAACGTTCAGTCAAACACTGGGAGTAAGCAAAACCAACTCGGCTGGCGAGGTTACGTTCACTGTGAAAATGACCAAACCTCTCCCGCTTGGCAAGGTGAGTGCCGATTATCAGACGCCAAAGTATTCGGGCGATATTCTCCTGCCGGGCGAGAGCGTAACCAAAACCGGAACCTACATTCGAACTCTGCGTGTATTGGTCGATAATTCGTATTACGCGTATCCGATAGAAGATTTTGGAAACACGGACGACGAAAAAATTAACCTTCAGACTCCGAACCAGCTCGGCGATTTAACAGCTAAAGTTCGCAGCTTCAATCTGGCTATACAGTTGCGTTCGGATACGACCGGAACCGTTGGCGCGCAGAAACAGAAGGCGGGTATCCAGCAAAACTTATTTGGTATTAACGTTTATGTACTCCGTCGGCCGGGCTATGCCAAATCGGGGAGTGGCAGCATGTTGCCGCCTGCCGACGAAGGCCAGGGACTGACCGAAACATACCAGTATAATGGAGTTAATTATCCGGTCGTTGCCAAGGGTAAAACGGCCGCCGACGGTAAGGTAAACTTTTCGCGGATGGTAATAGCCCTTAGCCAAGACGATGCCTACCTGATTGCTACCGAATCGGGCATAAGTGGCTTGAATAACTACGGCCTGGTGAGCCTGAAGAGTATGCTGGTTAGTGAAAGGTACTTGCCCGACTACCTCGACAGTCCAACACAAAGTCAGCAAAAAGAAGCCCGCAAATTGAATTGGGTGAATTGTTATACGCCCAACGGTGCACTTGTTGGTTCTGTGGTGTGCAACTATTGGCTGAATTATAGGGTGGGCGACGGACCCGTAAATAGCCAATATGTTATTGGTATCTATTCGAACAATGCACAGGCCTCTCTTTTTGCCGATCAGTATACTTATACCACATCCGACCTTGTTCAGCGCTACCTTCAGCCGGGCGATCCGACAATTAATCTGCGTGTGGTCGATAAAACAAATCCGACTCAGGGTCTTAAAAATGCCTGGATAACGCTGACTTATGATGAAGAGGGTTACGGAAAACGAACAAAATTCGGCTTAACCGGCCCTGATGGCTGGCTTTTAAAGCCGTTTGAGCTGAAACCCGGCAAAAATGCATCGATGGTGATCGAGAAGGCTGGGTATTGCTATTACGACTCGGTAGCCAACCAGATTGTAGCCGATAATAAAATAAAGATTGGTGATCTGATGCTTGGGCAAAACAGCTATTTCGATCGGCTGTTGATGCAACCCAATACGATAATTATGGGCCGTACGGTCGATGCCGATAACAAAGCAATTTTTGTCGGTTTGACCGATAAGAAACAGACAGTTGAAGCCTATGTTCAGGTCGATAATGGTTACCTGTTCAAAACATTTCGGACCAATATGGGAGAGTGGCGGTTTAACGTCGATGCGCCGTCGACGGCTGATTCACTCAAAATTTTCCCGGTAAATAGGAGCTACTTTGGCGAACAGCGCCACATTAAAACACAATTGCCTAAGCCCGTTACGGGCAACGACAAACGCTATCTCATTAATGCGGGTGATATTGTCGTCTACGAACGCGATCATCGGATCAATTTTCAGATTCTGGACGCTCTGACCAACAATGGCATAGGAGGAGCAACTGTTAAACTTTTTGGCAAAAACAGCCAGGGCTACAAATTCGGCCCAAGTAATACGCTTGGCTTAATCGAAACTAAATTCAAAAATATTTCTGTCGAAAATCTGTTCGTAGAGGTATCGTCGCCTGGTTATGTTACCCGAACCGTATCGGTAACAAATGTAGAGACTAAAACAGCAGATCTCCGTCTGGTTGCGCTCGAGCCAGCCCGCACCGTGACGGGAATTGTGGTTGTGGCATCGGCTGATGGCAAAGAAACACCGCTCGAAGGGGTCGAGGTTTTTGTGCCATCGGGGAGCAATACACCCGTCAAATACAGCACCCGATCGGGGAAAGGTGGCGTTTTTTCGCTCGATGTATCTAAAACGTTCGATGGCTCGATGGTTCCGGTCGAAGCCTCATACGACAAGTTGAGTCAGGGTAGTTTAACGACCTATGTGGGTGCCAGTAGCAAACAGTCTATTCCGCAGGCCAAGGGCGAATCGCTCAAACTAACACTGACAACCTTCACAAAATTCAGGATTGCTACACTTTGGGGCTTCCCGGTCAATGTCGAAAAGCTGGATACCAAAACGATGAGCGTAACGGGCGAAGTCGATTTAACTAACCCGGCTTTGGGGCCTTTTGCCCTGCTTGACTCCAAAGTGAAAGTGCGGTTTAAAAATGTAGTGTTCAAAGCCAATCCCGACAATCCTGAGGAAGGTATTCCTGCGAGCGAAACAGTTGAATTAGAAACGGGGCTGCTCGATAATCTGGTCTATCATACTACGGCTGCGGTAGAGCTTCAGAATATTAGCTACAACGTTCGGCTGACATCGCCGGATGGGCAGTATGGCAAACTGAAAATTGTACGGACGCCCGGCAAATCAACGGGTACAATTATGGCTCAGGCGCAAATAATTGATAATTCGTTCAATTTTTCGGCTGCTCTGCTCTCTTACGAAAAGGGTCAGTTTTTTTTATACGACCCGGCAATTAATGGCCAACCCGGTACTAAACCCGTACTAACGGCCTTCGACGCGAGCTTAACTAACATAAAATGGACTCATTTCGGCATTGCTCAGAAAGACGGACAGCCTATGAAGTTGAAATTGCTCGGGTTCGACGCCGTAAGTCAGTTAGACGGGTCACGGTTAGTGGGCGATGAAATTCATCTGAATCCTACCATGACCTGTACGATCAAAGACGCTAACCCCTCGAAACTGACAGTAACGATTGGCGATCTGGTCCTGAAAAACAATACAGTTGATGCCAAAACCAGCCAGACGCCACTTACATTTAACCTGGGAGGAACGTGGAGTGTTGCCGTTCGGAACTGGCAGCTCGATTACAAACAGGGCGGATTTTATGCGACCGAAGGTATTGTGAAAACCGGTAAAGTCGACGTGCCGATTAAGCTGTTTAATCTCCGTAGCGACTTTTTTAAGCTGGAAGTTGAACCAAAAAACAACTTCGAACTAGCCGGTATTGCTCAACTAAAACTTGGTGGGAAAGCCTATTTTGGCTATGATGCGCAAACTGGTTCCGACATGAAAGGTCACTGGTCGGTGGTGGTAGTACCCGATGGAAATTCAGCCGCGGCTATACTGCCTGCCAAATCGGTGCCCGGACTCTCGCAGGACCTGACTTTCGCTACCCTGTCGTTGCTGGATAATGGCGAGGATGTGGTATCGTTTGGGTCCGGTAGTCAGGCTGTTAATTACTTCAACATCATCGACGTTCGACCCGTAACAATCGAAACCGGCACCAACTACTTTGCCTTCGATGCGGGTATGTCGGCCAGGATTCCCAATGCCCCACAGGATGTGCCGATGCGGTTCATCTATTCCAGACCCAACGGTGGGGCCGTAAAACTGAAAACAATTGTGCCGGGAGGCTACAAATTCGAAACCAAAGGTTATCTGGGTTTCGACGCCGGTAAGGATGTTGCAGCCGACGGTAGCCAGAGTACGGCTCTATATTTTGCCGATGGTATTATGGCAATTCGGGGCAAAGCCGAAGAACCCGATAAACTGCTCCTGAACGATGTGCTGCTGGTACATACCAACGGCTACACCCATATTACCCACAACCGGAATCTCGATTTGCGGGACGAAGCCAAACTTGGCTTGCTTCGGGATAACCCTGCCGACATTATCGATTCTAAAAATGATGCCAATTATTACACAGAAAGCGGTTCGTTCAGGAAGCTGTCTATGCCTATTGAGGGCTCTCGTGAGCTTCGGCAACTCTATTGTCATCAGGCAGTTTCGGGCGGACAATGGGGGCTGATGACCTTTTCCGGATTGCCTAAAGGCTTCGATATGCTCGCCGAGCAGGAACAGAACCGATTATCGTTTACGGCCTATGGTGAAATAAGGGCTGATAACCAGCAAATTAAACTCGACGGTATTGATACCGGAATGGGGGGGCTAAGTCTGGTTTATGACCGTCGGGAGCATCGTTTTACGGGAACACTTGCCATGAGTCATCTGCCCGTGCCCCCAACGATGACCTTCAGCGGAATAGCCCAGGTTCGACTGGATGGAAAAGGGTTCTACCTCGTGGCTTCGGGCAATGTGCAGAATGTGCCACTCATTGTTCCGGTCGATATGAAAGGGGGGCTGATGCTGGGGTTCTACGACAGTCAGGATCTGGGCGATGCCAATGCTGTCTTGTTTGCCAATAGCCACCGGAAAGCCTTACCCTGTGCATTCGCGCAGCGGTTCAAAGGCTTTTACGTTACCGGCGAAATTCCGGTTCCCATTATTGGCGAATGGAAAGAGCAAAAAAGTTTGCCAGGAGTGGGCGAATACAAACTAGGGCTGGATGCTTATGCCGATGGCTATCTGTTTGGCAACTATAGCAGCGGGAACTGGAGCTATGGTTCGGGCCTGGGTGTGGGGGCACATGCCTATGCCTACGGTCGTATTCTGGTTGTGGAGGCATCGGGTGAGGTACACATAAACGGGGCGGCAGATGCTGTTTTGACGGCAAATCCGGGCGATAAAAGCATTGCTCTAACACTGGGTATGCAACTTAATGCTGGTTTCTTGGTAAATCTGAAAGTTGACCCGCCCGGCGACCTGCTGGACTACTCAACGGAAACAAACGCTGATTTCTGTCTAAAACTGGGTGCTACAGCAGCCTATAGGTATGGTGAAAAACCAGCCATAAAACCCGATGTAAGCTGCACATTCGATAAATGCACAGGAGGCTGTGCTACCAACGACCAATGAAAACCCAACTTTCGTTTATAATACTGCTGATTTTAGGGCTGTCGTCAGCCGTATCAGCCCAACAAACGCGGGCTACGGCTGGCCGCTACGGTGTGTTTATTCAGACCGACCGATTACTGCATGGACCCCGTTATATAATCGAACGACTCGAAACGAATGTTGGTCAGACAGATTGGAAACCTGTATACACAACCGATGAATCGCCCCATAGCGCTACCGATCTGGTTGCCCGGCTTACACTGCTGACACGCAAAAATCCACTATATGAATTACCCGCCGATTCACTTATTGAATTACTGTATGCGCGGTATCGGGATGTGTCTACGGTCGATTCTCTGGAGTCATACGGGTGGAATCCGCAGTATCTGGAAGCCTTTGGTATTGGCTTTTTAGATACGGCAGTGGTGCAGAACCGTCGGTACGATTATCGGATTCGTCCCCTGACAGTAGCCGGTAGTGGAGCAAGTCGAAGCCCTGTTACGGTCAGTGTTCCTGGTCCAACGATCGCGGCTACGGCCCGTTCCATACGACATAGTGCAGATGGGAGTGTAGTGAAGATTACGTACCTGTTGCGGAGAACTACCCCCGATCTTGCCGGGGCGCGCTTGCTTCGGGCTACCTACAATCAGACCGGCTTTGCCGAATGTGGTGCCGAATGGGGTTTTCGTAAAGGGAAAAAAGACTCCCTGTTTCTGGAAATCACCGACGCGAATGCCCGCCATAAAATGGTGTATCAGTATGTTGTTTTACTAAACGATTTTCTGGGTAATGAAAGTCGCCCATCCGATACATTAACCATTGCCAATCTGCGTCCGCTGGAGCAACTACCGGCTATTTTGAGCTTTCGAACATCTTCTGAAGAAGCTAGCAATGCAATTCGGCTTTCGTGGCAACTGTCGTCTGTGAAGGATGTTCGGTCGATCGAAATCTGGCGTAGCGATCGGTATGATGACGGCTATCGGCGGATTGCGTCGGCGTTACCCACCGACACGACGTATAGTGACAATCGGGTCGATCCCATCAGGGGCTATTACTATCAGATTCGACCCAACGGTACCTACGATGCCCTGCCTGCTTCGGTGCGGGTATCGGGAATGCTTCGGGCCAATCGTTTGGCTTTGCTGCCGCCCTCCCATCTGAAATTAACCCAGCTAAACGATACGTTGTACTTCCGCTGGCAACGTGCCGATGTAGATACCCGTGGCTACTATATCTATGTATCGAACAGCGCAATGGGCTCCATGATGCCGTATTCCGGTATTATTCTTTCGACCGATTCTATGGTTCATTACCGTATTCCGGTCAGTAAACTAGCTGTTGGCGTTGGTTATCGGTGGGCAGTTGTGGCAGTCAATACAAGCTATAACACAGGGCCTTTGAGTCAGATCGTATATTCCGATCCACGTTTGCCAGACAGAGTTGCCACACCCCTCAACCCTGAACTTGTCGTTAAAGAAGGCCACGCGCTACTGATTTGGGAGAATATGCGGGATATTGATCCTTATGTGCGGGGCTATGTGGTGGAGCGGCAGACTGATGACGAAAAAACATTTAAAGAACTCTATCGGCAAACCCCTGCCGACCGCGCTCAAAACAGTTATGAAGATGGCAGTGTAGAGCCTGGTCATCGCTATACATACCGGATTTGGGCTTATGGGCTGAACGACAAACGAAGTGCCTTTAGCCCGGAAGTCGTCTATTTTGCGGCATTAAGCCCCGTATTGCCCGTGCGTGGAGTGGTTGCGGTCGTAACCGATAAAGGGGTGCGGGTAGGGTGGGATGCTCCTCTGGATAAGTCGCTGGAGAAAATTCTGGTGTATCGATATACCGCCAAAACAGAGCGCCCCCGCCTGATGGGCACCTTGCCAGGGCGTCAGATCGAATTCATTGACCGGGAAGCTACACCGGGTATTTCCTATTTCTATTCGATAGTAGCCGTTCAGACCGATAATCGCGAAAGCGCGCCTACTGATCCCGTTGGGGTGGAGTGGCAATAAATCTAGTTACACTCATGAAAACGCGTTTATTCATACTCGTTTGCCTTTTGTTCTGCACAGTATCAGTACGGGCGCAATCGAACACGCCCTCCAATCTGACAGGTTCGGCGGTAGCTTATAACCAGATTAATCTTTCGTGGAGTGATAATTCGACGAACGAAACCCGGTTTGACATTGAACGTAATGACTTTAGCGGTTTTATTAAAATTGGGGAAGCTGCGGCTAATGTGACTTCATATCAGGATAAAACAGTTCAGGCAAATGGATCGTATATGTATCGGGTTCGGGCCGTATTGGCTACGGGAACATCTCGATATTCGAATGAGATAACCGTTAACACACCTACTCAGCCTCCTGGCGCTCCCGCTGGGCTGACGGTTTCGGCGCAGGGGAATACGAGCATCAAACTTAGCTGGAATGCCGGAGCGGGCGGAACCGCTGCTAACTATTTAATTGAGCGTAGTTTTAGCGGGCCTGGCAACGGGTTCACGCAAGTTGCTGTTGTTGCTTATAGTCGTACTCCTTCTTATACCGACAATGCCGTTTCGGGCGGTACTCAATACTGCTATCGGGTTCGGGCTCAGAACGATGGAGGTACCAGCGGTTATTCAACTACGGCCTGCCAGACTACGGCTAATCTACCATCGAACTTATCGAACCTGAAAGCCCAGGCCGTTGGGGCGAGTTCTATTACGCTGAGCTGGACACCCTTCGGAAAAGAGTCGGGAATTGGTATTGAGCGTCGTACGGGTCAAACAGGAAACTGGACAAATGTAGCCTCTACGCTGGGCGATAATGGTAGCTATACCGATAATGGATTGGCAGAATCAACAGAATATTGTTATCGTATTTCGCAATCGGGTCATGATTATTCGACGGTTGTTTGCGCCACAACCCCCTCCGCTGGACCTAACGCGCCAGCCCGGTTAACGGCTCAGGCTGTTTCAAGCTCGCAGATCAATTTGCAATGGGCCGACGTATCGGACAATGAAACAGGATTTACGATCGAAACCAGTTCGAATGGTAACGATCCCTGGATAAAAATAGCGAATATCGGAGCCAATACCACCGCCTATGCCCATACGGGCTTGCCAGCCAACACCCGTTATTTTTACCGGATTCGGGCGTTCAATGATGCGAGTGTCTCTGGATATTCAAATGTTGCTAACGCAACAACACAGGCCCCACCCATTACAATTCCGGGCTCACCCAGCAATCTGGCAGCTACAGCCGCATCATTTTCACAAATCAATCTGACCTGGTCCGATAATGCCGATAATGAAACGGGTTTTGAACTCGAACGAAGCACTACAGGCGCTGACTCCTGGAGCAAACTGGCAGACCTGTCGGCAAACACAACAACATTTACTGATCCGGGTCTACAACCGCGCAGCCGCTATTACTATCGAATCCGGGCAAAAAATTCGGCTGGAAACTCGGCTTACTCCAATAGTGCTGACGCTACCACACCCGACTTGCCACCCGGCACACCTACACGGCTTACCGCTACGGCAACATCGCCTGATCAGATCAATCTGGTGTGGGTCGATCTGGCCGATAATGAAACCGGTTTTCAGCTTGAACAAAGTACCGACAACCGCAATTGGGCAGGTATTGCGGACCTACCAGCCAATTCAACATCGTTTCAGAAAACAGGATTGATGCCCTCAACCCACTATTATTACCGGGTCCGGGCGATGAATGCCGTTGGTGTGTCTGATTTTTCGAACGTTGCAGAAGCCACAACTCAGGATAAACCCCTGACTCCTCCCCTGGCTCCCGATCGTCTGTCGGCTACGGCTGTGTCGGCAACACAAATTAACCTGGTCTGGAGCGATTTGTCGGATAATGAATCCAGTTTTGATATTGAGCGCAGTGCTGATGGGATTACCTGGGCAAAGCTTGCCGATGCTGCCGCTAATGTAACGGTTTATCAAAATTCAGGACTAACGCCCAATACGCGTTATTACTATCGGATTCGGGCCATAAATGTGGCTGGACAGTCGGCCTACTCGGCTACTGCCGATGCAATTACACCTGATGTGCCGCCGGTAGCTCCTGCTCAACTCATGGTTGTACCAACGTCGGCCAGTGAGATACGTATTAGCTGGGCTGACCAATCGGGTAACGAAACCAGTTTTGAGCTCGAACGCAGCAATAGTGCTGGTAGTGTATTCGCCAAACTTGCTGATTTGCCCGCTAACTCGACCAGTTATGAAGATCGGGGGTTAACCCCAGCTACGGCTTATTGTTATCGGGTACGAGCGAAAAATGCCATTGGCGAATCCGACTATTCAACGGTGACTTGTGTAACTACGCCAGATTTGCCCCCTACTGCGCCCAATCGGCTGATTGCCAAGCCAGTATCGGCCATGCAAATCAACCTGGCCTGGGCTGATAATGCCGATAACGAAACCGGTTTTGAGCTCGAACGCAGCAATAGTGCTGGTGGTGTATTCGCCAAACTTGCTGATTTGCCCGCTAACTCGACTAATTATGAAGATCGGGAGTTGAACGACAATACCGCCTATTGTTATCGAATTCGGGCTAAAAATAGCGTTGGTGCATCGGCTTATACGGATGTTGTCTGTGCCACAACGCCTTTAGCTCCACCGCCATCGCCTACTAACCTAATGGCTCAAACGCAGGACTATGACCAGGTAAAGCTGTCGTTTTCGCCCTTGTCTGCCAATGCCGTTACTGTTTCTATTGAGCGATCGACTGAGCCAAATGCCGGTTTTATGGAGATTAATCAACAGCCTGCTACACAGACGACCTATACAGATAAGGGATTACAGGAATTTACAACCTATTATTACCGAATTCGGGCAATTAATTCGGCGGGCAATTCAGCTTACTCGAATGTGGCCTCTGCGCGTATCAATGAAGTGATTATTGCAATTGAAGACGAGCTGGATGCGCATACAACGCTGTATATGAGCGAACGAACGCTCCACATCAGCACGGACTGGCACACTGCTATGCAGGCGACGATCCAATTTACTACAGCAACAGGACAAGTGTTATTTACCGAAGAACGGCGTGTTAACCTGGCCGGGACATGGCATTATGTACTGGATCGATACCCGGCTGGTAGCTATATCATTGCTATGGTTGCTAACAATCGCCTATTCTCCAAACGAATTTTACTGCCATGAAAACGCAACTCGTTTTTTCGTTTTTACTGATAAGCCTGATCGGATGCCGGGCAAAAAACATAACGCCAATTACGGATCTGCTTCGAAAAATCTGGCAAGCCGAAAGCGTTACGGAGTCGCAACAGCTTGTATATGCAAAAGGGGCTACCAACAATATAAAACCGGGTTACATTAATTTTCGACTCGACCTGAGTCAGCCTGGAGTCGTACATCTAAAAGATATTGACGGCCGACTGATAACGGGCACCTATACCGTTTCAACGGACAACAAGCGGTTGATTCTGGATAGTCTAATTCCAAAGCCGAGCAATACGGGCGGCATTATCGAATACTATATTCTGGCCGGATCGGATGGGGGGAGCCTTAAACTGGAACGGACAGCCGAAAGCCGTAAAACGGGCAATACTGTAAATCAGTATGCGCTCATTCCTGAATAAAAAAGCATTAAAACTCACCGAATCCCCCTGAATTTTGTCAAATCCCAAAAGTTAATATACTATACTATCTGCGAACAACTACGAGAATTAACTACTCAGATTGTTTTTTATTTAGTTTTAATGCCTGAAATTATTGGCTGTTGGTTACACGAACTATCGGTTGGTTCATTAGCTTTGAACACGAAACGCTTGTCGATACAAAAGTAGGTACTTGGCCCAGAACCAGCCGGTTAATCTTTTGGCGTCATTCATTATCTAATAGGCAAATGCTAAAAGAATTATTACTTATGAACCGCCCGGCAAGACCGATAATGACTATGGTATTGACTTTAGGAATTGCAGTTAGTTTATATGCTCAGGTTCCTAAAGGGTATGCAATAGGTGATGCGGTGGCTAATTTTCAGGCGAAAAATGTAGATGGTCGCACTGTTTCGCTGGGCGACTACCGATCTCAGAAGGGATTAATTGTTGTCTTTACCAGCAATCATTGCCCATTCTCGAAAGCCTATGAAGATCGGCTGAGTGCCATTGATCGAAAATTTGCGCCACAGGGGTATCCTGTGCTGGCTATTATGCCTAACGACCCGACAATTTACGAAGACGATTCCTTCGAAAATATGAAAGTCAGAGCGCGTGAAAAAGCCTATACGTACCCTTATGCAATGGACGAAAGCCAGAAGGTAGCACGGGCATTTGGAGCTACCCGAACCCCGCAGGTATATGTGCTTAAACAAACCAACGGTCAGTTTATTCTCGAATATGTTGGTACTGTTGATGATAATCCACAGGATGTAGCCAATGCGCAACGGCATTATGTTGACGAAGCTGTTACCAATTTGCTGGCCAACCGCCCAGTTCCGTCACCTATAACAAAACCCATTGGATGCGCAATTAAGTGGAAAAACTGAAATAAGAAGCCAGGAGGGCTGAAAGGGGCAGAAGCGAAACTTTGGTGAACACGCGTTTGACCGTTTTAAGCCCTTTTGTTTTTAATTCTGGCACATCATTTGTCAACTTGATTGGTGACAATCAAACTACACAAAACGTTATGAAAAAGTATCAA
The DNA here is from genome assembly GCF_037201965.1 of Spirosoma sp. SC4-14. Classification (NCBI taxonomy): domain Bacteria; kingdom Pseudomonadati; phylum Bacteroidota; class Cytophagia; order Cytophagales; family Cytophagaceae; genus Spirosoma; species Spirosoma sp. SC4-14. Next base: position 7,431,694 of record NZ_CP147518.1, on the reverse strand, counting down.
CACAACCTGGACCAGTTGAAGCATATTTTTGGCGCACTCATTCTGGCAGGGTCATTGTCTTTCTTTCAGGCCTGTAGTTCGGATGGAAAAAAGGAATCTCGCACCGAAGACGCTCTTGAAAATACTGGAGATGCCATTTCGGCCGATGCAAAAGACGCTGCCGATGAAGCAAAAGCTGATTTGAAAGACGCTGGCGAAAATGCCGAAGAGAAAACAGACGAAGCGGTGGCTGATTTTAAACGCGAACGCGATGAAGCTGTCGCTAAAATGAATGTTCAGAAGGATAAGCTAGATGCTAAGATCGATGAGTTGCGGGCCGATATGAAGCGCGAGAGTAAAGAAGCCAAAGCAAAATCGAAAGAGCAGTTAGCCAAACTCGAAGACGAACGAAAAGAACTTGGGGATGACATTGATAAGGCCAAAAACTCGACCGCCGATGCCTGGAAAGATGTAAAAAAAGGATTTAAACAGGCTGGCCGTGATATTGGTGATGCATTCGATAAAGCTGGCGATAAGCTGGATAATGACAAAAATTAAACGAAATTTGACCACTTTTCAGTGGTATGTAAACGCCGGCTCACACTTGTGGTCGGCGTTTTTTTGTAGATCGAACTATGTTCACAGCTTCCATTAACAACCCGGTTTATTATTTACTGGTGGTGCAGACCAATTAACTATCGTTCAGCAGTGTATGGTGAATGTTAACCACATCGGCAACTTGGTTTACCTGAAAAGTGGCCATAAAGCCACAGTGTATCTAAGCCGTCGGTAACAGAGGTTTAGCAAAGAATTGGTTGCCCGATTTACTGTGCAAAAAGCAACCGGCACTCTATTTGCGAAGATCCTGCATATAATGTCTGCTATCTAACTGTAAATCTGCTTGTATTCCAGCGGGGAAAATTGTTATTTTGCGGGCTAAATTGTACGTATAAAGCGAAATGTCTGTCATTAACAAGATCAGAGAACGTTCAGGCCTGGCCGTAGGCATTATCGCCGTCAGCTTGATACTGTTCATCGTGGGGGGGGATTTGCTCGGCGGTCGTAGTTTACTGTTCGGCGGAAACCAACAGGAGGTCGGTGAAATAGCCGGTCAATCCATTGATTACCAGGAATTCAATGCGAAGGTCGATGAACTTCGGGCGCAGTATGAGCAACAAACCGGCCGCGCTCCGGCAGAGCAGGACATGGTTCAGCTCCGCGAACAAGCCTGGAATCAGTTTTTATTTGAGATTGCCTACGCGAAAGAGTTTGATAAGCTTGGCCTAAAAGTATCGTCGGAAGAACTTGTCGATATGGTTCAGGGCAATAACATCAGCCCCGCCGTGCGGCAGGCATTTACAAACCCGCAGACGGGTGTATTCGATAAAAGCACCATTATTAACTACCTTAAAGGGTTAAAGAACCTGCCCGCACAACAGCAGGCTGCCTGGGCTAGCTTCGAGCAAAACCTGAGTTCTGATCGGCTGCGTGAAAAATACGAAGGGCTGATGCGGTTGTCGGTATATGCTACAACTGCCGAAGCTCAGAAAGAGTATCAGGCTCAGAATGCAAAGGCAAATGTCAAGTTTCTGTTTGTTCCGTATTATACCATTAACGATACAACCGTGAAGGTTACGGACTCGCAGTTGCAGGACTATTTGAACAAACATAAAGACGAATATCCGGGAGCTAACACGCGTTCTATTCAGTACGTAACGTTCTCGGTTGCGCCTTCGAAAGAAGATAGTGCAACCCTTTATAATCAGATCAAATCACTGGCTCGTGGTTTGGGAGCAGCTCAAAACGACTCTGCTTTTGCGTTGCAAAATAGTGATGTTCGGGTACCTCTATACATGACCGCTGGTGAAATGCCTGAGCAACTTCGGGCTGCCATTCCAACATTCTCGCCTGGTGGTATTTATGGTCCATTCCGCGAAGGCAATACTTATTTTATTTATAAATACGGCGGACTGAAGAAAGACACCAGCTTCACGGCCCGTGCCAGCCACATTCTGATTCGGCCAACTGCGCAAACCGATTCGGCTAAGGCCGAAGCTCGCCGTCGGGCAGAAAGCATTCTGAAACAAATTCAGGGTGGAGCCAGCTTCGAAGCGATGGCGCAAACCAATAGTGCCGACGGTTCGGCTCAGAATGGTGGCGATCTGGGTTATTTCAAAAATAACGGACAGATGGTGAAACCATTTGAATCGGCTGTATTTGGTGCCACATCGGCTGGCTTGTTACCTCGCGTTGTTGAAACGGATTTCGGTTACCATATCATTAAAGTAACGGAGCCCAAAACCAACACCTTGTATCGAATTGCGGCTATTGGTAAAACCATCACGCCGAGCCAGACTACCCGCGATGAAGCTCTTCGGAAAGCCGATCAGTTTGCTTCGGAAGTGCATACGAAAGAAGAGTTTGATGCGAAGGTTAAAGAAGATAAATCAATCGTGATGGCTACGGCTGATCGGATTCCCGAAAATGCGACAAACATTAACGCATTGGCGGATGCCCGTTCAATTGTTCGTTGGGCATTTGACGACAAAACCGACCTGAATTCGGTTTCTGAACCGTTTGAAGTTGGTGATCAGTATGTCATTGCCGTTTTAACTAACAAAACCGATAAGGACGAAGTCAAGGTAGATGATTACCGGGCTGAGTTAACGGCTAAGGTTCGTAATGAATTGAAAGGCGAGCAGATTATCAATAAACTGGCTAATGCCAGCGGTACGCTCGAATCAATTGCTGAGAAATACGGCGCAGGCGCTTTAGTTGAAAATGTTGACGACGTAAATCTGGCAACTGGTTTCCTCCGTAGTGCAGGTGTTGATCCGGTTGCGTTAGGTAAAGCATTTGGTTTGAAAGTAGGTCAACGTTCGAAACCTTTCGCTGGCGACGCTGGCGTATTGGTCGTTGAAACAACGAAGATAACCCCCGCTCCGCCCATTGCCGATTATGCTCTTTACAAAACGCAAATTGAGCAAAATAACTCATCGCGGACAGGTTTCTATATCAATGAAGCCATTAAAGATGCCGCCAAGATCGAAGATCGCCGGGCTAAGTTTTATTAAGCCCTGATTTTTTCTTCAAGCAAAAGCCCCGGCCAATAACTGGCCGGGGCTTTTGCTTGAAGAACGATTTCTAGTTGATTTGCTCTTTTAAGTAAGCAACCATTTTTGTTAGTGCTCTTGACCGATGGCTTATCGCATTTTTCTCTTCAATACTCATTTCGGCAAATGTACGGTCGTAGCCATCCGGTAAAAACAGCGGGTCGTAGCCAAAGCCGCCGGTTCCGCGAGTTTCCGTTAATAGTTGCCCTTCTACAATGCCCTCAAACTGATGCTCAATTCCGTGCAGGAGCAGCGTAAATACGGTGATGAACCGAGCTTTTCGATTCGTCTGGCCGTCCAGATTGGTTAGTAGTTTCTGGATATTCTGTTCTGCATTGCGGCTACCCGAATAATGGGCACTGTCTACACCGGGTTCGCCATTGAGAGCGTAAACTTCCAGACCTGAGTCGTCGGCAAAACAGGAAACACCATAATTAGTCCAGACATATTCGGCTTTTTGCCGCGAATTGCCCGGAATAGTTCCTGTTGTTTCGGGGAGTTCATTCCTACAGCCAATGTCGTTAAGGGTTTTGAGGAGAAATGCATCTCCTAGCCAGGCCGACACTTCGGCTAATTTGTGTTGGTTGTTGGTAGCGAAGCAAAGTTCCATATGCAAAAAGAAAAGCCGTTCGGAGGTAAAACTACGAACGGCTTTATAAGAAGTGCAAGCAACTAGATTAGTTTACCGGCCAGGTTGTGGCATTCCGGGCTGTCCCATCTGCCCTTTTTGAATGTCGACCAGTTCAATATCGAACAATAATACTGAGTTTGCCGGAATTTTTGGATTGGCTCTTGGGCCATAGGCCAGCGTTGAGGGGATGATCAGGGTAACTTTTTCGCCTTTATGCATCTTCATTACGCCTTCTTCCCAACCCGGAATAACCTGCCCTACACCAATTGGAAACTGAACGGGTTCGCCACTGGCTTGCGGATTGAGGCTTTTTTCGGAGCTATCGAAAACCGTTCCGTTCAACAATTTGCCTGTATAACGAACTTTAACAATATCGCCCGGTTTGGGAGCTGGCCCGTTGGATGGTTGTGTGACAATATAATAAACACCCGACTCGGTTTTCTGCCCTTTTCCGGTCAGGCCATGTTTGGCCACGTAGTCGTCAATGACTTTAGCGTCGATACCCTTCTGTTTTTCAAAGTCGGCTGCCTGCGTTTTTTTATACTCGTCTTCCGACTGCACATTCAACACCTTAACCGCAATGCCGATGTCACTCCCTTTCTGAACACCAGGAGGAAGAGGTTGCATAGCCCGCGTAAACAAGGAATCGGCGCTAACGTAGAACGTAGCACTATCGCCTTTGCCAAGCATAGTAAGCCCTTCTTCGTAGCTACCTTTAAAGGGAGGAACCTGTAGCAGCATCTGAAAAGGAGCACCTTCTTTATGGGTGTCGCGCAGAACTGAATCTTTGCTGTTGAGTAGTATCAGGTGAAGGGTTAAAATATCACCAACTTTTCCTTTACGCGGGCTGTCGGCTTGCTCGTGGATCTGATACTTCAGGCCGTTATCCGTTACCTGAACGCGGTTTTTACCGCAAGCCGCTGCAATAGCGACGATCAGGGCGGCTTTCCCGAAATGTTTAAGAGACATGAGAAAATGGTTGTTTTATGCTAAAAAAATAAGTTCGTAGTTTATCATTTTACTGTTTACAGCTTGCTCTAACTACGAACAACAAACGGTAAACCGGGCATTTAAACAGTTTCCAGCAACTGCTGCTGGTACTGGGGTAATATATTGAGTAGTCTTTGTTCGGTTTCGGCCAAACTTAACTTCGACCGACCACCGGCCGCATTCCGATGGCCTCCACCATCGAAGTGTTTGCTGGCTAGTTCGCGCACCGAAAAATCGCCGATCGATCGGAACGAAATCCGGATTTCATCATTTCTATCGATGAGAATGGCAGCCATAACAACCCCTTCCACCGAAAGGGCATAGTTAACCATGCCTTCCGTATCACCAGTTTTAGACCGATACCGCTTTAACTCCCCATCGGTTAAGGTAATATAGGCAAACTTATAGTCGGGAAGAACTTTCAGCTTTTCGTTAAGAATATAGCCCAGCAGCCGTAACTTATCGATGGATACATTATCGAAAATGCGCCGATGAATGGTACTAACGTCGATATTCAGATCAACCAGATCAGCAGCCATTCGATGCACAGCGCCGGTAGTGTTCGAATGCCGGAACGAGCCCGTATCGGTCATTAGCCCAGCATACAGGCATTCGGCAACCGGAACATCAATGAGTGCTTTGTCGCCTAACTGGACGATTAGCCTAAATATTAGCTCGGCAGTGGCGGCCGCAGTGGGGTCCCAGAAAATCAGATCGGCAAAGGATTCGGGTTCGAGATGGTGATCGATCAGAACTTTTTGGGCCCGCGATTGCCGAACCATGGGAGCCAGATCGCGGATTCGGTCGATGCTTGAAAAGTCGAGACAGAAAATCAGATCGGCCTCTTCCATCAGTTGACTGACCTGCACCCGAACTTTTTCGTCGAAGGCAATAACTTCGTCGTTGCCTGACATCCAATGCAGGTTTTGCCCATAGTCAGTTGGTGTAACAACGGTTACCCGATGGCCTTTTTTTCGGAGATATCCAGCCAGGCCGAGCGATGATCCCATCGCATCGGCATCGGGATTCTGGTGAGTGGTAATCAGCACAGTTTTTGGTTGTTCGATCGCTGCGCCAATCGCTTCAATGTCTTGCATACATAAACAGCCGTAGCTGTAATCGAAGCTCAAAAATACGAATAATTTGGATACCAGCGGGGTTTTAAACTGACGTGGCATTTCGGCGAAAGTGCTTACCTTTGCGCCAAATAAAATTTGGATAGAATCCCCGATGGCTACGAACCAAACGTTCACCATGATTAAGCCCGATGCTGTAGAAGATGGGCATACCGGAGCAATTATTAAAATGATTGAGGAAGCGGGTTTTCGCATCGTTGCAATCAAAAAAACGCAACTGACGCCCGAACGGGCCGGACAGTTCTATGCTGTTCATCGCGATCGGCCATTCTATAATGACTTAAGGACGTATATGTCGTCGGGGCCGATTGTGCCAATGATTCTGGAGAAAGACAATGCAGTAGCTGATTTCCGTAAGCTAATCGGCGCTACTAATCCAGCTCAGGCTGAAGAAGGCACCATTCGCAAATTGTATGCCAAGTCGATCGAAGCCAATGCTATTCATGGCTCTGACTCGGACGAAAATGCTCAGATTGAGGGAAGTTTCTTCTTCGCTACAACCGAGCAGTATTAAACCAGGCCGGGGTTTATAGGATCTATCGGACAGACGTTGATTTGTTTGAAAGCGGTTCAATGAAGCGAAAATAAAAGCAACGCCAGTTCCAACCCATCCTATAAATCCCGCTTCTGATAATACTTACAAAAATCTGTTAAGGCACAGACCTCGCACTTAGGGGCGCGGGCCAGACACACATAGCGGCCGTGCAGAATGAGCCAGTGATGAGCTTTTGGGACATATTGCCTGGGAATATACGCCATCAATGCTTTTTCGACAGCCAGTGGTGTTGTTGCTGTTAAGGGCGCTAAGCCAAGCCGATGCGATACTCGAAATACATGAGTATCGACCGCCATTGTGGGCTCGTTAAAAACGACCGACAGAATTACGTGTGCGGTTTTTCGGCCTACACCCGGCAGAGTTTGTAATTCCTCGACCGTTCCTGGAATTTCTCCGCCAAATCGTTCCATAAGCGCTTTTGCCATGCCAACCAGGTGTTTTGCCTTGTTGTTAGGATACGATACGCTACGAATGTAGGTGAATACCTCCTCAACTGACGCGGCTGCCAGCGATTCGGGTTCTGGAAATCGAGCAAATAGGGCAGGCGTAATTTGATTTATGCGTTTATCAGTGCATTGGGCTGATAAAATAACTGCAACCAGCAATTCGTACGGATTGCCAAAGGTCAATTCTGTTTTGGGTTCGGGGTAATGCTCCGTGAAGTAGTCGAGAAACCGCCTAAAGCGTTCTTTCTTTTGCATAGACATACTGGACGTTCAGCATCAGACGCTGGATAGAAAGTCAGAAGGACTCTATCCAGCATCTGATGCTCAATGCCTTGAACACAACAAAACCCACCCGCCTGCTACGAATGACGTAACCGCTTTGGTGGGCTGGTTGAATGATGTTTGGAGTAAGTGAGAATAGCCTGAACCGTGCTTTCGCGGGGCTGTCGTTCAATCTTATTCATCAAAGCCCGCAATTCGAGAGCTTCCAGAAAGAACGTCATCAGTTCCGGTTCCGACATCATGGCGTCTTCAATGAGAAGATTTTCCTCGGCTGAGGTCTCCTCATAGACATACCGGATTACATCATCTTGGGTAAATGTTTTTATCATAACTCAGCGAACGTTTGCTCAGTTGTTTGCGCAGGTTAATTAGCGCATACCGCATACGTCCCAATGCTGTGTTAATGCTGACGCCGGTTGCATCGGCAATCTCCTGGAAACTCATTTCCTCGTAGTGCCGCATTATGAGCACCTGACGTTGTTGTTCGGGCAATCGCTGAATCAACTCACGCAAATGCTCGTGTGTTTCCTGGCGAATCTGTAGTGATTCTATCGAATCCTCTGCAAACTCAAGCGTGTTGAACACACTGCTTCCGTCTTCAAACACCACACTGGGGTAGCGTTTATCTTTTCGGAAATAGTCAATGGCCAAGTTATGAGCGATTCGGATAATCCAGGGTAGAAATTTGCCTTCCTCGTTGTATTTACCCGACTTGAGCGTGTCCACAGCTTTAATAAAGGTGTCCTGCATCAGGTCTTCGGCTACATATTGATCTTTGACAATCAGATAGATAGTCGTGTAAATCTTCGATTTGTGCCGCTGCACTAATTTTGCAAAGGCTTTTTCATTACCACGGATATACAGGGAAATCAACTCACTGTCGTTTACCTGGGCTTTTTCCATTTTCAGTAAGACAATTAGGTAACGTAGAGCTGTGTTCCGATAGTGTGTGTGGGGGTTATGTTTTTTTATAAATCCAGATAATGAGAGTATCAAAGTAAAGCCTTTAGACGCTCATTTGCAAATGAATAATGCAAAAAATTTGCCAAACGCTCCTTAATATTTGGAAAATTCTACCACTTACATCCAGGTTTTTTGTTTAAGAGGCTTTCTGATGGAAAGAGTTTATTCAAAGAAAACTTTGTATTTACGAAGGAAAGCAATGTATAGATTCGCCCAGAGGGGAAAATGTTTAAAGGCTCTATGAAAAAAGATTGGATATTTATTTATCGGTAATAAACGAAAATGATCAAAAGAGGGTCGTTAATCATATTAAGCTCTACAGAAATACAAGTTTTTTGCGGTAAGATCTTGATTATCTGCTTTTAGTATTTACTTTTAACACCCGTATTGAAGATTACCCTGGTTGAGTAACTACTCATGAGAAGTCTGACAATTTTGATCATTCTGTTCTGCGGGATTGGGCTTTGTCAAGCGCAAACGCTCCCCGTATTACCTGAGATCAATTTTGACCGAAGAAGCGATGTCCGTTATATGGACAGTTTGCGTTTGCTGGGGCATCAGTATCTACGGCTATCAGACCGATTAGCACATACATCACGGAATGATACAATTCGGCTGGAAGGTTTACGGTATCTGGCAATTGTGTTTAAGCAATGGCGAAATAACAAGACCGACAGTAGCCATTATTACGCAGGTAAACTCGTACAGGTAGCGCAACAACTGCATAATCCACTCTACCAGGTCCGGGGCCTGATGCTGGAAGAGTATTTCTACCGGGTACAGAAAAACGATTACCCTAAGGCCTTACAAATTAATCAGCAGGCATCAATACTCTGTGCTGGTTTACCCAGGGCAAGTTCACCTTTGTGGCAAGTGCAGATGAATATGGGCGATATTTATGTTTTACTGCGCGACTACCCTAAAGCTTTGCAGAGCTATCAGAGCTCATTAGATCTGCTTCCCTTAAATACGCTTGTTTCCAGGCAGAACCAAAAGCTCTTGATGGCCCAGGCCGTCTCTCAGATTGGTGAAGTGTATGAACGACAGCAAAAATTTGATGCCGCCAGAGGACAGTTCGAAGAAAGCCGCCGATTAACACGGGAAACCACCTCGCTGACCAATATTATCTATGCCGACGAGCGACTCGGAGATTTTTATAATATGCGCCAACAACCCGGCAAAGCAATTCTCTACTATGACGAAGCGCTTGCCGGATGGAAGCAACTGAACAGTTCGGTAGGGCAGGCGTCGGTGTGGGCCCGGCTGGCAGAGTGTCATGCTCAGACAGGAAATTCGGCTTTGGCAATATCCTATGGCGAACGTGCAATGGAAGTGGCCCGGCAGCAGGATAACCTCAGAATTAGACAAATGGCCAGTCATGCGCTCTATCGTGCCTACCGAACAGACGGGCAAACGCAGAAAGCACTGGAGCAGTTTGAGGAATTTAACATGTTTAAAGACAGCCTCAACAAACAGAAACGAGTTGAAGAAACGCTTGCCTTACAAAATGAATATGCTATTCGACTCGTTCGTGAAGAAGCCGAAAAACGGGAACTTATTCAGCAGCGTCAGTTGATGGATGTTCGTCGGCAGGCCGAAATTGCCCGGCTCAGGGCTGAAGCCGAACGGGAACAAATTGAAGGCGAAAGTCGGATGAATCAGCTTCGACAGCGTATCGAAACCGAGCGCCTGCGGGCCGATTCGCAGCGCAGTCGCCTTGAACAGCGAGCCCGTATCGAATCGCTTAGCCATACCATTGAGCAGGAATCGCTGATGCGATTGTTTCTGGTATGCGGCCTAATCATGCTGCTGGTATTTGTGGCTGTCTATTATCGAAAAAATCGATTGATTGCTCGCCAAAAGCAGGAAATTGAAGAGCTTAATCGCGGCTTGGAAGATAAAGTTGCAGAGCGAACGGCTGAGCTGAAATTAGCCAATGACCAGCTTCGGGCTAAGAATCGTGAAATTGAAGAAGCCTTATTGCGGGGGCAAACGCTGGAGCGAAAACGTATGGCTGCCGATCTGCACGACAGCCTTGGGGGATTATTGGCCGCCATCAAGGTTAGCCTGTCGGCTCTGAACCCAACCCAGATGCCAGAGCGAGAGCAGCAGATATACCGCAACCTGTTAGGAATGACCAAAGAAGCTTTTGCCGAAGTTCGGTATCTGTCGCACAACCTTCAACCCGACGAGCTGGAAAAGCAGGGACTCTCAGAAGCGCTTACCCGATTAGTTAACAAACTCAACCTATCGCAGAAAATTACGTTTCGGCTCGATAAGGAACAATTGCCCCGCTTAGATAAAACTACGGAGTTCAATCTCTACTCGATCTGTATCGAACTGTGCAGTAATATCCTGCGTCATTCCGAAGCCACCGAAGCCGACATCATCTTTCGCCGTTTCGCAAATGAGCTGAATATGATCGTAAAAGATAATGGTTGCGGAATGGACCCGGCCGATGCTACCGGAATGGGATTACGGAATATACAAGCCCGCATGGATGCAATTCGGGGCCGTTATGAGGTCCATTCGGGGACTAGCGAAGGTACTACGTTTATTTTTATTCTGCCCACCTCGTCAGACATGGCACCATCGCCTACGGTTTAACTCCAAAGTCTGCAACGGGTTGCTACGACTAACTAAAACACAGTTCGTCATGACCAATTGCCGTTCGACGAAAAAAAGGAGACTAGGGACTTTTACTCATTTATTTTTGGCATAGTGATTCATATTGCCACTATGCTGCCCAATTTCCTGGTTTTCTTCATCAGCCTGTTTTTTCTATCTATTAATGGATTGGCTCAGCCTGCTGTTTTCAATGCAGGTACCGTGCAAAAAGATTCGGTTCAACTTGATTCGATTGCCAACAGAACTAGTGCTGGTGCGTTGAGCGGACAGACGGCCATTTTTGCTCCCTCTAAAAAACGTCGGATAATTTACGCCACTGAAGTCCAGGACCGACTGAAAATTGACGGGCGTTTAGATGAAACCATCTGGCAACACGCAGTTCCGGCCCAACAATTTGTGCAGGTTGATCCCAAACAAGGGCAGGCCGCTACGTTCGATACGGAGGTGCGGGTGCTTTTTAACCGACATTATTTATACATCGCGGCTGTTAATCACGATTCATTAGGGCGTAAGGCAATTCGGACACCTAATTTCAAGCGTGATTTCTCGTCAATGGCCCATGATCTTTTTAGCGTATCGATCGATGGCTTCAACGACCAGCGGAATGCAATGGCATTTGCAACCAATCCGTATGGTACACAGCGCGATTTATTAGCCTTTGACGATTTTCTCTACGATATGGATTGGGACGGCTTATGGAAAGTTCGGACAAGCCGAACTGATTCGGGGTGGGTAGCTGAGATGCAGATTCCCTGGCAAACATTACGCTATGCCCGGTCGGCCGACTCTGTTCAGACATGGGGTATAAATTTTTCCCGTAATCGTCGCTATTCGAATGAATTGTCGGCATGGTCGCCTTTTCCACGGGCATTTACATCGACCCGTATGGCCTATGCCGGCATAATCACGGGGCTGAAGCCTCCTCCTCCATCCCCTAATATTCGTATTCAACCCTATGTACTTTTGTCTGACGATCGATACCGTGGAACTGAAGTTGGTAATAGTCAGAGCACTAAAGTGAAAGTAGGTGGCGACGCCAAGTGGGCAATTAATCCGAATACTGTTCTGGATCTGACACTCAATACCGACTTTGCTCAGGCCGATGTTGACCGGCAAGTCAATAATCTGACTCGATTTTCGGTTTTGTTTCCCGAACGACGCGCTTTTTTTCTGGAGAATGCCAGCCTGTTTGGTACCGGTTTGCCGGGCAATGCCAACACTGGCGAAGGGGGGAGTATGGTAATAAAACCATTCTTTAGCCGGACTGTGGGGTTGGCAACCCTTGCTGACGGTACTAGCGCCCCCGTTCCGATTGATGTTGGAGCTCGGTTGGTTTATCGGTCCCTTAGTCGAAATTATGGTGGCATGTATATTCGCCAGCGAGGAATCGATGGTAGTCCGGCAACCGACTTTGCCGTAGGGCGTTATGTTGAAAATGTTGGAAAACAGAACCGGATTGGCGGATTAATTACCTTCAAAAACGTTCATGACAATGATAGCCTGCATGGTCATCAGAATAGCACATTTGCGTTTGATGGCTTTTTTCGGTTAGGGCAATCGCTTTCATACAGTGCCATGCTTATGGGATCGATAACATCGACTCAGGCTAATCAGGGAACGGCTGGGTATAGTCAGTTTACGTATCGTTCCAACCAGCTTGTAGGCTGGCTCACACAATCATTTGTGACGAAGAACTTTAATCCTGAGATGGGATTTGTTTCCCGCAGTGATGTGATCAGCACAACACCAGGATTTTATCTGGTGAATCGATCGAGTTGGCTACCCAAGTGGGTCCGTAATTTTGAGCCCGGCTTTTTTGTTGAGCTGTATCATAAACTCTCAACTGGTTATTTACAGGAGGCTCAGTACAACATGAATCCCATCTGGTTAACGTTTCAGAATGGTGGGAATATTGGTTTATTTGTGAATCCTACCTTTCAACGGTTAGATAATGGCGATTACAGACCGCTGAGTTTATCGATTGAGTCCGGAAAATATCGTTATACGCGCTATTCGATTATGTTCAGCAGCGATCCTTCCAAAAAAATATCCTATCAGTTCATGGGTGAAACCGGCCGTTACTACGACGGCCAGCTAAACTATGGCCGTGCTTCGCTACTAGTAGCTCCTATTCCACATGCGGCTTTTACGATGAGTGCTGAAGTAAATGAATTCAACCAGGTAGGAGGTTATACCGGAACAATTAAACTCTACAGCGTTGAAAGTCGCCTGGCTATGAATCCTCGTTTGCAGCTAATCAGCTTTTATCAGCGGAATACATACACAGACAAAAATGTTTGGAATATTCGATTGGCCTGGGAGTTTCAGCCTCTATCATTTCTCTACATCGTTTACAATAATGGCGCTTATGCTGGATCAATACGATCTGCCGACCGCCAGCAGGAGCAGCATATTATTGGAAAACTGTCTTACTTAAAGCAGTTTTAGGTGTTGCTTATTTGTTGAGTATGGCATACAAACCGCCCGGCTACGGGGCGGTTTCTTTTTTTATGGTAACTTAATCGATAGGATAACCAAGAAAAAAAATGTAAAAGTATAGTTACGGCACGATTCGTGATGTAAATCAATCGTTAACAGTTATACATCAGCCAATTGAGCCATTTAGTACTACTATGAAAACGACCGATAGACAACAAATTGCCGACGAAATACGAGCAAAAGTCATAGAGTTGGAAATGCTAATCGAGAAGGCAGAAGCGATGGGTTTAACCGTAAAACTATCGGGCCGTACAATGTATAATGGCATATTCAGGCCAGATTCGCCTTTAAGTGTAGAGGTAAATCATTATCAGACAGAAAAATATTAAAGCTTAATGTTGAGTGTTTCAAGCAACGTGGCAACCAGATGAATAGCATCGTCAGTTACACCTACAACAGTGCCACAGGCCGAACATTGAACAAAGTAGAGCTGATAAACACTGTTTTTGACGGCGGCCGGTTGTAGCTCAAAAGCTGTATGCTGACAACGCGGGCATCTGGATTTAGCCATAGTTTTTATTTATTTAAAAGAGGAGTTTTCATAAAGCGCTGGTGGGTACAGATTCATAATGCGTATTGTATGGCCACAAATCAAACATCAAGTTTGCGTAATAGCAATCTAAGAGAAAATAAATAGCTAAATAGTTTTAGATTATTTTTTACTATAAGTACTATTTGTTGACTAATAATATTTTTTACGGTGGTTTACTATGAGCTATTATTTAGATTTAACATAATAATAGTCAATAAGTTAGTCAGGGCTGAATAACGTTCAGCCAATATAAACGCCTTTTCTCTTCTAACCTAACTGAAATACTCCATCTGGCAAACCATAAAAAAACGATATAGTTAATCTGTATATCGTAAAAGAAGTGTATAGTAATCAGTTATTTGTTGCTATTTATTAAAATACAATATAGTGTGTGTAAATTCAGTTTTTTAGGAACAATTGATTTGCTAAATCTTTTATTTGTAAATCGTAACAAATGCGAATCCTGGTCTATTTTGGTTAATGAATTATTAGCTTTTCAATTAGCAGGATAAATAAGTGAATTACTTTAATATGGATTTCCTGAATCCGATCGGCATAACCAAAATGCGAAACACGTATTTCAACGTCAGCTTTTCCGGCTAATTTTCCACCATCTTTTCCGGTCAATAAAACAACGCGCATACCCTTCTGTCGGGCTGCTTCTACAGCGCGAATAATATTGGCGGAGTTGCCACTGGTACTTAAACCCAGTAAAACGTCGCCGGAGTTTCCGAGGCCTTCAATAAAACGGGAAAACACAAATTCATACCCATAATCATTACTGACGCAGGATAGATGGCTAACATCAGAAATAGCGATTGCCGCCAACGACCGGCGGTCGTTTCGGTAACGGCCAGAAAGTTCTTCGGCAAAGTGCATTGCATCGCAATGTGAGCCACCATTGCCACAGGAGATAATTTTGTGGCCGTCTTTTAAGGCATCTGCCATAAGCGAAGCCGCCCGTTCAATAGCCGTAAGATTATCGGGATTGGAAAGAAAGGTATCTAAAACTAACTGAGCTTCAGTTAGTTCTTGGCGAATAATGTCGAGCATTCGAAAGCAGGTTTGAGTTTTCTGCTACCAGTTTTCAGTTGTTGAAAAAGCAAATAGTCGCCAAAGTTGGCTACTTGGTTCTGAAAACTCAAAAACAAAGGCTAAAAAAACAGATTTAAAATACCCAGTTCCGATATGGAAGGTTCCAGCGAAGGGCAAAACTAGCCAACCGATCCGTATAGGCATCGGGGCGGTACTGGCTGTCTTTGAAGCGATACATAAGACGACCTTCAAGAAAAATATTGTGTCGGATCATGTAAGAAGCCCGAAGGTCGGCGTAGGTGACAACCGTTTTGCGGCCCTGGCCAATAAAGTTACCTTCGTCGCGGACATTGCTTTTATAATCCAGCAAAATATCTCCACCATAGTTGCGGCCTGTTGGGTCGGCACCGTACATCATTATACCAAAAATGCCGTTAGCGAACCATCGTTTTTGCTGATACCGAACAATGCCTATGCCTTCAACAAAATTAGCACCTAATGGGTGGGCCATTGGCTGGCTATAGTGAGCGTAGTTTCCCTGCCCCGATGATGAATACTGCGTACCAAAATGAGAATAGGTATAAGGGCGAGCCAGGTTCATTTCGGCCTGAAGATCGAGGTTGGGAACATTAAACGCATCAATATATTTGGCACCTACCTGAAGGGCAAACTTATTTGTGTAACTACCCTGGCCAGATACCAGATCTTTCAGCCGGAATTCATCTAACAGAAACTGGCTATAGACCAGAAATTGAGTCAGGAAGGTAGCCTTAAAGTCAATTCCGATCATGGCGTTATCGGCACTGCCCCGGTAGGATTCCACAAAGCGGTAAAAAATGATGGGGTTCAAATAATTGATGTCGAAGCGGTCGCGACTAAAGACTTCGGCTTCAAACAGCCCAACATTGATTTTGGGAGTAATGTTGATACTGAGGTGATGCATTGCCGCGAATTTCTGCGGAATGAGCATGCTTTTTTGCAGACTGTCCTGAGTGTTCTGTAATTCGGTGAAAAGGTTGGTATACTGAATTTTTGACCCAAGCCGGGTTGTCAATTTCAAAAACAGATAGGGAGCACTGTTGTCGGAGAGAAACAGCGATCGGAACCCATTCCCAATAAAATTACGATCGTGGCCAAATTGAAGGTTGATAATCTTCAACACATTGAGCGTAAAATAGCCGCGTGCTGTCAGAAAATCGGCTCCCCGTTTCAGCGAGTCGGCAGCAGTAGGTCGATATACTTTCACAAAGCCTTCGCCTGGCGCAAAGCCTCCGCCAACGCTGGCGGGCTTATAGAGCTGTGCATAATCGCTGATATACGCTGGATAAATGGCCTGATTGTCGGCGAAGAACGTGTAGAAGCCTAATTTTTTTCCGATTGTTCCCCGAATTTCTATGCCCCGCGTATTAACAAACGGATAGCGGATAGGGTCGTTGGTGGTTGTTTCCTGCCGGGTAACTTGTTCGCCACCTGCCCCAAAACCAACCACCGGATTAACATGCAAATCGAAATCGGGTGTCTGTAAGCTATAGAAATCAGCTACTTTGCGATAGAATGAGCGCAGGAGCGGTTTTTTACTATCGCCAGGAGCAGCAGGAGGCAGCAAATGCATTGTAAACGGATCGCGCTTAACCGAATCTATTGAGCCTCGTACCCACTCCCAGCTATCATTTTGCAGATAGGCGAAATTAAAATAGTCGCTATCGGAATAGTTGCGGGTGGGCTTTGCCAGTAAACTGTCGGTGAGCTGAATAATGCTCTGGCGATTATAGGGCTTTACTGAGCTATGAAATCCTTCAGCCCAGTGGCCCTGTCGAATTTCGAGCCGATCAATAAGGTGGTAATAATCCGTATTGAGCGGAACATATGGACTTTGTGGCCAGGCGGGAAAGGATACTACTAAAAAAACGAAAACGTAAAAAAAACGCTGCATACAAGTCACGGGATAGCTCGCTCCAATCCGTTCTTTCTCTCTATTTGCTTCATCTGAGCGACAAATTAGGCAATTGGTTTGGATATACGCTAGTCATCGGGCTAATTTACGGGGAAAGATACTCTCTGTTTATGTTTGTTTTTGCGCAACAGCCCTCACTAGCCAATCAGTTTGTAGCCGAACTCCGTGATATTTCAATCCAGAAAGACCGTTTACGCTTTCGGCGAAATCTGGAACGAATTGGCGAGTTAATGGCCTACGAAATCTCGAAAACGTTGCCCTATTATAACGTCTCAATTCAAACACCACTGGGCGTTGCTGATACGCAACTGCTTCGTCAACAGCCAGTTCTGGCTACAATTTTGCGGGCTGGCTTGCCATTCCATCAGGGGTTCGCTAATTATTTCGACGGAGCCGAAAATGCCTTTGCCGGAGCCTATCGGGGATACAATTCAACCGATAGCGATGAGTTTGAAATTGCTATGGACTATATTGTTGGCCCCGACCTCAGCGGCAAAACCCTTATTTTAAGCGACCCTATGTTAGCCACGGGCCGTTCGCTAGAAAAAGTTTATCATGCGTTGCTACGCTACGGAATTCCAGCACAAACGCATATTGCTGCCGTAATTGCAAGCCCCGAAGGCGTCCGGTATGTACAGCGTCAGTTGCCGCAATGTCACTTGTGGCTAGGTGCTATTGACACTCATCTAAACGAACACTCCTATATTGTGCCTGGTCTTGGCGATGCCGGTGATCTGGCTTTTGGCGGAAAGGTCTAAAATAAAGTAATGGGTCTGATATATGAAGTAAGAATAGATTGAGTGCCTATTTCATATATCAGACCCATTCAGGACGAACTCTTATCGTAAGTCAACTACTTCTACGCCAGGATACTTCGATTTATCGAAGAGGAAATAAGCGTCCGGAATGTTCACATTAGGTGTGAACTTAGTGATGGTATACGTTGTGCGTTTTCCATCTTTATTTATAATCAGCCAGTTACGAACCGATTTGTCGGCTTTGTCGACGGAGATCTGAATAGTAGCAATCGGGCTTTTCTGCCGGTTTGGGGTCAGCTCAATTACTTCGAGCGTTCGGCCACCCTGTTTCTGTTCTTTCAAAAAACGATAGTCGAAACCTCGCTTATAGATTGTATAGATCTGGGTCGGATTTAATTCGCTGCTTGCTGCTTCATCGTAATCCTGAACATTTACCTCATTTGAATCTTTGATATAGGTAGACATTGTCTGCCCATCGGAAAAGACTTCCTGACCTCCTAGTTTCAGTCGGAATTTTGACCCTTTAACAGCTAACTCACCCTTATACGACTCATTGGCTCCTGCACCAGCACTGGCATAGGTGAAAGTTGCCTGATACGATTTAAACGACTTATACTGTTTGCTCATGGCATCCAGAATACCCTGCGCTCGCTTATCTTTCTGAGCTATGGCTGGTAGCGATAGTGCTAAAACCAGACTCAGCATCCATGCTGCTTTTTTCATTTTTATTTATTTACTCCAGAATTCAGATTGTTTAACACAACTTGTTCGCTTAAGTCAAGTTGTTGATTAGATCAGAACCAAACCGAAAAGTTTAATACTGATTAGATATGTAAATTATTGTTAACTAACTGATTAGCTGTTTGGTTTAGTCCCCTTTAAGCCTTTTTAACAATTCCTCCAGCATCTGAAGGTCCTGCACTAACACATCACGGGCTTTGCTACCCTCGAAGGGACCAACAATTTTGGCGGCTTCGAGCTGGTCGATCAGCCTACCTGCCCGATTATAGCCCAGTTTTAGCTTCCGCTGAATTAACGAGGTACTACCCTGTTGATGGATTACGATGAGCCGGGCAGCTTCGTCGAACATAGGATCGCGATTATCGAGGTCTACATCCTTATCGTCGCCCACACCGCCATCGTCGCCCACAAACTCCGGTAAGGCATAAGCACCATCATAGCCACGCTGGTTGCCTACATAATCGCAGAGATCTTCGATTTCGTTGGTATCCACGAAGGGGCATTGCAAACGGATAATGTCGGAGTTCGATGAGAGCAGCATATCGCCCATGCCAACCAGTTGTTCGGCTCCACCCGTGTCGAGAATGGTACGAGAGTCGATTTTAGAGGTTACTTTAAACGACAACCGTGCCGGGAAGTTGGCCTTAATCAGACCCGTGATTACATTCACCGACGGGCGCTGGGTAGCCACTACCAGATGAATGCCAATGGCCCTGGCTAACTGGGCTAACCGCGCAATGGGTTGTTCGACCTCTTTGCCTGCGGTCATCATCAGATCGGCCAACTCATCTATAATAAGAACAATATAAGGAAGAAAACGGTGCCCTTTGTCGGGGTTTAATCGCCGTTTTACAAACTTAGCATTGTATTCTTTCAGATTCCGGCAGCCAGCATCTTTCAGCAGGTTGTAGCGGTTATCCATCTCAATGCAAAGCGAATTGAGCGTATTTACCACCTTTTTGGTATCGGTGATAATAGGTTCGTCGGAGTCGGGCAGTTTAGCCAGAAAATGCCGTTCGAGCTTATTAAAAAGCGTGAGTTCTACCTTTTTAGGGTCAACAAGCACCAGCTTTAACTGCGATGGATGCTTCTTATAGATCAGCGAGGTGAGCAGAACATTGAGACCAACGGACTTACCCTGGCCTGTTGCTCCGGCCATGAGCAGGTGGGGCATTTTGGCCAGATCGGCTACGTAGATCTCATTGGAAATGGTTTTGCCCAGCACAACGGGCAGATCGAACTTACTATTGGCAAAAATATCGCTCGTAATCATCGAACGCATCGAAACCATCTCCCGGTTTTTATTCGGCACCTCAATACCGATAGTTCCCATGCCGGGCATAGGGGCAATGATCCGAATACCTAAGGCCGACAGGCTAAGGGCAATGTCGTCTTCCAGACTTTTAATTTTTGAGATACGAACCCCCTTTGCCGGCACAATCTCATAGAGTGTAACGGTTGGTCCGATAGAAGCCTGAATAGAATCTATCTCGATACCGAAATTGCGGAGCGTATTCTCGATCCGCTCTTTATTGGCAGTTAGTTCATCGTCCGAAACCTGGGCTTTCCGATTATTCTGGTATTCCGTTAGTAAATCTGTTGTTGGGTACTGATACTGAGGCAGGTCGAGAGTGGGGTCGTAGAGGCCATGAACCGCAACAAGATCATCGTCTTCGAAGGGGTCGGGTTCAAAGGTAGGCGCGGGTGTAATGCCCACTTCTTCTTCTGTCGACTCGTCGGCAATGGCGTCGCGGTTTTTGATGGTTAGTGTAACTCCTGTTGTTTTAGCAATTACCTCAGGCGATGTAGTTTCTGGCTGAGGGGTTTCTGCCTCTGGTTCGTTAGGCGTTGTAAACGAATTCGCTGCATGAGAAGGAGTTGCCATGAACGGATTCGAAAGCACTTCTTCACTCTCATTGTCTTCACTTACTTCACTCTCTTCGTAAGATTGTAAGGTTTCATCCCGGCCATTTAATGGTTTGGATCGTGAACGGCTAAAATCAGGAGTCGAAAAGCTGGGAAATTTTATGCTTCTGACATCGAAGAAATAAATAATGAACAGGAATAAACTAAAGCCAACAAAAGCCAGATTGCCCCAGCCAAACAAACTATACAGAGCAACGTTAAATTCGTAACCAATTCCACCGCACCAGACACTGGCTGTTTGGGCCGAATCGGTTACGAGTACAATATAACCGAAAAGCAAACTACACCAGACCGCCAGAAAAAGCAATCCCGCTGTGGCACGGCCCAATGGGAGCAATTCCCGGCCCAGCGTCAGTTTGTAGCCTGCCAGAAACATAATAATTGGAAAGGCCAGAGAGCCAATGCCAAACCAGCGAAAGACGAAAACGTGGGCAACAAAGGCTCCTACCAGACCTACCCAGTTTCGGGTTTCTGAACCCGACTCGGCCAAGGGTTGCGAAAACGCAGCGCCAACCACACTTTGGTCGGCCTGCCCTGTGATTATATACGATACAAAGGCAATGAAAAGGCCAATGGCCAGTAGCATAAACAGCACGCCCAGGGTAAGCGTTGAGCGCTGATCGGTGAACCATCGATCGAGGGCAGCTCCCCAATTTATCGATGGCCGTTTTGGGCGAAGATTGCCGTCTGAGCCATTACGACCAGGCCGGGGCGTATTTTGACGCGGCCGGTCAGACGATGACTGACGGACTGTATTCTGACGGGGTGATGTCGTTGGTTGTGCCATGCGTTGGGATAGGGCTGTAGCGGCAGTGGTAAATTTCCCAATTTTTAATGAAAAACCGCAGAGAAATACGTAGAATTCGGGGAAAACGCGGGAACGGTCCGTTTCTACAAATCCAACGCGAATCAGACGGTTTGCGTACGTTTTTCGGCCGCTTCCTTCAATAAGGCCCGGTTAATTTTTTTAGTCAGAGCTGGCCCTTCATAAATAAAGCTTGTGTAAACCTGAATCAGACTGGCTCCTGCCCGCAGCTTTTCCAGGGCATCTTCTGCCGAAAAAATACCGCCTACCCCAATAATTGGAAAAGCTCCGTTCGATTGCTGGTGTAAATATCGGATAACCTCCGTTGAGCGGTTGCGTAGCGGTTGGCCACTAAGGCCACCCGCGCCTATTGCCACTATGGTGGCGGTATCAGTGAGTAATCCTTCGCGGCTAATGGTTGTATTAGTGGCAATAACGCCCGCAATTTTTGTGTCGGACACAATGGCGATTATATCATCTAACTGGCCATTGGTAAGGTCCGGAGCAATTTTCAACAAAATAGGCTTGGGATTGGGGCGTCGTAAATTTTCGGCCTGCAGCGCTGTGAGCAGGCGGGTGAGCGGCTCTCGCTCCTGCAGATCGCGCAGGCCGGGTGTGTTGGGCGAGCTAACATTTACAACAAAATAATCGACCGCTTCGAATAAGTCCCGAAAGCAGATCAGATAATCGCTCAGAGCGTTATCATTGGGAGTATCTTTGTTTTTGCCGATGTTTCCGCCCACAATTACGTTTCGCCCACCACGATTTTGCGAAAAAGAGCGCAGTCGCCCACTGGCTGGTCCAACTCCCTTATTGTTAAAACCCATTCGGTTAACGAGGCCGCCATCGGCTTTCAGGCGAAAGAGCCGAGGTTTAGCGTTTCCAGGTTGGGGACGGGGGGTTACTGTTCCAATTTCTATAAAGCCAAACCCCAGATCGCTCAGCTCACTAACAAATTCCGCGTTTTTATCGAATCCGGCGGCCATACCAACCGGGTTGGGAAACGTCAGGCCGAACACCGTGCGGTTTAGGCGCTGATCGTCAATGACAAACAACTTTCGGCAAAGTGCCGACATGCCTGGAAGGGCCAGCGCAAACTTGAGTAGTGAGGTAACCGTATGGTGAATAGTTTCCGCATCGAAACGGAACAGCAAGGGGAGTATGACGCGCTTGTACATGACTGCAAAGGTACTGCCTTGACGCTATACAGTTGCGAAAACTCATTCGTTTAACCGAATAAGTCTGATGACAGGTAGCGATCGCCCCGGTCGCAGATGATGCAAACAATTACCCCCGATTCTATTTCCTGTGCTAGTTGCAAGGCGGCCCAAACGGCTCCTCCGCTGCTCATTCCGGCAAATACACCTTCTATATTGGCTAGTTTACGGGTTGTTTGTGTGGCTTCTTCTGCCGATACTTCAATGACGCGGTCGACGCGCTGCGGATCAAATATTTTGGGCAGATATTCCACTGGCCATTTGCGAATACCAGGAATCGATGACCCATCGGTTGGCTGGCATCCTACAATTTGCACAGTTGAGTTTTGTTCTTTGAGGTATCGCGACGTTCCCATAATTGTACCCGTGGTGCCCATCGACGATACAAAATGAGTAATTTGTCCGTCGGTATCGCGCCAGATTTCGGGGCCTGTAGACCGGTAATGGGCTAAATAATTATCGGGGTTAGCAAACTGATTAAGCATCAGGTAGTTGCCTTTTCCGACCTGCGCTTCGGCATAATCGCGGGCACCTTCCATGGTTTCGGTCAGAATTACTTTTGCTCCAAAGGCTTCCATTGTCAGAACCCGCTCGCGGGTAGAGCTTTCAGGCATTACCAGTTCAATGTCGATGTTGTAGAGCCGGGCTATCATGGCCAGTGCAATACCGGTATTGCCACTGGTAGCTTCTATTAGCTTCATTCCCGGCTTAAGTTCGCCCCGCGATAGGGCGCCCTGGATCATGCTGGCTGCGGCCCGGTCTTTTACACTGCCGCCTGGATTATTGCCTTCGAGCTTACCGTATAAACGAACGTTTGGATTTGGATTCAGGCGATTTAATTCTACTAACGGCGTGTTGCCAACTAAATCAAGCAGGGTTGCCATAACTAACAGGATATGCGGTATTCGTGTCTGGACGTAAGGCCAAAATGGCGTAATAAGTTCGCAAAGATTGTTTTTCGGTAAAATAGATTTGCCATCTTTTTGAATTGTAAAACGATATTTATTTCATGTTTATAAAATTTAGTATCGGCCTAATGAGTTGATAATGAATTTTTTGTAAACTTGCTCTTACACAAAAGTCAGTACAAATAAATTGTTTGTACAACTTCGTGTAATGTATACTTATTCACACCTTTACATTTCCAGCCATGAAAGTAGCTTTGTTGTCTAAGCCGCTTACAAACGCCCATGTTGAGCGTATAGCGCAACAGTTCGACATTCCTTCTCTCACCCTTCCTTTCTGGGGTTATCGCAAAAAAATGCCAATGCACCACATCGTCCGCTTGGAAGGTGAGGGCAATTATACGCTGTTTCATTTTTCGGATGGTAGCCAGCTCATGGTTTCGCTAACACTTAAAAAAATGGAAACCCGGCTGTCGCCTAAAATATTTGTACGGCCACATAAAAAGAACATTATCAATTTACTATATCTGGAAGGCATTTATCCGGCAATGGTGCCTGCTGGCCGACCCCAACTGAGTGCAGGTCTTGTAAACGGCCATCGGGTAGAAATATCGCGCCGAAAAGCGACCAGTTTTATCAGACAGGTAAAAGGGTTCCAGGAAGAGGTGTTGTCTATCTCCAGAAATGCTGATGCCGAAAATACCATACTCGTTGCTTAATGGCATAATTTCTTAAACCGCAAATGCCCTCAACCTGAATGGCTGAGGGCATTTGCGGTTTGAAAATGCGCAGCCTAAAACGTCAGGAGTTCTTCAGCCTGGCTAACTCTTCGTCCCGCAGGGGCCGACGAAGAATTTTACCTACGTTCGATTTCGGCAGTTCGGTTCTGAACTCAATAAGCTTCGGAATTTTGTAGGGCGTGAGGTTTTCGCGGCAATAGGCCTTAATGGCGTCGGCGGTTAAATCAGGGTCTTTTTTTACTACAAAAATCTTAACAATTTCCGTCGATTTCTGATCGGGAACGCCAATGCAGGCGACCTCCAGTACACCCGGACATTGCGCCACCACATCCTCAATTTCGTTAGGATATACATTGAAGCCTGAAACCAGAATCATATCTTTTTTCCGGTCGACGATCTTAAAGAATCCATCTTCGTTCATCACACCAATATCGCCGGTTTTAAACCAGTCGCCCATCATCACTTTGGCGGTTTCGTCGGGCCGATTATAATAGCCTGGAAACACCTGGGGACCGCGGGCGACAATTTCTCCGGCTTCGCCAATAGGGGCATCGGAGCCATCTTCACGAATGATTTTCATGACGGTGCTCGGCCAGGGAATACCGATCGTACCTACCCGAACGGTGCCATCGACAGGATTGGACGACAATACGGGTGAAGTTTCGGTAAGGCCATATCCTTCGCAGGGAGTATTGCCGGTTAGCTTGGTCCAGCGTTCGGCTACCGATGTTTGAAGCGCCATTCCACCTGCCGACGTGACTTTCAGGTGGCTAAAATCGACTTCACTGATTCGGGGGTGATTGAGCAAGCCATTATAAAGCGTATTGACGCCAGTGAAGGCGGTGATTTTATATTTCTTCAGATCGTCGATGAAGGCATTCAGATCGCGGGGATTCGTAATTAACAAGTTCATACAGCCATTTTTAAGGGCTGACAGAGCATTGGTTGTGAGGGCATAAACGTGGTAGAGCGGTAAGGCGGCTACAAAAATGCCTTCGCCTACAACAATACCGCACGGTTGCATCCAGGCATGTTGTCCCTCAACGTTCGCAATGATATTTCGGTGCGTCAGCATGGCTCCTTTGGAAACACCGGTAGTGCCACCGGTATACTGAACAAAGGCCAAATCTGTATTCTGGATGGCCACTGGCTGGAAAGCCTGACGGCTCCCTCGATTCAGGGCATCGTTGAAAGAAATTGCTTTCGGAAGATGATAAGCCGGAACCAGTTTTTTGACGTACTTAACAACCGCATTAACAATCTGCTTTTTAGGGAAACCGAGCAAATCGCCCAGTTGCGTTACAATAACAGTTTCAATTTTGGTCTGGTTGATGATCTTCTCCAGGTTAGCGGCAAAATTGGCCAGAATCACGATTGCTTTTGCGCCCGAATCGTTAAACTGATGCTGCATCTCGCGGGGCGTATATAACGGATTGGTGTTCACCACAGCAAGGCCAGCGCGTAAGGCTCCAAACATGGCTACCGGATACTGAAGCGTATTGGGCATCTGGATCGCAATCCGATCCCCTTTTTTCAAACCCAGGTCATGTTGTAGAAAAGAGGCAAATTGTTTGGAAAGTGTATTCAGCTCACTATAGGTGATTTGCTTACCCATGCACGCATAAGCAGGTTTATTGCTAAACCGTTCACAGCCTTCTTCGATTAATGCCGCCAGGGATGGGTAAGCATCTGGATTTATTTCGTATGGAACACCTTTAGGGTAAAAGCGTTGCCAGGGATATGTCTGTTCGGTTACGGGCGTTTCCATGAGCAGTATTGTAGCTTTTTTAGTAAAAGTAACACTAAATTAGGAAAGGTGTGGTTGTTGGAAGGAATTTCCAAACTGGAAATAGTAGCCTAAGAACGTGTTGGGGAATTATCTTTTGTAATGGGATTATATCCGCTGGAGCATTAGCTGAATGTTAGCCAAATACAGCCAGTTAACCGAAGATAATAACGTATACTCGTAATCTTTCACGATTCGACGGAAGAACGGGGCCGCCCGAGCGGTTAGTCCAAGCAATGGTGCGCTCGACAACCCAACGTTTGGCAACAGGTACAAAACCTTGGGCAGATTCGGGTCGTGACGCTTTTTCAAACCGGGACGCCGGAGCGTTCGATGCTCCACTCGGCCAATGCTTGGGCAAACACTCCATTATAAGACTGGTCACCGTATACCTTCTCCAGACGTTCACCAACTCGCCAAAGTAGATCGCCAATCAGCGAAACAGCAGTAGGGCCATCGGCTTGGTTGGCTGGGTGAACAGTGGCTAGCCAGAGTCGACCTTGCGTATCGACGACAAGCTGTCGTTTGCGGCCATTGACTCGTTTGTTGGCATCTGTACCTCGATACTCACAGATCATAGGATTCAGCTTAACGCTTTGTGTATCAATAGATAAAACAGAGGGGTAGGCTTCTTTCCCCACCCTCTTACGATCCAGTTGGTTCAAGGCTAAATTGATCCGTTCAAACGTACCATCTTGCTTCCACCGGTCAAAATAGTAGTAGACAGCCTGCCAGTTAGGCCACTCTTCAGGCAGGTTTCGCCATTGACAACCTGTTCGCAGGAGCCATAAAATAATGTTAATCATCTGGCGTAAATCGTGTTTTCGCTTGCGTTTAAGATCGAAGAAAGGCGAAATTGCGTCCCATTGAGGGTCGGTCAGTTTGCTGAACTGTTTGGTCATCACTTTGCTGCTTGGTCGCTACAAAGTTGGCACGACTCTCAACCTTTCTCAATTCCCCAACACATTCTAAAACTACAAAAACCTACTGTTTTGTCAGTAGGTTCTGGCAATAGCGGGAATGAATTTAGCTATAAGCAAGAAGACTGATAAACTAGTGTCTATCAGTCTTCTTGCTTATTTCGTGCTCCCGAAGGGTTCTTTTTAAGTAGCTGATATATAGAATGTTGCCAATGGGTATTTATTTATTGTATCAAATTTGTACCAAAATTTTTTAACCGAAAATATAAATATGCTTTATTTTGTATCGATACTTACTACTTTCCTTACTGCATATCTAGCTTTTTCTGATATATTGCTAATAGTTATATTTAATTGGCTTTAATTATCTTAAAAGTGTATAAGCTATACTACATTAAGCTAAATTTAGAAACAATTTTTATTTGTATAATAAAGTAATAAGTATAATAAAATAACTGTCACTAACTATAGATATACCTACACTCAGGTTGGTTTAAAGATTCAATAATATATGGTTAAAATATGATTTTTAGAATCAGCAAGGACTACAAAATTTATTAGGCAAGAAAATTTCTCTAATGCTGAGGGAGTACTAATTGAATTAGTAAAAAATGCATGCATACGATGCAGATTCAAATGTAAGTATACTTGTTTTATAATAGTACATTAGACTCTCAGAGGACTCATATGGGCGAACATGTGATAAACAACTGTTTTCAACCCATTCCGTGAATAGGTGAGCCTACAAAGTTTAATATCGGTAGGCAGATCAGGCCAATCATGTGATAAGTGCACTGTCTCAATCAAGTTATAGGGAGTACTAATGGTTTGGATAAATGAATAATATTTATCCCAAAGCTTATTAAAATCAGATGTTTCAACATAAGCTATGATAAAATTAGCTTTTAAGCCATTAACATCATAAGTAAAAAGTTTGTTTATATGGTTGATTATCAATGGTTTATTGAAATGTTTTTTTAAATTGAACCCTTCGCAGATTGCGACGGCATTACCATCCGTTTTCTCTATTAAAATATCAACTTCCCCTATAGTTTTCAAATTTTCTGAAAATCCATAATCTGACTCATCTTTAGCTATAAAGTTTTGAATAAATTCTGTGGTTAGTTTAGTTCTTGCTTTTTCATATGATGAAATATGTATCCCCAAGCCTTGAACTTTTTTTAATGATTTCAAAATGACATTAACTAAAATTTTTTCTTCGGTAACGGAATCATCAAGAAAATACTCTTTTAGTAAGTTATAAATTTCATGTTCTTTCTCTCTATATACGTTCCACAAGTATATTAGCTTAGGAGATTTAATTTTACTTTCTTCTAATTCCAAGAGTTTTGCTTTTATCTTTTCCCTTGCTAACTTTGGATCTAACCGCTTAATATAATCAGATTCTACTTTTAAAAATAAATCCCAAATTGTACTAAGTATAATATTGACTTTACCTGTCAATAGCCCAAGGTACTGCGCCCTTATATAAAAAATTACTGCAAATTCTAAGGTTTTAAAATCTTTCTTAAAATTTACAATTATTAGATCATCTGCATCTTTTGAATCTATACAATATGTCATTAGTTTACTTGTGCAAAACAAACCTTGGCCGATTGAATTACGAAATGCATTAAGCTTGAGTATTGTATGGCCTATAAAAGTTCTATCAAATGTCAGATCTCTATCAAGGAAGATAGGTTTATATTCTAAGTCTGTTTCGAGGTTTGTGGATAGAAAAGTATCAAGTTCAGACAGGCTATCAGTCAGCCACCTTAAATATTCTTCTATTTCCTGAAGGCTGACTGGTCTTGCTTCAGTATTTGCGACAGTATTATAGTATGAATTATTCATATGTAAATAGTATAAAAGTAAATGTTTGTTACGATTCCTCTTGGGCTTATAACAATTTACTTTCAGAATAATGCTACAACAGGAGTAAGCTTTTAATTCACATTTTTTTATGGCATATTATGAACGGTCGTTTGTAATATGCCATAAAATGCGATATTTGACCATTTAGGTCATGGAATACCTCCCAGATACATAATAAAGGCTATATATGGATTACATCTGCTACTACCGGGTATCAACAAAAGCACAAGGACGTTCCGGCCTGGGCCTGGGCGATCAGCAAGCAATCGTTAGCCGATACTTGCGGGAAGAAGATCAGATCACGGCTGAGTACACGGAAATTGAATCCGGTCGGAAGAGTGAGCGGCCAAAGCTTCAGGAAGCTATCCGAGCCTGTCAGCAGCACAAAGCAAAACTCCTTATTGCGAAGCTCGACCGGTTAAGCCGGAATGTAGCCTTTGTGATGACACTGCGGGATTCTGGAGTTGACTTCGTGGCCTGTGATCTGCCCGATGCCAATACGCTTACGGTAGGTATGATGGTTACGTTTGCTCAGTATGAAGCAGAACGAACTTCAGAACGTACCCGCGCAGCCCTGGCACAAAAAAAAGTGCAAGGCTTTAAGCTCGGTACACCGCAAAATCTTAATTCAGAAGCTATTAAGAAAAGTAAAACGGTAAGAATAGAGAATGCCAAAACCCACAAAGCTAATATTCAGGCTACGGAGTTGGCCACACTCTACCGAAATAAGAATATGACCTATGCCCAAATCGCCGAAAAGCTGAACCAAAGCCATTACCAGACCAGGCGTAACAAGCAGTTTGACGGAAAAGCAGTTTACCGGCTGTTGCAACGCAAAGTGTCTATTGCTTCTAACCTCTGCTAAAACCTCGGGAAAAGAAAAAGTTCAATTAAGGCTAACGATTGCAAATTCAAATAAAATGATTGCTTTATTTAGAAAGTTGACCACTCCTCAGAAGGTTGCATTATTAACTTCATTAATAGGTGGCTTCTCTTTGATCCTTTCCTCTATTATTTCTAGACCAAAAGAAAGTGCACCTAAAATAGCCAATGTCAAATTAATACAATTTGCAATTAACACCGATCTATCTAATTTTATCGAAGTATATAACGAAGTGCATTCGGAAACAAATGAAGAAACTATCGAAACTAGACAAAAAAACGAAAGTGAATCAAATTACTACAACGAAGAAATAAACAAAGCATTCGAAGAAATATCTAAAATAGAAACTATAGAAAAAACAGAAATTATAAATATTAATAGGAGCAACAATGAAGATTCCACTAAGAGCAAAAATCCAATTTTTGATATCACTTTTAACAATAGTGGGGATGAAAATACAATATTAAAAAAAATAAAAATAACTATTATTTACCTTCAACCCGATCAAGGAGATGGAGCTCCAAGTGAGCCATCAAGCGTAGTTAATTCCCTATATAAGTATGTAATTGACATACCGGATTTACCTAGTATGGAAAGTCCTGGTATAAGCAAAGAAGAATTTCAAGAGATGTTCGGGCAATATCAACGTCAATTAGATCATTACAGAAAAACTGGAAATTTTATTGTAGAAAAGAATGCACTGCCCCCAATTTTATTAAAATTTAATGATCCGGCAAGAATTCAATTGGAATTAGTATCTGATGTCGGAATCGCATCCACTTATATTTTAGTAACAGAATTTATATTTTCAAATGGGCAAACTCTGAAAAAACCTGTATTTATGTATTTTTAGCACTTATCTCCAATAATTATTTGTTTGATAGCTAATTGAAACTATCGGAGTTATATATCTACAACGGTCGTTCCTGATTTGTCACCCCTATGTGAATTCGTGACAACATTATATGAGTAAGACGAGTAGCCACTGGAAGGCTGTAGATCATTGCTTTCCACTTATAATCAATAAGTTAAGTCTTGGCTCCTATACTTTGTGTCAAAAACGGCACAAGATTAGCTATGAAGATTATCAATGAATAGATATTTTCTATGACCTTATAGAGTCAATAGATTTTATCTATTTATATTTGTAATGACAAGAGGGTGTCAATTAATGCTTAACAATTTAAGCTTGACGTTATGAACTGCTTATAGCAAAAGAGAGGGAAGCTCCCTCTCTTTTGCGTTATTGACCGTTATAGGCTTTATCTAAATCATCATCTAACCGTTTTTTCATCTGCTGAACGGTAGGCCTTGAATCTCTAATAATATACTCTTCTTCACCCCGCTTGTTTACCTGTTTATAAATGCGGAAAGGGAGCGCTAATTTGCCATGAATGTTAATTGTACCATCTGGCAAATAGTCGGGAATGTCATCAGTTGGCTCGGGCATGGTTTTGTTTGTTTTGCTGGTTAAACCGCTCGTAAAAATTGGTATGCAGGCTCGATACCTGGGGGTGATTGGTGATATAAGTAACATCCCCCATAATATGAGCAATATATACTTTACCATCTTCATCGGTGCAGCAGGGTTTTCTTATAAAATCATTTCTTTAGTCATGAACTGAATTAAGGTATGGAATCTATCGGCAAAATTGTCAATCTGTGCCGCCATATTCTTGGGCTTTGATCGCCTTAATAAATTGATTGTCAGTGTTCGTAAACTACTCATAAGCCGATTCACAGATTGACTGCTAGTCTGTAGTGCATCTTCTCCTAACGTCACGTCTCGTTGATAATGAATTACTTCGACACGCCAGTGGTGGCGGATCGCATCAAATAAATCGTTGGCTTCTTGCTGGTTAGTGGGTTGGGTGTTGCTTAAAAAGTAACTTGTCTCTGTCGTTAGTTGGCTGCCATGCAGCTTTTGCCGAATTCGCTCCACTCGAACTAGTGTAGCTATGCCTGCATCTTTCCATCGGATAGCTAAAGCCAGTGGACTAACTCTAAAACACGAGTAGGTGCGTTGCTTAAGTCGGCCGCACGGGCGGCCCCGCATGCCCACGTTGGGGTATATCACTTCGTTGGTAAGTTGCTTTCTCAACCAGGCTGCTACAGATACAATAACGGTAAAGATGGGCCTGATTTGATTTTACGCCAATTAGATATACACCATTAGCTCCATGAATAGCGTTGATTGTCAAGGGGATGAGATGAAGAGCGTCTAAAGTCAGTTTCTGATTATAGAGCCCAGTGTCATTCAGAAGTTGGCGTACAGTGGGCCGTTCACTTTCTTTGGTGCCCTGATAATACGCTTGATTGACAATCTCCTCGGAGTCATGAGCAAGAGCTGATACACAGGCTTCTCCCGTGTATGGTCGGGCTGGATGCTTCCCCTCAAGTCTTTACCATCTATAGCAAACCACCGTTTCTGGTCAGCATCCAGGGTCAGGCCGAACCACTTAAACAGTAGTTGAGCAAACAGTACGCCATTCACTTTAGCTAATAGTAGAGGAAGTTGGGCGCGTGAAATGGGCTTTTTATGGGTCTGCCGAGTCGCCTTACAAAGTAGTTTATAGTGGTTAACCATATGGTGATGAAGTCCGGAGAGTTTACCATCTCGCCCACAGCATAATGCAAGCACTAATCCACTTATTATCAGAGCCATATCATGGCGTTTACCTCGATTATCCCTGGTATCAAGTCCAGGGGTTTGGTCAAGAAGTTGGTAAAATGTCGTAGTTTTAGCCTGGCAGGGAGCAGTAGTCATGGTTTTGTAGTCTAGCAACCACAAAAGTAGGGCTATAACCACTCCCTGCTATTTCTATAAGAAAGCCCTGTATCGGTCTGTTTCCGGCGGTTGAACAAAATACGATACCTCACTTTATGTGTCATGGGCGATGTTGAATTGATTAGCTTCAAACATCGATCCTCACACTTCTAATAAAAAGCGTATCAAATCTGTATCAAACCCAGCGAACTATAACGGACTATGTTTGGTTCATTTCAGTTCACTATAGCTCTATAATGTGCTCTGTATCAACAAATAAGGCTTATAAATCGTTGATTTATAAGCCTTAACTAAATTCATTTCGTGCTCCCGAAGGGATTCGAACCCCTATCGATGGTACCGGAAACCATAATTCTATCCATTGAACTACGGGAGCAGCTATTCCGTATTTGGGAGTGCAAATATACTAGCTTGCTCCACAAAACGCAAACAGTTTCCCGAATCAGATGGGGTTCTTTGTGCAAGAACTAAGAGTAGGGCGTTAAGTCTTCTCATCGATCTCACCAATTTTTTTTGCCCGTTTGGGTAAATGGTCGGCCAGTTGCTGAAAATTTTTGATAGGCGGGCGCGGTTTTTCGGCTTCGCCAATCAAAAAACCATAGGGCTGTAATGGCTCAACGGCATCAAAAATAACCTTAATAATAGCGGTCATAGGCAAAGCCAGCACCAGGCCCGGAAATCCCCATACGTTCTCCCACAGAATCAGCACAATAATGGCAGCCAGCGGGTTAATACTTACTTTTGAGCCGACAATGTAGGGGGTGATGAAATTGCCTTCCAGCGTCTGAACAAACAGAAAAACGCCAATAACACCCAGCGCTTTCAATGGATTGTCTTGTGTAACAAGCGCATAGGCAGCGGGTAGCAGCGAACCTATCGATATACCGAAATAAGGAATCAGGACCAGGCAGGCCCCAAAAAAACCGAAGAAAATGGCATAATCGATGCCCAGAATAAACAAACCAACGGTCATCAGGGTGCCAATGATCAGAATAACCAGTACCAAACCTGCCAGATAATCTTTAACAACATCGTAAATGCCGCTCATTACCGAATCGATTTTGGAGCGCCGGGTTCCATGGAATACTTTGTAGAAAAACGATCGGAAGAAATCGCGGTACAACAAAAAAAAGAATATGAACAGCAAGACCAGAAAAATATCGGTCAAGGTGCTGGTTGTAGCTAATAGAGTGCTGGTCAGGATTGTACCCCCTTCCGATAAGGCCTGGTTAAGGTATTTTCGAACTTCGGCAACCTGCCGCTGGCGATCGATATTCAGGCGTTCGTCGGCGTAGGTTTGAAGTTCGTTAAGGTACTCGTTGCCGCGTTTGATTAGCTGCGGTAAAACTTCAGCAAAACTGCTGATTTGCAACGATACGGCATATAAAATTCCGACAATGACTGC
The DNA here is from genome assembly GCF_037201965.1 of Spirosoma sp. SC4-14. Lineage (NCBI taxonomy): Bacteria > Pseudomonadati > Bacteroidota > Cytophagia > Cytophagales > Cytophagaceae > Spirosoma > Spirosoma sp. SC4-14. The sequence continues at coordinate 7,398,201 of NZ_CP147518.1, read as the reverse complement.
CAGCGTTAAAATCAGGCATAATATAATAGCTCCTACGCGCGGAATTTTCCAGTTTTCGAGCCGTTGAGCCAGTGGAAAGAGTAATACCGAAAACAGAATGGCAAATACCAGCGGAATTAACAGGCCCTGTAGTGCATGTAACCCATAAACAATAATCACCATTGATAACAATACGCAGGCTATTTTAGCGTATGATGGAAGCTTTACTTCCCGTGCACGAGTATCCATAACGCAGGATAAACATGATTTAGATACTAATCGTTATTTTCCTGTATATTTATTAAAAAAATAACTCGAAGACTATTTTCTGACAGACGATCGTTGAGGGTCGTTCTGATTCAGAACGATTCGATAATTGGCTGTAAGCCAGCAGATAATTTGTTTGTAAATTAGCTGGACGACTGTTAAATTTTTGTTAAGTATGCATTCCGTAGGCGTAACGTTGTGGATAAGCCACGTAACTTCGGGCTGCCTAACATAAAAAACAGGCCATTCTCACCAACTCTGCTTCACATGAGTGCTGCTAAAGCTGCTCAACCGCTGCATCGCATCTTAGTCGTCGACGACGACGCCGACATTGTCGAGATGCTTGAATACAATCTTACCAAAGAAGGTTACGACGTCCGTACTGCTACTGATGGCCGAAAGGCTGTTGAAATAGCCCGGACTTACCTGCCCGAACTGGTAATGCTTGATATTATGATGCCTCATCTGGACGGCATAGAAGCCGGTCGCCAATTGCGCGAAATCCCAGAATTACGTCAAACCTATATTCTATATCTGACTGCCCGCTCGGAAGAATACTCAGAAGTGGCTGCTTTCGATGTAGGGGCCGACGACTACATTACGAAACCGATTAAGCCTCGGGCCCTCATGAGTCGGATCAATGCCTTGTTCCGGCGCGAAGCCCAGAAAGCCGACCCTGGTGAGCAAATCAATATTGTTGATCTGACTATTAATCGAAAAAATTATTCGGTTGCTCAGGGCGATAAATCGGTGATTCTGCCCAAGAAAGAGTTTGAACTTCTGTTCTTTTTGGCGCAACACCCTAATAAAGTATTTAGCCGGGAAGAACTGCTCCAGAAAATATGGGGCGCTGATATTTATGTTCTCGAACGCACAGTTGATGTGCACATTCGCAAACTCCGCGAAAAGATCGGCGATACGCACATTCGGACCCTAAAAGGTGTGGGCTATATGTTTACCGACCAACCTGAATAGCGAAAGAATGAAAGGGCGAAAGAGCGAAAAACAAGTAGAACTTTTTCTCTTTCACCCTTTCGCTCTTTCACTCTTTGTTCCATGTCTCTTAGTCCTCGTTTCATTGCTCTTCTGCTGGCGTCTTTAATTTCGGCTCTTACGCTGGCATTTCTGACGTTTGTAGAAGGAGTAACGAACAACATGTTGTTCGTTGTAGGGGTGTCGTCGTTTGTTATTTCGTTTTTTCTGGTCCTTTATGCAATTGAGCTGCTTGTCTTTCGAGAGGTCAATAAAATGTATAAAACCATTCATAAGCTGAAAATCAGGGATTTTACTATCCCGCGGAAGGCGGTAATCAAAAATACCAATCCATTCAAAAAACTGAACGACGAAATTTTTGTCTATGTCGCTAAAAAGCAGAAAGAAATTGATGAGTTAAAACGACTAGAGCAGTTTCGACGCGAGTTTCTGGCCGATGTTTCTCATGAACTGAAAACCCCCATTTTTGCGGCTCAGGGTTTTATTCATACGCTCATTGATGGCGCTATCGATGATGAGCACGTTCGCGACAAATTCCTTTCGAAAGCAGCCAAAAGTCTCGATGGCCTCGATGCACTCGTAAAGGATCTTGTTGCTCTGTCGCAACTGGAAACCGGCGAAGTGAAAATGAGCTTCGAACGAATTGATCTGGCGCATGTTGTACAGGAAATTTTTGACCAGCTGGAGAAAATTGCATCGGCCAAACGTACTTTTTTAAAATTACGGATCGATAAACCGGGCCCTGTTTGGGTGAAAGCTGATCCGCAACGCATTATGCAGGTTATGACTAACCTGATCGAAAATGCGATTAAGTATGGCAACGATAATGGTAAGGTACTGGTGAGTCTGGAAGAAGACAAAAAGCATGTGCTGGTTGCCGTAAAAGACGATGGCCCTGGTATTCCTCCTGAGCATTTAAGCCGGATTTTTGAACGATTCTATCGGGTTGAAAAGAGTCGATCGAAAGACCGGGGTGGTACTGGTTTGGGGCTGGCCATTGTTAAGCATATCCTTAATGCCCATAAAGCCAAAATTACGGTGATGAGCAAACTGGATAAAGGAACAACGTTTCGATTTAAGCTCGAACGAATGGAATAACGTGTCAGATGAGTCGTTTTAGGGCAAAAGTCGCAACCACAAGTTCACCCTTTCGCCGTACGAGTACTGACACTTCTTTGCCTTCACCTTTCTGTAGGATTTTATAAATATCGCTGATTGTGAGGTTGCTAACCGAATTGTTGTTAACAAACATGAGTTCGTCACCTTCCTGCAACCCTGCCAGATCGGCAGGTGATCCTTCAATAATTTTACCGATATAATAATTGCGGTACTGCTCCCCTTTCGCTCGAAGTTCTAGCCCGCTCATATCATGTTCAAATGTTTCGTGCATTAGCCGTTTGACAGGCTTCATCACAATGTAGCGTTCAGGATAATTGAATGTTACATTGAACCGGCGCAATAGCTCACAGCCTACGTTGCCCTGGCGTTCGGGCATATCGACCAGTTTCATGCCAAAGGCTGAGCTGTCGGGGAATGAGGCCAGTATATTGTCCAGCTCAAATCGACCAAAGCGTATTTTTTCAATCCGGCCCAGACTACCATTAATAACCCCATTCAGACCGCGGCCTAATTGGGCCCGAACCACTTTGGCCGGCAGCGGAACGGCCGATGTGCTGCGCGACCGATCGAGCAACAGGGCATGACCAGCCCCCGTATCCAGAACGACCCGTAGGGGCATTGATTTTTCACCATCATAAACCGAAAGCGCATCGGTGTAGGCTTTGGTATCATGAATTGTGATTGGGTAACGGTCGCCTTTGCGCTTTTTATAGTGGTATTTTTTGGGTTGCATAATCATGATTTCCCGGCGCTGGAAATCAACATTTACTACAAAATTGGCAAAGACTTCATAACCAAAAATGCCATGAACGGGTGTTCCTACATACTCGGATAACTTAAGAATGTCTTCGTCCAGAATAACAATATTGTGGTGTGACGCTCGTAGCCCGCCCATTTTCAGGTCATTGTTGATGGCAATGGAGGCCGTTAGATTATTGCCTTCACCGGCACCAATAAGTTTTACTTTACGGGCTAGCGTAAGCGGGCGTTTTTGAAAAATGGTAGGATCTGTAATAAGCGTATTGCCCACACCCGTATCCAGAATGAACTGAAGTGTATCGGAACCATTGATTTGTACCGGCACAATGATCAGATTCGAATGCAGCTTGAACGGAATTCGTGTCCAGGTGCGATTTCCGGCAATATAAAAGCCATATCGCTCCCGGTCGGGTGTGCGCTGGTGGTGATCATCTCCCCAGGCGACCAGATAGGAGCAAAGCATCCCGATTACCAATACCACCGCTTTCATGTAGATGTTGTTATAACATTGAAATTACGTATTTTTTACTAGAATAACACAAAAATTATAAGGCTGGTTTATTAAGTTCACAACCGGTTATCCGTTTATCATGCCTTCTCCGTAAAATTTGATCTTAACCCAATGGGGCATTCCCCCGAAAAGCCCTAATTTCGCCCTTAATTGCTGAACATTTATGCTGTTCATTTAATTCATCGGGTTGATTCTTAGCACCTTATTTCTTATCGTATGCGCAAAAAAATAGTTGCCGGTAACTGGAAAATGAATAAAACCTTCGAAGAAGCGCAGGCGCTACTATCGGAAGTAATTAATATGGTTAACGACGAGGTTACGGGCGAGGTTGAGGTTGTCGTTTGTCCGCCTGCAATTTATCTGACTTCTTTTCGTCAATATATTACATCGGGGGGGAAACTGGCGCTTGGCGCACAGAACTGCCACGAAAAAGTATCGGGCGCTTATACGGGCGAAATTTCAGCTCCCATGCTCCAGTCAATCGGTGTCGATTATGTAATTCTGGGCCATAGCGAACGACGTCAGTACTTTGGCGAAACCAATGCACAACTGGCCGAAAAGGTAAATATTGCTCTTGAAAATGGGCTTAAACCCATTTTCTGCTGTGGCGAATCGCGCGATCTTCGCGAGAATGGCGACTACATTGGCTTTGTGAAAGATCAGATTACTGAAAGTTTGTTTCATTTGTCGGCCGAATCGTTTGCAAAGGTTGTTATCGCCTACGAACCGATCTGGGCTATTGGTACTGGTCTGACCGCGTCATCGGCGCAGGCCCAGGATATGCATTTTGAATTGCGTCAGCATATTGCCAGCCAATATGGCGATGTGATTGCTCAGGATACCACAATTCTGTATGGTGGTAGTGCCAACGAGAAAAATGCGGCCGAATTATTTGCTCAGCCCGATGTTGATGGCGGCCTTATTGGTGGGGCATCGTTGAAGTCGCGGGAGTTTATGACTGTTGTAAAGGCCCGGCAATAAATACAAAAAAATGCCCTATGGATTGGTGCTGGTACGTTGCCAATCCATAGGGCTATTATGCTTTTGAAAGACGCCAGTTATTATATCAGCGCGCTGAATATGCAGCCTCACCCCGAAGGCGGGTATTTTGCGGAAACATATCGTTCGGCTGAAACCATTTCGTATTCGGTTCTTCCCGACCGCTTCAACGGTGATCGGGTTTTCGGAACAGCCATCTATTTCTTATTGGAAAGTCATCATGTTTCGGCATTACACCGAATTGATGCTGACGAAATATGGCATTTCTACGCAGGAGGCTCACTCATAATTTACATGATTTCGCCAGATGGCACGTTAGACCAAATCCGGCTGGGGAGCAATCCTGATCAGGGCGAAGTATTTCAGGCGGTTGTTCCGGCAGGTTGCTGGTTCGGTTCGAAACCGGCTGAAGGAAGCCCGTTTTCGCTCGTCGGCTGTACGGTTGCGCCCGGCTTCGATTTTTCGGGCTTCGAACTGGCTAATCGAGCCGACTTGCTCAGGGAATATCCTCAGCATCAGGTAGTGATTGAGATGCTGTCCTGACTGCCAGGCGGCCCGGTCCTACTTAAAGTTCACATTGCCAAATTTAGAAACTACCCTGACTTTGGTACCTGAGCCGTTGCCAATTTTACCAACATACTGCTTGGTCATGCGTGGGCCGCTATGACTACTTCGGTCTTCGGGCTGGCTAGTGAAGTGAAGCGCCTGCCCCGACGAATAGTTGAAATTGGCGTAGCTTACCGTTATGTCGAAGTCACAGTTATTGTTATCGTCCAGTGGCAATGTAATAGGCGAGTAGCTAGCCTGAATTTCGACGTTATCGGCGGTTTTAGGGAGCTGCTCGATCCGGAAACCACCCGAAAAACCGAGTTTAATTTTTCCTGATTCACGAAGAGTACCTATCTGAGCGCCCGAATAATTGATTTCTGCATCCAGTTTCCCAACCGTACCAATATTCATTTTGCCAAATTTGTTGTTTAGCAATAGTACATTGACGCGATCAAGATCGAGGCTTCCATAGGCAATGTCGAGTTTCCCCTGATCGAGCGCATGAATATTCGCTTTGCCATACGCTACGTCGATGTCGTTCTGACGGCTGGTAAGTTGATCGGCGCTGAAGTTACCATAGCGGCTATGAACCGACAGCGGAGCATGGAAAGCGGGTATACTCGTATCGCCAAATTTATTTCGGATGGTCAACGCATTTTGCTTGGGCATCATCACTTCGTAATTGATCTTTACAAAATTGTGTTCTCCATTCTTCTTCCAGCTATTCATACTCCAGTTTGAAAGATTGCTCTGGCTAAAGTTTGTGCGGAGCATAATCTGATTCCCCGATCGTTTTTCTTCAATCGAAACGGCATCTAAAAAACGCTGGACCCGCTCGTCGGTGCTTGAATTGGCTACGATGGTAATTTGAACCCTGATTTCACTTTTATCCCACAGCCCAACCGTTATCTGGCCAAACTGATTGTCGACAACCAGATTATCATTAGCGTCAACGTCAAACAGTTTAATAATCGTTTTCTTTCGCTCGATGGCATCGGCCCCCCAGGGGTCCTCGGCCCATGTCAATAACGGGCCCAGGCAAAGCAATAGGCTAAACAGGATTTTCATGAGTCTGTTGTTTTATGCGCTGGATAACGCGCAGCTGTTCGTTAAGCAGGTTGATTTGCAGTTGCAGGTTTTGAATCATTGCCTGAATCAGCATTTCCTGGTTTGGGTTTCGGGGTAAGTCGGCTTTGAGCGACTTATATGAGTTTTCGAGTCGATCCAGATCCGTGGCAAATTCCTGATAGAGTTCCGGATTATCTTCGGTCATTTGTTTCAGCTCGGCTCGTTTTTCGTCAATCAATCGGGTATACTGTACTACCTCTTTTGCATAAGTTGGACTGGCTGCCACAATTTCGGGTTGATTCGTGACACCATATTTATGGTTCATATAGAAAAAGCTACCGGCCAGCAACAAAACAGCAATGGAAGCCGCCACGCGCCAGTCGAGGTTAGGCCAGCCAATTTGCCGCCCCCCCAGTTTGGATGAGTTTTTATGTATTTGTTGAAACGGAGAGCCGGTCAGTGGGCTGGAACCGTTCGGGCGGGAGTTGGCCGACTCACGGGCGGAGTCTATCCCGGTCGAATCGGACGGTTGCTTGTTGAGTCCGGTTTCTATCTTTTTCCACAAGTCAACAGGGGGCTCTTTGTCGTCAAAGTCCTCGCGGTTGTCGCGAACAAAGCGTTCTAAATTATCTTTTCTCATCATCGGTTTTGTTGTTCATTGTAACATTTCTAACAACCGTTTTTTGCCACGCAAATACTGAGTTCGGGATGTTGTTTCGCTGATATTCAATATGTTGCCTATTTCTTCGTGATCATACCCCTCAAAAAGATATAGCGATAACACTACCCGATACCCTTCTGGCAATTGCTGCATTGCTCGTTTTACACGTTCGACCTCTAGTTGGGTACCTTCCTCGTCGTAAGGTTCCGTATCGGCAAAGTCGGGACCGTCGTCTTCGCCAAATCGGTTCGACTCCATGTCAACAAATTCTAGTCGACGGCTGCGTAAATGATTAATGGCCCGGTTCACCACAATCTGCTTCAACCATGCTCCAAATGTGCTCTGACCACGAAATGAACCAATGTGGTTAAAGGCATCCATAAAAGCCTCCTGTAACACATCTTCGGCTTCGGCTTCATGATTCAGAATACGCATGCAGACGTTATACATCGCCTTGACGTATTGCTGGTAAAGCTCATACTGCGCCCGTCGCTCGCCCTGTTGGCAGCGTTTGACTAGCTCAGCATGTCGATCCGGATAGGGCGGCCCGACGTTTCGGTTTGTTTCCAACAGCTTCAGCGTATTGTGTGGTTTAGGTTGTAATCGTAGAAAAGACAGGAGAAAAATGCAGATGTTGCACAGACTTCTAAAAAATAATGTATCTACGATAAATTGATACCCTAAAGTAGGCAATAAAAAAGATGGCCCCCCGTTCTAACTCTCATATATAGTTGATTCAGAGCAGCGAGCAGCACTTTTACTAGAACTGCTACTTGCTGTTCTGAATTATTTTTTTGACGAAACTTTGGTCGCAGCGCCTGCAGAAGTGGTTCCAATGAGTTCGTTGATAAGCCGATCGGCTTTATACATATAGCGCATGGCCGCAATAATGCCGCCGGTATGTACTGATATTGTGCGGTTAGATTCTGGTACGAAAATAAACTCACCGGGCAGGCTTTCCATATTGCCATCGAAAGCCAATCCTACAGCTTCGCGATTTTTATTGATCATTGGACTTCCCGAATTACCGCCGATAATGTCGTTGGTAGAAATAAAGCACATAGGCTGTTTCAGCAGTTCGAGTGGCGGGTTTTTCCAGCGGGCTGGCAAATTCCAGGGGGCTTTATTAGCAAACGAATAGTTGCGGTCATACAAACCGGCGAAGGTTGTTATGATAGGTGCTTTGGTGCCATTATAATCATAGCTTTTTACAACGCCATCGTTAATTCGTAGCGAAAATGTTGCGTCGGGCGGAACGGCCGGACCGTAGACATTGTAAAGCATCCGACCTAACTGCCCCCGCAATACCTCCTGGCGTTGTGAAATTTGCCTTGCCTGCCGGGCGGCTGTTACGTAGCGAGGGAAACCAATACGAGCCAACACCAGCATTGGGTCGTCGGAAGCGGCAATGGCACCCGGACGGGTAGCGAGTTCTTTAATGAAAGCCGGATCGCGGAGTTTCGTTGTTTTAATTAAATAGGCTGCAGCTTCTTTAGGTGTTCGTAAGGTGCCGTCTGGATTGCCCAGGGCTGCTCTTACATAGGGATCATTGTTGCCTAACCCTGTTTGTGCTTCGGCCAAATGAGCGGCCAGGTAGCCTTCTTCTAACTGAAGACTGGTTATCTCGGGCGATACAAGCAGTGAGCGGGCACTTTCGGCATCTTGTGGCCGCGAGGTAAGCAATTCCCCAAATTGTGTCAGAACGTTGGCAAACGTTAATAACTCACCCATAATCCGTTCGCTCGGTGCCAGATAATTGGCGTCTCTGAACAGGCTTCGAAGCTGGGCTGTATTTGCGGCCAGTTCGTCCCAGGTTTTCAATTGGTCGGCAGGTAGGTTTTTGGCTTTGGCTGCCATCTGAAACTGTTGTTCGAAATAGGCTTTTCGGGCTAATAATTCAGGATCGCGAAGGCCCGCCAATTGACCGCTATAAGCTTTCAGACTGTTTTCGTAGCTAAAAATTTCATTTAAAATACTATCGCTTTTGGCCGTGGCATTATAGGCTTGCAGAATGGCCGAGCGATTTTGCAGGAGTTGAATCGTAGACGGCACCTGAAGGTCGCGGTCAAATTCGAGTTCGGCAACCGTTTTTAGGCGTTCGGTATGGCCAGGGTTGCCAATCACAAAAATGGGTTCGCCATCGTGAATACCGTTTGGGTTAAATTTGAAAAAATGCGTGGTTTGCAGCGGTTTCCCATTATCATATACCCGAAAAAACGAACAGTCGAGCGCATAACGAGGATAGGTGAAATTGTCGTAATCTCCCCCAAAGAAACCGAGCTGAAGTTCGGGCATGAATACGAGCCGCACATCGGTATATCGTTTGAAACCGTAAATCGAATACCGACCACCATTATAGAACGTTATGGTTTGTAGCTCCAGGCCCTGCCAGCCCGGTTTGGAGTTATATTCCTGTTTGATGGTCGTAAAAGCCTGCTCGCGGGCCTGAAGCTGAGCCTGCTCGGAGCCTGCACCGTTCATGGCATCCTGCACCTGTTTCGTGATATCGTCGATCTTTACTAACTGATCCACAAACAGACCATCTACTTTTCGTTCTTCGGCAAGTGTTTTGGCATAGAAACCGGTTGCATTCAGGTCTTCGCCCCGGCGAGTTACGTTGGTGCCCGATTCGCGCGCGCAGTGATGGTTTGTCATAACCAGCCCATTCGCCGATACGAACGAAGCTGAGCAATAGTCGGCAAAGCGCAGCGACGCTAGGCGGGCTTCATCGAACCATTTATCGTCGGGCTTGAAATTATAGGTTTGGCTGAAATACTCCTTCGGCGGATTATCGAAAGTCCACATTTTACCCAGATCGAGCGGACCGCCTTTGGCACTGTCGGCCTGGTTAGAAGCCAGAATCGTAGGAGAGAGAGTGGTTTGTGCCAATATGGGATTGACCAAGGTTGCTAACAGCAAACTGGCCATCAAAACGGGGCGTGGGCTGATACGATGCATTCTGGAAAAAGTATGAATGTATTATTGATGATACATTTTGAGGAAAGGGCTATGCCCCAGTTTCTACGAAAACTAAAAATAGTGGCAACAGCGCTCTTAGCCAAGGGCCTTGTTTAATTAAACGCCAATTTAAAGCAAACGTTTTTAGCCGGAATTACTTTCTGGAAGCATAGGTGGCGGCAAAACTTTAATTGAGTGTTAATTCCATTGTGTTAAACCTAAGTCGTTGGTATACTTCTAACCTATGAATTGGTTAAAACAGTATATGTTATGAAAACGCAGAAATTGCTCGGGTACGTTGCCGCCCTTTTGCTGATAATAGCTGTAGCTGGGTGTGGTCCTGCTTACTATAGCACCAATCGCTATGGGTATGGTGGCCGTTATAACCATCATCATCATTATAATCGCTATAATCACCCAGCTCCTCCGCGCCCTAACGGAGGTTATGGAAGATGGTAAGCGGGCCATTATTAATGAATAAGGAACCTCAATTGAGGTTCCTTATTCATTAATAATGGCTGATGATCAACTCATTTCATTTTTCATTATGATCTCCTGACCAACCTTATCGTCTTTTCGCACAAATGGCCGAACAATGATTCGAGTGCCACGCTGGTAGGTAAAGAGCCGGTATAGCCAGTTGCTGAATACAATTAGTTTACTTCGAAAACCAACCAGATACCAGATGTGGACAAATAGCCACGCTATCCAGGCTATAAAACCGCCCAGGTGAATATTACCTGGCAGATCGGCAACGGCCCGACTGCGGCCAATAATAGCCAGTGAACCTTTGTCGAAATATTCGAATGGCTCGGTAGGTTCGTTTTTCATTAACCTACGCAGATTTTTTGCCAGATGAACACCTTGTTGAATAGCTGGCTGGGCAACGCCTGGATGACCTCGTGGGTATTTTTCCAGTTTCATGAAGGCAATGTCGCCAATGGCGAATACATCCGTCAGACCCTGTACGCGATTGATTGGATCGACCAGTATACGGCCTTTTTCAATAGAACTGGCTGGAATCCCATCGATCAGGGCACCCGTTACACCGGCACCCCACACAAGCGTCTGCGTTTTAATTTGTTCTCCGCCTTTGAAGGTGACTGTTTCGCCATCATACGATTCTACGAGTGTGTTTAGTTTTATGATAACACCCAGGTCTTCGAGATAGCGTTGAGCTTTTTGGCCCGCTTCGTCCGACATAGGTGGTAAAACTTTACTTAGCCCTTCTACGATGTATATTTTCATCTGGCTAAAGTCTAGCCCTGGGTAGTCGTTCGGAAGAACGTGTTTCCGCATTTCGGCCAGTGATCCGGCCATTTCGACACCCGTAGGACCGGCCCCGGCAATAACAAAGGTTAGCAAACTTTGGCGCTCGGCCGGATCGGTGGTAATGCTGGCCTGCTCAAAACATTGCAGAAACTGGCTGCGGACATTAAGTGCTTCAGGGACCGTTTTGAGCGGAAATGAGTATTTCTGAATTTGCTCGTTGCCAAAAAAGTTAGACCTGGCTCCGGTGGCAATTACCAGATAATCGTAGTGCAAATCGCCAATGAGCGTAGTAACGGTTTTTGCCACCGGATCAATCCGATTGACCCGGACCATTCTATAATGAAAATCGGTATACCCTTCGAACATTTTTCGAAAAGGTTCGGCAATGGCGTCGGCTTCCAGGCCTGCGGTAGCCACCTGATAAAGTAAGGGCCAGAAACCATTGTAGTTTTGTTTATCAAACAATACGACCTGCACATCGGTATTTCGCAGGCTTTTGGCCAGATTCATGCCCCCAAAGCCTCCACCAATAATTACAACGCGTGGCTTTCTGGTATCGGGTATGTTGAGTGAGAGTTTATCGAATTCAAGCATCGTTCGTTATGAAGTTAGTCGCCCAGGGGTCGGTTCTGTCTCTATTACCTTGTAATCAGTGGTTTTGTTTAGTCAGAATACGAAATGTGACGGAATAGCCGATCGTAAATGTGAGTGGCTTCCATACGACTTTTACGACGAAAAGATTGATTAGTTTTGTGCTTCCTCAGGCCAACGTTATAGCATCGATCCAGCTCTTATCTTTATTCTTTGCGGCTTCTATGCGTGCAGGTCTTCAATTGCTGTTATGTCTTTTCATTCTGCTGCCTGTATGCGCACAAAAAACCGACTCCCGGATAACAATTAGTGGTTATGTACGCGAAGCGGGGAGCCTGGAAGCACTAATTGGCGTCAGTGTCTATGTGCCCGCCACAACCATGGGCACAACTACCAATACGTATGGCTTCTATTCATTAACATTACCGGCGCAGGATAGTGTACAGCTTGCTTATTCGTTTGTTGGGTATGAAACGGAAATCCATACACATACTCGACGTTTGAGCCAAACCCTAAATGTGCTTTTGACTCCGGGGCGGGTCTTGGCAGAGGTTGATGTAAAAGCCGACGTTGCGGGCGAAAAAGTGAGTGAAAGTGCGCAGATGAGCGTTATTGATATTCCAATTAGGCAGATAAAAAAAATTCCGGCATTTCTGGGCGAGAAAGATGTATTGAAAGTGCTGCAACTGATGCCAGGGGTTCAGAAAGGCTCGGAAGGGCAAACCGGTATTTATGTACGGGGTGGCGGTCCTGATCAGAATCTGATTATTCTGGACGATGCTGTTGTGTATAATGCCAGCCATTTGTTTGGGTTTTTCTCTGTTTTTAATGGTGATGCCATTAAAAGTGTGGAATTGATAAAAGGTGGATTTCCGGCTCGCTTTGGAGGGCGGCTTTCGTCGGTAATCGAGATGAACCTGAAAGATGGCAATCGCGAAAAACTGCATGGCGAGGCTGGTATTGGCCTCATTTCGTCGCGGCTAACGCTGGAAGGGCCATTGACGAAAAATAAAAAGAGTTCGTTTCTGATTTCGGGCCGACGTACTTATCTTGACATTCTGGCGGCACCGCTTATCAATGCAGAAACGCGTGGTCAGACTAAGATCGGTTACTATTTCTATGACCTGAATGCCAAAGCTAATTATGAGCTTAGTTCGACCGATAAGCTTTATTTGAGTGGCTATTTTGGTCGGGATAAATTTCATGCCCGCGACAAAACCGCTGAAACAAATACCGGTTTAAGTTGGGGAAATGCGACGGCTACCCTTCGCTGGAATCACTTGTTCAATCAGAAACTATTTTCGAACGCATCGCTGATTTTTAGTAACTATAAATTTGAGATTGCATCAACCGAACTCGGCACAACCGACAATCAGCTCTACTCGCTTCAGTATAACTCCGGCATTCGGGATTTTTCGCTGAAGTACGATGTCGATTATTATCCTTTGCCAGCTCATTCTGTTCGGATTGGTATTCAGAGTACCTATCATCGGTTTACCCCCAGCGCAGTTGTATTGCAAAATGCGGCAATCAGCCAGTATAGCAGCAACGTAAATACGATTGATGTGCTCGAATCGGGTATTTATGCCGAAGATACCTGGCGACCGTCTAGCCGGTGGCATATTAATGGTGGGCTTCGGATCAGTCATTTTCAACAGAAATCAGTCAGCTATACCAGGCCCGAACCCCGATTGTCGGGAGCATATACACTAAAACCCAACCTTTCCATTAAGGCCTCATATGCGCTCATGAATCAATACGTTCATTTGCTCTCGAATACAGGCATTGGGCTACCAACCGATTTGTGGGTGCCGACAACCGATCGGGTAAAACCTCAGCAATCGCAGCAGATAGCGATTGGTTTGGCAAAAGATTATGTCGAAAATGGATTGGCGCTGACTGTAGAGGCTTATTATAAAACGATGCATAATATCATTAACTATAAGGAAGGCGCTAGTTTTCTGTTGATCAATGACCCCACGGCGGCCAACAGCGTTCGTTGGGAGGATAACATTACGGCCGGGAAAGGTTGGTCGTATGGAGCTGAATTTCTACTACAAAAGAAAGTAGGCCGCTTTTCGGGTTGGATTGGCTATACGCTCTCCTGGACTCAGTGGCAGTTTGCCGATTTAAACAATGGCAAACCCTATTATCCGCGTTATGATCGACGGCACGATATTTCGCTTGTCGGTATTTATGAACTGAATAAGCGAACTACGATGTCGGCTACCTGGGTATATGGAACCGGAAATGCCCTCACCGTTCCAGTGGCGCGCTATGATGCATACCGGCCCGGCACATCGTTTTTCTACGGCAACAGTAGAGATGGTGATGGATTAATTAAGACAATTTTGCAGAATAGCCGAACGGTAGATGACTATGGGACGCAGAAAAATAGTTTTCGGGCCGAGTCTTACCATCGATTCGATGTTAGTGTGCAGTTTCATAAGCAGAAGGCGCATCATGAACGCACTTGGGAAGTAAGTGTTTACAACCTCTATAACCGACGTAACCCCTATTTCTATCGGCTTGAAGCCGTCGATCAGTCAGCAGGCAGCACATCGGGCATTGGGCTGTTTCGCTATTCGGTATTTCCTATTGTTCCGTCGGTTAGCTATAACGTCAAGTTCTGATCATGAAGACAATGGCACCTATTCTGAGCTTTTTTGTAGGGCTTGCCTGGTGGTTGTTGGGCTGTGGCAGTTTACGCAACGAAGTAGATCCGAGTGTACTGGGAGCCGATTCGTCGAAACTAGTAGTGAGTGGCTTCCTGTCGCCCCAGGATACCATATTAGCCGTAAAATTAACGCGTTCCCGAACCGTTGTAGGCGACAGCATCGGTGGCTTTTCCTCTAGTGATGGACCGGCAGCCAATGCCGGAAATGTAGTAAACGCCACCGTTACCATATCGGACGGTAGTCGTTCCGTAAGCCTTCGGTATTTTGCCGATGGCCAGCCTTATTATAGTGCCAGCACCGCCTTTATGCCGATTGTTGTCGGTAAAACCTATACGCTGACAGTGTTGACTGCTGCCGGTGAACGGGCAACCAGCAGTTGTATGATACCGGGGCCGGTAGCTCTGAAGCGTATTACGTTCGATTCGATACAGGCGGGGCAGAATCGACGGTATGTTGTTCGGGCTAGCTGGCAGGATCTGTTGGGCGAACCAAATTATTACCAGGTTTTAGGGGTATTTCGGTTTATTACCGATTGTTCTTCCTGTGCAAACGATCCGGGCTATACAGAACGGGAAGAGTTTACTTATCTGTCGTTCGACGACGACAATCGGGGTGTTTTTTCGGATGCGGGCATTGATGGGAGCGAGATTATTTCGGGACGTTCGTATCTTAACGGATCGACGATTAACCAGCAATTACCTTTTATGGCGCAGTACAAAAAAGCATTCGTAACCATGAATCTTTACAATGTGGAGAGGTCTTATTACCAGTACTGGTCGGCAGTGGTGCGCCAGCGCCGGGTTCGTAACAATCCTTTTGCCGAACCGGTACTCATTCCTGGCAATATTCAGGGCGGATTGGGTTGTTTTGCCGGATACAATCAGTCCATACTGGAACTAAAGCTGAAATGAGGACTATCGTTTTAGCCTAATAAGGGCAGGCAGAGCAACAAAAAAGGGGAACCCGGATTTTAGCCCGATTCCCCTTTTTCGGCAGAATTTTAAATTTATACCCCCTGAACAGTGCTGTTTATGATTTCGGTCTGTTTCCGGATCGACTCCATGTGGATAATCTTGTAGATTTCCTCTACTAATTCAGGATACAACCCGAGTTTTGTGCCCAGATCTGTACGTGTTTTCAGGATTTCTTTCCAACGATCGGGTTGGAACAGCGTTACGTTATTGTCGCGCTTGTATTCGGCCAGCCGTTCAACCAGGGCCATGCGGGCAGCCAGCATCTCAACAATCTGACGGTCTACATTATCGATGCTACGGCGCGATTGCTCCATGAATCCCTGAAACTCCAGGTTTTGCGATTCAACCTGACGAATTTGCAGGTGGTCGAGCATTTCGCCAAAAGCGGCTGGGGTAAGCTGCTGGGCGGCATCGCTCCAGGCGTTGTCCGGATCGATGTGCGACTCAACAATCAGACCGTCGTAGTTGAGGTCCATCGCCATCTGAGCCAGTTCGTTCAGATAAGCGCGCTTACCTGCCATGTGGCTTGGGTCGCCAATGATGGGCAACTGAGGGAAAATAGATTTCAGTTCGATTGCCATCTGCCACATCGGCACATTACGGTACTTTGTGGATTCGCCCGTAGCAAAACCACGGTGAATGGCTCCCAATTTTTTGATACCGGCACCGGCAATACGCTCGAAAGCGCCTACCCACAAAGCCAGATCGGGATTAACTGGGTTTTTGACCAGAACAGGAACATCAACTCCCCGTAGAGCATCGGCAATTTCCTGTACATTGAACGGATTGACAGTAGTGCGGGCACCTACCCACAGAATATCAACGCCATATTTCAGAGCCAGTTCGATATGCTCAGGAGTAGCTACTTCAACGGCAAACGGAAGGCCCGTTTCGGCTTTGGCGCGCTGAATCCAGGGAAGAGCGGCTTCGCCCATTCCTTCAAAGCTACCTGGACGGGTGCGCGGTTTCCAAACACCGGCACGAATAACATGAACGGCACCCAGTTCTTTCAACTGGCGGGCAGTTTCTACTAACTGATCTTCCGTCTCGGCGCTGCACGGGCCAGCGATGATCAGAGGTTTGCCGTTGGTCTCAATCCACGATCCAAGCGGCTCTACGGCTAATTCTACTTTCATACTAAACGCTTAATCTGCGAGTATCACCTATACTCTATGGGGAACTTTCGATGCAAATTTATAGTATATTTGCAGAAGGAACTAGTTGTATGTCAAGCTAGTTCCTTTATTTGTCTAAAACTGTTTTCGTTTGTATAGCTGGATGCGCTGGCTTTTTTAACTTAATTGACCGAAATTTCGTTATATATTTCGGTCGTGTTAGCCAACACGTACCTAAGCTATGGATGTAGCACCGTCAGAACGGAGCACTGATATGTCGAACCGAAGTAATCTAATGCCGGAGACCGTCGAACGGTTCAATGGCTCAATTCAGGCTGGGCCGCGTACGGCTGATTTAAAGCCTGTCTCTTTCGAGGACACTTCGATTGCTTTTTCTTCCCAGTCGAATTCCAAGTTAAGAAAGACTTACTGGTTATTTGCGTTGATGAATCGAGGATGGCTGGTAAATTTAGGTACTTTTTTCATAAAGATTGCCCTCAGACTTCATCTTCCCATTAAATTCCTTATAAAAAACACAATTTTTGAACAATTCTGTGGAGGGGAAAGTATTCGGGATTCTGAGAAAACAATACAACAGCTCCACCGCGTTCATGTTGGCACTATTCTGGATTATTCGGTAGAAGGCGAAGAAACCGAAAAAAGTTTCGATGAAACCACGCAGGAAATCCTTAGAACCATCGATCGGGCCAGTAAATCAAACGATATTCCGTTTTCTGTATTCAAAATTACAGGGCTTGCCTCAACCGAACTGCTGGAAGCTGTTCAGATTGGTGATTCGCTCAATAAGGACCAGAAAGCTGAATTTGATAGTGTGCTGAAACGCGTTGATACGCTTTGCCGCCGGGCCTACGAACGGCATGTACGGATTTTTATCGATGCCGAAGAAAGCTGGATTCAGGATACAATCGATACACTGGCGTATGAAATGATGGATCGCTACAACCATGAGCAACCAGTTGTTTACAACACCTATCAGATGTATCGCTGGGAAAGTCTGGAGCGTTTGCGTCGCGATGCAAACGAGGCTCATGCAAAAGGTTATTTTCTGGGCGTTAAACTAGTTCGTGGCGCTTATCTGGAAAAAGAACGGCTTCGCTCGCACGAAGAAGAATATCAGGACCCTATTCAGGCAACTAAAGAAGATACAGATCGCGATTTTAACGCTGCTATTGATTTTTGCCTGGAAAACCGTGATATCATATCGTTTTGCCTCGGTACTCACAATGAATATAGTTGCCAGTATTGTATTCAGCAGATGAAGCGGCTGGGTATTACCCCTAACGATCCGCATATCTACTTTGCGCAACTCCTGGGTATGAGCGACAACATTTCCTATAATCTGGCCAATGCCGGTTATAATGTTGCTAAATACGTGCCCTATGGCCCTGTAGAAGCTGTGATGCCTTATTTATTCCGACGGGCCGAAGAAAATAAATCAATAGCTGGGCAGAGTAGCCGGGAGTTTACTCTGGTTAGCAATGAATTAAAGCGCCGTAAGGGCTGTATGTAATTTGCGGATGGGCATGGCAATTTTGCTGTGCTTTATTGTTTTATAATGGCACGGCAGTAAGGCTGTGCCTGCCTTTTATGATTAAGAAAAGCCCCTTAAAGTTTTTTCTGCTAACGCTGCTTCTAATTGCCATTGACCAGGGGGTTAAGCTGGCGGTTCATTATTATATGGCCCCTGGTTTTGCCGGGCAAATCAAGTTGATTGGCGACTGGTTTAAACTGCACTATGTCCTGAATCCTGGCATGGCCTTTGGGATGCAGTTGGGGTACGAATATGGTAAACTGCTGTTGAGTGTGTTCCGACTCTTTGCTATGGTCGGTATTGGCTACTACCTGGTTCACCTGGCACATCGTGGAGCGCCTGATGGGTTGCTTTGGGCCATGGCAATGATTCTGGCCGGAGCCGTCGGTAACGTTATCGATAGTACATTCTATGGTGTTTTTTTGCATAATGCTCCCTATGGATCGCCTACGCCCTGGTTTCATGGGCAAGTGATCGATATGGTATTTGTCGACATATGGGAAGGGTTTATCCCCGACTGGGTTCCCATCTGGGGTGGTCAATATTATTCAACGCCAATTTTTAATATTGCCGATTCCTGCATATTTGTTGGTGTCTGTATAATATTATTGTTTCAGCGTCGGTTTTTTGGAGGACACACGATCGAAGATGGCCTATTACCAATCGATGGGCCTGATGCTACGCAGGCCGAAGTATTACCGATGGCAGAGCTGGAAGGGGAGGGGCAATCTGAAGAGCAAGCCGAAACATCAGACAACAACCCTTCCGATGATGCAAGCGACGAGATTAAGTCATCGTCTTCGGAGTCGGTGGTTTCAGAAGAGCAAAAGACGCAGGAATAAACCAATCAAGTCAGTTGTGATTAGATATAACGGAAAAGGGGCTGCCTTCGCAGCCCCTTTTCCGTTGAGAATAATAGCGTCTATTGCGTTTCTTCCAGTGGTGTAAAATCCTTGAAGGTGCGTTTAATGGCCTTGTCGGAGGCTTCTTTTTTGCTTTGCCAGTTGGCGTCGAGTTCGAGCGCTACCAGACCGCTTAAGCTCATGGCACTGCGGAAATCGTCTAGTTTCTTAACAAATTCATTACTTCGTCGCGACGATTTCAGCGAGAACTCGCGAGCAAACACATCACCTTTGTTTTGTAGCTCCGATTTTTTCCCTAGAACATAGTTATAGCGGTCAAGCAAATCTTTCATCGACTTCCCGATTACTTCAGTTGCTTCCAGTGTACCCATTGTCAGTACGGCTGTGCCGCCAACGGCCGAAATAATGCGTTGCGAGCTAGGATCACTGGCCGTTACGGCTGGCGATATACCCGTAACAGCGCCTAATGAGGCATTGGCTACCGAGCGATTTCGCTTACCTCCTTTTGCTTTTTTATAATCGCGTTTAAGCTGTTCTTCTTTTTCGCCCAGTTGTTCGACTAGTCCCCAGGCCTGTACTAATGCCTGTCGGTATAAGGTGTATAAATACCGATCTTTTTCGAATTCATTCACCGTGTTCATAATGGTGAATGTAATTCGGCGTTCTTCCCGATTTTTGGCTTTATCAAGCGCGTAGAATGTTATCTGAACGTTTAGCGAATCGTAAGGGTCTTTCACGAAGTCATAGCCAGGCTGCCAGATAAATTCAAACTGGTTGTCGGTATTTTTAACCAGCGCTGTTTTTGGAATATTCTGGTTATCGGACAAAAATCCGAATGTGGCTACATCGTCTTCGCCGTTAGGATCAGTGAGGTAGAATTTCAGATCGACGGTTGCGTTTTCTTTCAGTTTGTAGTGCGATTCTTTAGGAATTACCGCAATAATAGGTGGCAAGTCCATTTCGGTAACCTGTACTTTAAGGCGACCTTTGGTGCGCGTTTTAGCGGGCTGATCTTCCACCCAAAACTCAATATATTGCGGGCTTTGCTTCAGTTTGTTAAACTGATTGAGCGACAACGTCCAGGTAAATTCACCCTGAGAAGAAAGTTTGCTTCCTTCGGGCATCTGATCGGCAATGGGAATGAAAGCAATTGGGTCGCCATCGTCATCATGAACAACATTAGGATCTATTTTGTAGGTGTTCTGCGTCCGATAACTAACATAGAAAGGCTGTAAATCGCCGACAATAGGTGGTCGATTAACGTGCAATACTTTGAAGTCGACCGTATAGGCGGCTGTTTGGCCACGTTGATTGCGTACCTCAAAAGTAACGGGATAGATTTTGGCCGTTTGTATGCGGTCGGCCAGGTCGTAGCCGGGTGTCCAGCTAAAATGGCCCAGCGAATCGAGTTTCATGCCTTCTACCTTATCGCCTTCGAACGAATACGTGACTGTATCGGTAGGGGGAGCGGTAGATTTGAGATCAAACCGAATGGTTTTTCCTTCCGGAATAACATTCCATTCTGTTTGCGTTGGCAAAATTAGTTGCAATGATTTGGGGTCCTGTGCGTAGCTACTAACAGCGGTAATTAATATCAGCACCCACGCTATAGTACCGGCAATTCGGTTCATAAGCAAAAGAGAGAGGTGGTCTGTCTTCAAAAACGTAAAAGTAAGGCGAAGATTTCGTCTGGTTGATTCTATCTGGCAGTTTTGATATTTTTCTTAGTTAAATACCGGGTCAACCCCTTAATAATTATATCTTTCTAAGAGAAAATACTGTGCAAACTGCCAGCTCAAAATTAAGTAAATTCCAGGGAGTAGTATGTTATAAGAGAAAATAGACTCACTAGAATCTATGGGCTGAGAAGTGATTTTGGAGAAAATGCTAAATAAAAATCGCTTCCCAATGCTGGGAAGCGATTGTAAACACTGACTAAGCAGATCAATTAGTTTTTCTTGGGTGTAGTTCCACCCCCAGCATTAGCTGGCTTATTGGCAGGGGCTGCATTGGCGGCTGGTGTGGCTGCCTTGGCAGGGTCGATCCCCAATTTTTTCAATACCAGCTCCGTAATGTTATTCTCTTCTGGAGCAACAAGTAGAATAGGCGTTGTGTTGGCACCGGCATCCAGATTGAAAACGTAGGTATACGCATTTTCCTTAGCTACAGCGTCAATCGCTTTCTGGATTTTCTGTACAACCGGATTTACCAGTTGGCCATATTTGGTTTGCAGCGACTGTTCGGCTGTCCGACCAAATTCCTGAATACGGGCTTGCAGGCTCTGCAATTCGGTTTCGCGGTCCTTACGGATCACATCCGTCATTTGAGCGGCCCCTTTTTCGTAGGCAGCATACTTATCTTCCAGTTCCTTCTGCATCCGTTTCAACTCGTTTTCCGATTGCGTACGCTGGATCGTAAGCTGATTCTGGATATCTTTTGCTTCAGGCGTTTGGCCAAGAATATAGTCGATGTTCGTATAGCCTAACTTCAGCGGGCTTGCTGCGGTGGTGGCCGGAGCCGCTGTTGTTTGAGCTTGTGCCTGTGCATTCAGACCGCCCACCAAAAGGGCTACCGCGAATGCCATGACGAGGTTTTTGTTCATTTTAGTTTACTAGTTTGTACTACTTCGGTTTTGTGGTTGTTTTATTTTCGGGACTATTATTTACTGGCGCACCCGGCGCAGCTGTTGGTTTTGTTGGTTTACTGTTGGCATCCAGACCCAATTCTTCCATCACATAGTCCGTGTAGTCGTGGCGTGGATTCGTATAGAGCATCACAAAATCAGATGCCTTGTCAAATACAAATTCTAACTTTTTCTGTACGGCAACTTTTTCAATGGCCCGGCTAATCAACTCCATCGGAGCTTTCATCAGCTCTTTCTTTTTTTCGAAAAGCAGCCCCTGATAGCCAAACACCTTGTTGTTATACTCGCGGGCTTCGCGTTCTTTATCAACCAGCACGCGCTGCCGTTCGCGTTTCATGTCTTCGGTCAGCAGAATTTCTTCTGCCTGGTAGGCTTTCTGTAATTTTTCTATCTCAAGGTATTTATCCTGAATATCTTTCGACCATTTGTCGGCGAACTTATCAATTTCGCTCAACGCCTTCTGATATTCGGGCATTTTCCCCAAAATAAATTCAGAATCAACATAACCGAACTTTTGCGCCCGCGCTGGCGAGGTTAAGTAAACGGAGCACAAAAGTACGAAAAAAAGGCCCTTTTTCATTGTTAGCCGCTCAATTTTTACGCGAAGTGATTGATTGTCAATTATAGATGCCGGGCTGATTGTTAGATAGGCGGTATAACAGATGGTTTAATACCCTACTTCCCTATCGTTAGTTATGTTGAGGTTGCCCCAAAATTGTCATCTATAACTAACGCTCAGATTCCCTGATTCTTATCTTATATGTTCAATTTGAGCGATAATGCAGAGATTATCGCTCAAATTGAAACGAATTAGTTTATCTGAACTGCTGACCAATGGTGAAGTGGAATTGACCTGAAGCCTTGTCTTTAATTCCTGGTATTTTGTCGAAACCATACCCGTAATCAATACCGATGAGGCCAAAAGCAGGCATGAAAATCCGGGCACCAACCCCAACCGACCGTTTCAGATCGAATGGATTATACTGTTTGTAGCTGGCCCAGTTGTTACCAGCTTCCAGGAACGTTAAAACGAAAATGGTGGCCGATGGATTGAGCGACACCGGATACCGGAGTTCGGCAACGAACTTGTTATATACTACACCACCCTGGCTACGGGCATTTCCGGCCGGAACGCGGTCGTAGTCGGCGGTATATACACTACGATCGTCATAACCACGCAGACCAATGATGTCCTGCGCCAATGCGAACTGTCCTTGCCCTGCCAGACCCGAACCACCCAATACGAACCGCTCAAATGGCCCGATGGCCGTACGCTTGTTATAGCTACCCAGGAAACCCATGTGGGCGCGGGTATTCAAGACCAGCTTGCCAAAAATAGTCTGGAACCAACTGGCATCGAACATCCATTTGTGGTATTCAACAAATTTGTATTTGTCTTCGGGTTTTTCGGTAGTGGTTGTCGTCCGGAATGCCGAGTAGGGTGGTGTAAACGATCCGCTTAATGTGAACGACGATCCCGACCGTGGGAACTGAGGGTTGTCGATGCTGTTGCGTGAGAGCGTAGTATTGAACGTGAAGTTGTTCGATATACCGTTGCTGTATCCGATGTAGAACAAGTCGAGATTGTGTAGGTCGTATCGCTGATAGGACAACGATGTGCTCAGCGAGAAGTAATCATCGGGTACTTTCAACTGACGGCCCAGGCCGACCGTAATAGCCGTATTTGTATAAGAGCCAGTCGGCGTGCGACCTTTCAGACTCTGATAGATGCTATACGGGTTATTGGGGTCGTAGAATGTTTTATAAACCGTGTGGCTGGCACTTACCGACAGCGCATTTGGTTTACGGCCACCCAGCCAGGGTTCTGTAAACGACAAGGAATATACCTGATACTGGCTACCGTTGGCCTGGAAACGAAGCTGAACCCGTTGTCCATCACCAGCCGGTAGCGGACGCCACGCACTAAAGTTCGGAATATTGCGGGCCGAGAAGTTGTTAAATGTTAAACCCAGCGTTCCAACAAAGCCCACGTAGCCACCCCAACCGCCCGATAATTCGATCTGGTCAGATGGTTTTTCTTCAACAGAATATTCAATATCTACCGTACCGTCATTTTGTGGTACGGGGTTAATGCCAATTTTTTCGGGGTCGAAGTAGCCCAGCGTTGCCAGCTCGCGCTGAGTACGAATCAGGTTCGTTTTCGAGAATTTCTGACCGGGCAACGTCCGAATCGAGCGCATCACAACGTGGTCGCTGGTTTTGGTGTTTCCGTTCAGAATGATCCGGTTGATGGTTGCCTGCTTTCCTTCAAAAATTCGTATTTCCAGATCAATAGAGTCACCTTCGATACTTTTCTCGATCGGTTGTGCATTGTAGTACAGATAGCCATCGTCCATGTAGAGCGAGCTTAGGTCCTGACCAGGGTTACCGTTCAGCTTTTTCTCCAGATCCTCGGGATTATAGATATCTCCTTTCTGAACGCCCAGTACATCCCGTAGCCGGGCCGAAGGGTATAAGTAATTTCCTGAAAACTCAATATTACGATAATAATACTGATGGCCTTCGTTGAGGTTCAGCCTAAGATTAATGGTGTTATCGTTGTTATGGATGATCGTGTCGTCCTCAATAACAGCATCGCGGTAACCAAGCTTGTTGTAGTAAGCGATCAGTTTTTGTTTGTCTTCCTCAAATTTCTTCGGTACGAACTTCGATGGAGTAAATAAACGACCGAAGCGTTTCTCTTTCGTGCTTTTCATTTTCATCCGCACGGTCGATTCGTCGAGTTCTTCCAGCCCGTCAAACTCAATTTTGGCAATCTTAACCTTCTGTCCTTTATCGACCATTACACGCATGGTTGCGTTGTTGCGGGCACTATCAGGAATGGTTGTGATTTTTACTTTCGTATTGAGGTAGCCCTTATCGACAAAGAATTTGCGAACAGCCAACTGCGTGTTTTTGGTGATGGTTGTGGTTACAATCTTACCCAAATTCAGTTTTACCTTATCTTTTAGCTGATCCTGCTCCCCTTTTTTAATCCCCAAAAAATTGACCCGATACAGGCGGGGGCGTTCCTGAACCCGGAACATAATCGCTACTTTGCCTTCGCCTGCATGGTTAGCAAACATTTCAACATTGTCGAGCAGTCCCGAATCCATCAATTTACGAACCGAAGAACCCACCCCTTCGCCAGGAATTCGGATTTTATCGCCAATTTTCAGACCTGACAGCGATACCAGTGAATTAGGATCGAGATAGCGGGTGCCCGTCACGGTTAGCCCGGTAATTTCATATTCTTTAGGGTTGGCGTAGTTTAAGAGGTCGTCGTTGCTAAGAGGAGTATCTGTACGACCAACGCCCACGCCCACGCGAACCTGCGCCCGCAGCGTAGCTGGATAAAAGCTAATGAGCACTAAAATAGCCCCCAGTACGAGTTTTATACGGTGTTCCAAGTTGTTCTTTGTTTTCAATCGTTGATTTTCTGCTTATGATATCTAGACGCGGTTAGGAAAGGGCGCAACCAACTACCGTAGGCAGAAATCCGTAAACTCTATTTAACTAACTGTTCGCTGGTTTTACCAAACCGGCGTTCACGTTGCTGATAGTTTAAAATCGCTTCGTATAAATGGTTTTTACGGAAATCAGGCCACAGCACATCGGGCATATAGAGTTCCGAATAAGCCAGTTGCCAAAGCATGAAATTGCTGATCCGCATCTCACCACTGGTTCGAATCATCAGCTCCGGATCGGGAATACCGTCTGTGGTGAGGTAATGACTGAAAAGCGTTTCGTTCACTTCATTTGGCGTTATCCGTCCGTCGCGCACGTCGGCAGCAATTTGGCGTGTGGCTTCCAGAATTTCCCAACGGCCGCTATAACTTAAGGCTAATACGAGTGTCAGACCAGTATTGCCCGACGTTTCGCGCATGGCCTCGGCCAATTCGTGCTGGCAGTCGGTTGGTAAACTTTCGGTATGACCAATCGTTGTCAGCCGCACGTTATTGTCCATGAGGGTTTTTATTTCGCCCCGAATTGTATGAACGAGCAGCGTCATGAGCGCGTCCACTTCAAACTTAGGGCGATTCCAGTTTTCGGTCGAAAACGCGTAAAGCGTTAAAAACTTAACGCCTAATTCGGCGCACCCTTCCGTTACCTCACGTACAGCCTTGATGGCATTTCGGTGGCCGAATACCCGGGCAGCTCCCTGCCGTTTGGCCCAACGTCCGTTTCCGTCCATGATAACGGCTATATGCTGGGGCAGATTGCTCGGGTCAATGTGTTCCTTCATCCCAATGGGGGAGTTTTAACATTAATTAAGAATCAATTCTACAAAAGTACCTATAAATCCTGATAAAGAGTTAGGAGGCATGGTTTTAACAGGCTGCGAATTTACGAAAATGGATTCTTATAGAAATGTCTTTATATTAGGATTATAAGTATTTTACATGGAAGAAATTCAGTAAAATAAACATACCGTGTTTGTAGTGCCCCCAGCAGCCTTTCTCTGAAGGCTTGGAATTCGATTTATCAAAACTTAATTCAATCGACTTTAATTGGGGTTAGACGAGAACTACTTGACCAGACCCGTTTCAGTCTGACAAGGGCCGAATTAACTCTTTGAATGGGAAATCGTTTCTGATTAGCTGTGGTCGGATGGTAATGAAAAGCGGGACGAATGGAACGGTGCAGGTAAAAACCAGCCAATTAGGGGGCAACTGTAGACCGGCCCCACAAATAATAGGCAACACCCATCGCCAATAGGATTATTCCAATAATGATGTAGAGGTACATAGGAAGTTTCTTATTCATAACGAGCCGATTTAGTAGCTGAGATTGATCGGTACACTCTTACATGTAAAGCAGTATTAGTCAGCTATTGTTCAGGAAATAATTGTATGACTGCAAGCATATAGAGCCAACGGCTTACTATTCGGCAACTGCATTATCTTTGCCAATAAGAAACATAACGCAAGTCGGTACGTTTTACGGACGTAAGGTTATAATTTCATCGTTCACCCACAGTATGACTAACTCTTTTTCGGTGCTCCTGAGCCGCCTGGCGGTTCTGGGGCTGTTGCTGACAATAGCACTGGGCTGTTCTAAAAGCGAGAATACCGTTGCTGATCCTAAAACCATAACCGATCAGATTCTGGAAGATAAGCAGTTTAGTCTGCTAAAGGCAGCGATGAATTATTCGGGTGCCGGCGATGCGCTCAAAGGGGCTAATCTGACCTTTTTTGCCCCAAACGATTCCGCGTTTTACAGGTCGGGGATTACGTCAGAAGCGGCTATTACGGCCATGGCGAAAGATCAGGTGAAAAATATCCTGCTCTATCATACATTGTATGCGCCTGTGTCGCTCTCTGCCATTCCATCGGGCGTTAATGCGGTACAAACGGCCAGTCAGTCAATTGCGTATTTGAATAATATGGGCGGGGGGATGGTGTATATCAACAATGCAAAGATTATACAACCCGACATTAAGGCCGCCAATGGCATTATCCATATCATCGACCATGTGCTTTCGCCGTCAACGGGATCGCTGTTGACTACAATCCAGAATACCGATAACCTAACGTTTTTGAGCGCTGCTCTGAAACGGATTGCATCCAGTAATCCATCGTTGATTACGTCGCTGAACAATACGGCCGCTACGAATCCATTAACCGTTTTTGCGCCTAATGACAATGCCTTTATGGTGTCCGGTTATAGAACAATATCGGCTATTGAAACCGCTTCGCCCCAAACACTGTCGTCGTTACTTTCCTATCATATGGTGTCGGGTCTATCACTGCGATCTAACCTGAAAACGGGGTCGGTAACTACATTGCTTGCCAACAATAAAATCAACATAACCGTAACTAACGATGTGGTAACCATTAAGGGTAATAAGAATACGCTGGCTGCAACTATCAGAACAGCCGATATAATTGCCAATAATGGCGTCATTCATATCATCGATCAGGTGCTGCAACCGTAATGAACGGCGTGGGTCATTAATCGATTAATTTACTGTACTGTATGTGGACCCGAGTTCTGCTTCTGTTAGGAGTGCTTCTGCTTGTTATCGTTCTGGCCGCTCTGGTCATTGGCTACCTGATTTCGGCCCCCCGCTATAAAGGTCCGGTTAGCGATCATTTTGATGGGAAAGAATTTTATAATCTGAATGGAGCAAAGGCCAAAGGGTTTTGGGAAGCAATTCGCTGGATGCTGACCCGCGATCAGGGGCGGTGGCCTGCCTATCATAACGACCCACCCGGGCCACCACCGCCAGCGCGTGTCGATGGTCGAGCCGTGCGGGTTACGTTTATCAATCATTCAACGGTATTGCTGCAATTCGATGGCCTCAATGTGCTGACAGACCCTGTTTATTACGAACGGGTAAGTCCATTTCAGTTTGCGGGTCCAAAGCGAAACAATCCGCCCGGCATCCGATTCGACAACCTACCCAAAATCGACGTATTGATTTTGAGCCATAACCACTGGGATCATCTGGATATTGGCACCGTTCGGAAGCTGTGCGACCGCGACCGACCACACGTTTTTTGTCCACTCGGTGTAAAAGCTTTTCTGGAAAAGGAAGGCTGTCAGAACGTGCAGGAAATGGACTGGCGGCAATCGGTGGCTTATAACGACAGCACGACTATTCATTGCGTACCAGCGCAGCATTTTTCGGGCCGGGGCCTGTTTGATCGGGATGCAACGCTTTGGGCTGGCTTTATTATCGACAGCAAAGTGGCGGGTAGGCTATATTTTGTCGGCGATACCGGTTATGGGCCGTTTCTGAAAGAAATTGGTCGGCAGTTTGGTCCGTTGCGACTAGCTCTGATTCCAATTGGCGCTTATAAACCCCGGTGGTTTATGTCGCCCATTCATTGTTCGCCCGATCAGGCTGTGGAGATTCATGAAGACGTTCGATCAGAACAGAGTATAGCCATTCATTTTGGTACTTTTCCTCTAGCCGACGATGGTGCCCGCGATCCTATTGACGATTTAGAAAAGGCTTTGGCTGCAAAAAATATCCCGGCCAATCGCTTCAAAGCCTTGAAAACGGGAGCAAGTCTGATCGTAAATTGAAAAAAAAGCACACTCTTCCCAACGCTACGCCACGAAGCAGGGTCTATAATCGTATTACCTAGTATCTCTATTTGAAAATCAATTCCATGCGAAAGTTTCATTTATCAATTCTTAGTGCCTTGTTTATGCTTGGATTGGCCTCTTGTATGAAAGAGAGTGCTGATCCGTCGAGTGAGTATTTTAAGCAGAACGATCAGCAGATTAAAGCGTATACCGACACCAGCAAATTAAGCTGGCAATCTACATCCTCAGGATTATATTATGCCATTACAACGGCGAATTCCACGGCGAAAAAAGCTACGGTTGGCGACCAGGCTGAATTTTCGTATAAGTCTTATAACCTGAGTGGTGCGTTAGTCGATAGTACTACTGCTGGTAGCCCTGTTTATTATCCGCTGGGAATTCAGGCTATTCTGGCTGGTCTTGAAGAGGGGTTGTTGCTTATGCATGAGGGAGAGCGTGCTACTTTCCTGTTACCTTCCTATCTGGCCTATGGAAGCGCGGCTGTCAATGCCAATTTGCCTGCCTATTCGGTTGTTCGGTTTGATGTTAAACTAGCCCGCTCGCGTACCGAAACCGAGCAAATTCAGCAGTACATAGCCGATAAGAAACTGACCGTTACCGATTCGTCGTCTACCGGATTGAAGATTATTAAGACCGTAACGAACCCTACCGGCGCTACATTGACAGCGGGCCAGACCATCACGATCAAGTATAAAGGGAAAATGCTTCGGTCTGCAACTGCCTTCGATAGTACAGGGGCCGGTACATTTGATGCAACGCTTGGGCAGAGTAAGTATGTAGCTGGGTTTGAAGCGGGGCTGTCAAAACTACGGGTTGGCGAGTCGGCAACGATCATCTTTCCGTCGGCTCTTGGTTATGGCACTACAGGTGTAGTTAGCGGCAATACATACATCGTTACACCCTATGCACCGTTGCTGTTTGAGCTACAGGTAATATCTGCTAAATAAATTTATTTCTTCCTGTTGTTGCTTTAGCCCACATTCAAATGTGGGCTTTTTTTGTGCGTAACAGCCAGTAGAGGGCCATTTTAGCAAAATAAGATCAATTATATACTTATTCGGTATGGAATAAGGGTATTCAAAATATTATTAATATAATTTGGTGACATACAAAATGATATTTTATTTTGCCTGTTTACAAGCAAATATAACTCATGCGTAACTACAATTACATGAATCGTTTTATGTCAAGTATAACCTTATTTATGGTTACACTTACTGCTGTTTTGGCCCAGGGCGTTAAGGGCCGTGTTACTGATGGTACGACAAGAGCAGCTATTCCGGGAGCTACCATTGTTGTTATGAATTCCAGCGTCGGAACCACTGCCGATGCAAACGGAGAGTATACGATTAAGTTAAATCCGGGTAATTATACACTTCGGGTAAGCTTTGTGGGCTACGAAACATTGAGCATTCCGGTTGCCGTAACCAGTGGCGAACCGGTGGTGGCCAATGCCGCACTGAAAGAAACAACAGCAAACTTATCGGAAGTAGTTGTAACCGGAACAAGAAGTACGGGTCGTGTAAAAACCGAAAGCCCCGTGCCGGTTGATATTATTAGTGTGCAGCAACTTACTACTCAGGCTCCACAAAACAACCTGAACCAAATTCTGAACATGGTTGCGCCTTCATTTACCTCTAACACAGCAACCGTAGCCGATGGTACTGACCACATTGATCCGGCGCAGTTAAGGGGATTAGGACCCGACCAGGTGCTGGTATTATTGAATGGAAAACGCAGACATACGTCATCGCTGGTCAATGTAAACGGTACGCCAGGTCGTGGTTCGGTAGGTACCGACTTAAATGCTATTCCTGCGTATGCCATCGATCGGATTGAAGTTTTGCGGGATGGTGCAGCCGCTCAGTATGGTTCTGATGCTATTGCTGGTATCATCAACGTAAAAATGAAAGAGGCTACCGGAAAGTTAGCCATGTCGGTATATGGTGGCGGTAATTTTTCGCAGGGTTCAAACAACTTTACGGGTGGCATGGATGGCCGAAATTTGCAGATCGATGCCAACTATGGTGTTCGTATTGCTAAAGCAGGGTTCATCAACTTTACGGGATCAGCGCAGGTTCGGGGCTATACACGCCGGGCCTTGCCCACCACAGGTACTATATTCAATGGCTATAATGCAATTGAATACAGAACGTTGAAAGCAGGTGGTAATGTGAATACATTGCCTACCAATATCGATGCTATTAAACAGGGGGCTTTAGGCGTCAATTACTTCGATGCCGCCACTCAGGCAAGCATTGCAGGAGCCAGTACTATCGCTGACCTGCAAAAGATATTGGCTGTTGATGTAACCGAAAATGAACTGGTAGCCCGTGGTTTAACAAGAAGCGATTTCAATATGCGGATCGGCCAATCGAGTCTGAAAAGCCTCCAGTTTTTTGTGAACTCTGCTATACCCATTAACGAAAACCACGAATTCTACGCGTTTGGTGGCTATGGTCGTCGCACAGGTGTTGCGGCTGGTTTCTATCGCCGTCCGAACCAATCGCGTGCTTACACAGGAATTTTTATAAATGGCTTCCTACCCGAAATTCACTCTGAAATTCTGGATGGTTCATTTGCGGCTGGTCTGCGCGGAAAGCTGGGTTCGTTTAATTATGACCTGAGTAATACGTTTGGTTCAAACACGTTCAACTATGGTGTAGAGAATACCGTAAACGCAACACTGTTAGACAAATCGCCAACCGTATTTAATGCCGGTGGACTGAACTTCAAACAAAATACCATAAACCTTGATTTTAGCCGCAAGCTCGATGTTCTTGCCGGGCTGAACATCGCTTTTGGGGCAGAAGGTCGGTTTGAAAGCTATCGGATTAAGGCGGGCGACGAAAATTCGTGGGCACGCTACGATGTAAACGGAA
The DNA here is from genome assembly GCF_037201965.1 of Spirosoma sp. SC4-14. Classification (NCBI taxonomy): domain Bacteria; kingdom Pseudomonadati; phylum Bacteroidota; class Cytophagia; order Cytophagales; family Cytophagaceae; genus Spirosoma; species Spirosoma sp. SC4-14. The sequence continues at coordinate 7,366,708 of NZ_CP147518.1, read as the reverse complement.
ATGTGATTACAACGTCGACCCAGGTTGCTCCATCTGATTTCTTTGGTGCAGCTCGTCCGGGAGGATCGCAGGTATTCCCCGGTTTCAGACCCGAGAATGCGGCTGCAACGAAAGATGCAAATCGCCAGAGCATGGCCCTCTATGCCGATGGTGAATTAGATGTAACAAACAGATGGTTGCTGGAAGGGGCTGTTCGGTTTGAGAATTATTCCGACTTTGGAAGTACGACAAACTTCAAGCTGGCCACTCGCTACAAACTGACCGATAATTTCAACATTCGTGGAGCCGTATCAACAGGGTTCCGGGCTCCTTCGCTGGCTCAGATTTACTTTAACTCAACATCGACTCAATTTGTTGGTGGCGTTCCGTTTGAAGTAGGTACGTTCAGTAATAACTCGCAACCTGCCAAATTACTGGGTATTCCGCAACTGAAGCAGGAACGGTCGAAAAGCGTTAGTGCTGGCTTTACGGCTAAAATACCCAGCGCAGGTCTGACCATTACTGCCGATGGTTATTTTATTCGGATTAACGATCGGGTCGTTCTAACCGATCAGTTTGCCCGGCCAAGTGGCACTGTGACCGGCTCGGCTCTGGTACTGCAAAATTTGTTCGACCAGGCTAATGCAACCGCAGCTACGTTCTTCTCGAATGCAATTGATACCGAATCGAAAGGCATTGATTTGGTAATTTCGCATCGCGCATCGCTCGGTGGCGGGGTTTCATTGAAAAATGATTTAGCCGGAACCATATCGAGAACCAAGCAGGTGGGCGATATTAAAGCCTCGAAAATCCTTGCCGACAATGGGCAGATCAACAACTACTATTCGGAAGCAAACAGAATTTATATGGAGCAGGCAGTGCCACGGGTTAAATTTAACCTGAGCCATACGCTGACACTGAACAAGTTTGATTTCTTCCTGCGGAATGTGTATTTCGGAAAAGTGACCGATCCAAACACAGTTGATGTGAATGGCGATGGCATGATCGGGGCTATTGTTGTTAACGGGAAAGCCGTTGAAAATGAACACCCCGTTTGGGGAGGTCGCGTGATTACCGACTTGTCAATTGGCTATCAGGTGAATAATGCCTTGAAGGTGGTTGTTGGAGCGAATAACATCTTCGACATTTATCCTGACAAAAACTATGGTCCAGTATCGGCCAAACGCCCAACCGGTGTCGATGCCAATGGTACTATTGTGTACGGGGCAGCGGCTACAACAGTGGACCTGTCAAATGCCAATCAGTTTGTATATTCACGAAACGTATCTCAGTTTGGTATGAACGGCCGGTTCCTGTTCGCCCGTTTGAACTTTACTTTTTAATGGGCGAAACGTTCTTATAACTTATTGCCGTATTTATAAACAGAAGAGCCGCTCATTCGGGCGGCTCTTCTGTTTATAAATACGGCAATGCATGTCTATTTCGGAGCCATTCGAATGGCTCCATCGAGCCGGATGACTTCGCCATTGAGCATAGGGTTTTCGATAATGCTTTTTGCCAACAGAGCATATTCGGTCGGGCGGCCCAACCGCGATGGAAATGGTACCTGCTGGCCTAACGATAGCCGCGCTTCTTCGGGTAAGCCAGCCAGTAAAGGCGTCTCGAAAAGACCCGGCGCTATGGCCATTACGCGGATGCCCGACCGGGCCAGATCGCGGGCAATGGGCAGCGTCATGCCCACAATACCACCTTTCGAAGCCGAATAGGCCGCCTGCCCAATCTGACCGTCGTAGGCCGCTACCGATGCCGTATTGATAATTACTCCCCGTTCGCCTTCGGCATTGGGTTCGTTATGCTCCATGGCCAGCGCTGCCAGCCGAAGCACATTGAAGGTGCCGATCAGATTGATCGATACTACTTTCTGGAATACGGCCAGCGAGTGAGCGCCATAAACACCATCGACTTTGCCTACCGTTTTGCGGGCTTCGGCTATTCCTGCACAGTTGACATTGATGTGCAACCCGCCAAACGTTTCGACGGCCAGATTCACAGCCGCCTGTACATCGTCCTCATCGGTGACGTTGGCTTTCACAAACCGGACCTTGTTGCCCAGTTCGTCGGCCAGATTATGACCGCGGTCTTCGTTAAGATCCACGATAACAACATTGGCGCCGTTGGCAGCCAGCAGGCGGGTAGTGGCTTCGCCCAGGCCAGAAGCTCCTCCGGTTACGAGGGCGGTTGATGAGTTTAGTTGCATAGCTCGTAATCGTTCGGGTAGGGCGGTACTACAGAATAGCCATCAGTTCTTTCCAATGACGAATGTCGTAAGTAGGTTGATCATCGACAAGCATACCCTGCGGATTATAGAAAATGGTATCCAGCCCAACTCCTTTTGCTCCCAGAATATCGGCTTCATAGTTGTCGCCAATCATAATACTTTCGGCCGTAGATGTACCGCTGATTTCCATCGCATACTGAAAAACCAGCGGATTCGGTTTTTTGGCATTTGCCGTTTCGCTCGTAATCACATGGGTGAAGTAATGAGCAATTTCGGAACTGTCGAGCTTAATAGCCTGAATTTCGGCAAATCCGTTGGTGATGATGTGCATCGTATAACGCCCTTTCAGGTAATCCAGAATTTCCCGTGCCGATTCGAGTAAATGCGCTTTTCGGGGCAACAGCCGCAGGTATTCGGCATTCAGGTCGGCATGAACGGCCGATTCATCGACACCCAGCGATTGGAACACCAGCGGAAACCGATGTTGCCGGATATAGGTGTGTTCGATAAGATTACGGTCGAAGTCGGCCCATAACTTTTTGTTGATCGTAATGAAATGCCGACTAAATTCTTCCGACGAAGGAATACCCAGTTGGGCAAGGTTAAACGTCTCGAACAACTCGGTAAGCGATTCGGCTGAGTTACGGTCGAAATCCCACAGCGTATGATCCAGATCGAAGAAAAGATGTTTGTACATCGGAACTTAAAAATCTAACTTCAGGCGCTCAACAGGCTGATTGTTGACCAGATGGCTATCAACAATTTCGTCGACATCGGATAGCTGAACGTTGCCATAGTAAGTTCCTTCGGGATACACGACCAGCGAGGGGCCAAAAGCGCAGGCATCGAGGCAGCCGGTTCGCTGTGCGCGCATTTCTTTCAATAAGCCACGTTCGGCAAGAGCTGCTTTAAAGGCATCCACTAGCTCGTTGCCATGTGCTTCTCCACAGGATTTTTTAGGCGCTGGTTTCTGATTGTTACAGATAAAGACGTGCTTTTTATATTTCATAAAAGTGAATTTTCTCAGGCGTTTGGCATAGAACCGTGCCATGGTTACCCTGCTTATCAGGACACAAACCGTAGCACAGTTCTATACCAAACGCCAGTTTCTATAAGACAAAGGTACGTAACGAACCCAACGCAGTAGGTTGTAGTTCAAAAACATTCCAATAACAAATCCGGTCAGACGAAATTATTTTTTGGCAACGACCATGGCCCGGCCGGGAATTGTGCGGTATCTGACTACTTTATGAGACGTTAGGCCTGCCAATTGCTGCCAGTGCTGAATTTCTTTAACACTGTAGTTCCCGGCGGTGCTACTCAAGCCATAAAACAAATCGGTGCTGCTGCCAACCAGATCGGGTTTAGCACCGAGTTGGGGCCGGATAAATTCATTGACGATAAAGACCCCGCCCGGTCGTAGTGCCTGCGCTACCTTTTGCGTAACGAGTTGGTTTTGTTCAGACGTGAAATGGTGAGCCAGACTGGACAGCAGTACAATGTCGAATTCATTCTGGCCAAAATCGTCGTTGAGAGCATTGCCGGGTTGATGAATAATGCGGTTGCCCATACCTTGTTGCGCCAGGAGCGGAGCCGCCTGTTCAATGGCCTGGGGCAAATCCAGAATAGTAGCAGTTAAGGCTGGTAGCTTGCGGCAAAGCGCAACCGAGTGTTGTCCATGCGATCCGCCAATATCGAGCATACGAGTTGCCGATTTCGGAACCGGCGCACGACGACCAAATTCGCGGGCTTCGGTAGTAGTGGCGGCTGCCATTGCTTCCTGATAATAGTGCCATTGGTTGGCCGAAAGCGTATCGTGATACTGAATGCCCTGGCCAGTCTGGAGATAATCGCCCAGGTGATTCATCCAGTCCCAGACGACCCGATTGTTAAAAATCATCATCCCATAAACCGACATTGGGTCGTTTTTGAGCATGAATCGACGGGCCATTGGAGTTAATGAGAACAGCTCATTGCGGTAGGTAAAATAGCCCATTGCCGTTAGCAGCCCCATCAATTCGCCCAGTGCTTTTCGGTTTAAATTCAGTGAACAAGTTAGGTTGTCGAGCGTTTGGGGGGCGTCGCTGGTGGCTTCAAAAACACCTTTGTCAGCCGCTTCCAGTACGGCTTTGGCCAACACGGGCATGATTTGAGCATGAAGGAGAGGAATCGGGACCAGATTGGCCCGTAAGGCCAGCCATTCAAGTGGGTTATCGGGCGAAATGGTAAGTTGCATAGAGAAGAACTGTGTTTCTATACAACTAGATAAAACGATTTTTGGCTAACTCCTAGTTGTTGTTGCACCAAGTGCTTTATGTAACTCAGTCCAGGCTCTGACCAATTTCTGTTCTATTCGTTGCCAGTCGGTTTCGGTGGTGCCTCCCAATTGCTGGCCAGATTCGTCCCGCAGGCGCATGGCTTCGGCCCGCCAGCGTCCATAGACTGCAAAGTGAGGGACGGGCTGATTATATTGAACGGCAGCTGTCTGTGCCAATGCTTTAGCCAGATCGTTGTAGGAATAATGTTCGCGCTGGCGATGTATAATCCACCATTCAAGCTCCAGCCGAGCTACTTTTTCAATAGAAAACGACTCTATGCTTATTGCCTGAATAGACTGGTAATAGGCAATCAACGGCGGAAGTGCCTGCATGTAATCGGCTCGGGAATGGCCTTTCTTAAAGTCGAAAGCTGCTTTTGTGGCCACAAAAGCGATTCGGAACGATCGCCAGAATGGAGCATGGAAGTGTTGGCGAAGGCTGGCGGCCAGTTGCCAGAATAAGAGCAGAGGCTTCTTCTCATAGTAAGAGCGCCACATAGCCGTTTCCTGACGAGCCATTACCTGCGGATCGAACTGCCGGATACTATGCCGTTGCGGAACAAACAGATCGATGCTTACCCAAAGTAGTAGAGCCAGAACAATGCCACGCCAAAGCCACGGGGTGGCTGAGGGCAAATGAGTCGGATTTGTGGTTAAGGTTTTCATAAGCCAGAATAGGTTCTTCTGGCTTATATACACTGCTGGGGAGTTTTTGGGTTTTCGGAATTACCCGGCAGCAAAAGGTTTGCCGGGTAATTCTGTTACGATTTTTTAGCGGTCTCTTTCGACGTTGCCAGCGTTTTTTTAGAAACAGTTTTGGGCTTAGGTTTGGCCTTTGCTGCCGGGTTTTGCTGCGTCATGGTAACAGGGTCCCAATAGACCACTTTCTTCTCAAAATAGCTTTCGTTGCAGGCTAACACGGGAGCGGCTGCCCGAAAACCAAACACCGGGTCTTCAATGGTTCCCTGACTTCCCTGACGTATGTTGTCGAAGAAATTGCCGAAGTGCTTAGCATGAGCGTCATCGCCTTTTGGCGCTTCAAATTTAATTTCTTTCACGGGCTCGGCCTTACGGGTGTCGGGTGGATACTGCGCGTCGTACTGTTTTACAAATTCCTGCTGAACAGGCTCCGTGAACGTAAAGAAACTATCATAACCACCATAACCAGGTGCAATGGGCAGTTTCTTTTTGGTCATGATGAGGTTGTTTTCTGAAAACTCGATCTGTCCTTCGCTACCAATAATGCGCGTGACATCGTTGATCTTGCCCGCATTGGCGAAATTTACCCGTAGCACCATCTGGAAGGCTTCGTGCTGGTCGGTTTTCGGATAATCCATAATACACGACATAACATCAGGTACATCGCGACCATCTTTCCAGTAGGAGAGGTTTCCCGACGAATAAATACGCGTTGGCCCGAGGGTATTGGTTACGTAATGAACACCCGTGATCAGGTGAATGAACAAATCACCAGCTACACCCGTACCGTAGTCTTTGTAGTTGCGCCACCGGAAAAATCGCTTGGCATCAAACGGGTGTTTGGGGGCGTCGCCCAGAAAACGATCCCAGTCGAGGGTTTGAGTCGATGCATCGGGCGGAATCGAATACTGCCAGGCACCAATGGCACTAAAACGGTCGTTGTTGGATTCGATGTAGTTGATGGCCCCAATTTCGCCAGCGGCTACCAGTCGTTTGGCTTCCTGAAAAGCAGCACTACTAATACGCTGGCTACCCACCTGCATGGTTTTTCCTGATTTTTTCCAGGCGTCGATCACGGCTTTGCCTTCGTTGAGGTGCTGTACCATTGGCTTTTCGCAATACACGTGCTTACCGGCTTTCAGGGCCGCAATGGTAATGTGGTCGTGCCAGTGGTCGGGCGTAACAACCAGCACCGCATCGATGTCGGGCCGGGCCAGCACTTCCCGAAAGTCGCGGGTAGCAAACAATTCGCTGTCTTTTCCGAAAGCGGTCTTGGCGTGTTCGAGCCGACCGTCGTAGAGATCTGCAACAGCAACCAGTTCAACATCCGGGTTGCGCAGGGCCGCCCGCGTGTCGAAATTACCCTGAATACCCATGCCAATCGTTGCCAATCGGATCTTATCGTTGGGGCTTATTTTTTTTAGATTCGGGATGTAGGCGGGAGCTACGCCGAATGGCCTGGCAATGCTCTGAGTGGCAACGAGTGCCGAAGCAGCCGACAGGCTTTTTATGAATGTACGTCGGTTGGATTGCATGATGAGTGAGCGGTTTACGCGTATACGCTGTAAAGCGCTCTTCCGACGGGATATACCCACTGCATAATCCACCAAAAAAATGGCTTGTGCAGTGGGTTGCACAGGCCATTTTAGAGACAGGGTTACGTTACTTTTTTTCGAAGCGAATAGAAACCCACTGGCGGTCGGTTGGAACCTGATGCGTGGCATTCCAGACGAACATAGCTTGCTCAAGGGCAATGTTTAGCCGACGTTTTGTTTGTTGGCGGGCAATGTTCAGTTTTTGATTTAGGGTTTCTTCATAAATCAGTTCCTGGTCGTTGGTGTAGAAGCGAACAGTACACTCGCGACTTTTAGGCTGGCTCTCAACTACCCAGAAGCCTTCGCGGGGTACCATTGATTCTCTGACTTGTTGAGATTGAGCCGTAGCCAGCGAAGCTGTGGCAACTAAAACAGTGGCAATGGCAGTGCAGAATGATGTTATAGTGTTCATAGTGTTGTTGTATTTTTGGTTGACGTTGAGCCAAAAGTAATGGGCTAAAAAATAGGCCGCTCGGCTTTTCGCCCGATGACGCCAATTCACTACCAAACATCAACTGATTGTCTATCAGTAGTATTTTAGTGGATTTTATGTCGTTTGGCGACACTAGACAGTTGTCTGTCGACAATTGGTGCTGCTAGTAGGTGAACTCGTTCCGTTTGTCTAACTTCGGGTACGTAACGGGCTGATGTATGCAACCTTTGACCAACGAATTTGTCTTCTCCGACCGACCTCGTGTGCGACTGGCCCGGCATGGCTTGTTCTGGGCTGTGTGGGCACTATTTTTTATGCTGACATATGGGTTTTTACCGGCCAATTACCTGATTCATCAGGGAGTTAGCTGGCCTATTGCCTTGCTGAAAGGCTTTTTGGTGGCGGGTGTCGACGCCATTCTGTTCATGCCTGCCCATATGTTTCTGACCTACTGCATTCTTTATTGGCTTATTCCCCGTTTCCTGTTGACGAGTCAGTATGGCTGGGCATTTGTCAATATTGTCCTTCTGGTTGTAGCTACCTCATTTATTTCGGCACTGCTGGCCCAATATATTGTTTACCCCGTACGGTTAATTCTAAATAACCGCCAGTCGGGGAATACATTCTTCTTTGCTATGATGGCCGGTATGCGCGGAGCAACCACAATTGGCGGTTTTGCGGCTGCCATTAAACTGGTGAAGATCTGGTATCTGAAGCAGCAGGCCTATCAACAGATTGACCGCGAAAAATTGCAGGCCGAATTGCAATTGCTGAAATCGCAGGTACATCCGCATTTTCTGTTCAATACATTAAACAATTTATATTCGCTTACGCTCAATAAGTCGGATCGTTCGCCAGCGGTAGTACTGAAATTGTCGGATTTGCTACGATATATGCTCTACGAGTGTAATACATTAGAAGTGCCTCTGCAAAAAGAGCTTGCCTTTATGCGCAGCTACATTGGACTGGAGCAATTGCGCTATGGCGATCGGCTGGATATGTCGGTCGATATATCGGGCCAGTATGAGCAAAAGCAAATTGCACCCCTGCTCCTGGTTCCGTTTCTCGAAAATGCGTTTAAACATGGTACCAGCGAACAACTGGAGCAGGCCTGGATGCATGTGGATCTGCAGGTGCAGGGAAATACGCTAAAATTTAAAGTGATCAACAGCCGGGAAGCAACGCCCCACAATGAGGCTCATGTGGGGGGCATTGGCTTACAGAATGTGCAGAAACGGTTGCAACTGCTTTATCCGAACCGCCATGATCTGCGCATTGTAGCCGAGGAAGAAACCTTTATGGTTGCCTTAACGCTGGACTTGTCGCCAGTTGTTGCTGAACCATTGCCGCCGATTTCTCACGTTGTAGAAGTTGTTCATTAACGTTATGCCAATCCGTTGTTTGCTGGTTGATGATGAACCACCCGCTCTGGAAATTATTGAGTCGTATGTCGAAATGGTCGACGGATTAGAGGTGGTCGGAAAATGTTATAATGCCATTCAGGCCTTTGGCATATTGCAGTCGACGGCGGTTGATTTACTGTTTCTCGACATTAAAATGCCTAAACTGCTCGGTACCGATTTTGTCCGTAGCTTACGGCAGCCACCCAAAATTATTTTTACGACGGCCTATGTCGATTATGCACTGGAAGGCTATGAACTCGATATTGTCGATTATTTGCTGAAACCAATTCCGTTTGAGCGGTTTCTGCGGGCGGTGGCCAAGGTGATGAAAACCGAATTACCAGCACTCAGAACTAGCCAGCCCGACATGGGTCGTGTTTCGGTAGTTGAAAAGCAGCCCGAACTGGCACCTACGAACTCGTTTCTCTATTTCCGGGTCGATCGCAAAATGGTGAAGGTATTCATACACGATATTCTCTACGTCGAAAGCCTGAAGGATTATGTTAAAATCATAACTACATCGGCTCGGCCATTGGTTGTAAAGCAAAGTATCAGCTCGCTGGAAGAGATGTTGCCCGAATCGAATTTCCTGCGAATTCACCGCTCATTTATTGTCGCTATCGATAAAATAGCAGCCTATACGCCCAGCTACGTCGATATAGCCGGGCAGGAGCTCCCAATCGGCAGGCTTTACCACAAAGAGGTTGGCCGGATATTGAAAGTAGGAATGGAATGAGTCTGTTTGAGTAAAAGCCAGGCTATTGTATTCTTTCTTCGGTGTTGTTTTGCCTGATTAGCCCATGAAATCGCTTACACGTCGTCGTTTTTTGCAGTCATCCGCCGTTTTGACTGGCGGTCTCGCGTTTCCGGCATTTGCTGTTGCCAGGCCAGCACCGAATCCGCTTCGCCTGGGTGGACCAATTTTTCTCAAAAGCGATGATCCAGACGAGCTGGCTCGCGAACACCGACGGTTGCAATATAGTGCTGCCTATGTACCGAAAGTTGGGCTAAACGATGTTGTGCGTATTAAAGCAATACGGAAAGCGTTTGCAGCGCAAAATGTGCTTATTGCCGAAGTAGGAGCCTGGGTGAATATGCTGGATGCCGATGCCGGAAAACGTCGTAAAAATCTGGACTACGTAACGGAACGGCTGGCGCTTGCCGACGCCATTGGCGCATTAAGCTGCGTAACTATTGCGGGTTCCTATAATCCTAACCAATGGGACGGCCCCGATGCCCGCAATCTGTCGAAGGATTATTTTGACGCTACGGTCGAAAACTGCCGGAAGGTAATCGACGCCGTGAAGCCGAAGAAGGCCAAATTCGCACTGGAAATGATGGGATGGAGCCTGCCCGACGGTCCGGAATCCTACCTGAAATTTATTAAAGCCATTGATCGACCCGCATTTGGGGCTCATATCGACATTGCCAATATCATTAATACGCCACAGCGTTTCTACAACAATGCGGCTCTGATTAACGAAACCTTCCGATTGTTAGGGCGCTGGATTGTAGGCGTTCATGCCAAAGACGTGTATGGAAAAGATGTGCACTTTGCCGAAACCATGCCGGGCCATGGTTCATTGGACTACAGGGCTTATCTGCAAAATGTAACGTCGCTACCGCAGGAAGTGCCGTTTCTGCTGGAACATCTGCGTACGGCCGAAGAATACGACGAAGCCCGCCAGTATGTGATCAGCCAGGCCACAAAGGCACAGATTTCACTTGCCTGAGAGACTGTCTGTCGAAGATTCTATAAAAAGGTACCATTCTTCAATTGAACTCATTGTCAAGATGCTATTAAAAAATTAGATTTATTTTGCGCTAAATCAGCAAATAGGGTAATTAGTTATACATATCGATGTGCTTTGTCTTTACGTTATCGAAAGACAACCAGTTCAATAGCTTCTATTTGTTGATACGTTAATGAAGCCTATTTCCCAACTTCAACGGTTTCTGGCCTGGAGTGCAGCGCTGCTTTTAGTGAGCATTATCGTTTTTTTCTACGCCCGAATGATTTGGGCGATTCCCCTCGATTTGTCGGATTCCTCTACGAGCGACTTGCTGACCAATGCCGCCATCTGGTTGGCTAGTGTAGCGGTGGTTTGTGTTTGCCTTTTATATGGTAAAGCCTGGGTTAAAGGAGTCATTCTATCCATAATGAGCTTTCTTATCACCTGGCTTCTGCTCGAAGGCGTGTGCGCGCTTGTTCTGCGCTGGAAAGAAGGGCCTCGGGCGTCGGCCATAAAACCTGGTTTTGCAAAGAACGGTCCCGGTTCGAGTAAGCAAACGAATGGCTCGCTTATTCATTACGATAGCTTAGGCATGAGCCGACCGGCTCCGGGGCAGTATGAAATCGAATATGCAGGCAAGGATGCTCCGATTCATCAGAAAAATGTAGTGACGTATCATGTCGATAGTTTATCCCGGCGTATTACTCCATTTACTAATCAGCACGCTGTTGGCAAGTATGCTCTGTTTATGGGATGCTCGTTTACGTATGGGGAGTCGGTGAGTGATTCGAGCACGATACCTTACTTTTTTGGTCAACAAACGGGCTATCATCCCTACAATTATGGTGTATCGGGCCATTCGCCAACACAGATGCTGGCCATTCTGCAAAGCACAAACCTTCGAAACCAGATATCCGAAAAAGAAGGAATTGCGTTTTATACGTATATTGACGATCATCTGGCCCGCGCAACACCCAGTACTGTGTGGGCCAATAATGCCGACGGCTATCTGCCCCACGTAAATCCTCAAACGCTGGTTGTTGATGGAGCGTATGGCCAAAAGCACCCAACCCGGATGAAATTGATTCGGTGGATGTATAAGAGCAATGTGGTTAAACTTTTTAAGATAAACTTCCCCAAACACTACACTACCCAGCACTATCAGCAATTTGTTAACATCGTCAGAAAAGCAAAGGAGCTTTACCGCAACCAGTTCGGTAACGATAATTTCTACGTGGTTGTGTTTCCAATGTATCCTATGGACCCTGAGCTAAAGCAATTAATTAAAGAGGCTAATCTGAACATAATCGACTACTCGGCGTTGCTGACCTGGAAAACTGCATACGATGGTATGCACCCCAATGGCGATGCATATAGGCAGGTGGCCCGGCAGTTAGCTACTGATTTGCACATCAGCAGAAGCGACACCGTCATAGTACGTTGAATTTTATGATAGGCAGTCAGGCAACGCTTTTATGAGAATATGTCTCTTACTCATTGAAAACAAACCCCTAAATCCTTTTCACTATGTTTATGAAAGTTCTACTGGCGATCTTATTGATGATTGCCGTTGTAAGTCCAGTTGCTTCGGCGCAAACGACACCAACAGATAATACGACCGTAGCGGGCAAATGGTCCGGTTCATTTGATGGCGACTCGTCCGGCAAGTTTGAGATGGTCCTCAATCAGGACAGTAGTGGTAAACTAACCGGGCAGGTCATTATGGTAACCGACGATGGTAGCCGCTATCCAATCGATCTGAAAACTGCCGTGTGGGAGAAAGGGCAATTGACCGCTACCTATGAAAACCCCTCCGATGGAGGACAGGTCAGTTTTACGGGCAAATTTGCCGATAGTGACTTAAAAGGAACCTGGCAGACCAATGCAGGGCAGGCCAGCGGAATGTGGCAGGCAAGCCGGGCCAACTAGAAAAAATCTCCGCCGGTCGTATTCCGGTCTTACGATCGGCGGAGAAAAGCTTATAAATCAGGTATTTCCCGAATCCGTACTTTTAAGTTTGGCCGCTCGCCATCAGGTACAATAGCAATAAATGTATTGCTTACGGTTTCGCCGTTGCGGAGCATATGACCGGCCTGAATCTGCGTAGTGGTGATAACTTCTTTTCCTTCCGAATTTTTAATTTTCTGCTGATAGGGCACCATAAAGGGTTTGGCCATAACCTTGCCCCCTTTCGAGGTCAGGCGCTTTCCGTTGGCATTCAGACAGTCGAAAGCGGCTAGCTCATTCAGGTTTTCCTGACCGAAAAGCGTCTGTTTAGGAAAAAAGATCTTTGTACAGTTACTCTTGTTGGTAACGTAGATGGTTAGTTCGTAGCGCATAAACGGCTCACCACTTATTTCGACCTTGCGCTCATTGTTGATTTCATAGCCATAGTCGACACCATTGAGTTGAGCCGGTTTGCCTGCCTGGAGATCATAAGCCTGCTGGGCAAACAAGGGCGAATGGACTGCTGCCATCAATAAGCAGCCATTGAGGAAACGGTTCATTTTAGGGTTATTGGTTAATGAGATAAAAATAACAATTGGTTAGTATATGACACAATAGGTTTATACCAAACATAGCTTCAAATCCAGTTTAGTATAAACCCGACAGAGCCGATGAGGCTATACTTCTTTACTCAATAAATGCGGCCGCTCGGTAGCAAGTTTTAGCATCAATTCACCAAAGAGCGTATTGGCCCAGGCAAACCACTTGCGGGTAAATTTAGCCGGATCGTCCTTATCGAACGATTCGTGCATAAAGCCCGTATTGGCGTGAATTTTTTTGAGATAACGAAGCTGTGCCAGAATCTCCTGATCGTTGGTAGACGTCAGTGCCCGCATGATGAGGCTCATAGGCCAGATGTTGTTCACCAGCGTGTGCGGGCTGCCAACGCCTTCGGCCGCTTTTCCTTTGAAGAAATAAGGATTATCGGCACTTAACACAAACGACCGGGTATTTCGGTAAATCGGATCGGTTGGAGCACAGGCTCCTAAATAGGGCAGAGCCAGCAAATTTGGTACATTAGCGTCGTCCTGAAGCAAATGGTTGCCATACCCATCCACTTCCATAGCATACATTTTTCCATGTTTAGGATGCGTGTAAACGGCATACCGCTTCAAAGCGTTTTCGACCTCGCTGGCTAATGCCTGACAATCGCTGGCAAAACCGGCTTCTTTCGGGTAAAACTGCTTTACCATCGTAGCCAGTTGCCGGAACGACACAACGGCAAACCAGTTTGAAGGAACATAAAAAGGAAATACAGTAGCATCGTCGGACGGACGAAAAATGCTGTTGATCAGCCCAATGGGGCGCGTTGGATTGCCGTAGCCATCGCCCGGAACAGTATCGGTCGACCAGCTCGTTTCCCGGCCGAAGCGGTATGGCCCCCGGTTGTTTTTCCGCTGCTGTTCCCGGCAGGTTTTCAGCGCCAGTTGCATGGACTGCAACCAGTCTGTATCAAAGGGGCTACTGTTGCCCGTGGTTTTCCAATAATGATAGGCCAGTCGGATTGGATAACAGAGTGAATCCAGCTCCCATTTCCGTTCGTGGAGACCGGGTTTCATGGCCGTCAGATCTTTTTTCCATTCCCCTTCTTTGGTAGCATCGGCATAGAAGGCATTGGCATATGGATCGAGAAGAATACAGCGGGTTTGCCGACGAATAACGCCTTCAATAAGCTGCCGCAATTGCTGATCCTGTTTAATCAGTGGCAGATAAGGCCAAACCTGAGCCGTACTGTCGCGGAGCCACATGGCATCGATGTCGCCCGTTATCACAAACGTATCGGGTTTCCCATTCGCAGTACTAAACTGAACGGTGGTATCCAGCGTATTAGGAAAGCAATTTTCGAACAGCCAGGCCAGTTCGGGGTCTTTACTGATTTTGTGCATCCGTTCGATTGTCTGATCGACGGCCGGGCTGCTAAAATTTCGCTGACTGACCGGTGTGCGAACCGTAGGGAAATCGACTGTCGGAGAAGGCCAGACGGATTGATTGGTTAATAACAGGCCCGCACTGGCGGCTGTTGATTGCTGGATAAAATGACGGCGGTTCATAAAACGAGATCGTGTAGATTACAAAAATAAGCGACCAACACCAGCTAGCCGATTCTTAGTCAGTATCTGTGTTTTTATAAACCATTTTTAGGACGATTACAATATACCTTTTAAGAAAATCGGGTAGATTTTGCCGGGATACGCCTTATTCGATCGTTGTCTATATCGATAAAAACAGACTATTGATAGGAAAATATGTCTGGTTTTATCTAAGCCCTACTCAATTCCTGTTCTCCTATGATTCGCTTACTATTATCGGCCCGTTGCTGGCTTCAGCTCCTGGGAGCGGTTGGTCTCAGCATGAGCTTAAACGCTTGCCTGAGCACACATACGGCAACCAACCAGGCGGGTTCCGGTTCGGTGTCGACGTCCACAATGGCTACTGCAACAGAGCCTGTTTCACAAGCCCCGGTTCGGGCTAATCCGCCCCGCGTACTGGTCTTTTCGAAAACGAAAGGCTGGAAACACACGTCGATTCCGTTCGGAATCGCAGCCATTCAGAAGCTCGGCCGCGAAAACAACTTCCTGGTCGATACAACAAAGAATGCCGACTATTTCAACGACGATAGTCTGAAACAGTATGCTGCCGTGGTGTTTATGAGCACAACGGGCAACGTTCTGAATCAAACCCAGCAGGCTGCCTTTGAACGCTATATTCAGGCCGGTGGCGGCTATATGGGCGTGCACGCGGCTGCCGACACCGAATACGACTGGCCGTGGTATAATAAGCTGGTAGGTGGCTATTTTGCCAGCCACCCGAGCAATTCCAACGTGCGCAAGGCAACGGTCGATGTGCTCGATAAAAAACACATTTCTACCGCTCATCTGCCCGACCATTGGGAGCGTACCGACGAGTGGTACAACTACCGTTCGCTTTACTCCGACCTGAATGTATTGGCCAATCTGGACGAAAATACTTACGATGGCGGCATCAACGGTAGCAATCACCCCATTGCCTGGTATCATGAGTTCGACGGTGGGCGGGCGTTTTATACGGGTGGTGGCCATACCGACGAAAGTTTCAGCGACCCCTTGTTTGTGCAGCATCTGCTCGGTGGACTCAAGTGGACAATGGGCGATGGCAAGGCGCTGGATTATTCGAAGGCCTATGCCGTAGTGATGCCCGAAGAAAATCGTTTCGTAAAAACGGTGCTGGTCAACGACCTGAATGAGCCGATGGAACTGGCTGTTGCCGACGACGGCCGTATCTTTTTCACCGAACGGAGCGGTAACCTATCGGTCTATGATACGAAGACGAATAAAGGGAATGTGATGCATAAATTCGCGGTGACGACCAAGCAGGGCTTTGGTGTGCAGGGAATTACGCTCGATCCGAAGTTTTCCGAAAACCATTGGCTGTACATTTATTACTCGCCCGATACCGATAAAGATCCGACCTATAACCTCTCCAGGTTTGTGGTCAACAATGGCAATACGCTCGATCTGGCTTCAGAAAAAATTCTGCTGAAAATTCCGGGCGAATTTGAAGCAAGTGCGCACCACGGTGGCTCGCTGGCCTGGGACAAAGAGGGCAATCTGTTCCTGTCGACCGGCGATAATACCAATCCGTTCCCATCCAATGGCTACGCACCAATCGATGAGCGTCCCGATCATTTGACGCTCGATGCACAACGGTCGGCGGCTAACACCAACGATTTGCGGGGTAAGGTACTGCGCATTCGTCCGCAGGCCGATGGCACCTATACCATTCCCGACGGCAATCTGTTTCAGGCCCCCTCCGGCCCCAAAGGAGGAACTGGCGGCTGGTCGGCTACGAATCCTCCTCCAAAGGGAGATGGTGGGCTTACTCGCCCTGAAATCTACACGATGGGCTTGCGGAATCCTTACCGAATTGCGGTCAATCCCAAAACATCGGTGCTGTACTGGGGTGAAATTGGGCCGGATGCCGGAAAAGACAGCACGATTGGTCCACGCGGTTACGACGAGTTCAATCAGGCCAAGAAAGCCGGTAACTACGGCTGGCCATTGTTTATCGGAAATAGTCAGCCATACCCCGATCTGGATTTTGCTACTAACGTGGCCGGTCCCCGGTTTGATCCTAAAGCGCCGGTCAATAGTTCTCCCAACAATACTGGCTTAAAAAACCTGCCACCGGTCAATTCAGCTATGATCTGGTATCCATATGCGGCTTCCAAAGATTTTCCTGAACTGGGGCAGGGTGGTCGCAGTGCAATGGCGGGCGCATTTTATACCTACAACAAAAACTCACCGTCGAAAACCAAGTTTCCGGAATACTACGACGGTGCCTTGTTCATTTTCGACTGGATGCGCAACTGGGTGGTAGCTGCCCGCTTCGATAAAGATGAAAACTACCTGCGAAACGAGCCATTTATGGCTGGTAATGGCGACTTTCGGCGGCCCATCGACCTGGCATTTGGTAAAGACGGTGTCATGTATATGCTCGAATACGGCTCTGTTTACGGTGCTGACAATGATGACGCCCGACTCGTAAAAATCGAGTATAATACTGGTAACCGGGCTCCCATTGCCCGCGCTGCCGTGGTCGACTCGGTGGCTATGGCTATCCGGAATGCCCGTTCCTATTTAACTTCCGATGGCCGAAATGCGCCCGTAATTCGGGAAGCGATTGGGCAGGCACCCCTGCGCGTGAAATTTAGCGGGCGCGGTACCGATCTCGACGATGAAGATGTACTGACCTATGCGTGGTTATTTGATGGCAAAACCGTTGGTTCTACAAAGCCGAATGCTACCTATACCTACACAAAGCCGGGTGTCTATAATGCCATTCTGAAAGTGACCGATCAAACCGGGCTTGTTGGTATGGATACTATTCTGGTTAAGGTTGGCAATGCCCAGCCCGAAGTAGCCATTGCTTCGACCGGCAATAAATCGTTCTACTGGCCCGACAAACCGTTTACCTACGCTGTGAAGGTAACGGATAAAGAAGACAAAAAGATTGACCCGAAGCGTGTTAAGGTCGTATACGAATACAGTGCCCAGCCGAGTGGAGCACCATCGACCGGTTCGCAGCAGGGACACCAGGATCTGGCGTCGATTGGCAATGGCTCATTAGGAAAGACCCTAATTGCCAGCAGCGACTGCAAGGCCTGCCATACCATTGATAAACCCTCGGTGGGGCCTACCTTCCTGGCAGTAGCCGACCGCTACAAAGGGCAACCCGGAACGGTTGAGCGGCTGGCCAAGAAGATCATCGAAGGCGGTGGTGGAAACTGGAGTAAAGATCACCTCATGAGTGCGCACCCACAGGTACCTGTTCAGGATGCCCAGGAAATGGTGAAATACATTTTCTCGCTAACCGATGCCCGTAAGCAAAAAGCTGTACCACTACAGGGTACGCTGGCTCTGAACGACCATAAGCCTGAAGATGCCCGTGGGCAGTATACTATACTAGCTTCCTATACCGACAATGGCGCGCTGGGAGCTAAAGCGGTGGGGCCGCTCACCGGCACCGATGTGGTAACGCTTCGCCCGGCCAAAATCAAAACCATCAATGCCGACGCCTATGTGGGTTTCCCACGTTGGGGCAATCGGTTGAGTGCTGGCAATCACAAAGCCTATGTGCTGATTAAGGATGTCGATCTGACCAATATCAAGTCGCTCACCTACGAGTATTCATCCCTGAATAAGGACGGTGAAATAGAAGTGCGGCTCGATTCCTACGCGGCTCCGGTCGTAAACCGAACGCCCTATAAAGCAACCGGCGACTGGAAGAACACGAAGGAGGTAACGGCTACATTCGATAAGCCCATTATGGGCAAACACGATGTTTATATTGTGGTTGTGAAGCGCGATAAGCCTAACGATGGTATTATTCAGTTGAATAGTATCCAGTTCAATGAGTGATCAGAGGCTGATTTTGCTGATGCAATAAACCGATAACCGTGGCAGTTTAAGAAGCTGTCACGGTTTTTTGTTAATCGTATTTTGCCATTCTTTTGTAGTATAGCCAACTCGTTATGGATCGTTATCATCTCAAAATAGGCTTCTATCTTACATTAGCGCTGGCCGTTCTGGCGTCGCTGCCGAGGGTTATACGCTTAGGGAATAGCGATCTGGACGCCTTTCTGGAGGCTGTCGTATATACGTTCGTATTTGAACTTTGTAGCTGGTTGCTTCATCAGTATTTTCTCAATAACCACTGGTTAAGCCCCTTCTTTAGACCCCGCTGGACTATTGGTATTGTGAGTGTAGGGATAACCGTTTTCGTTTATTTATCGATTGAGCAACTGAGTAATGCACTCTTTAGATACAGTATTATCTGGGATTCGGTAGCTCCCATACGGCGGTACATCTGGTTAATCATGCGGGGTACCCTGCTATCGTCGTTCCTGTTTTTTGTGGCGTACTATCTGCAGCAGAACGAAGAATCGCAGGTGGCAAAGCTGGAAAATGAACGATTAAAACAAGAGAATCTGAAAGCTACGCTCGACGTGCTCAAGCAACAGATTAGCCCCCATTTTCTGTTCAATTCGCTCAATACACTAAAAAGTATGAGCCACGAAGAACCCGTTAGAGCGTTTACGATTCAACTCGCTAATGTGTATCGCTATTTGTTGAGTTATACCAATACCGATGTGATTTCGGTTAAAGACGAACTGGCTTTTGCCGAATCATATCTGTCGATCCAGAAAGCGCGTTTTGGCGATGGCCTGCGGTGCCATATTAAAATAGCAGCCACGCTTTATGATCAACATATTCTGCCGTTTGTGCTTCAGCTATTGATCGAAAATGCGATTAAGCATAATACGGCTACACTGGCCAGACCATTGATTATTAACATTGTAAACGATGGCAATGTCATTGTCATAACCAATAATCGGCAGCCTAAGCACCTGGCCGAGCCGTCGCCAGGACTGGGGCTGAAAAATATTCAATTGCGATATGATATGATTGCGCATCAGAAAATCGACATCATTGCCAACGAATCGACCTGGACCGTGAAAGTTCCTTTGCTGAATCCATGAACGTAGTTGTAATAGAAGATGAGCTGCTGGCAGCTAAGGAGCTTTGTAATTTGCTGGCCAGCCTACGTCCCAACTGGACTGTGGTGGCCACGCTTCAGTCGATTGATGAAACCGTGGTCTGGCTGGCGCAACATCCGGCACCCGATCTTATTTTCTCGGATATTCAACTGGCCGACGGGCTGAGTTTTCAGGTATTTTCGACGGTCGATGTTACTTGTCCGGTCATTTTTTGCACCGCTTTCGACCAATATGCTATCCGGGCTTTCGAAGCTAATGGCATCGACTACCTGCTTAAACCCATTGAACTGAACCGGCTGGCGCTGGCCATCAAAAAATACGAGAATCTGATTGCCAGCAACACTCCTGCTTTACCTACGTTTCAACGGCTACTCGAACAACTTAGCCGACCTGCTTCTCCAACCTCATTGCTGGTATATCACCGCGACTCGATTACACCACTGAGCGTGTCCGGCATATTGTTTGTTCACTACGAAGAGGGAGTCGTTTCGGCAACAACCGTAACGGGACAGCGCTATGTGCTCTCCCAAACGCTCGACGAACTGGAAAAACTTCTGTCGCCACACTTGTTCTTTCGGGCCAATCGGCAATTTATCATTCATCGTCAGAGCGTACAGAAAGGCGAACGTTATTTTGGCCGTAAGCTCATCGTGAAGCTTACCATACCTACCACTGAGCCGGTTATTATCAGCAAAGCAAAAGTGAGTGAGTTCCTGAACTGGCTACAGCAATAGGTGGTGAGCCTGTAATGCTAATCGAAGGTCTGGGTTGGAGCGTAGCCAAAGCGTTTTTTGAAGGCATATCCGAAATGAGAGAGGTTTTCAAAGCCAACTTCCAGATAAACATCAGACGGTTTCCGGTTCTTTTCTCTGATCTGATAATGGGCAAGCTCCAGTCGTTTTTCGGTGAGCCATTTTTGAGGAGTAGCCTGAAATGTTCTTTTAAAATCGCGTTTGAACGTACTCAGACTGCGGCCCGTCAGATAACCGAATTTGGCAAGCGGCAGGTTATACATATAGTGTTGCTCCATAAAATCGGCAAGGCTTTTCCGGCCGGGCTCACCAAAATAGGCTAACAACGGATCTACACCCGGATCAATCGTTCGAAGAATTGTTATAGCCTCTTCTATTTTTATGGAAGCAAGCATTTCCGGTAACGATTCGTTGAGGTCAAAATAGGGAACCAGAGAAGCAAGGCAGCTTTTCAGCAGCGGGTGCTGGCCAAATGTGCGAAACACTGGCGGTTCAACCTGCTTGACATCAACCCGGTTTTTTGTGTAGAAATCGGTTAATCGTTTCTCTGTCAGGTGCATCACCACTGATTGGTGCGGTAAATTGCCTTCAGGATAGTTGATGACAGTAACCAACTGATGGCGTGGAAACAGCAGGGTGTCTCCCGCTCCAAACCAGTATATCCGGTCGCCCTGAATAATCTTGGTTGTTCCCGAAATAAACCAGACCAGCAAATGCTGTTCAAACAGCACATCGGCTTTATAAAACTTATCGTTGAAGCGGGATAGTTTAAGGTCGGGATGTATATAGTGTGTCTGATACCCCATTTTCTATTAAGATTGCAACGAGAAACCTGATCGCTGTATGAATGAAAAGTTAGAATCTAAAACTCTAACTTAACGATAAAGAGCAGGTTCTGTATGTTTTCCTGTTAGTCTGCTACAAACGTTACATCTGTTAGCTCCTCGCTCAGCGACCATAATCGTTTCGCGCTGTCAGCATCGACCGAATAAGGCTTTACCCCTCGCAGGCTAAGCGGGTCATCGTAGCGATGCTCAATGTTTCCCAGGTCTAATTCGGCCACATCGCAGTTTTCACAATATACACCACCCAGGTCGGCTAACCGCAGGTTAGTGGCGCACCAAACGGTTGTAGCCGCTCCCTGCGAAATCGTTTTTAGTGTTTTGGCAACATCGGGAAGCAGATTGCCGTCGGCATCGTGCGTGCCCAGTTGCCGGAACAAATCCATTGGAGCAACTCGCCCCAGGTCGGTCCCATTAACTGAGCCAGGATGTACTGAAAAGGCGCGAATACCAACGTGTTTACCCCGATGGTCGAGTTCTACCGCAAACAAATTGTTGGCGGTTTTCGACTGGCCATAACCCAGTAAAGTTTCATAAGGCCGGTACCTGAAGTTGGGATCGTCAAAATCAAACGAAGCCATCTGGTGGCCAAACGAAGATACATTGACTACCCGTGCATTACCTGCTTTTTTTAGAGCGGGCCAAAGCCTGGCCGTAAGCTGAAAATGTCCCAGGTGGTTCGTTACTAATTGCGATTCATAGCCTCTGGCATCTCGTTGGAGCGGAACCCACATGATGCCTGCATTATTGACCAGAATGTCCAGTTTTTTATGAATACTCAGGAATTTTTTGGCAAAGGCGTCAATAGAAGCTGGCGCCATCAGATCCATTGCTTCAATGGTTACGTTGGGAATACCTTCGAGGTTTTTGAACGCTTTATGAATGTCGCGGGCCGGCACGACCACCGTAGCTCCGGCCGCAACAACCGTTTTTACCGTTTCGAGGCCAATGCCTGCATACCCGCCGGTTACAAGGATGGTTTTTCCCGTCAGGTCGATGCCCTGAATAACGTCGGTAGTGGTAGAGCTAGCCGTAAAACCTGACTTGATGGGTTTTTGTAGTTTGCCGTTGTAGTTGTCTACTGTTGCTGTTTGTTCCATTGTTGATTGCTAATTTGTTGGAACAAAGGTAGATGGAGCGGTTTTTTTAGGTTTTGTTTTAAAGACCAAATTTGTTTGTTTTTCGGGCCACCAATTGAAGGACTTGCCGTATTTAAGCAAAGGCTGGCTTAGCGCATCGTGAAGCTGTCGTAATGGAACTGACGTTTATCGAAACCATAATCTGCCAGTCCGTTAAGCAGGCATTGGGCAAAAGTGGGTGGACCACAAAACCAGATACTTGTTTGGTTAAGATTACCAACCGTCTGTCGAAGGATTTCTGCTGTTAGATACTCTTTTTGGGTAGAGTTGAGGTGGTAGAAATGTATACCATTTTGCTGGCATAACGCTTCCAGCGACTCAGGAAACAGCGTTGACTTATCGCTTCGGGTCGAATACCAGAAGTGAATGGGTTGCTGGCTACCGCCCTGACTGGCCAGATAATCGAGCCGGGCCATAAAAGGCGTAATGCCAATGCCACCCGCAATCCAGATTTGCTGCGTGCCCGGGGCATCGAATCTAAACTCGCCATAGGGACCTTCTATCGTAACGGGTTGCCCTATCTGTAGCTGATTGGTTAAAGACTCTGTGAAGTCGCCCAGCGATTTAATTGAAAAGCGCAGCTTATGCGGGTCGTTGTCCCATGAGGCAATCGTAAAAGGGTGTGGCTCCGTATCGTGTAGAAAACGTAAAAACGCATATTGGCCGGGCTCATAAAAAAAAGGATTCGGGGCCGTTGTTAACCATAAGTCGAGGATTCCATGCTCGTGCTGGTCGATCTGTATAATCGTTGCGATGCGTTTCCGGGCAGTGCCAATGCGCTGGAACAAGCCAGTTAATGCAGCTATAAGGCCAGTTGTAAGCAGAGCCAGAAGCAGATAACCTGCTGGCGAGGATAGCCAGTGTTCTTTGAGTTGCGCGGTCGCACCATGATATGCTGCCAGCAGAAACAGAACCGGAAAAATTTTGTGCGATTTGCGGAAAACACGGTAGGGGATTTTCCGGCACAAAGCTATTCCGACCAGGATAAGCGAGCCATAAAAAGCAAGCTGAGCCAGCGCAACCCCACTCTGAAAAAGCTTAATTTCCAGTTCAGAAAACCCACTGCCATCTGATAAGTCGCCGGGATTGGGAATGAACCCCCATTCGACGAGCCATTGGGGTCCTAGTTCGTCCAGCCAGTGCAACATAAGCAACAGCGTAGCGACAATACCCGCCCACTTATGCACTACATAGGCTTTGTCCAGACCCCGCATCCGCTGATTTACCCACGGAATACGCACCGAAATGACCATCGACAGCACCATGAGCGACATGGCCGATACGCCTGTCAGGTACACAAACTGCTCCCGGAATTCCCAGATTGTAGGATTCTGTATTATATGTTGGGGACCGGGCGACAGGGCAAAAATGATTATCGCAACCACCAGTGCCCCGGTGATTCCTTGTGTCGGTTTCATGAAAATGGAGGGAAGGAATGGCTAGTTCATGGTAACGACCAGCCTTTTGCCACTGGGTATGGCTGCGGTATAGATAGATTCAATATCGGCCAGTGGAACAGTAACCGTCTGAATGGTAAGTTGACCCGCAGCGGCAAGTTGAAACATTTCTGGCAAGATTTCCTGAAACAGCCTACCTACATCCTGCCGGGGCCAGCTACCCAAACCCGAGCCGGAAAGTTGAAGATCGACGCTCCGCAAAATCGCTGCCGATAGCTGAATCGTATCACCTGCCATGCTGCCTACCGACACAAAACGAATGGGATGCGTAAAGGCTCCTCTGCCTTTTAGCGCTGTTAATAGTAATTCGGCCGAATGCCCCCACAAATAGTCGACGATTACATCGATGGGTGTGCTGGTATGCAATGCACGAAGTTGACCCATGAAATCGTTGTCGGTTTGATCGACCGAAATCACTTCATCGGCACCCATGGCCAGCAAAGCCTGTAGCGATTCCGGATTGCGTCCCGTAGCAATCACTTTTTTGGCACCATAGTGTTTGGCTATCTGCACTGCCACCCGGCCTGTAAAACCTGTTGCTCCATTAATCAGTACCGTTTCGCCCGGTTGCATACCTGCCCTAACGCGCAGGCCCATAGCAGAACCCATAACGGCATTTGGCAGAGCTGCCGCTGTTGCATTGTCCAGCGAATCGGGTATAGGCACTGTAAAGTCGTTTCGGACTACAGCCTCTTCGGCACCCATACCGTTTTCGCTTATCGCATAAACCCGCCTGCCATCGGCCAGCAGCCCTACACCATCACTGCCCACAATGGTGAGTAAATCAGCCGTATTGCTATCCGAAGAATAATGGATGCCACTTGCCCGGCTTCGGTCAATGTTTTTAATCGCAGCTGCTTTAACGGTTATCAATAGGTCGTCGTGGCGGGCAACAACAGGATTGGGTACTTCGGCATAACGGGGGGTGCTTTCGTTAGGATAGAGGACAGCAGCTTTCATGTTGTCTTACTGGTTAGTTATTGATGAGACAAAAGTAGGTAGCTGCTCTGCCGTTGAACGATAACATTTGTTATCAAATTAGGCGCAGTTATGCTTTCTGCCGGACGAGTTTGGCCTTAATTCGGCTCAGATGCACGCTGCTTATGCCCAGATAGGAAGCAATGTAGTGTTGAGGTACACGCTGAACAATGTAAGGTCGTTGGGTTAACAGGTTCAGATAGCGTTCCTGGGGCGTATCCCGAATGAATGAAAAACAGTGTTCCATATAATTCAGTGTACGCTCAAAGAGGGTATCCAGAAGTTGATTCCGCATTTCGGGGATTTCATTCACTTCTTCAAGGATTTTATCGAGATCTGGTTTGTCGATCCACCACAGTGTGCAGGGTTCAATGGTTTCAATGGAAACGGGGCTGGGAATATTCTTTTTAAAACTCTCAATGGAAGATACCGTACTATTCTCGAAAAAGAACTGAAAGGTTATATCCTCGCCTTTTTTGTCGAACCATACGCGCAGGCATCCTTTTTCAATCAGATAAGCTTTGCGGGAGATGTCGCCTTCCCTCAGCAGAATTGTTCGGGCCGGAACCTGAATTCGGTTGAAATGACGAATGTAGTCGTCCCATTTTTCCTGCGATAATGGGAAGTTAGCTCTGAACTTTTCCAGCATAGACGATTGGCTGGCAAAGCCAGCGGTTTAGCGATAGAACAAACTGTTGATCGGTACTGCCTGCACAGACCACTATGCAGGCAAAAACAATAATATAAGTCAGGATACGAGATGGCTGTCCGTTTCAGCTGCGCTTTTGCCCGTTTCATATCGATTCTGACAATAGCGGCCTTTGCTATCGGCTAGGTTTGCGCAACAGTAACACAGAAAACAATGAAACGCAATACTGTTCTAATGGCGCTGCTGACTCTTTTGCTAATCGTTTGGGGTGGGCATGCAATAGCTCAGACTACGTTGACGCCCGATGCGATTCTTGGTATCTACGAAAACGAAACGGGTGAGCGTCAGATGGAAATTTTCAGGCAGAACAATCAGTATTTCGGCAAACTAATTTCGGATAAATCCGATTCTGAGAGGCCGTTGAAACCCGGTACCATTGTGCTGAAAGCGTTTACGTTTGCCAAAAACGAGTGGGTGAATGGCACTGTTTACACACCAAAGCAGGGTCGTGATTTTAAAGCAACTCTTACCATGGTCGACTCGCAAACGCTCCGTATCAATGCCCGATATGGGCTTATGTCACGCAGTAAAGACTGGAAACGGGTCAAATGAAAACACGACGTATTAGGCGCTGCTGGCTGATTTTACTGAGTGTTTCGGTTTCGGCAACAGCCCAGAAGCTAACCGTTCATTCGCTGGACGAAGCCTGGCAGTATGCTAATCAGCATAATTCGGCCATTGCTACTGCCCGCTCAAATGGACAGATTGCTCAGAAAGGTGTTCAGAATGCCTACGGCCATCTATTGCCTACGATAGCCGTAACGGGCGGGTTTACGGATAATCTGACGCTACAGCCGACGCTTGTACCGGCCAGTTTGTTTGGCGGATCACCGAATGTGTTCAACGAGGTAGTGTTTGGTAAGCAGTTTTTGTACAATGCTATGCTATCGGCGCAGCTCGACTTGCTCAATCTACCCCGCTGGAATCAGATTAAAGCAGCGAAAATTGAGCAGGAACTGGCACTGGTGCAGCAGCAGAAAACCAAAGCCAATGCATATGCTACATTGTCGGATGCCTATTATGCCGTGTTGTGGTGGAACGAGGTTGCAGTACTAACCGAGCAGAACGACCAGGCAGCCGATCGTATCTGGCAGATTGCCCAAAATCGGTTTCGCGAAGGAACAATCAGCGAAGTAAGCCTGAATACGGCTCAGATTAATCGGGAGAAAACCCGGCTCTCGCTCGAAACGGCCCGCTATAATCAGGAGCAGGCCGAAGAACAGTTGAAAGCCTTTCTGGAACTACCGGCCGACAGCAAGTTAGCCTTAACCGAAACCCTGACTAAGAAGGTATTAATGGTGAGCGATTCCAGCGACTTTACGACGCATCCGGATGTGTTGCTGGCTCAGGCGCAGGTACGTAAAGCGAACCAGTCGCTCAAAACAGCGCAGAGTGCTTTTTCGCCTACGTTGAGCGCTCTTTATCAGGGAAATATACAATTGGCTGCCAACTCGTTTCTGTCGTTCGAAAACGCCAGCCATTTGCCTCAGCAATATATTGGCCTTCGACTGAACATCCCTATTCTGGCCGGTACCGACCGAAAATACCAGACCGACGTAGCGCATTTGAATCTGCTCAACAGTCAGCAACAATATACCGCTATTCAGCATCAGATACAGCATCAGGACCAGCGTATGTTACAGGGCTATGCATCGGCTCTGAATACCGTACAGAAGTCGCAGCGGATAATGGAACTCTATGCTCAGAACGACCTGCACGCTCAGCGTCGGCTGGCAGAAGGGATCATTCCTCTCGACGAAAGGCTCCGGGCTTTCTCCGACTGGATCGGCTATCAGAACGAATATGTACAGCACCTGCTCGATTATTTGAATCAGCGCGTACAGCTTACAATCAGACAACGAACGTTTAACGAGTAAAACTACTATGAGATGCTATCAGTCTGTCTGTTGGGTGCTATTGCTCCTGATTGGCAGTTGCAACAGAAATCAGAAAAAAGAAGTCGTTACGCCCACGCTGGCGCCTATCCGCGAAGCCATTTTTGCAAACGGTCATCTGGAAGCGCAAACACAGGTGGTGCTGGCGGCTTATACCGACGGGTATGTAAACGAACTACTGGTCGAAGAGGACGATATTGTGTCGGGAGGGCAGATACTGGTGACCGAAGATCATGATCAGGCTTCCATTCAGGAGCAGAATGCGCTCGAAAACCTACGCTATGCCCAGAAAAATGCCGCAGATAGTGGGCCACCACTGTTGCAACTGGAAGCACAGCGGCAAACGGCTCAACAGAAACTACAGACCGATAAAACGAATCTGGATCGGCTGGAACGGCTGCTGCAAACCAACTCGGTGGCGAAGGTCGATGTGGAGAATGCCCGTTTGGCGTATGAAACTTCGCTGAATTCGTTGCGCCAGATTGAGCAATCGATTGTGTCGACCCAGCGGAGTCTGGATCAGGCCGTAGCCAACAACCGCAGTCAGTATGAAATTGCTAAATCGAATGTGCAGTACGATAAGCTGGTGGCTCCGGCCGGGTCGTATCGGGTGCTGAAAACCTATAAAAAACCAGGCGAACTCGTTCGGCGGGGTGAGCCGCTGGTAGCGTTGGGCAGTACATCGGGATTTGTCATTAAACTGAGTGTCGATGAAAACAGTATTGCCCGTATCCAGAAAGGACAGTCTGTGCTGGTGCAACTCAATACCCGGAAAGACTCAACGTATAAAGCCACCGTTCAGGCGATTAGCCCGCTTTTCGATGAGTCGACGCAGGCCTATCCAGTCGATGCCGTTTTTGTGAATCCACCCGCCGGACTGATTGCAGGAACGCCTTTGCAGGCGAACATCATTGTGGCCGAAAAAGACCGGGCATTACTGATTCCGAAAGCCTGCCTGAGCCCCGATTCGAAAGTGATTCGGGCCGAGCAGGGCGATACAATTGCAGTAAAAACAGGAATTGTTTCGACCGATTGGGTTGACGTGTTGAGTGGGTTGAAACCGGGTGAGCAAATTCTGAAAGCGTTTTAAGATGCATCTGGATATAAACACCGATATCGCGTTTACGTACCTGACGGCCCGACCTAAACAGACGGCGGTGGCGGCCATTGGGGTTATGTTCGGCATTTCGATGTACATCTTCATGAACTCGTTGATTACGGGAACAAACGATTACTTCGAAAAAGTAACCCTGAGTACTACTCCGCACCTGCGCCTGTATGCCGAAAACCCAATGGCTACGACGGCTATGCTGGATCGTTTTTTTGGTACGAAGCGGATCAATCTGCTGAGTAATCCACAACTGGTTCCGGGCGACAACCGGATTTATAATCCCGATGCGCTGATAATCAGTCTGAAACACGATAAACTGGTGTCGGCCGTATCGCCACAGGTGAATGTAAACGTAGTGTATTCGGTCGGAAGCTTTCAGGAAAACGGCAACGTGGCTGGGGTGTCAATTCTGGAACAGGATCGGATGTTCGATATTACGTCGACGATGTTGGCTGGTAACGTTGAGGAACTGGCCAATAATCCGAATGGCATTATCATCGGTGCCGAACTGGCCAAAACACTAAGTCTTCGAAAAGGCGATAATCTGCTGCTGAGTTCATCGCAGGGCGTGGCGCGCCAACTGGAGGTAGTGGGTATTTTTAAGACAACCATCAAGACAATCGATAAAGCTAAAACATATGTCAACGTGCCTGTCGCGCAGCAACTCCTTCGGCAGAATCGAAGCTACATCACCGACATCTACATCAATCTGCACAATTACGCACAGGCTGAAGACGTAAGCCAGCTTTTTGCGCAGCGAACAGGCTATACGGTCGAAAGCTGGCAGGCCGCCAATGAGCAGTCGCTGGCAGCCCGGATGATTCGGGATGTAATTGCCAATGCGGTGGTGATTACCATTCTGATCGTAGCCGGTTTCGGGATTTATAACATTCTGACGATGAGTATCTATGAGAAGATCAAAGAGATCGCTATTCTGAAAGCAACCGGTTTCGATGGGGCCGATGTTGTCGGGATTTTTATCCGGCAGGCTATCATTATTGGGTTGCTTGGAGGCCTATTGGGTGCAACAGTAGGTTGGGGGTTGTCACTACTGGCTTCCAGATACTACATCGGTATGGGCAATATAACCTACCTGCCCATGTCGTTTCACCTGCGGCATTATGTGCAGGGGTTTCTATTCGGTGTTGTCACCTCCTTTTTCGCAGGCTATATCCCCGCCCGAAAAGCCGCCAACGTCGATCCGGTCAGCATTATCAGGGGATAGGTCTTAAATGATGAATTATGAATGATAAATGCCTACTGGCGTATCGCCTATAATTCATCATTCATAATTCATCATTGACATGAGTGTCATTCTCACCGCCCAACACATCAACAAGTACTTCTACACGCCCGACAAATTTCAGGTATTGAACGAGGTTAGTATTTCGGTACAGAAAGGGGAATTTGTGTCGATTATCGGTAAGTCGGGGAGTGGTAAATCGACCATGCTCTATATCCTGTCCACAATGGATACCGACTACGAAGGTCAGTTGTGCCTGAACGGCCAATTGGTTACGGGGCAGTCGCAGCAGACGCTGGCGCATTTCCGCAACGAGCATCTGGGTTTCGTGTTTCAGTTTCACTACCTGCTTCCCGATTTCTCCTGCCTGAAAAACGTCATGATTCCGGCTCTGAGGCTGGGTAAGTACTCATTCGCCGAAATCGAGCAGCGAGCCTATGAGAAATTGACCTTACTCGGCCTGAAAGAGCAGGCACTAAAACCCGCTTCGCAACTGTCGGGTGGGCAACAGCAACGGGTTGCTATTGCCCGTGCACTCATCAACGATCCAATGATTATTATGGGCGATGAGCCAACGGGCAATCTGGATTCGCGCAATACGGCCGTTGTGTTCGATATGTTTCGGCAGTTGACCAAAGATTACGGGCAGACCATCATAACCGTAACCCACGACAACGATTTTGCCGCCAAATCAGACCGGATCATTGAAATGCAGGACGGGAAAGTCATTGCCGGGCCTATACAAGGTCATTAAGTTAAGCAAGCTATAACTATGAAAAAAAAGCAGGAAGTATTTATTGGATTCGTTATCCTATTGGCACTTAATGTTGGCATTTCATCTGCTTCATTCGCGCAGGCAGTAGTACGGGTTGCCCCTCGCAACACAACTGTTGTGGTTCATCGGGGTGTTTCGTATCGCTATGATGGTAGGGTATATTATCGACCGCATCGTCGGGGCTATGTTGTCGTAACGCCACCTGTTGGGTTGCAGGTACGTATGTTGCCCGCAGGCTACACTAGTGTGGTTGTTGGCGGCCGACCATACTTTTATTTTGGAGGAGTGTATTACATCCAACGTCAACCCAGTGTCTATGAGGTTGTGGAAATACCTAAAGATGCCTTTTTGACAACACTCCCCACAGGTACCGAAACGGTTATGATTAGCGGCAAACGCTACTACAAAATCAATAATACGTATTACGAAAAACTGATATCCGAAAACGGAGAAGAACGCTATGTGGTTGCGGGTGAGAGGATTCCGTGAGCTGACCGATTTGTCAACAGTCTTCTATTCATACAACTGGTTTTGGCCGGGTATCAATCATAAACTAATGAACAAACGATTTCTTACGATTATTTTCTACATGCTGGTGCAGGTTGTTATGGCACAGTCTAAATTCACCATTAGCGGCACGGTAAAAGATGCCAAATCGGGCGAGTTGATGATCGGTGCTACGATTCGTGTGCGCGAACTGCCATCAGTTGGTACGGTCAGCAACGAATATGGATTTTATTCGCTTACACTGCCGCAGGGGCAATATACATTACAAACCTCACTGCTGGGCTTTGCCGATCAGGCCATTCCTGTGAATCTGACCGCCAATCAAAGGCTCGATCTGGTGCTGGCCGAATCGACACAAACGCTTCAGGAAGTGGTAGTTAAAACAACGGCGGCTAATGATAACGTTTCGAATCCGACGATGGGTGTCGAAAAACTAGCCGTAAAAGACATCAAAAACATTCCGGTGCTGATGGGTGAACGCGACCCATTGAAGGTGTTGCAGTTGCTACCGGGCATCAAATCGGCGGGCGAAGGCAACAGTGGCTTCAACGTTCGGGGTGGCAACAGCGACCAGAACCTGATTCTGCTCGACGAAGCACCCGTTTATAATGCCTCGCATCTACTGGGTTTTTTCTCGACCTTCAATGCCGATGCCATTAAAGACCTGGCCATCTACAAGGGCGGGATGCCTGCCCAATACGGTGGCCGATTGTCGTCGGTGCTGGATGTGAAAATGAATGACGGCAATAATCAGGATTTTCATGCCAGTGGTGGCATTGGCCTGATTTCGAGTCGGCTGGCATTGGAGGGTCCCATTCAGAAAGATAAAAGCTCGTTTCTGCTGACGGGCCGCCGGACCTATGCCGATGCGTTTCTGAAACTGTCTAACAATTCAGCATCAATCAGAACACGCTTTATTTCTACGATGTCAATGCCAAACTAAACTATACGATTTCTGACAAAGACCGGGTCTATCTGTCGGGTTATTTCGGGCGCGACAAGTTTGGGTTGGGCGATCTGTTTGCCATCGACTGGGGCAATGCAACCGGTACGCTTCGCTGGAATCACCTCTATAATAACAAACTCTTTGGTAATACGTCGCTGATTTACAGTCAGTATGATTATCAGGTTGAGGTAGCCAATGGCAGCAATCAGTTCAGCCTCAAATCGTCGATTAACGACATTAATCTCAAGCAGGAGTTTAGCTATTTCCCGAATCCGAAAAACGCCATGCGCTTCGGTGTCAACGTGATTCATCACAGCATCACGCCCCGCACTCGCACGGCCACCGGTGAGAATTCGAGTATCAACAACACCCACGACCCTGATCGTAGGTCGTACGAAAGCGCGATTTACGTTACCAACAAATGGCAGCCAGTGGAGAAATTTACTGTTGAATACGGAATACGCCTGACGTCGTTTGCCGTAATGGGCGGCAGTAATTACTATACGCTGGATGCCAGTCAGAACATTGTCGATACGTTGAAATACGCCAAAAATCAGGTTGTTCAACACTATTTTAATGCCGAACCCCGACTATCGATGGCCTATGTGATCCGGCCCGATATGTCGATAAAAGCGTCGTATACGCGCAATGTCCAGAATCTGCACCTGCTGTCGACATCCAACGCATCGACGCCCAACGATCGCTGGATTCAAAGCAGCAATATTGTTCGGCCCGAACTTGCCGATCAGGTCGCGTTAGGCTTTTTCAAAAATCTATACGACAACGCCTACGAGTTCAGTACGGAAATCTATTACAAAGCCATGCAAAACCAGATCGACTATAAAAACGGTGCCGATTTTACGTATAGCGACAATCTGGAAACGCAGTTGCTCTTTGGCAAAGGACGAGCCTACGGGGCCGAATTTTTATTCCGTAAGAAAACCGGCCTGCTTACCGGTTGGATTGGTTACACCCTGTCGCGCACCGAAAAGCAGATTAAGGGTATCAACAACAACTCGTGGTACCCGGCCAAACAGGACCGCACACACGATGTTTCGGTGGTGGGCATCTATAAACTGTCGCCCAAATGGACATTGTCGGGAACCTGGGTCTACAATACGGGTAATGCGGTTAGTTTCCCGACGGGTAAATACCGCATCGACGGCACCGTATTTTTCAACTATACTGAACGCAACGGCTACCGAATGCCCGCCTATCACCGGCTCGATCTGGGCGCTACAGTGCAGTTCAAAAAACGACGAAACTTTGAGGCTGATCTGGCTTTTGGGCTTTACAATGCCTACGGACGGGCGAATCCATATGCAATCAACTTCGAGCAAAGCACCGACGATCCATCGGTCACGGAAGTGCAGCGCGTCACGCTATTCAAATATGTGCCCTACGTAACCTATAACTTCAAATTCTGATGGTAAACAGAAAACCGATGAATATCCGTCGCGGTACTTATTCTCGTATTCACTCAATTGCTCATTCACTCATTATACTGTTCGGTCTCACCTCCTGCATCGATACAATTCAGCTAGACCTGAAGGATGTTGGTGATCAGATCGTTATTGAAGGAAAACTGACTGATGACTCAACCGGTAACGAAATTCTGGTGACGAAAGCGGTTGACTTTCAATTGAAAAATGACTTTCCGCCTGTTACCGACGCCACCGTTACCGTGCGTGACGAAACGACAAACCAAACCGAAGTTCTCACCCAAACCTATCCGGGGGTATACAGCATTCAGCAGTTAAAAGGCATCTCGGAACATCAGTACACATTGACGGTTCAGGCCGACGGCAACACCTACACGGCTACCTCAACCATGCCTGCCAGGGTGAATTTCGATCAATTAACCTACGAATCGGTAAAACGGCTGAAAACAGTAACGCAAATGGTGGCTGTTTATCAGGACCCGGCTAGTGTAGATAATTACTACCGATGGGTCCTGGTTGCCAATCGATTGCAGTCCAACAATGTGTTTGTTCGGTCCGATGTTGCCACGAATGGGAATCTGGTCCGGCAAACGATTGTCGATGATGTTGAGATCAACCCCGGCGACACCATTACGGTCGATATGCAGTGTTTGTCAAAAACTTCGTACGATTACTTCAATGGGTTGATGAAATTGCAGGGCAATAACATCAATCAGGGTGCATCGCCTACTAACCCACAAACCAATTTGTCGGGTGGCGCATTGGGCCATTTCAGCGCCTATACATCGCAGAAACGGACGGTAGTAGTTCAGTAAGTTATGATGGCTGATAAGGCCCACCCGGAACGCCCCAACCCCATTTGGGCATGGGTTCGCCCGGCTGAACAGGATTTTCGGCACTGGTTGAGTTCAGTACGGCAATTCGGCTTCCCCATTCCAGATACCCGACCAGCGCCGACCGAAATTCGGGATCGTCGGGTACGCCCAGCTCATCGGCACTTTCCAGCAGCAGAGCCATCCAGCGTTTGCGCATGGGTTCGGTCAGGTGCTTGCCTACATGGTGCGACACCATATCGGCATGGCTACCCTGGTCGGTTTGGGTGTAGGTAGGTGGGCCACCAAATACTTCGCCAATGAAATGGGCTACATGCCGGGTATGTTCAGCCGACATATGCCGAAAGACAGGCTCCAGCAGTTCATCCTGGAAAACCTTACCATAAAACAGGGCGGTTAGCTGCTCCAGACGCTCATTGCCACCAGCCCATTCGTATAATGTTGGAATTGATTTCTGCTCCATATACTCATAGTCGGATTTAAGAAGAAAATAGTGTAGGCTGAAGCAATTTATACGAAAAATAATTCTGATTGAGCTTATAGATGCTTTCTTATTGGCCAATCGATTAGCGCATTAAGCACTGTCTTCGTATTTTTAGGCAATCTGCCAACGTGCTGCTCGTCAATCAACAACTACGCCGATGTTTACGTCCTCTGGTCGCCCGTTATGTATAATTGGAAACGTAGTTGATGCTCAGGGGCAAGAATCGCTCAAGTCAATTCTGGTTCGAAACGGTCGAATCGTTGAGATCCAGAACGGTAAGGGGCCTTTCGATTTGCCCGATTTGATTTTGCTGGAACTAGCTGACGAGGAAGTTGTTTTTCCAGGGCTAATCAATTTACACGTTCATTCGGAATACAACGTATTTCCGATCTGGCGGAGTCCGGCCGTCTGGAGCAACCGGTTTCAGTGGCGAAACAACGATCAGTATATTCGGGATATAAAAAATTTCAAGGAATACATCGATGCGGGCTGGAAGCAGGAATCGTTCGAGTTCATCGAATCGGTGCTTCGGGCGCCAGCCGCCGACAATTGGCCCCCCTTAACCAAAGCCGAACGCGCTACGGCCATGCGTGAGGTTCTGAAACTACATGGTATTGTTACAGAGCTACAGGCAGTGGCTGGTGGCACTACACTTGTTCAGCAAACAATCAGGCTGGAAGACGACGGCAAGCTGCCCAACTTTATTATCCGCGACACCACTGATCCGGGCGAATTGGGCATTCCGCAAACGCAGAAAGTGTTTTCAGTAGTCGATTTCGTACGGCCGGCCCCCAATTTCGATGTGCCCTCGGCACCTGCGCAGGCTAATGCTGATACGAGCAACTGGCCCATGATGCACCATCCTGGTCTTGCCGATTTCCTGAATTCGGTTCAGGAAGGAAACAGTCGCTATTATGCCTGTATTGCCCATATTGCCGAGGGCCGCTCGGGCTACCTTCAGCAGGGGAATCCCGATGGATTTAGTCGCCGGGAATTTAAAGAGTTTCGGCGGGCACTTTCGCAACTTAGCAATGCCCGGTTTATTAAAACGGCGAACCTGACACTGACTCATGCCTGCGGATTGGATTATTCGGACCAGGACACGCTCGATTTCCTGCGCGATAACCACATCAGCGTGGTTTGGTCACCAGTGTCGAATCTGATTTTATATCGTGATACGATTCCTGTTAAAACCTTACTGGATCATGGCATCAACGTTTGTCTGGGGTCAGACTGGGCTCCGAGTGGCAGCAAGCATGTTTGGGACGAATTCAAGTTTGCCCGTCATTTTTGTGATGCCTTATCCTTATCGATTCCTGATGCCGACTTACTGGCCATGATGACACAGAATCCGGCCAATGCATTAGGGAGTCTGAAAACGGGGGCTATCCGACCGGGCTACAATGCCGATTTTTTTATTCTACAGAAACAATCGGCAAAGCAGCCAGCCCTGACCGCTTTGCATACGCAGGACGACCGTTCGGTGCGTTGTACTATCGTGAACGGCCGGATTGTGTATGGCGATAACGAGTTATTTGATCGTACACTATCCGTCGATTATCAGCGAATTCCTCCCAGCGAAGGGCAGGTAGCAACCCAGAAAGTTGTCAGTATCAACTCGAATTTGCATTTTGATCTGATAAAGGCGTTAAGTCAGGTTGACTTGCTGATGCATCGATATACGAACACGATTGTGAATCAGCCCTGGCTTCAGCGAACCCGCATGCTGTCGGCCGATGATTTTGTTTATCAGCACTATATCAAACAACTGAAAACAGATTTTGCAGAGTTAATTCGGTAGGCTTGGATACTGTGAAACCACGACGTACACAACTTTTTGCTCTCGACGTCTTCTTTGTGACTACTTAATTTCATTCATAACTAAACGGGTTGCCCGATGGAATATAGCTGACCTTTACACCGGGAACCTTCGGCTTTAGCCACGAAACCAGCCATTCCATACCAGCGGCTTCGCTCATGATATGCCCCAGCACAACCAGTGAAATCATTTGGCCCTGCTGACGCGCATCCCGGATATATTCAGGAGTTTCCCATTCGCTGGCTTCTCCCAGAAGCACAACATCGGGTTTGGTTTTTTCGATGGCCATAATCTGATTTCGACCACCCGCAGCGCCCGGCAACAGCAAAACACGCTGACATTTCTGCGAAATATCGCCTACCAGCCGTAACTGCTTAATACCCAATTTTTGCTTAGCATGGGCAATAATCTGACCTACGGTTGTTGTTGGCAGAAGCAACACCTGTGGGTTTTCGGGATCTACATTCTTCTCCCAACCCAGTGCCGACAACATCCCGGCCCGAATGCCATCGGGCCGATGCGAATGCCAGTAGTCGTGGAACCGCCAGACGGCAATATTATTTTGGGTCAGTAAGTCGTGTTTATGTTTAAAGACAGGATCGTTGCTAAGCCAGTCGGTTTCGTCAAGGTGGTTGTAGAATGTTGGTTCATGAGCGATGATGAAGTTGGCCCCGGCAGCAATGGTTTTTTCGATCACTTCCACGGTCGTAAACATGGTCGACACAATGCCCGTAACGGTCTGCGAAGGACTGCCCGATTTTAGGGTATCGACGGTTTTTGGAAATGGAGCGCCCGGAATCGTTTTCAAGATCAGGTCCATCACCTGACCAACGGTAAATGTGGCTGTGGTTCGCGCATTGGCTTGAGTTAAAAAAGGCGTATTGATCAGGAACGACGTGCCAACGGCTTTGGTAACGGTTGTTAGAAACTGACGGCGTCCGGGAGCGTTCTTCATGGTTGTTTTCGGTTTAGAAGAGACGATAATACGCAATTTCGGTGAAAAGTGCTCGTCCGCGATTGTATCGCGGACGAGCAGCGGAGCAGTGGATATAATCGCCAACGAGCCGTTTCGATTGAATCATTTCCCTTGTTCGGTGGTTTTCAG
The DNA here is from genome assembly GCF_037201965.1 of Spirosoma sp. SC4-14. Classification (NCBI taxonomy): domain Bacteria; kingdom Pseudomonadati; phylum Bacteroidota; class Cytophagia; order Cytophagales; family Cytophagaceae; genus Spirosoma; species Spirosoma sp. SC4-14. The sequence goes on along the minus strand of NZ_CP147518.1, from coordinate 7,329,230 downwards.
AAAGATTAGCTCACGTATTTATGCTCGAAAGACCCCTTACCGATTGGTTGCCTCTGACGAAACAGGAAGTTGAGAAAAGAGGCTGGGATGAAGTGGATATTGTGCTGGTGTCGGGGGACGCCTATGTTGACCATCCGGCTTTCGGAACGGCCGTTATTGGTCGGATCATGGAGAGCGAAGGCTTTCGCGTAGCCATTATTGCCCAACCCAACTGGAAAGACGATCTGCGCGATTTTAAAAAATATGGTCGCCCAAAATATTTCTTTGGGGTAACGGCTGGTTGTATGGATTCGATGGTGAATCACTATACGGCCAACAAACGCCTACGCTCCAACGATTCGTACACGCCCGGTGGCGAAGCGGGTTTCCGACCCGACTACGCGACTATTGTGTACTCCAATATCCTGAAAACGCTGTATCCTGATGTCCCGGTGCTGCTCGGTGGTATCGAAGCGTCGCTACGTCGGGTAACCCACTACGATTACTGGCAGGATAAGCTGATGCCGTCGATCCTGGTCGATTCGGGTGCCGATATGCTGGTATATGGTATGGGCGAACAACCGCTGCGTGAAATTCTGAAACTGGTTCGAAAAAATGTACCGTTTTCGTCCATGCGGAACATCAATCAGGTGGCGTTCATGCACGATGCCAGTACCGAACTCCGCGATTATAACAATTGGAATACGGTTGCGCTGGCGAGCCATGAAGAGTGCCTGACCGATAAAATCAAATACGCAGCCAACTTTAAGATTGTCGAAGTTGAGTCCAATAAGTGGCAGGCTAACCGGATTACGCAGAAAGTTGGCGATCAGGTATTAGTGATCAATCCACCGTTCAAAACGATGGACGAGACTGAAATCGACAAGTCGTTCGACCTGCCCTATACCCGAATGCCCCACCCGAAATACAAAAAACGGGGACCAATTCCGGCCTACGACATGATCAAGTTTTCGGTCAATATGCACCGGGGTTGTTTTGGCGGCTGTAGTTTCTGCACCATTTCGGCTCACCAGGGCAAGTTTATTGCCTCGCGCAGTGAAAAGTCGGTGCTGAAAGAAGTAGACGAAATTACAAAGCACCCAGAATTTAAGGGGTATATTTCGGATTTGGGTGGCCCGTCGGCCAATATGTATAAGATGAAGGGTAAAGACGAGTCGATCTGCGCCCGGTGCCAGAGCCCAAGCTGCATTCATCCGGTTATTTGCTCGAACCTCGATACCTCGCACAAACCATTAACAGAGTTATACCGCAAGGTCGATGCGAATCCGAAAATCAAGAAAGCGTTTGTGGGTTCGGGGGTGCGATACGATTTGCTGGTCGATGATTTCAACAAAAACAACGAAGACGGCAACCACGACGAATACATGGAGCAACTGACCACGCGCCACGTATCGGGCCGGTTGAAAGTGGCCCCTGAGCATACCGCCGACGATACGTTGCGGATTATGCGGAAACCGTCGTTCAAGTACTTCAAACTGTTCAAGAAAAAATACGACCAGATTCAGGAGAAGCACAACCTCAAGCAACCCCTGATTCCGTACTTCATTTCGTCGCACCCTGGCTGTGAAGAACAGGATATGGCCAATCTGGCGGCCGAAACCAAAGACATGGGTTTCCAGCTCGAACAGGTGCAGGATTTTACGCCAACACCCATGACCGTGGCCGAAGTTATTTATTACTCCGGCGTGCATCCGTATACGCTGAAGCCGGTCAAAACGGCCAAAACGCGGGACGAAAAGCAGGCACAAAACCGCTATTTCTTCTGGTATAAACCCGAATACAAAGACTGGATTCGGAACCGCCTGAACAAACTCAATCGTCCCGACCTGGCCGATAAACTGTTGGGTAGTCCGAAAAAAGAAAAAACCGGTAAGCCATCGTTTAACCGCAATTTTTCGAGTAAGAAAAAGCGGTAGAACGATTTTCGAGTCCGCTCGTTCACATTGCTGGCTCATCCGCGATGTAATCGCAGACGAGCGGTGAGCATCCGGCAAAAACAAACAGCGCGAAGTCTTCCGGCTTCGCGCTGTTTGTTTTTGGTCGGTGTATTTTTTATGTTTTTCCCCTCTTCCTGTAAGAAATTAAACCCTGTCGGGTACTAATTAGCATAAACCGATGAGGCTATGACGGAATCAGAGCAGAACCATACGTTCAACCAGTGGCTTCGGCAACATAAGGTGCAGATTTTTAAAGTGGTACGGGCCTATGCTTCGGCTGCGATGGATCAGGACGATCTGTTTCAGGAGATTACAATTCAGGTCTGGCATTCGATTCCGGTTTTTCGGGAAGAGTCGTCGGTGAACACCTGGATTTATCGTATCGCACTCAACACGGCCATTAAATGGGTAAGCAAAGAACGAAAATACCAGACAAAACGCGAATCGCTGGAGAATGTTCAGGCTCTCTTGCAGGAACATAAAGTGCCACCCGATGAGCGTCTTGCCTGGCTCTACGAAGCGATTTATAAACTAGACGAAATAGACCGCTCCCTTACGTTGCTGCTGCTCGATGGATTTAGCTATAAAGAAATGGCCACCATGCTGGGTATCACTGAGTCGAACGTGGGCGTAAAAATTAACCGCATCAAGAAGCAACTGATCGCTAAATCAAAACAACTGACTACGCATGGAATTTGACGAATTGCAAAAAATCTGGGACTCACAAAATCAACAACCCATGTACATGATTAACGAAGATGCGCTGCACAACCGCATTCATACGAAAAAGGCAAAAGCCGGTCATATTACCAATTTTACCGAGCTACTCTTGATAGGAGTAAATGCTGGGGCTGGCTGTTTAGTAGTTGGTCTTAATGCATCTAAGTCGGGTACTAATCTATTTATGTACCTATTGGCAGGCTGGATGCTGATTACGGCTGTGGCCGTTCTGGTAAGTCGAATTCGTAGACTACACCGAGAAAATCGGTTCGACCGGTCATTGTTTGGCGAGTTGGACCATGCCATTGCGATGACAACCTATCAGGTCCGGCTCTCTCAACTGATGCGCTGGAATACGTTTCCTATTGCGCTACTGGTTGTGGCTGGGATGGTGGATGGTGGCAAGTCCCTGTGGATCGCGGTCGCTCTGGTTATTTTCTTCCTACTGGTCAACTGGGCGAGTGGATGGGAGCATCGCTTTTACGTATCCAGAAAAGTGGAGCTGGAAACGTTGCAGAAAAAGCTAGAGCAGGAGTAGACACAGCTCGTCCGCGATGCAATCGCGGACAAACACTAGAAGGCTCATCGGCAATGCGTAGTGTCGATTTGTATTACATGATTTTTCAACCAAGCTTTGGCGCGGTTTCAAAATTGCGCAGTACAAAAAAACAGACGTAAGCATTTCGCTAACTTTCAGGCTGGTGAGCAGGAACAGGTACCCACCTACTGATTATATCGTTTTTGGCTGATTACCCTGCCCAATTCTCGCGGTCGAGGCTGCGGTACTGAATGGCTTCGGCCAGATGTTCGATCCGAATTTCGTCGGTTCCGGCCAGATCGGCGATGGTTCGCGACACTTTCAGAATACGATCGTAGGCACGGGCCGATAGGCCGAGTCGTTCCATGGCTGTTCGGAGCAGAGCCCGTCCCGCATCGCTTATGACACAAATCTCTTTGACCATCTGCGAAGGCATCATGGCGTTGCTATAAATACCCGGGTTTTCGGCAAAGCGGTCTGTTTGTAAGGCGCGGGCTTTCATGACCCGTTCCCGAATTACTTCGCTCGACTCGGCGGGCCGGTTGGCGGTCATCTGATCGAACGAAACCGGCGTGACTTCAACGTGCAGGTCAATTCGGTCGAGGAGCGGACCACTTACTTTGGCGAGGTATTTCTGCACGACGCCTGGTCCGCAAACACATTCTTTTTCGGGATGATTATAATACCCGCAGGGACAGGGATTCATGCTGGCAATGAGCATAAAACTGGCCGGAAATTCGACCGCCCACTTGGCTCTGGAAATACTAACTTTACGGTCTTCGAGGGGTTGCCGCATCACTTCCAGCGCCGACCGTTTGAATTCTGGTAGTTCATCGAGAAAAAGTACGCCATTATGTGCCAATGAGATTTCTCCCGGCTGCGGAAAACTACCACCACCAACCAGCGCGGCATCGGAAATTGTGTGATGAGGGGATCTGTAGGGCCGATTGGCAATCAGAGTAGCCCGGCTTCCGAGCTTTCCGGCAACCGAATGAATCTTGGTTGTCTCTAATGCTTCCTGTAAGGTCAACGGTGGCAGAATACTGGGTAAACGCTTGGCAAGCATCGTTTTTCCGGCTCCTGGTGGGCCAATCATAATCACATTATGACCACCGGCAGCCGCAATTTCCATAGCCCGCTTGATGTTTTCCTGACCCTGAACATGCGAAAAATCGACCTCATAGCTATTAAGCTGGCTCATAAACAGATCGCGTGTGTCGCTCACGACCGGTTCGATGTCTTTCTTGCCGTCAAAAAACTCGACGGCTTCCTGCATGGTCGAAACCCCGATCACATCCAGATTATTGACTATTGCCGCTTCCTGTGTGTTTTCTGTAGGAAGAATAAAGCCTTTATAACCACGTTTTCGGGCTTCGATAGCAATGGGTAATACCCCTTTTATCGGCCTAAGGGTACCATCAAGGGCCAGTTCGCCCATGATCACATAATCGTCAAGATTGCGCTGGGTTGTAATTTGTTCGGATGCCTGTAGTACGCACAATGCAATGGGCAAATCATAAGCCGACCCTTCTTTCCGAATGTCGGCAGGGGCAAGGTTAACGACCACTTTCTGGCGTGGCATTCGGTAGCCGAAAAACTTTAACGAAGCTTCTACACGTTGTTCGCTTTCTTTAACGGCACTATCGGGTAAACCAACCAGATGAAAATGCAAACCCTGTGCGACCACTACTTCGATGGTGATCAGACTGGCATTGACGCCATAAACGGCCGCGCCGAAGGTTTTTGCCAACATAGCAAGTTACGGTAAACAGAAATTAGATGAATTGCTAAAACTACAGGTCATTTGTCAACTGTCATTACGAAACAGTAGAGAAATAATCGAATGGCCAATGACTATTGACGAATGGCCAACTATCAAACCGCCAAATATATCGCTTGTTGGTAAATTTTGTAACGGTTTATTCTTACCAGGATTCCTTATGGGTTGATTATCTGCTCCTGATGAGAGTTAGCCTTATAATTTCTCGGCAATGCGCAGTTTGGCGCTTCGGGCGCGTGGGTTGCGGGCAATTTCGTCGGGTGTAGCCTCAATTGGTTTTCGGGTAATGGCCCGTAGTGGCTTCAGTTCGTTTCCGTATAAATCTTTCTCGACCTCGCCCTGAAATTTGCCTTTGTTAATAAAGTTTTTTACCAGCCGGTCTTCCAGCGAGTGATACGACATAACGACCAGCCGTCCACCCGGTTTCAGTACTTCGGGCACCTGCTCTAAAAACTCTTCCAGCGCCTGAAGCTCTTCGTTTACTTCAATTCGAAGTGCCTGGAAAACCTGCGCAAAGTATTTATTTTCCTTGCCTCGGGGCGCATATCGTTGTAAGGCCGCTTTGAGGTCATTAATCGTATTGAGCGGTCGATTCGATCGGGCCGAGACAATAGCACTGGCCGCTGTTCGGGCATTGGTAATTTCGCCGTACATGCCCAGAATTCGGTGCAGGTCGGCTTCTGAATATTCATTGACCACCTCTCGGGCTGTACGTTCGGCCTGCTGATTCATGCGCATATCGAGGTCAGCCTCGAACCGGGTCGAAAAGCCACGTTCGGGCGTGTCGATCTGATGCGACGAAATGCCCAGATCGGCCAGAATCCCATCGACCTGTTCGGCTTTGTACAGACGCAGATACCGCTTCAGGTTTCGGAAGTTCGAGGCTACAAACGTTAGCCGCGAATCGCCAATCGCCTGTGCATTGGCGCGGGCATCGGCATCCTGATCGAAACCAAACAGTCGACCCCCTTCGAGCTGACGAAGAATTTCCCGGCTGTGCCCTCCTCCGCCAAACGTAACGTCAACATAGGTGCCGCCGGGTTGCAGACCTAGCCCTTCAATGCAGGCTTGTAATAAAACAGGTTCGTGGTAAGTACTCATTCAGAAACTAACCACTCAGCGTGGTCGTTATGGATGACATTGATGCTCATTTAGTGGACGTTATAAGTATATTTGAGGTAATGTCCTGTATGGTAGCTTCAATCGGCATCCTGAATTGTAAAAACATGAAAAAAATCCTTCCTATCGCAGCCATTGTACTATTTACATTACCGTCGGCCTGCTCAGGGCAATCAACTTCGGCAACCGTTAAACCTGGTATCTATCGAGCCGCTCTGAAAACACCCGGTGGCGAATTGCCCTTTGGGTTAGACATTCGGCCCGCTCCGGGCGACGCCAGGACCTATTCGGTTTTAGCAATCAATGGTAATGAACGGCTGCCTATGGACCCCGCTACGGTTGAGGGCGATTCGATTCGTATACCAATGGCACTCTTCGATTCGGAATTAATTGCAAAGATAGAGGATAATATGCTCCGTGGCTTCTGGCGTCGGCGCCGGGTTGGGCAGCAGGTACAGTCGCTACCGTTTGAAGCCCAGTATGGTGTGAAATATCGGTTTAACGTGAGCGATAAAGCACCTACCAGCAATGTAAGTGGTAAATGGGCAACCCAATTTGATTCGAAATCGGGCAAAGTCGATACGGTGAATGCGGTAGGTATATTTGACCAGCAGGGGAATCATCTGGCAGGTACATTTCTGACGCCAACCGGCGATTATCGCTATCTGGATGGTAACGTTGATGGCGACAGCCTGTTTCTGTCCTGCTTCGATGGATCGCATGTCTATCTATTTAAGGCAAAGCACAATCCGACGACAAAAACCCTTACTGGCGGTTTGTGGGCTGGCATCTCGGGCTACGAATCATGGGTAGCTACGTTCGATCCGAAAGCCGACCTGCCCGATCCGGCTTCGCTTACCTACCTGAAACCGGGCGCGAAAACGCTGGCTGTCTCGTTTCCCGAACCAAATGGAAATATGGTTTCGCTAAACGATTCTCGCTTCAAAAACAAAGTCACAATCGTGCAAATTATGGGCTCCTGGTGCCCAAACTGCATGGACGAAACCAACTTTCTGAGTCCGTGGTATAAGCGGAACAAACAGCGGGGTATCGAAATTGTGGGCCTTGCCTTTGAGCGATCGCCCGAAATGGCAATATCCGGCCCAAAAATCGAACGAATGAAGCAACGTTTTAAGATCGATTATCCAGTCATGCTGGCTGGCACAAACGATAAAGCGCAGGCTTCTAAAGCCTTACCCGATCTGAATGCGGTTGTCGCTTTCCCTACTACAATCATTATTGACAAAAAAGGACAGGTTCGCCACATTCATACGGGCTTCTCCGGCCCCGGCACTGGTAAATATTATGATCAGTACGTTGAAGAGTTTAACCGACTGATCGATAAGTTGGTAGCCGAATAGAACCGGGATTTGTGGGATTTATTGGACTGACTTTGATTTTGTTGAATTTCGCTTCTTTGAAGCGCTTTTATAGCTCAAAATCAAAGTCAGTCCAATAAATCCCACAAATCCCGGTCAAACATTATGCATGCATACTAATTTCAAAAAAAATAGTAGATTTACATCCATAAATTGGATTGTGCGACATCTACTATGAAGAAGGAGAAGACAGTAGACTTTCATATAAAGTGGGCCTGGCATGCAATTTCGCGCATGTATAACGCCTACGCAGCCCGTTTCGACATCACAATGGCGATTGGGTATGTATTACTCAACATTGATCTGGACGAAGGGACACCGGCTACTAAAATTGGCCCCTTGCTGGGAATGGAACCGCGCTCGTTGGTTCGAATGCTAAAAAATCTGGAAGAACGGGGCCTGATCCGGCGCGAAGTTGATGGAAACGATAAGCGGTTTGTCCGTATCTATCTTACCGACGAAGGGAAGATTAAGCGCGAAATGGCGCGCGAAGGCGTTATCCAGTTCAATAACATGATTCGCGAAAAAATTCCGCTCGATAAGTTGGTTGTTTTCTTCGATGTGATCAAGGAAATAAACCGGATGGTCGAAGACGAAAATGCAAAAATCAAAGCCGCCGAAACCGAAGAGTTGCCACTGGATTAACCTGTTCTGACGCACATGGCCGTAATCACAATAGGCCGCAGGTTGGCCAAAAGATCTTGGTGATGTTGACGAGTTACTTAAACTAAAAGACCGGAACGCAGACTAAACTGTGTTTCCGTTATTGCAAAACCATGGAAGCAACCCTGGAAAAACCCAAACCACAGACAAAAAACCGTACGATCCGGCGCGTAGCCGTCCTGGGCTCAGGCATTATGGGCTCGCGCATTGCCGCTCACTTTGCCAACATTGGTGTCGATGTGCTCCTGCTGGATATTGTGCCAAGAGAACCGAACGACGCCGAAAAAGCGAAGGGCCTCACAACCGATAGCCCCGCTGTGCGCAACCGGATCGTCAACGATTCGTTCCAGGCCATGCTTAAGGCAAGCCCGGCATCGCTCTACAGCCCTAAGTTTGCCGATCGGATCAAACTGGGCAATTTCGACGATAATCTGAAAGAAATTGCTACCTACGACTGGATCATTGAGGTGGTAGTGGAACGGCTGGACATCAAGCGGTCAGTCTATGAGCGGGTCGAACAGTTTCGCAAGCCCGGAACGCTGATTACGTCGAATACATCGGGTATTCCGATGCATCTGTTGACCGAAGGCCGGAGCGAGGATTTTCGTCTGAACTTCTGTGGTACGCACTTCTTCAATCCGCCCCGCTACCTGCGGTTGCTTGAAATTATTCCTGGTCCTGATACCGATCCGTCGGTTGTCGATTTCCTGATGAACTACGGTGATCTGTATTTGGGGAAAACCACCGTTTTGTGTAAAGATACGCCCGGCTTCATTGCAAACCGGCTTGGTATTCAGTCGCTGATTCAAACTATTCGGGTAGCTGAAGAACTGGGGCTAACCGTTGAAGAGGTCGATAAACTGACGGGACCCGTGGTAGGCCGCCCCAAATCCGGTACATTCCGGCTATCGGATGTGGTTGGTCTGGATACAACCGTCAATGTGGCCAGTAATCTGGTTAAAATGGAGCACGACGAGTCGCGGGCTTCGTTCGAACTGCCTTCATCGGTGCAGAAACTGATGGAGAATAAGTGGCTGGGCGATAAAACGGGTCAGGGGTATTATAAGAAAACGAAAGACGAAAACGGGCAAACACTGATTCTGGCGCTGGACCTGAACACCTTCGAGTATAAGCCGTCGCAGAAGGTTAAGTTTGCCACGCTCGAAAGCACGAAAGCGATTGACAATCTGAAAAAACGGTTTCCGGTATTGATTGCCGGAAAAGACAAGGCCGGTGAGTTTTACCGCCGGACGTTTGCCGATGGATTTCGCTACGCTACCTACCGTATCCCCGAAATATCGGACGAGCTGTACCGCATCGATGCCGCTATTACGGCGGGTTTTGGCTGGCAGATGGGGCTGTTCGAAACCTGGGATGCTATTGGTGTTAAAAAAGGGGTCGAACTGATCGAATCGTTCGGCCAGAAACCAGCTCAGTGGGTTTATGATATGCTGGCGGCTGGTTTTGACTCTTTCTATAAAGTGGAAGGGGGTAAGCGTAAGTATTACGACATCCCGACGAAGAGCTATAAGGCGATCCCTGGAACCGAAGCCTTTACGATACTGGAAAATTTAAGCAACAGTATCGTCTGGAAAAATTCGGGGGCAAACATAGTGGATCTGGGCGATGGTATTCTGAACGTTGAGTTCCGCAGTAAAATGAACACCTTCGGCCCCGAAGTGTCGGAAGCGTTGATGAAAGGCATTTCACTGGCCGAAAAAGACTTTCGTGGACTGATTGTTGGTAACGATTCAACCGAAGCATTTTCGGCCGGGGCTAACCTGGGTACCTTGTTTATGTTTGCCGTAGAGCAGGAGTTCGATGAGGTGAATCTAATGATTGCACAGTTTCAAAAACTCATCACGCGTCTACGTTATTCATCCATTCCGGTTGTGGTAGCACCACATACGCTGACGCTTGGGGGCGGTTGCGAAGCTGTATTGCACTCCGATCGGGCCGTTGCTCATGCCGAAAGCTACATTGGTCTGGTTGAGGTTGGCGTTGGTTTGATTCCGGCTGGCGGTGGCACCAAAGAAATGGCTGCCCGCGCATCGGATCTTTACCAATCGGGTGATCCGGAATTGAATATTTTGCAGAATATATTCATGAACATCGCTACGGCTAAGGTGTCGACATCGGCACAGGAAGCCCGCGAGATGAACTATTTGCGCTCAACCGATCAGATTGTGCTGAACCGAAGCCGTCTGTTATCCGAAGCGAAACAGGCCGCCATTGAACTCGCCGAAAATGGCTATACGCAGCCTAAGCCACGTACGGACATTAAGGTACAGGGAAAAACGGGCATTGCGCTGTTCAAAGCCGGTATTACGGCCATGCGGATGGGCAATTATATTTCGGAGCACGACGCAAAAATTGCCGATAAACTGGCTTATGTGATTTGCGGTGGCGATTTGAGTACGCCCCAAACCGTGTCGGAGCAGTATCTGCTCGACCTGGAGCGCGAAGCATTCCTGTCGCTGACGGGCGAAAAGAAAACGCTGGAGCGCATTCAAAGCTTGCTGACAGGCGGTAAGCCGCTGCGGAATTAAGGAGTTGGTTTATAGTTTATGGTTGCGCTGCTTGTTGAGAACCTAAATGGGCGGAGCAACCATAAACCGTTACACCTTCTCCGCTCGTTTCTCGCGTCGTGCATTCAGGTATCCCCGAATAACGGTATAAGTCGTGATAGCGAGGAAGAAAATAATGATCCAGTGAACGTAGTTGATAATCCATGGGAATCGTTCACCGAAGTAGAAACCACCACCAACCAGAACCAGTACCCAGATAGAAGCTCCGATTATGTTGTAAAGGATAAAGAACCGGGAAGGCATATGGATTAGTCCGGCCAGAATAGGAGCGAACGTTCGAACAACGGGCAGAAACCTTGCCACAATCAGCGCGCCGTTGCCGTAACGAACAAAAGCCTCGCGCGTATCGTCGATGTATTTTTGTTTAAAAAACAGCGAATCGGGCCGGTTTTTGATTCGGGCACCGAAATAGTAACCCGTCAGATAGCCCGTTAGCGAGCCAAACACAGCCGCGCCAAAGATACATAAGAGCAGAAGCCAGAGTGGAACATCCAGTATCTTCGTGCCTGCAAATACGCCTGATAGAAACAGCAAATAATCCCCCGGCAGAAAAAAGCCAAAGATGATACCATTCTCCACGAAAATAATCAGCGTAATCAGCACTAAACCACCCGTTCGGATGATTTCTTCTGAATTTAGGAGATACTGAAAGAAATCAATAATCTGATTCATAGTTAATGATTGAGTGACAGACTGATTGACTGATTGAATTGCAATCGTAATAAATATGAAGCAGCAGCAATTCAATCAGTCAATCAGTCAATCAGTCAATATTACATATATTCTGCCAGCTCGAGCCAGCGGTCCGATTTTTCGGCAATCGTTTGATCGAGTTCTTCGATTTCGCGCGCCCAGGCCGTTAACTGTTCGTGATGACCACCGGTATTGAGAAGACCAATAACTTCGGCTTTCCGTTGCTCGAGCGACTCAATTTCTTTTTCGAGGGTTTCGTACTCCCGAATTTCCTTAAAAGACAGCTTCTTCTTTGTATTACCCGCGTTGTTAACTCCCGAAGAAACCGCCGATTCGGTTGTTTGGTTCTTGCTGGCAGCCAGAACAGGTTTATCATTTTGTGAAGATTGTTTCGGCTGAGAATCACGCCATTCGCGGTAGTCGGTGTAGTTGCCCGGAAAATCGCGGATTTTGCCTGCACCCTCCATCACAAAAACGTGTTCGACGAGCCGATCCATGAAATAACGATCGTGCGTAACAATAAGAACGCAGCCCGAAAAATTCAGCAGAAAATCCTCCAGCACATTGAGCGTTGTGATGTCGAGATCATTGGTCGGCTCATCCAGAATCAGAAAGTTTGGGTTTTGTACCAATACCAGCAAGAGCTGTAACCGACGCTTTTCGCCACCGCTAAGCTTAGCTACGTAGTCGTACTGTTTCGACCGGTCGAATAAAAATCGGCTAAGTAACTGGCTGGCCGTAACCGTGTCGCCATTCGCCAGTTTCATAACTTCGGCTACTTCCTGCACTACGTCAATAACGCGCTGGCTTTCGGGTAGATCCAGTTCGTTTTGGGTATAATAGCCAAATTTGACCGTTCCACCTGTTGTAATCTTACCCGAATCGGGACGTAATTGACCCGTCAGCATATTCATCAGCGTAGTTTTACCCATGCCATTTTTGCCGATCAGTCCAACCCGGTCGAATCGTTTGAAAGTATACGTAAAATGATCGAGCAGAACCTTTTCGCCAAAGCGCTTGCTCAGATTCTCGACTTCCAGAATTTTACTGCCTAACCGGGAAGTTCGCAGATTCAGATCTAATTCACCATCATTACGTCGGCCACTAGTTTTTTCTTTCAGTTCTTCGAAAGCGTCGATTCGATATTGTGCTTTAGTGCCCCGCGCTTTCGGCTGCCGACGCATCCACTCCAGTTCCCGCCGGAATGTGTTCCGATCTTTTGCCAGCTCTGACGCTGCGGCTGTTTCGCGCTCATCTTTCTTTTCCAGAAAATACGCGTAATTGCCTTTATACGTATAAAGCTGGCCACCATCCAGCTCGGCAATCTGATTGCAAACCCGATCCAGAAAATAACGGTCGTGCGATACCATCAGCAACGTGCCATTATTAGTGTTCAGGAAATTTTCGAGATACTCGATAGCTTCCAGATCAAGATGGTTGGTTGGTTCGTCGAGAATGAGCAGGTCGGGATTTTGAATCAGCACCCGCGCCAGAGCTACCCGTTTGCGTTGCCCGCCCGACAATGACCCGACCTGTTGTTCAACGTTCTGAATACCTAACTCCCCCAGAATTTGCCGGATTTGGGCTTCATAATCCCAGGCTTCCAGCTTTTCCATATCGACCATAGCCCGTTCCAGAGCCGCATGGTCGTCGTGCGCAAGAGCATATTCATAGGCCCGAACGGCTTCAAGTGGAGCACTTTCGCCCGCCAGCACAACTTCCATGACGGTCAGCGCATCGTTGAGGTCGGGTTGCTGATCAAGATAACCGATTGTAATGTCTTTGCGATGACTAACAATACCCGAATCGGGGGGAATTGCCCCGGCCAGAATAGAAAGTAATGTTGTTTTACCAGAACCGTTGGCACCAACAATCGCAACCTTATCGCCCCGGTTCACTCCAAATGTGAGGTTGCGGAACAACATGCGGTCGCCGTATGATTTTGTTAAGTTTTCTGCTGAGAGGTAATTCATGAAGTATACGATTCTCCGATTCTTTTAGCGAGGAGGCAGAAGGATCAGATCTAATTAGGGAATGCGCTCAACTGCATTGCCGCCTGTGACAAACGATATCCACAAATAAGCCTGTAGGACTACTCATTCCTTAATTTTCGCTGGTAGGTGAGCACATCTTGCCCCACTTTAATTTACCTGCATATTTTTGAACGTTTAATCCTTTAGTAGACTTCAACTGCTGAAGTTGTTCTGCAATTTCCGCTTTCGTAGCCGCTTTGCTTTGATTAGCTTTATTGTCATTATCGATACAGGCTATACAGAAATAAAACTGTTTGCAGACAAAGGTACAACAAACCAATCGTTTGTACTTTTACACCGCAACGTAAATCCTTTCCTTATAAACTAATAATGTATCTAAAACATCTCAGCGCAGCCGTTACTATTGTCGTTAGTGCAGCAATAAGTACCTCAGCACAAACCACCACTGATTTTAAATCATATACGCAGGTTATTCCGGGCAGTAATCAGGTTTATGCAATGGTTGCTATTCCGGGAGGCTCCTTCATGATGGGTAGCCCTGCTGCCGAAAAAGGCCATAAACCTGACGAAGGGCCACAGCATAAAGTCCAGATCGAACCTTTCTACATGGGTAAATATGAAGTAACCTGGGATCTCTACGATCTGTTTGCGTTTACCAATATGGAAAAGGAAATGGCGGCTAAATACACTCAAACGGATGCCAATCTGGCTAAAACCGATGCCACAACGCGGCCAAGCCCTCCCTATGTCGATATGTCGTTTGGAATGGGTAGGGAAGGCTACCCCGCTATCAATATGACCCAGTATGCCGCTATTAAGTTTTGTGCATGGTTATATGCCAAAACGGGTGTTTTCTACCGGTTGCCTACCGAAGCAGAATGGGAATATGCCTGCCGCGCCAAAACCACTACCCCTTATTCATTCGGGGCCGATGTGAAACAGCTTGGCGACTATGCCGTTTTCAATGGCAATAGTGGTGGTGGCTATAAGAAAGTCGGCACTAAAAAGCCCAATCCATTTGGCCTCTACGATATGCATGGCAATGTGATGGAATGGACACAAGACCAGTACATCGAAGACTATTATCAGCAGGTTGCCAGCGGAAAAGTAAAAGAGCCATATGCCCCAACTACCATGCTATATCCCAACTCTGTGCGGGGCGGTTCGTGGGACGATGGACCTGAAGTGCTTCGGTCGGCAGCCCGGACTCCTTCTGCCCCGGCCTGGAAAGTACTTGATCCGCAGAGCCCCAAATCGGATTGGTGGCTGACATCGGCTTCGTTTGTTGGCTTCCGGCTTGTTCGCCCTGCCAAAACACCCACTGAGGCAGAAATTAAGGCATATTACGATATTAAAGTAATTAAAGACTACTAAGTAGTATAAGGGCGAGAGAGTGTAAGAGCGATACAGATGTTGATCGGTGTCTCTTTCGCTCTTTCACTCGTTCACTTGTTCACTCGTTGAAAACATTCCTTCTTCTTGGTGCTAACCTTGGCAACCGTATTCAAACACTACAACGAGCCGTAGGCTTAATTGCTGAACGGGTAGGTTCCGTTACTCAGCAATCGAGTTGGTATGAAACAGCCCCCTGGGGTGTTACAGATCAGCCTGCCTATGTGAATCAGGTAATTGCTGTTGAAACCGATTTGAAGCCGGACGCCCTGCTCGAACAGACGCAGGCTATTGAGCAGCAATTAGGCCGGGTGCGGTTCGAAAAGTGGGGGGCGCGGTTAATTGATATTGATATTCTGTATTACGACCAGGAAATTGTACTGACTAAATCACTGACAATTCCTCATCCCTATTTACACCAACGGCGGTTTACCCTGGTGCCTCTGGCAGAAATTGCTCCCAATTTCGAGCATCCGGTTCTGCAAAAAACATCACGGGAGCTACTGGCAGTATGTGAAGATGAAAGCGAAGTCGTAATTTTTAATTTCTGAAAAATAACGGCCCTCCGCTGAAAACATAGTACCTTTGCAGTCAGTTTGTTATAATTTTCTCAAAAATAATCACCGATTATGTCTGCCACGCTTGACACCGTGAGTTTGTTAGCCGACCGCATCAACGCGCTGGAGGAATCATCCACGCTGGGGATGACCAAAAAAGCACGTGAATTGGCCGCTCAGGGCCATAAAGTTATCAGCCTGAGCGTCGGAGAGCCGGATTTTAAAACACCTCTACACATTTGCGAAGCAGCTAAGAAAGCCATCGACGATGGTTTCCACGGTTATTCGCCCGTTGCCGGTTATCCTGATCTTCGTAAAGCGATTGCTGATAAGTTCAAGCGCGATAATAATATTGACTGGAAACCTGAAAATATTGTTGTTTCAACTGGCGCCAAGCACTCGCTGGCCAACGTTATTCAGGTATTGATCAACCCCGGCGACGAAGTGATCATTTTTTCGCCGTATTGGGTTAGCTATTCCGAAATGGTCAAATTGGCCGACGGTAAAGCTGTTGTTGTCGATGGGTCGTTTGAAAATAACTTTAAAGTAACACCCGAGCAGTTCGAAGCGGCCATCACCGATCGGACCAAAATTGTGATGTATGCATCGCCCAATAACCCAACCGGCTCGATCTATTCAGAAGCCGAGCTTCGGGCTATTGCCGACGTGGTGGCTCGCCACGAAAATGTCTATGTGCTGGCCGACGAAATCTACGAATATATCAATTTTACCCCAGAAGGCCATTTTAGTATTGGTTCGATTCCGGAAATTGCCGAACGCGTAATTACAGTAAACGGAGTTGCAAAAGGCTATGCCATGACCGGCTGGCGTATTGGCTATATTGGCGCGGCTAAATGGATTGCCGATGGGGTTGAAAAACTTCAGGGGCAAGTTACATCAGGAACTAACTCAATTGCGCAGAAAGCAGCTGTAGCGGCTCTGAATGGCTCCTTAGAACCTTCTATGGAAATGGCGAAAGCATATCACCGCCGTCGCGATCTGGTTGTGAAACTGTTGAAAGAAGTCCCAGGTTTCCGTACAAATGTCCCCGAGGGTGCATTCTACGCTTTCCCCGACATCAGCTTCTATTTTGGTAAATCGGATGGAACCACGGCAATCAATAATTCCGACGACTTTGCTATGTGGTTGTTAAATACGGCTTATGTAGCAACAGTTGCCGGTTCGGGTTTTGGCGCACCAAACTGTCTCCGTATCTCAACGGCGGCCTCAGATGAGGCTCTGGCCGAAGCCATTCAGCGGATTAAGGATGCCGTTGCAACGCTGAAATAAATTAACGAGTAATACTTTACGGAGGCCGGGTAAGTTTCGACTTTCCCGGCCTCTATTGTTTAATGACACTTGCTATTTGTAACCATTTGTGGGTAAATTGTAAGGGGTAGTTTCAGGAATAGGTTAAATTGTTCGAGGTCTTTGTTAGATTGTCCTTATTATTTTGTTAATTAGCAGACAATCAATCATATGGTTGTTTTTCTTTTGGCATCAAAATTGATACCTTCAAAAAAAAAGGACTAAACTGAGAAGAAGGCTAAAAAAAAGGCGATTTGGAACATTGCTGGTTTATTAAACATTTTAATAATAGGCTTGTTTTTGTACTGAATCAAGTTTAATTTTGAATATCAACAGATAGCAGACCTATTGAGTAACTTCTTCTTTTTACTAAAATCAAAAACCGTTAACTTAATCTAAAATTGATGATTGAACCGATGAGAAAATTGCGTTTGTACATGGTTTTCCAGTGGGTTTTCTTCCTGCCTATTATTTTGCCCCTCTGTATAATATTTGGAGCATTGCGTGGTGCAGCTCAAATGGCAGAGCGTGTAATTGAGCAAATAAAGGCAGATGTACTGCCTCAGGGAGAAACACAACCAACGATCGATCAATACTGAACTGACCAAGTCAGATTCGTATAACAAAGAGCCAGATTTCTGCTCAATAGGGAAGTCTGGCTCTTTGTATTAGCTAACAAACAGAAGTGCCTTGCCAGGGTTTACGCATAAGCTGGTATTTGCGGCTTATTATAGTTCAATTTTGTCCGCATCTTTCAGAAAGATACCCGGACTTTTTGCCCCCCAATACCGTCCAGAACCGCGTAGTAGAACCTTCACGAAAATTTTGCCATCAAGCGAGTAGGTAGATAACAATATCGTTTGAATTAGTAGACTGATAGAATCGGAAAATGTGTTAAATTTACCGTTCGTTATTCACCGAATTGTACCGGCGACACTTACCTATGGCAGTATTAACAGATTTTGTCCGCTCTAATGCCTCTGAACCGCATCGTATCCGTACGCGGCAAATCCTGAAAGCCCATCCTGAAATCAAAAAGTTAATTGGTCAGAAAAACCCTACCACATTCTGGGTCATTCTGGGCTGTGTAACCCTCATGACCGGGCTCTCCTATCTGGTTCGGGATCAGTCGTGGTGGGTAGTTATAGCCACTGCGTGGTTTATTGGCGCTTTTCCGGCGCATACGCTCTTTGTCTGTATTCACGAAGCAGCACATAATTTGATATTCCGTAAGCCAACGGCTAATATGTTGGCTGCCATTTTTGCAAATCTGCCAACTGTTTTACCAACGGCTCTATCATTCAAAAACTTCCATATCAAGCACCATGCTTTTCAGGGTGTTCATGAACTGGATGCCGATTTGCCCGACTGGTATGAGGCCCGGCTTATCAATAATTATTCGATCGGCAAAGCATTCTGGCTATTACTCTTTCCGATTTTTCAGGCGATTCGTACCATTCGTTGCCGTGAGCTGGCTGTTATCGATAAATGGGTAGCCCTAAATATTGTTGTCCAACTGGCGTTCGATGCCCTGATTGTAACGTTCTTTGGTTGGCAGTCGCTGGCGTTTCTGCTGCTTTGCCTGTTTTTCTCGGTGGGTCTGCACCCGCTGGGCGCCCGCTGGATTCAGGAGCATTACTTAACACTCGATCCAGAACAGGAAACCTATAGCTATTATGGCCAGTTGAATGGCGTGAATCTGAACGTTGGTTTTCATAATGAACACCACGATTTCCCGTCTATTCCCTGGAATAAACTACCTGAGATCAAAAAAACGGCCCCTGAATACTACGACACCCTAAAATACCATACATCGTATGTTCGCTTGTTTTTCCGTTTTCTGTTCGATCAGGAAATTTCGTTGTTCTCGCGCATTGTTCGTAAAGAACGGGGGCGGGTAACGGTCGACGATCAGTCGAAGCCTGATTTAGAATTTATTCAGACGCAGGATTCTACGCCTAAGGTAACGGCCTAACAGCAAGAATTTATACCAAAGCAGAGCGGCCCGATCAACTGATCGGGCCGCTCTGCTTTGCAAAATGTAAGTAGCAACTAGGCTACCTAAAACTTGGCCTTGCCTGTTTCCAGAAAAGCTACAAAATTCTCAACACTGCGGTCGTAGTTTTTAGGAGCGACCAGCAATTTGCCATTGCTATCGACCAGACAATAGTGTGGTTGAGCATTGTTATTATAGTTGGTGATTTGCAGATCGGCATTTTGCGCACCAATGGTTTTTTTCACCTTCTGGTCATACGTGGAGGTATACCATTCCGATTCGGGTAGTTCGGTTTTATCATCGACGTAGAGCGCCACCACAACAAAGTCGTTCTGTAGGCGCGATAACACCGCCGGGTCAGACCATACCCGTGCTTCCATCTCACGACAGTTGACACAACCATGACCGGTGAAATCGATAAACACAGGTTTGTTCACTTTTTTAGAATAGGCCAGTGCCTGTTTATAGTCGAAAAAGCCCTGCAAACCGTGTGGCAAATGAAACAGGTTCGCATATTTTGGCGTTTCGCCAAGTGAATTGGCAGGGCTCTGGCTGGCCAGCGACTGACGGCCATATAAATTGAAATCCTGCGACGTTTCGGGAGGCAGATAGCCCGATAACGATTTCAGCGGAGCACCCCACAAGCCGGGAACCATATAGACAACGAACGAGAAAGTTACAATGGCCAGAAGCAGTTTCTGAACACTGATATGCTTCACCTCACTGTCGTGTGGGAGCCGGATTTTTCCCAGGAAATAAAAGCCAAGCAAGGCGAAAATGACGATCCACAACGCCAGAAAAACCTCTCGGTCGAGCAAACCCCAGTGGTATACCTGATCGGCAACGCTCAGAAATTTCAGGGCCAGGGCCAGTTCCAGAAAGCCCAGTACTACCTTAACCGAGTTCAGCCAGCCACCCGAGCGGGGCAGATTTTTGAGCCATTGCGGGAAAGCCGCAAACAAGGTGAAAGGCACGGCAAAGGCCGACGAAAAGGCCGCCATTCCCAAAATAGGCTTAATTACTTCGCCACCTGCCGACGCTACCAGCAGGCTCCCTACAATTGGCCCCGTGCAGGAAAACGACACCAGCACCAGCGTGAATGCCATAAAGAAAATACCTGCTATTCCGCCCTTCTCAGATCGGGCATCGGCCTGATTAATGAGCGAGTTAGGTAATACAATTTCAAACAGGCCCAGAAACGAAAGCCCAAATACAAAGAATATAGCAAAGAATAGTACATTGGGCAACCAGTGTGTACTCACGAAATTGGCAAAGGCGGGCCCGTTGATTCGTGATACAACCGTACCCACAATAACGTAAATGCCAATAATGAATCCTCCGTAAAGAAACGCTTTCCACTGACCACCCTGCTGATTGGTGAAGAAACTAACCGTAGCGGGTATAATTGGAAAAACGCAGGGCGTTAACAAGGCCACCAAACCCGACAGAAAGGCTGCCAGCATGAAACCCCATAGTGATCCGCCAGAGGCCGTGGCTCCTTCATCCAGTGCCTGTTCTGGCTCCTTTAGTGCATCGGCAACACTTGGCTCGGTCTGGCTGGTGGCTTTGGCAGTTGTAACGGCAGGGGCTGGCGTTGTGGCAGCAACGGCAGTTTCGGGGACAGGTTGCGTTGCTGTCGATGTTGTGGTGGGTGCCGTAGCAACGGCTGTGGTTGTAGTGGTAGGAGTTGACGCAATGGCTTTCAGCTCCGTCGAAAACTCAACTTCCGTAGGAGGCAGGCAAACTCCGTCTTTATCAGAGCAAACCTGATATTCGGCTGTTCCAGCAAAAACAGCCATTGGTTTTAGCAACTTCACTTTCTGAACAAAAACAGCCTTATTCTTGAATTGACGGACTTTAGCGCCCCATACTTCTTCAAATACTTCTTCAACTCCAATAGGAGTTGCTTTTCCGACAAGCGAATAGGCATCTGAACCGGCAAATTTAAATGATGTTGGTACTGGTCCGATATTAGGATCAAGATCGTTTGAGTAGAGATGCCAGCCATCGGCAATGGTCACTTCAATACGGACACTAACAACATCGCCAGCTTTAGCTGGTTGTTTGTCTGTTTTGGCAGACCAGAGAGTGGGATCTTTGCGAATTTGCGCCGTTGTAGTAAAACTGATAAGCAACCCTACAACGAGTGCTAGTATTGGTTTCATACCGCTTTGGGTAAGTGATGATAATTTTATAAGGAAACAGAAATAGAGCAAAAACATTTCCCTAGTACGCAAATAGTCGCTAATCAGTGGCAGTTAATCTCTTCTTTAACTGCTATCGATTAGCGACTATTGTGTTGAAATCAGTTATTAATAGCTGAATAACACCGGATTTAGCTCATCCTGAGGGTGGCTGCCTACCGCAACGTTGTTGAGCCATTTGGCATGATCGGCTACCTGATACGGATTGCGGGGCTGAGCAATGATCTGATCTTTATCCATATAAATCATGGTCATTACCTTCCGTGGCCGATCAGATGTGTTTGGACCAGCGCGGTGGAACGTCCAGCCGGCGTGGTAGCTCACTTCGCCAAGTTCGAACGGCGTATCGTGAACTGAAAAATTCTGTTTCTGTAGTTCATCGGCCAGGAGTTGTTCGCTTTCATCACTGATTTCAATACCACGCCCGATTTCTACATGCTGACTTCCTTCGGCAAAAGCCAGTGGCCCCATTTCCATCGGTGTGTCCTGTAGCGGAATCCAGACCGTAACGGTTTTCGGCGAAGCCAGGGGCCAGTAGAACTGGTCGGCATGCCAGGGTGTAATGCCGCCCGATGGTTCTTTATACAGAGCCTGATCATGGTAGAGCCGGACGCCTTCGACACCCATCAGGTCGGTGGCAATTTTAGCCAGTCGTTTCGAGAACACAAACTCTTTGGCTTCTTCATCTTCCAGCCACAGATTCATAATTTGCAGAAAAGCCCGCTCGTATGTGGTCCGTTCGTCCATTGGCTTAATGAGCGTATTAAGCCGAAAAACCTGATCGGTAATAATCTCGCCATAATAGTTCAAAGTTGCCGGACTCAGAACGTGTTTGAGCTTGATATAACCGTTCTGCTGGTAAAAGGCAATAGCTGACTGACTAACTTCATACGGTGTATCGAGCTCCTGCCGTAGCTGCTCTTTATTGATCGTAGCCTCCATAAACAAATTCGGTAAGGGGATAAATACTACACAAAAATAGATGATGGCAGGCAGTAGAAAAGAAGCGGTTTTGTCTAATTTATATGTATTTTTGACCAAATTTTAGTTAAAATTCATTAATATGGTTAAAATAGGATGATAAATGAAGGCTTTATTTGAGAAATTACCATTTGGAGAGCAAAGTTCTGTGCTCGTCAGGCGGTTTCGGTTGCCTTATTTCGATGCGCCCTGGCATTATCATCCTGAATATGAGCTGACTTATATCGTCGAAGGCTACGGCCGGCGGTTTGTAGGTGACCATGTCGAATCCTTTCAGGCCGGTGATCTGATATTACTTGGGCCAGATTTGCCGCATTTCTGGCGAAGCGACGACGAATATTATCGGGAAGACTCCACTCGGCAAGTTCAGTCTATTGTTATACAGTTTACGGGTGAGTTTGCTCAACAGGGGCTGGCGAAAGTTCCGGAAGCGACGCTGATCCGCCAGTTGCTCGAACGTTCGCGTTATGGTTTACGGTTTGCGCAACCTATTAGTCGGCAGGTGTTAACAAAGCTGGAGGAGTTGCCCGAAAAAACAGGATTGTTACAACTGTTGGGTTTGTTAGAAATTCTGGATCTACTGGTAGCAGACCGCAATGCTGCCCTGTTAGCTAGCGAAGGGTATCAACTAGCTCCAGGGGCATCGGAAACCGAGCGAATGAAACGAGTGCTGGAGTACACGCTGAGCAATTTTCGGACGGAGATTCGAATGGAGCAGATTGCCTCGGTAGCGGGTATGGCTCCGGCGGCCTTTTGTCGTTATTTTAAGAAACGGACCCGAAAGTCGTTTGTAGAATATTTAAACGAACTCCGAATCAGTCATGCCCGGAAATTACTGGCCGAGCTGGATTTAAGTATTAGTCAGGTTTGTCTGGAGTGCGGTTTTAATAATAATTCACACTTTCATCGGCAGTTTAAACTTTATACGGGAGTTACACCACTTCAGTATCAGGTTATGTCGAAACAGAAGTAAATGAAACAGCCACCCTTGTCTTAATAGGGTGGCTGTTTTGAGTAAATAGAGATTAACGCCAGTGGCCATTGACCCAAACCGGGCCCCGGCGGGTTTGCCGCCAGTGACCAGGTGCCCAGGCTGTGTAGCGAGCCGGGGCAACCCGATAATAACCATTGACCCAGATATAATTGCGACCCCGGCGTACATAATGGCCGGGAACCCAGACATGACGAACAGATGGAGCTCTTGGAATAACCTCAACACGTGGGGGCGGAGGCCCCTGAGTGGTCGCTGTTGCGGTGCAGGCCGTAAAAACAGCCGAAAACAATAGGGCAAATACAAACAGCGCTTTTACTCGATTACTGATAGTTTTCATAGCGTTTTATGTATTTTAGTAAACTCTACATTACAATGACAATCCTAGAATTGTCTTGTTTGCCAATAGGATAAAAGTTAAAAGTGAAGGTTTAATCAGAACACGAAAAACGTATCTATAGCTGTTACAGGCGCTATATTTAATTGTAGTTTAACGGATACCAAAAATCTCCAACATCCTACCGTTTTCCGCCGTACCTTTGTGAGTAACTGCTTGTTTGGTTGCCGATTTGTTTATGTTTTTTGCAACCAGATCTTGAGAAACGAAAGCACAAACCGCTCATAGCATGACTACCGTCACCACCACCCGCGATACGCAGGTATTTGACCTGATTGCCAAAGAAAAACACCGTCAGGAGTCGGGCATTGAATTAATTGCGTCTGAAAATTTTGTGTCACCTGCCGTTATGGAAGCGGCCGGGAGCGTTCTAACTAACAAATATGCCGAAGGATTACCCGGTAAGCGCTACTACGGTGGCTGTGAGGTAGTTGATCAGGTCGAACAAATTGCCATTGATCGGGCTAAAGAACTGTTTGGTGCAACCTGGGCCAATGTGCAGCCGCACTCGGGTGCTCAGGCCAATACGGCCGTATTTCTGGCCTGCCTTCAGCCGGGCGATACCATTTTGGGTTTCGACCTGTCGCACGGTGGTCACCTTACCCACGGGTCGCCAGTTAATATTTCAGGAAAATATTTCCGGCCAACGTTCTACGGTGTAGAGAAGGAAACAGGCGTTATCAACTACGATGTTGTAGAAGAAACCGCTAAGCGCGAAAAACCTAAAATGCTGATCTGCGGTGCGTCGGCCTATAGCCGCGACTGGGATTATGCCCGTTTGCGTGCCATTGCCGACGAAGTAGGCGCGCTGTTGCTGGCCGACGTGTCGCACCCGGCCGGACTGATTGCGAAAGGGTTGCTGAACGATCCGTTGGCTTACGCACATATTGTTACAACAACTACGCACAAAACCCTCCGTGGTACGCGTGGTGGTATGATTATGATGCGTGATGATTTCGAAAATCCGTTTGGTATCAAAACCCTGAAAGGCGAATTGCGGTTAATGTCGTCGCTGCTCGATTCGGGCGTATTCCCTGGTACGCAGGGCGGGCCGCTGGAGCATATTATTGCAGCCAAAGCCGTAGCATTTGGCGAAGCTCTATCCGACGATTTCTACGATTATGCCGTTCAGGTGAAAGCCAATGCGCAGGCAATGGCCAGCGCCTTCCTGAATCGTGGTTACGACATTATTTCGGGGGGTACGGATAATCACCTGATGCTGATCGATCTGCGCTCCAAAGGCCTGACCGGTAAACTGGCCGAAAATACCCTGATTAAGGCAGACATCACCATCAATAAGAATATGGTTCCGTTCGATGATAAGTCGCCGATGGTAACGTCGGGTATTCGGGTGGGAACGGCCGCCATGACAACGCGCGGACTGAAAGAATCGGACATGGAGCAAATTGTCGTATATATCGACAAGGTGCTGATGAATCATGACAACGAAGCGACCTTAGCGACCGTTAAAGAGGAAATCAACGAGTGGATGAAAGCATTTCCGCTCTATAAAAGTTAATTGATGATTGAGGGATTGAATAAATCGTGCTCGCTGATAGGTAGATTTTTCTCATTCAATCATTCAATTATTCAGTCATTCAATCATTCGTAGTTAGAACAATGCCACTAGATCAAATGACCGATGAGGAGATCGAAGCCGATGGCAAGGAGATGTCCTTTCTTGACCATCTGGAAGAGCTTCGCTGGCACATAATTCGGGCCGTTGGCTCCATTTTTGTGTTTGCCATCATTGCCTTTATTTTCATCGAAGAAATTTTTGATGTCGTCATTATGGGGCCTAAAAACCCTGACTTCTGGACATATCGAATGATGTGTAAACTGGCAGACAAAACCGGTTATGCCGATTTATGCGTGAAGAAACTTAATTTTGAGTTGCAATCGCTGGGTGTGTCAGATCAGTTTACGATGGCCATGACATCATCGGCTATTATTGGCCTTTGCTTTGCATTTCCATATGCCTTCTGGGAGTTGTGGCGGTTCATTAAACCCGGTCTGCGATCGGTCGAAAAGCAGGCTGCCCGGGGAGCCGTATTTTATGTGTCGATCCTGTTTTTAATGGGGCTTCTTTTTGGCTATTTTATCGTATCTCCGCTGGCAATCAATTTTCTGGCAAACTTTCAAATCACTCCAGAGATCAAAAACCAATTTGATATAACCTCCTACATTGGGATACTGGTAACGCTTTCGTTAGGGTGTGCCTTAATCTTTCAGATGCCGATGGTAGCCTATGTACTGTCGAAAGTAGGCGTTTTAACACCAAAATTTATGCGTGAATATCGCAGACACGCCTGGATTGTGATTTTGGTGGTTGCCGGGATCATCACACCATCACCCGATATTTATAGCCAGGTGCTGGTAGCGCTGCCATTAACACTACTTTATGAAGTGAGTATCATTGTGTCGGGTCGGATTGAACGGAACCGGCTCAAAGAAGAACAGGAACTGGCAAAATCATAAAAAGAATACCTATTAAACAGGAAGCCCTTTCGTATGAAGGGGCTTTTTGCATTATAGCCGATTCCTGTATCTTTACTTAAAAGCCAAAACTATATGCAGGTTGTAGCGAAAATATGGCTAACCAATGAGCAGTGCTTGGGCCTAGTGAACGGGTCACTATAGCTGCATCCTGGGAGGAATTTGAGGAATTTCTTATTGAGACCGACGGCTAAACGGCCAAACTATGAAAAGGTGGCCACGGCGCGGGAACTGGTGTTTGTAGATTTGTTTACCGACAGACTGAACAACCTAATGGCTGGCTGGAAACACTTCATTGTGTATCTACTGACAGCCTGGTTACCATCGACGGATGTCAGTTTGTATAGAAGAGATTTTACCAATTTGCCTGAAGAATAAACTATGGAGTATAATTTTAAAAAATACCATTATCGGTCCATCAACGCGGTTGATAATGCCGAGCGGGCAGCGATCAATCAGGAATTAAAAGAGCTGTATGCGTCCCTTTCCGACGAAGAAAAAGACGAATTCAATCGACAGCTTCAAGTCTTTCTGGCCAAGGAAATGGGACGAATTAAGTCCGATTACGAATCGGTTAAAGGAAGCCTTGGCGATAATTAAACTGTTTATCTTGCCTTCGGCGTCACTGGTTCTTAGGAAGAGAATTTACAAATGACCAACGGCCGAAGGTAAATCACTAATTCTCTAAATCATTCCCCGCGCTTTCAATTCCAGGTATTTATTGACCGTGTTGGCTGTTAGGTTTTGGGGCGCGGTCAGAATCGTTTGAATGCCATACTGAGCCAATTCTTTCAGAATCTGCTTCTTTTCATAGGCGAATTTCTCGCCAATTGTTTTGAGGTAAATTTGTTCTGTATCGGTAGCTGGCTGATCCAGCAGGCTACGCAGTTCGGTATTCTCGAAAAAAATAACCAGCAGCAAATGATCTTTAGCAAGCCGACGCAGGTAGGGTAGCTGACGGTGCATAGCGTTGACCGTCTCAAAATTGGTAAACAGGAGCAGTAAACTCCGATGCCGTATATGCTGGCGTACGCTGGAATAAAGACTCTCGTAATCGCTTTCCAGAAAGTGGGTTTTCTGTCGATAGAGGAGTTCCAGAATTTTGAGCATATGGCCCGTTCGCCGATCAGCCGGAAGTAACTGACCTACATGATCGGAGAAGGTCAGAATACCGGCCCGGTCCTGTTTCATCAATGCGATATTGCTAAGCACCAGACTGGCATTGATGGCATAATCGAGAAGGGTTAGCCCTTCGAAGGGCGATTGCATCACCCGGCCTTTATCGATCAGGCAATAAACAGGTTGTGAACGCTCGTCCTGATAGGCGTTGACCATGAGCGTAGCCCCCTGCGAATCGGTTCGGCGCGATGTGGCTTTCCAGTTTACCGTCCGAACGTCGTCGCCAGTACTGTAAGGGCGAACCTGTTCAAATTCCATGCTATGGCCGATACGTCGAAGGCGCTTAATACCTACTTCGTTGAGCCGATTGGTGGCGGCCAGCAGTTCGTATTGACGCATTTGTAAAAACGACGGATACACAGCTACCATTTTCCCCTGCTCGAACTGATACCGGCGCTTTAGTAGGCCCAAAGGCGTCAGGACAAAAACATTGACGGCTCCAAAACTATATTCGCCCCGGCGAACAGGACGCAATTCGTAGCGGATCGTTCGGGTCTCCCGAGCATTCAATGTAGTGCGGAAAAGCACATCGCGCCGTTGAAACTGAAACGGAATTTCGTCGATCACCTCTATCTGAACCTGAAATGGATACTGGTTTTCGAGAAAAATGGTCAGTGGGTTCTCGTCGCCATTCGACAATCGTTCGGGCACTTGCCGCCGGGCGAAAAAAGCTCCACGATTCGGGGCAGACTTTGTTCGGAACAATAGCCAGCCATCGATACCGATTAGAATGATGAACATAACAAAACCGATCTGCACCAGCGGAAACAGAATTGGGAAAGCGTAGGCCGCCACAAATAAGAGCACAAAGGCCATAAGCGTGAACCACAGGCGGGCCGAAACAAACAGAGGTCGGAGAAACGTCAACGGTTCAGGGATTTAAGGTTTTGAATAGCTTCGTCAATTTCTGCTTCGTAAACTGGGTTATGATCATCTTCCTGATAGTCGCCGGTGCGTTCGGTCCGTAAGGCTTTGAAGAAAAAGGATGCATCCAGAAAAGCCGTCATGGCTTCGGCAGTCCGGTTCAACCGGAGCAACGCCCGGCCACGGTGATATTGAGCCAGCGCACTACGGTTAAAATTGCGTAAGGCTTTGTCCAAATCGGCCAGGGCTAGTTCGGGTTGCTGTACTTCAATATAACTTACGGCCCGACTAACGAACTGCCGGTAGTTGACCCATTCTGCACCGTGTTTGTTCGCCAGTGAATCGATAGCTATCGAAAATTGTTCTATCGCTTTTCGCTGATTACCCAGACCACGGTAGGCAAGTCCGCGATAATAACTGACCGGATTATGTCGAATAATATCGTCGAAGTTAGGCGTTAAGACATCATAGGCATTAAAATGCTGGATGGCAAGCGTATAATCGTGTAGTTGATCCAGATAAATTTCGCCAACAAAAGCATGTTCTTTAGGATACGTAGCCGCCGTTTTTTCGAGCCAGTAGGACGCTCGCTCATAGTTGCCCTGCCAAAGAGCGTTTAGGGCGCGATAGCGGTCATTTTGAGCGCTGGCCGAAAGGGTATCCAGCCGCCGTTGTTCTCGTTTTTCGGCAAAAAAGAACCTTGTCTGAGCCTTGCGGTTTTCTGCCAGCATGGTCTTCGACCGTTTCAGATAATATTCTCCTTCCTGCGCATAGGCAGAAACCGACAAAAACAGAAAAAGAAAGCTGATCTGTTTCATGGTAGCATGTCGATTAGTCGGCCATCTTTCAGCCGGAAGGTTAACGAAACAGCTATGTCGTTGGAGGAGTTGTCTAATGAAGGAGACCCATCGTCAGTAAAAACGCGGTCGCGGCAAAGCGCTAACAACTGATCGGTAATGCGCGAATCGAAGCGCTTAGGACAATAGTCTTCGCCATAACCACTTACCGAAAACAAGCCACGTTCGCCCTGACAGTTAACAACAAACTGAATACGAATCAGCCCGGACTGCCCAACCTGAAAAACGGGCTGATACTGCTGGAAGAATAGTTTTGTCAAATCATATCGTTTATGCGTACGACTCATTGGCACCTCCCGCCAGATTTGCCTGAAACAAACATCGCAGGTTTGAAAACCGGAAGGCTGGCAAACATCGGTTGCCGATAGCGCTCTCATGAGCTTGAACGACTTTTTATGAACTGCCTCACCATCCCAGCCAATAAGCTGAGCCTGTTGTGGGCTCACACTTGCCACTTGCCACAATGGTTTGTAATTGCCATCGCGATTATACTGATTACCGCGAATCGTCAGAAAGACCGACTGGCCAAATCGGGATAGTTGCCAGAAATGGGCCGTTCGTTGTTTGGTTCTCGTATTTTCAAGACTCACTTTGCCATCTTTATACAAGCTCACCAGTAGGCTGTCGCTCTGCCAGACCCGCCCTGCCAGTTTTTGGTAAACCAGAGCTGAATCAATGGCTATGTCGGTAAATCGTCGGAAGAGCATTGGGTAAGCTGTTCCAATACGTAACAGATCATTTTGCCGGGTAACAAGCCCAGGCGCAAAGTGTATAGTATCCAGACGAACCGAATCGCCCTCAATAGCCCAGGTCGATATGTGCGGACTGGCTGAACCATCGACCATGCCAAGCCGGTAACTACCATCGGCGTTAAGTTGCAGATAAGTTGGTAGCGGGCAAACGAAATCCAGATCCCACTCCGCGTGGACACCAATCCATGTTCCGGTCAATTGATTGCCGCGTGGAGCCTGGGCATACAGAAATGAACAGGACAGAGCGAAAAAAGTATAATGAATGGCCACGCCCCACCACGCTTGTGAGCGAAAGCCGGGAAGAAAACGACGATTCATTGTACGCTATTCATTGAACTATCGGGGAACTTCAATCTTCTGTACCAGTTGCGTAATCACTTCATCGGCGGTGCCGCCTTCCATCTCGCGCTCGGGCGTGAGCAGAACCCGATGCCGAAGTACTGGAGCCGCCAGTTCCTGAACATCTTCGGGCGTAATAAAGTCCCGACCGCGAAGCGTAGCCAGGGCTTTAGCGCTATTCATCAGCGCTACCGATGCACGCGGGGAAGCGCCCAGATATAGTGACTTATTGGCGCGGGTGGCCTGTACTATCTGGGTGATATAGTCGAACAAATGATCTTCAATATGCACCTGATGCACTCGTTGCCGAAGATCATCTAACTGATCGCCGGATAATACCGAACGAATGGCATCGAGGGCGTCGGTCAGGTTTCGGCGCTGGTGATGGCCACGCAGAATGTCGGTTTCAGCCGCCGTATCGGGGTAGCCAACTATGATTTTGAACAGAAACCGGTCGAGCTGGGCTTCGGGGAGCCGGTAGGTGCCTTCCTGCTCGATTGGATTTTGGGTAGCCAGCACCATAAAGGGGTCGCTTAGGTGGTAGGTATTGCCGTCGTTCGTAACCTGCCGTTCTTCCATGACCTCAAACAATGCCGCCTGCGTTTTGGCAGGAGCCCGGTTTATTTCATCGATCAGAACGAGATTAGAGAAAATGGGGCCGTGTTTGAAAACAAAATCACCAGTTTTCGGCATAAAAACCGACGTGCCCAGCACATCGGAAGGCATGAGGTCGGGCGTAAACTGAATTCGACTAAAACCAACGTCGATGGTTTTGGCCAGTAATTTGGCGGTGAGCGTTTTGGCCACGCCAGGTACACCTTCAATCAGGACATGGCCATTGGCTAGCAAAGCGGTTAGCAATAGATCAATGGTTTCGTGCTGACCAACAATGACTTTACCAATTTCGGCGCGAATGGCGTCGACGGCGGTTGTGAGCGGAGTTAGATCTATTCGGGTTTCTAAATTTTCCATAAACTATCCCTGACCGGGATTTATATGATTTAACTGGCTGACTCTGAATTTATTATAAAGTGCTTCTTTGACGCGAAATCAAACAAAATCAAAGTCAGTCAGCAAAATCATATAAATGCCGGTTCAGACGGTTTGGTGTTTAAATCGTTCTATGGCTCCATTGAGCGTTAATAAATCAAATTCTGAGAGCGAAATGCTTTTTTGGGCATCGCGCAGAAGCCGTACGAGTTCGTTGGCTTCACTGGGCGAAATCCCACTTTTTCGGGCCAGAGTTTCTGCAAATTCTTTGTCCAGAACAGTGGTGTTCAGGCCATAGCGTTCGCGGAGGTCGGCCAGAAAGTACAGAATCTTCTTTCGGGTCAGATTTTCGTGATCGCCCTGTTGAAAATACAACCGTCCGATCGTCTTTACAAAGTCCAGCGATGTATTCTGCAACGGCTCCATAACCGGAATAATGCGCTGGGTACGTTTTCCGGCGAAAATTGCGTAGAAAATCAGCCCGAATACTACCAGATAATAGGCCCAGTTTAGGGCTGGCTGGCTTCGAATATACCGGAAAATCGACTGCTGCTCTTCGTCGAACCGACCTTGTTTCTGATACTCGTCCCAATAGGTTGGCAGAGCTGGCAGATACGAAAGTGCTTTGAAGGCATAAGCTGAAGTCTTCGGCGATAGCACATAATAATTCGTAAATGCCAGTGGCAGATTATGAATGAAAAACTGTCCTTTGCCGTATTGCACTTTAATGAAAACCGGCTCTTTACGGGCATTTCGGCCCAGAACGGTTATGTGTTGTTTTGCCGTGATGACCAGAAAATTACGGCCATCGTCATGAAAGAAATTATAGCCTTTTGGCTGGCGGAGTGCTGGATTGACAAAATTTTGCAGCAACGTTGTGTCGCTAAGCGTTGGGTCTTTTACCTCAGCTTTGAAGCCCAGCACCGAGCCGAGCGAATCGGGAATGCCATAGGCAGAAATAAAAACGTTACTACCGTTCCGAACGTAAGAAAGCAGTTGTTTTATATCGTTACCATCGGCATTAAAGTCCCGGCATACCACAATGTAATTACTGCGCCCGGCTGGCTTGCTCTCAGTCAGAAAGTTATAGACGGGCAACCGTACGGTTTTGATCGAAGACTGCTGCACCAGATCAGGCAAAAGCGCATAGAGAACCTTGGTCCCGAACGGGATCTTGTCATCGTTTTCGTACGTTGGTGTCCAGTCAATAGGCTTGGGGCGGTAATACTCAAAAAGTATGTAGGCCGTAAGAGTCGCCAGTAGGACCAGCAGGTATTTATTACGCTTTAACAAAATTATGAGATCGTTTTCTGGAATTAGCGGGCCGAAAATTGTCTGAACTGCTGCTGAATGGTTGCAAACCGGGACTCATCAATTGGGAAATCGCCATACCAGACGAATTCAAACTGACGAGTCAGGTTTTCAAATGCGGTCGGGTCGATGTGCGTTGCCAGTTCATAAACGTATTGTCGATTTGTTTTTTCGGGTTTATACACAATACGACCGGCATCGGCCAGCCGTTTTATGGTCTGTAAATATAATAGCCGAACGGCCAGCCGAAAGTTGTGTTGGGCAACGGCATCGGCAATGGCCGAATCGAAATCAATTTCATGAATGTTTTCGGCCAGACTCTCGTAATCGAGGCTATTTCGTTCGGCTTTTTTAGGAAACAGAAAACCCAGCACTTCGGCTTTCATCAGCAAATAGACAGCAAAGCCAGCTATACAAGCCATCACTACATATTGCCAGATGTTCTGATAGGCTTCACTATTCAGAAAATTAATGAACTTCTGATAGAACCAGCTAAAAAAACGGGCAATTGGATTTTCGGGTGGTGGCGCATCGTGGTCGTACTGATAGTTGCGGTCCTCCTTGAATTCCCGAATTTTTTCGGGAGCAGGATACCGTACCCGCACTGCGGCCCGGTCGTCGGGAACCGCAACCGTTGTTTGCGGTTTAGGTTTAGTTGTCTGCGCCATGGCTGGTTTCCAGACTGCCAGCCATACGCTAAACAATACGACTACTGCCCAACGAAAGAAACTAGAAACTGCCTTCATCCGATGCGCGGGGGTGTGCTGGATTTGTGCCAATCGAATCAATAGCCGAAATCATCCCGCGGCCTTCCTGCCGCTCGACCAGATTGGTATACTGAAATCCAATTGCCGTGTAAAGTACTGCGTTTAATAGCGTTCGGCCGACGAGCGCAATCACATTACCCAGCATGAGCCATACTGTTGGCACATCGGGTAGTAGTTTGCCACCAATCAGAAAGCCAATAATGCCGCTGGGAATTGCGAAAATGAGCCCAACCAGGCCAACAATGATGCCCATGACAACAATCAGCCCAAACGTTGACCACCATTTGTCGCGGATCAGTTTGAAGCACCGTTCAAAGGTGGGGCCAAAATCGGTGCCTTCAAACATAGTCACTGCCAGCGAAAGCGATAAAACAACGGCAACATAAATCCCCGGAATGATAAAAAACAAACAGGCTACAGCCGTAAGAATTGAGCTAAGGATCGAAATAATGATAGCCCGGCCAATGGCAGGCTGTACTTCGGCCCATATGTCCGACACACTTATCGAATCGGTTGTTCCGGTTTCGCTGGCGCGAGCATACACCTTCATGTGGCCATAAGTAGTCAGAATTACGGCCACATTGGCCAGCAGGCTGAAGAACAGCGTCAGCCAAAAGGCTGGTGAGAAAAACTGGGTCATAAGCTGGAGAACAGCCATCGGGTCGTTCGACGAGTCGTTTGCTCTTCCGGCAAGCCGCAGCATGTTCGACTGCATGATACCTGAAGCGATACCAGCTATTAAGGCCATCGGTCCAACAATATAAAGCAGGGCCATGCCGAGCGTTCGGAAATTCTGACCTACATACTGGAACGTAACGTTGATTTTGTTGCCAAAATCGCGCTGCTGAAATAGTTTAATCATGACGGATGCGGTTAAGGGATATTGGGTAGAGTATGAAATACCAGATAATGAAAGCGGCCGATACAACGATAATGCTGCCACTCACCAGCGATGGCAAGGTGAGCCGGGTAACGAAACTTTCCAGAAAACCAGCCATAATAAAAATTGGTACCAGGCCAATGGCGATTTTTAGGCCCTGCTTAACTCCCCGCTTGAACGACTCCAGCCGCGAAAACGTACCCGGAAACAACAGGCTGTTGCCAACTGTCAGTCCGGCGCAACCCGCAATCACAATGGCCGAAATTTCCAGTGTGCCATGAATCCAGATTTTTAGTACAGAATCGAGCAGCAGACCCCGTTCGTAGAAAAAGTATTGAAACGACCCGAGCATGACGCCGTTGTAGAAGAGCATGGCCATTGTGCCAAATGAAGCAAATAAGCCAAAAATGAACGTTCGGAAAGCTACATAAATATTGTTCAACGTAATCTGCACGAACATAGTAGCCTGATCGCGGCTGTCATAAATACCCAATGGATCGCCTTTTTTTATGTTTTCGAGCGTCATATTCACGTATTGATCGCCCAGAATCAACCGCACAAAGGTATTGTCGTGAGCCGCCGACACCCAGCCCAGCAGGCAGGCGACTAAAAAAACGGCTGCCGATACGGCTAATAGCCGGTGCGATTTATAAAACAATAAGGGGAGTTCATACTTCCAGAACGTGATGAACCGGCTTCGGTCGTCGCGCCGGTTCTGCATCAGTCCACGGTGCATCTGGGCTGCCAGGCCGTTCAGGTAGCGGGTTACGTTCGAGTTTGGGTAGAAGGTACGTGCGTACGACAAATCGTCGGTTAATTCGATAAACCGATCAGTGAGTTCGTCGGGGTCGCGCGTTGGGTTTTGTTCAATCTCGCGCCACTTGTCGGTATTTCGTTTTACGAAAAGAGCTTCACGCATGAATCGGGTCCGTTGTGGCAATAAAAGGTTTATGGCTGGTCTGCTTCTGAAAATTGGTCATTAGTTGACAAAGAAGCAAAGAAAGGGTGCTATTTTTACCAGTTAGGAGCCTGTTAAGGTTTCGTATAAATCAATAACCATTACCGATGTCTGTTGCTGTCCGCACTTCCCAAAACGTTTTACTGGAATACGAACCCGCCAGTGTTGGCGAACGGATTCTGGCTGCCATGATCGACTACCTGGTGCTGTTTGGCTGGATTGTGCTGGTTATGGCCGTGCCGTCCCGGTTAGGTATAAAAACGGGTAATGTCTATGTTGTGGCTGTTATGTTTCCGGTTGTTGCCTACGATCTGCTGTCGGAATGGCTCCTCAATGGCCGAAGTATTGGGAAAATAGCGCTGGGCATTCGGGTGGTAATGCTCGATGGTTCGCAGCCGGGCCTGGGTGCTTACCTGATCCGGTGGCTGTTTCGGATTGTTGAGTCGGTAGCCTTTCTGGGTGGAATTGTACCGATCATTACCGTAGCCGTAAATGGCAAAGGACAGCGGCTGGGCGATATTGCGGCTGGAACCTCAGTTGTTAAACTTAAACCAGCCGTTGCGCTCGAAGATATTTTGATTCGGCCGATCGATGAAAATTATATCGTTCAGTTTCCCGACGTTCGCCTGCTCAGTGACCGTGACATAAGTATTATTCGGGAAGCTCTTCGGCTGGGCGATGAAACAATTCTACAGCGAACCGCCGATAAGGTGAAAGACGTGACGGGTCTGCAAAGTACATTGCCCAATCGAAGCTTTCTGGAAACGGTTATCAGCGATTATCAGTTTATTACCATACAATAGTACGGGCAACAACCCGTCGTAAATTTAGATCAGGTGGGTGGCAACCCGCATTACATATGCTCGAATCAATTAAATCACTAGCCCGTCAGTATGCGGCTGATATTGTTCAGACTCGCCGACACTTACATGCTCACCCTGAACTTTCGTTTCATGAGCAAAATACGGCTCGGTTTGTTGCCGATCAACTGAAAGCAATTGGAATCACACCACAGGAGGGGGTAGCCGATACGGGTTTAGTGGCCATCATTGAAGGTCGGAAAAATGGCGCATCAGGAAGCTCGAAAGTGGTTGGTTTACGCGCCGATATGGATGCGCTTCCCATTCATGAAGCCAACGATGTTCCCTATAAATCGACGGTTGAGGGGGTCATGCATGCCTGTGGACACGATGCGCATACGGCCAGTCTGTTAGGCGTTGCGCGTATTCTGCATGTATTACGCGATGAATTCGAGGGAACCGTTAAACTGGTTTTTCAGCCGGGCGAAGAGAAAGCGCCGGGCGGTGCATCGCTGATGATTAAAGAAGGTGTACTGGAAAACCCCGCGCCGGTAAGTATGCTGGGACAGCACGTAGCCCCCAACATTCCCGTTGGTAAGATCGGTTTCCGCGAAGGAATGTATATGGCCAGCACCGACGAAATTTATATGACCGTTCGCGGAAAAGGTGGCCACGCGGCTATGCCCGACAGCCTGGTCGACCCGGTTCTGATTGCGTCGCACATCATTGTATCACTTCAGCAAATCATTAGCCGAAACCGTCCGCCTGCCAGCCCGTCCGTATTGTCGTTTGGGCGATTTATTGCCGATGGCGTTACGAATGTTATTCCAAACGAAGTGACTATTCAGGGAACCTTCCGTTGCATGAACGAAGAGTGGCGGGCCGAAGGCAAACGGCGTATGGTTAAACTGGCTCAGGGTATTGCCGAAGCAATGGGCGGTTCCTGCGAATTTGATATTGTTCATGGCTATCCTTACCTGAAAAATCATCCCGAACTAACCCGGCGCGTTCGGACGCAGGCCGTCGACTATATGGGTGCCGAGAATGTTGTTGATCTGGATCTTTGGATGGCAGGCGAAGATTTTGCATTCTATTCGCAGGTTGTCGATTCCTGTTTTTATCGGCTTGGTACCCGCAACGAAGCTCGCGGCATTGTTTCGGGTGTTCATACACCTACGTTCGATATCGACGAAGCTGCGCTGGAGACAGGAGCGGGCCTGATGAGCTGGCTCGCTGTTCAGGAACTGAAAGTCATTTAAGAGGTCAATTGCAAATGGCTTCCAGCAATTCTAATACTACTTATGCCGAAAGCCAGGCTGCCTGGCGGCAATGGCTTTCGGCCAACCATGCAATCGAAAAAAACGTCTGGCTGATCATCCATAAAAAAGGAAGCCAGACGCCCAGTGTTACCTACGATGAAGCCGTAGACGAAGCGCTGTGTTTTGGCTGGATCGACAGCGCGGTTCGGAAAGGGACCGACAAGTATTATTACCAGTTCTTCGCCCGGCGGAACCCTAAGAGTAACTGGAGCCGTGTCAATAAAGCTAAAGTTGAAAAACTCACTCAGGCAGGTCTGATGACCGAAGCGGGATTGGCAATGGTCGAACTGGCAAAACAAACGGGCACCTGGACCGCCCTTGATGAGTTGGAGGAAGGCGTCTGCCCACCCGATTTACAGGCCCGCCTAAATGCAAATCCAACCGCCAAACAGTATTTCGATGCATTTCCGCGCTCTGTCAGACGCGGCATACTCGAATGGCTTCTCAATGCCAAACAAGCCGAAACCCGCGCTCGCCGTATCGACGAAATTGTAATCCTGGCCGAACGCAACGAACGCGCCAATCAATACAAATCGAAATAGTTTAGCTACTTATCGTCTGTAAGGGTCTGGTTGTAAGTAGGTTGTGGTATGTGGGTATTGTCGGATGGGAGAACAAGTAGTAGCTTTTTCAATAGAATCACTACTAGTAGATGACTAGTGACCAATGTTTTTAGTTTGAGTATAAATTACCGGTTCTGCCAAAACAGAATCTCTAAATTGCACAATCCATTCCTTGATTGTTATACATTTGTATTTCCTAATATCGTTCTATTTGAAAGTCTAACTCACTCAAAGATTATGAACAGAAGAGACGCCCTTATGCGGGTGGCTGCGTTAGCTGGAGTAACCATGTCGTTGCCTGCGCTGGCCGACACCCTCGAGGCCTCAGCAACCCGCCGTGCCCTGACAGGCAAGCCGCTCTTTTTTACGGCCGATCAGGACGCTACCGTTGCTGAACTGGCCGATACAATCATACCAACGACCAGCACCCCCGGCGCTAAAGCCGCTAAAGTCAATGAAGTGATTGATGTTATCCTGAAAGATTGTTACAAGCCCGACGACCAGCAGCGTTTTCTGGAAGGATTAATCCAAACCAATAAGCTGAGCCAGGATGCCTACGGTAAAGCCTTTGTGCAACTCGATCCGACGCAACGGATTGAAATCGTAAAAAAACTGGAAGCCGACGCCAAAGAACAACTCGCTAAAATGGCGGCTGCCAAAGCAGCCACCAAAGTCGAAAATTCGCAGGCAGATTTGCAAATGCCGACCGATTCTAAAAAGATTTATACGCCTTTCTATACCATTCTGAAAGATCTGACCCTTACGGGCTATTTTACGTCAGAAATCGGCTGTACACAGGCGCTTGAGTACGTGGCCGTTCCTGGTCGTTACGATGGTTGTGTACCACTCAAATCGGGTCAGAAAGCCTGGGCTATTTAAAATTAGTTTATTGTTTACGATTTATAGTCTACGGTTGCGTTGCCTATGAGCATATACTCTTCTTAAGCAGAGCAATCGTAAACTATAAACCGTAAGCCACAAACGTATAGAAAGACATGAACCTTAATATAGACGCAAAAAAAGATATGACCTACGACGCTATTGTCGTGGGATCGGGTATTTCGGGTGGCTGGGCCGCTAAGGAACTGACCCAGAAAGGTTTGAAAGTATTAATGCTGGAGCGCGGTCGCGATGTGAAACACATTGAGGGCTATCCTACTGCAACCAATAACCCCTGGGATTTTCCGCATCGGGGACGTATCACAACGCAGGCAGCCGAAGAATACTGGGCCAACATGCGTACAGGCTATACGGCCAATGAAGAGTGGCGCCACTTCTTCGAAAATGACAAAGAAAACCCATATCTCGAAAAACGGAAAGTCGACTGGATTCGTGGCTATCACGTTGGTGGCCGATCGCTGATGTGGGGCCGCCAGAGCTACCGCTGGAACAAAGAAGATTTCATGGCAAATGGCAAAGAAGGCATCGGTGTCGACTGGCCAATTCGCTACGAAGATCTGGCTCCGTGGTATACCTATGTCGAAACCTTTGTTGGTGTTTCGGGCAATAAAGACGGTGTGGATGTATTGCCCGATGGCAACTTCCTGCCTCCTATGCAACTCAACTGCCTGGAACGGGAAGCCAAGAAACGGATCGAGAAGGCGTTTCCGAAGCGGCTCGTAACCATCGGGCGGACGGCTCACCTGACGCAGCCTAAACAACTGCACTACGATCTGGGCCGGGCTGCCTGCCAGTTCCGCAACCAGTGTATGCGGGGCTGCCCATACGGAGCTTATTTCAGCACTCAGTCGGCAACATTGCCAGCCGCTGTTAAAACGGGTCGGTTAACACTACGCCCCGACTCGATCGTGTCGGAAGTGCTTTATGACGAAGCAAAAGGAAAAGCAACGGGTGTTCGGGTTATCGATCAGAATACGAAAGAAGTTCGGGAGTACTATGCCCGGATTATCTTCCTGAATGCATCGGCTTTCGGTAGCACATTCATTCTGATGAATTCGAAATCACACCGCTTCCCCAACGGTATGGGTAATGAGTCTGATCAACTTGGTCGCAACATCATGGATCATCACCTGGCTGCTGGGGCTGCCGGTTCATACGAAGGTATGGAAGATCAGTATTACTTTGGCCGTCGTGCCAATGGGGTATATATACCGCGCTATCGTAACTGGAATGGCGATAAACGCGATTATGTCCGTGGCTTTGGTTATCAGGGCGGTGCTGGTCGTGGTGGCTGGGGACGTGGCAACGGTATGGAAGGGTTTGGCGCAGATTTTAAAGACAGCCTGACCAAACCAGGGCCGTGGACGATGAGTCTGGGCGGTTTTGGTGAAATGATTGCTGATCCGAACAACCGCATGACGCTTTCGCCCGATCAGAAAGATAAATGGGGCCTTCCACTGATTGTATTCGATGCTGCCTATGGCGAAAATGAGCACAAAATGCGGATCGACATGATGAACGATGCTGCTGAAATGCTCGAAGCCGCTGGCTTTAAAAATGTGACCCCCTATAACGACAAGACGAAGCATCCCGGTATCGGTATACACGAAATGGGAACCGCACGGATGGGCCGTGATCCTAAAACGTCAGTCCTGAATGCACATAATCAGATCCATTCGGTGAAGAATGTGTTCAACACCGATGGAGCCTGCATGGTTTCGGCATCCTGCGTGAACCCGTCGTTGACATACATGGCACTGACGGCCCGTGCTGCTGACTTTGCCGTTAAGGAAATGAAGAAAGGCAATCTATAATTGCCTGAAATCTTCGAATAAAAAAGCTGGTAGCTCTTTAGTTACCAGCTTTTTTATTTTTAATTTACGTGGTAAATATCTGATTAGTAGGTAAATATGAAGAGGGGGTTATGGAGTTAAGCACGTTTCTATCATTAA
Organism: Spirosoma sp. SC4-14; assembly: GCF_037201965.1. Taxonomy (NCBI): domain Bacteria; kingdom Pseudomonadati; phylum Bacteroidota; class Cytophagia; order Cytophagales; family Cytophagaceae; genus Spirosoma; species Spirosoma sp. SC4-14. The sequence goes on along the minus strand of NZ_CP147518.1, from coordinate 7,289,066 downwards.
AATAAATAGACGCAGTAAAACAATAGATTTTTAGTTGAGTTGTACTATAGACTATTGGGTAACACAATAGCAATTTAGACTCAACTATGAAAAATGTATTGAAACTGGGATTCATGCTGGCAGCCGGCCTGGCCCTCAACGCGCAAGCACAAACGACCAATTCGGGTACGACCGGGACGACGGGTACCACAAACATGGGAACAACTACCAACTCGAACGGGCAGAACAATCGCACCAATTCGGGAACGTACCAAACACAGCCCATGACCGGTACAAACACCAATCCGGCGCAACCGCCAACCAATACGATGGGTAACCCTACCGGTACCAGTACAATGGGTACGGGGACTAATACGATGGGCACCGGTACTACCACTGGAACAACCACCTATGGTACGGGCAGCACTACAAACAGCACATACTCAACCGGAACAGGTTCGATGAGCACAGGCGCTGGTACGAGTCCTAGTAATTCAACCTACAATTCGGGTACTACAGATCGTATGGGCGCTGGCTCGGTTGGAAATACGCCAACCCGCACAAGAAGCAGATCGGGCACAACAACTAAACCTTCTTCGATGACGAATTAATTGAGCGCAAAACGTCATGAGGATAAGCTGGGTGGATAACTTTGTAACGTTATCCGTCCAGCTTTTTTTATGTCCAGTACAACCGACTTGATTTCTCTGCATAACTTTTCTGTTCGGCGGGGTGGGAAGACCATTCTGACCAATTTAAATTTAACCATTCATGCTGGCGAATGTTGGGCTATAGTTGGGCCAGTAGGAAGTGGTAAAACAACCTTGTTACAGGCTCTGGCCGGACAGTTGCCGACGTTGCCCGGTACGCTTACCCGGTCGCTATCGGCTTCGTTTGTTTCCTTTAAAGAAGACTCCCGACAGTTTTCATACAGTGGCCATTTTTATCAGCAGCGCTATCATGCCACCATGAGCGATTCGAACGATAAAGTGCCTGTCATTACCGTTCGTGAGTATCTGCGTTATGCTGGGTCGCCCGAAGAAACGGCCCTGATTCAACGACTCGGCCTTGAACCTCTGCTCGATTACGCGTTCCTGAAACTATCCAATGGGCAAACCCGCAAAGCCCGTATTGGTCGGGCTTTGTTACAACATCCGCAAGTGCTTCTACTGGATAATCCATTTGTAGGTTTAGATGCTACCTTTCGCGCTGATCTGACAACCTGGCTTGCCGATCTTGTAGAACATGGCTTAACGCTTGTTATTGCTATTGAGCCCGAGAGTTTACCCAGTTTTATCACCCATGTTCTGGTTTTAGAGCAAGGGAAAATGACTTGGGCTGGCCCACGGGAGGAATTTATTCGGCCGGAAAATTCAAGTGCTTTTCCGGCCGTTCCGGTTTTGGAAACGCTTCCAAAGCCAGCCGATTTTTCGGAGGCTTTTCAACTCACAAATGTTAGCGTTCGTTATAATGAGCGTGTTATTCTGGATTCGATAAACTGGACTGTTCATACAAATGAACGATGGGCACTGATGGGCCGAAATGGAGCCGGAAAATCGGTGTTGCTAAGTTTATTATATGGCGACCACCCGCAGGCTTATGCAAACGACGTTCGGGTTTTTGGCAAACGACGCGGCAAAGGCGAAAGCATCTGGGATGTGAAACGTCGGATTGGGTTTGTCTCCCCTGAATTACACCTCTATTTCCCGCAGCACCTGACCGTAGCGCAGGTTGCTTTTACGGGACTAACCGATACAATCACGGTGCCAGCCCGGATTCCGGCCAGTACGGAAGCTGATTTGCGTCAGTTATTAGACTATTTTGGCCTTAGTGAGCTGATTGACCGGCCATTCGGGACATTATCGGTAGGAGAACAACGGCTGGCTTTATTGATCAGGGCATTGCTGAAGAATTCTCCTGTATTAATCCTGGATGAGCCTTTTCAGGCAATGGATGCCCGGAGCATGCAGTTAGCCAGAACGTTGCTGGATTCGTTAAAGGATAAAACAATTCTTTTTGTTACACATGACCGAAGCGAGTTGCCCGACCGCATTGAGAAGATTTTTGAGCTCGTTTAGCGTTAGATAGTATAGTGGCATATTATTCATTTAGAATACTTATAGATACCTTTTGTGTGCTTTAGGTAATATGGTTTTGTTGAATAGGCTGTAAGGTTGGCATGGTTTATGATTGTAATTAAGACGCTTTTTTTGGGGCTTCCTTTACTTCCATCAACTATACTTTAGCAAAATAAGCCGGGCAATATAAACCATATATTGCCGAACTCTCAGTCATGTATTACTTTCTGAAACGCTTGGCATGATATTCGTCTGTAAACGAGTAATCATGCAAGCGTATGGCAAAACGGCTACTAAGTAAATTAATACGGAATAATTTATGGATGCTATTAGTGATAGTAGCATCCATGAATGCTATTGCCAGCGCAACCATTTCTGCCGATACGTGTCAGCATCCTGAACCGCCAGTTATTGCAGGAACGGCCAAAGAAATTTGCCGTAATGACGTTGTTACCTTAACCGCAACCGGTTGTGTTGGCACGGTAGTATGGTCCAATGGTGCTACCGGAAACAGTATTGATGTTCGGCCGCAGCAAACCACAAAATATACGGCCATTTGCCGGGCCCGGCAAGGCTGCATCAGTTGTTTTGCCGATGTCTGGAAAATAACGGTCCATACGCCCGATTCACCTGCTATCACGGCTTCATCGGCACTTATTTGCGCAGGCGATGCTGTTCAGCTAACGGCAACAAATTGCAGTGGCACAGTACGATGGCCCGATCAGACAACTGGGCTAGTCTGGACCGGAAACCTTACCCAAACGTCGGTATTTACGGCTACCTGCCAACAAAACCAGTGTGTCAGTAACCCATCGACAGGGGCTCTGGTTCAGGTAGCCTCACCAGCAATACCCGTTTTGGTTGCCGATAAAACAGAAATTTGTGTGGGGCAGTCGGTTCGATTAACGGCTTCCAACTGTATTGGAACAGTTCGCTGGTCGGATGGAAACGAAGGCATAGTCCATTCGGTGAGTCCGAATCAAACAATGAGTTATCGGGCAGTTTGCCAGATCGGTTCCTGTCGGAGCGATAGTTCGGCAAGCATTCCGATTATTGTTCGGGCGTCTGACCAAAAGCTGCTGGCTACAACCAGCCTTATCAACAAATGTCCCTTTCAAACGGCCGACTTATCCACGGCAATTCAGGGAAATAGTCATGGATTGTATTATTCATTTAGAACCGGAGCCTCTTTCGATTCGCCAATTGTTCAGTCGCCGGGGGCCGTCAAAGCAGGAGTCTATTATATTTTTGGACGTAGCAGCACTGGCTGTTACACGGAGCCAGTATCCGTTACGGTGCGTATTGGCCCATGCCAGAATGCGATAACTCCGTGCATAAGCGATCCGGCTACGGTTGCTATTCGGTTAGATACGCTAAACTGGACAAAAGGCGTTGTGTATTTACGGGGAAAACTGGGCGGTTCGGCAGAATCGGCCAGTTGGTCGAGTAGCGGAGGAGGGTTGTTTACTGATGATGGACTTAATACGCGCTACCTGTTATCGGAAACGGATCGTCAGCGTGGGTCCACTACATTTACGCTAACCGTTTCGGACCCCGATGCCAGTGGGCCTTGTGTGGGTACATCAACACAATTGACAATAGGGGCACCAGCCCTTACGCAGGAAGTGGTAGGATTGAGTAAGAAAGTGAGTAAACCTGTGTGGTTAATAGAAGGAACAACAAAACTGGTAGAGCTAACATACCTGCTAACGGTTGTAAACCTTGGCAAACATGCGCTTACCAAACTCCAGATCTCTGATAATCTGGATGCTGTTTTTACGGCTACAGGAGCCAGATTATACGCCGTTTCGGCAAGAGCCGATAACGGACTGACTATTAATGAAGCCTATACGGGACAGGGTGCCGATACAACATTGCTTGCCGTAAATAACCAGTTACCTGCTGGCGCAGAAGCGCACGTCTGGCTTACAGTTCGCATGGATGTAAGTCAGGCCACAACGCTGACATTTGCCAATAGAGCAGCCGTAAACGCACTGGACACGAATGGGCGCATTTGCCGGGATATATCCACCAATGGAATCAGCACTGATCCTGACCAGAACGGCGATCCTACGGATAACAATGAGCCAACGAGCATAACCCTACATTCCTTACAGCCTGAAGAGGAAGCCACTACCGTGTTTATTCCGGAAGGATTCTCGCCAAACGGCGATGGTATTAACGATTATTTTGTTGTACAACGGCTACCAGCTGGTGTAACCATTCAATTGGAAATATATAACCGTTGGGGGAGCGTTGTTTACCGAAATAACAACTACAAAAACGATTGGGATGGGACTGCCAATCAGGGAATTAAAACCACTACAGCTATGCAAGGTTTACCTGATGGTACCTACTATTATCAGATTAAGCTAAGTGATGGCCGCGAATTCGTCCGGTTTCTGACACTGGCGCGGTAAGTTGCCGATACGAAGTAAGGCAGGGGTGTTTGCCAATTTATAAATAAGTAACCGGAAAACCGGACTTAGAAAAAGTACTGATGAAGACACATTGGTTAAAGCTGATTTTGGGCGTATTGCTGTGGACGAACTGTTCGACAATAGTTTGTGCTCAGGCCGATTCGCTATTGCGGCAGGCCGATCGCCTGCTGAATTATAAGGCGTATGGCCGGGCAATTGATGCTTACTTACAAATTCTGGACGAGCAGGGCGATCAGCTTACGGCCATACAGAAGGCAGCGGTACAACGGCAACTCGCGCAGGCCTATCGTTCGGTGGGCGATGGGGTAAAAGCAGAACGCTATTATCGGGAGGCATTGGTAAACAACCCCGACGAAGACCCCCAACAGGCCTTGCTGTTTGCACAGACACTGGCTGGAAATGGCAAGTTTCAGGAAGCTCAGAAACAGTATGAGCGGTATCTTCAAGTACGCGACAAGGCTGTAGCGAGCACACCCATAGCTGTTCCCGACGATAATACTCCGGCATTAGGGAACCGGAAAGAAACCATCCGCTACCGGCTCGAATACCTGTCTTTGAACTCCAAAGGCGAAGAGTTTAGTCCCGCTTTTTATAAAGAAGGACTTGTGTATGTAGCCGGTAAAAAAGGTGGATCGGCTATTGAGGCAACAGGCAATGGCGGAGGGGCAGGTTATCTCGACTTATTTTATGTGCCTAATCGGAACAACCTGAAGGTGAGCAGCATTATCAATGCCGATGGTAGCATCAGCAAACCAGCAAACGAACACATCAAAACAGAAAGACGCTTAGGCAGCGATGAATATACACGCCCAACGGCTAATGATTCCCGAACGGTTCCGGGTTTTTATGAGGGCATAGCTATTACCGAAGGCTTAGGCTATGAGGCTAAACCTGCCGGTGCAACCCAGCGATTTAGCAAAGCGCTTAATACAAAATACCACGAAGGGCCCGCCACGTTTTCGCACGATGGCAACCGGATTTTCTTCACACGAAATAATTATAATGAAGGCAAATCCAAGAAAAGCGCAGAGGGTATTAACAAACTCAAGATCTATACAGCACGGCAGGATAATGGCACATGGGGCGATGTTGAAGAATTACCTTTCAATAGTGATGAATACTCCGTTGGGCATCCATCCTTAAGTCGCGACGAGCAGTTGCTCTATTTTGTATCCGATATGCCCGGAGGGCTCGGCGGGACCGATATTTATGTTAGTCGTTATCTGAATGGTCAATGGGGCCGTCCGGTAAACCTGGGGCCTACCGTCAACACAAAGGGAAATGAACTGTTCCCCTTTATCGACGATGCCAACAATCTCTATTTTTCGTCCGATGGGCGGGGTGGTTTGGGAGGACTGGATATTTTCTACGCACCACTCTCGAATGGGCTGACAGCTCGTTCTATTGAGCACCTGGATGCACCAATCAACTCTAGGGAAGATGACTTCGGGCTGATTACGGACGCCAGCCGACGTGCAGGCTATTTTAGTAGTAACCGGCAGGATGGCAGCGACGATATTTATCGATTTATTCGTGAAAGTTCCCTGTATGGATGCCGTGATCTAACGATTCGTCTGTACGATTCCAGTACAGATATGCCCTTGGACAGTGTCGATATAGTGGTTAAGTCAAAAGCAGAAGGTCGCCCCGATCAGACCATCACAACCGATCAGAATGGCCTGGTCAGGATATGTCTGGAAGCCAACAACGCCTTCACATTTCAGGCCAGCCGCGATGGCTATATCAACAGCACCGTTGGTTTTACGACCCGCGCACTAACCGACGACCAGCCTTCCCGGCTCGAAATATCGATGATGAAGCCCACAGTCATTATGGATACAATTCCAGAAAGACCGGCTCCTGCCACAGCGCTGACCCGCTCGCGCATTCGTGGAATTGTTAAAAGCGAACGGGATGGGAAGCCAATCGAAGGCGTTACGGTTAGGCTTCGGAACGAATGCAACCGGTCGCAACGGGAGTACGTAACCGGCCCCGATGGTCGCTATAGTTTCGATCTCGATCCAGGGTGCGACTATACGTTGGTGGCCTCAAAACCTGAATTTGGTACGAACACAAACCGAATTAAGCGACTTCCCAAAAAAGAAAAGCCGAAAGAGTTATCGGCCGATCTGCGAATGCTGAGCGTTGGCGACGTGATTACGATCGATAATATTTACTATGATCTGGATCGTTATAGCCTGCGTCCTGATGCATCCCGGGAACTGGACCGGCTGGTAGCCACAATGCGGAAATATCCATCATTAGTCATAGAAATCCGATCGCATACCGATAGCCGGGGCGATGCCACCCATAACAAAATACTATCGACAGAACGGGCGAAAGCGGTGGCCAATTATCTGAATTCGAAAGGGATAAGTCGCAAGCGAATGGTGGCTATTGGCATGGGCGAAACGCAATTGGTGAATAATTGTACTGATGGAGTTATCTGTACCGAAGCCGAACATCAGCGCAATCGCCGAACCGAATTTAAAGTAATTGCTATAAAATAATGAACCGCCCGGCGGTGAAATTATGAATAATGGGGCCGTAGCCTTACATTCATATCATTTATTAGTACGGCGGCTGCGCACTGTCGGTGATCATTTGGGTACATGCTTGCTTTTCCTAACGCAAAAATTAATCTGGGCCTTTTCATTACCGAGAAGCGGCCCGATGGCTTTCATAATCTGCAATCGTGTTTTTATCCGGTCTCATGGACCGATATGCTGGAAGTTGTTCCGGCAACTGATTTCATTTTTAGTAGCAGTGGGTTATTGATTCCTGGCGAGACCCATACGAATCTGTGTGTACGGGCTTATGAGTTGCTAAAGACCGATTTCGATTTGCCGCCGGTTCATATTCATCTGCATAAAATTGTTCCGATTGGGGCAGGCTTGGGCGGAGGCTCGGCCGATGCTGCCTTTACGCTAAGGTTACTGGATGCCTATTTTACGCTGGGGTTACCTACCCACAAGCTGGAAGGATATGCCCGGCGATTAGGTAGCGACTGTGCTTTTTTCGTTCAGAACCGGCCAATGTATTGCCTCGAAAAAGGCGATGTATTTGAGGAAATAGACCTTGATCTGCGCGGGTACTACATCGTTCTGGTTTATCCGAACCTGGCTATATCTACTGCCGAAGCCTACGCAAAAGTGCGACCCCAACTGCCTCAACTACCGTTGCGGGTACATCTGCAACAGTCACTTGACGAATGGCGCCATACCGTGCATAACGATTTTGAAGATAGCCTGTTTCCGAACTACCCCCTGTTAGGGCAACTTAAGCAACAATTATATGATCTGGGGGCGGTGTATGCCAGTATGAGTGGTTCAGGATCAACGATCTACGGAATTTTTAATGCTCCGCCGGTGCTCTTAAACCAATTTGATCAATACAGCGTTTGGCAGGGAGAGCTTGGGCACCGTTTTTCGTTTCCGGCCTAACCCGCAACAGGTTTAAAACGCTCTCAAAATCAATTAGCTGATCAGGTGGCTAAACGTCTGGTTGAAAAAAGGTTAGATGAGTAACTTCATTACGAGACGGCGCGAACCGTTTCGCTTTATGGTTTGGTTGGGTATTGCCAGTAGCGTAATGTTATTTACGATATTGTTGGTAACCTATATCATTCGCCGTACGGGCCCCGGTTGGGTTGATGTAAAGCTACCGAATGTGTTTCTGATCAGCACCGTTGTTATTGTGTTAAGCAGCTTCACACTTCATAATGCTAATCTGGCATTTCGGCATGAGCGTTTTAGTAGCTACCGCATCAACATGGCCTCTACTCTGGTGCTCGGCACATTGTTTATTCTGCTACAGGGTTGGGGGTGGCGGCAGATGATTCTGGCAGGTGTTGGCCTCAAAAGCAATCCCGCGGGGAGCTTTGTTTACATTATTTCGGGTATTCACCTGCTTCATATTTTAATTGGATTAATTTTCCTGGTAATCGCCCTGATCGAAGCCTTACGGAGACGCATGTATGTCGACTCGTTCGTGTATAGTGTAAATCCACCAAACCAGCTTAAAATCAAACTTATTACACTTTATTGGCATTTTGTCGATATTTTGTGGGTAGGCTTATTTCTCTTTCTGCTGGCACATCACAGACTTGATTTGCAGTTGCCAATCTAAGACTGCGTCAAACAACTATCCAGTTTTATCGCTTTATTTCGTTATTTGTAGAAAATCTGTTATTTATTGCTTCATGAGAAAAATTGCTCTAGGGGCGGGGCTTTGGGCGTTAAGTTTGATTTCGTACGCTCAGAATGCTCCGTCGTCGACGTCTACGCCCGGATCGAAATACGACCCTCTTGAATTATTTCATCCGTTGTTCAATATGCAACCCGGCAACGATTATCGGGCCGGGAGTGGTGCTCCTGGCCCTCGTTACTGGCAAAACCGGTCCGATTACCAGATAAACGTTACGCTGGACGATCAGCAGAACACCATTACGGGTGAAGTTACCATCACTTACAAAAACAACTCACCCGAAGCGCTGTCTTATCTGTGGCTGCAACTCGATCAGAACGCCTTTAGTGATACATCGCGGGCCGCCAAAACAACACCTGTTTCGGGAGGTCGTTTTGGAAATATGGGATTTGCCGGAGGACTTACCATTTCGAGCGTGACCGTTGAGCAGGGGCATAACAAGTTTGCAGGTGCGCCTTATGTGATTACGGATACCCGTATGCAGATCCGCCTGGCCGAACCCGTAAAGCCTAACGGTGAGGTGGTGAAAGTGAAAGTAGCCTACTCGTTCAAGATTCCCGAATACGGTTCTGACCGTATGGGACAACTGAAACGTAAAGATGGAATCATCTACGAAATTGCACAGTGGTATCCTCGCATGTGCGTTTTCGATGACATTGAAGGCTGGAACGTATTGCCGTATCTGGGGGCGGGTGAGTTCTACCTCGATTATGGCGACATCGACTACAACGTTACCGTACCCTGGGATCATATTGTGGTGGGGTCGGGAGAACTTCTGAACCCAAACGATGTACTGACGGCCGATCAGATCAAGCGATTAGCGCAGGCCCGCCAGAGCGATCAAACCGTAATGATTCGGACTAAAGACGAAGTAACAAATCCAAACAGCCGCCCGAAAAAATCGGGCACACTGACCTGGAAGTTTCGTTGTGTAAATACACGTGATGTAGCCTGGGCATCGTCGAAAGCGTTTGTTTGGGATGCGGCTAAAATGGATCTGCCTAGTGGCAAATCTGCTCTGGCACAGTCGGTCTATCCGGCCGAAAGTGCAGGAAATGATGCCTGGGGGCGTTCAACTGAGTATGTGAAGGGTGCTATTGAATTTTACTCCAAATACCTCTACGAGTACAGTTATCCGGTTGCTACCAATGTGGCCGGCATTGTGGGCGGAATGGAGTACCCTGGAATTATCTTCTGCGATCATAAAGGCCGTAAGGATGGATTGTGGGGCGTAACCGACCACGAGTTTGGTCATAACTGGTTCCCGATGATTGTGGGCAATAATGAGCGGAAATTTCCCTGGATGGATGAGGGGTTCAATACCTTCATTAATACGCTCTCGACGGCCAATTTCAACAAGGGTGAGTATGATCGGGAGCGGGGCACCATGCACGACATTGCTCCTGCACTGTTCTACCCAACTGAGCCTATCATGACCATTCCTGATGTGCAGCAGGCACGAGTACTGGGAATTCTGGCTTACTATAAGCCCGGAATGGGGTTGAAACTGCTTCGTGAGGTAGTGTTAGGCCCTGAACGATTCGACTTCGCTTTCAAAAACTACGTTAGCCGATGGGCATTCAAACACCCTACTCCTTATGATTTTTTCAGGAGCATTGAAGATGGAGCCGGTGAGGATTTAGGCTGGTTCTGGCGTGGTTACTTCTATGAAACCTGGAAACTTGATCAGGCTGTGAAAGAAGTAAAATACGTAGATGGATCGGCCGAAAAGGGTTCGCTGATTACCATTGAAAACCTCGACAAGTTTGCGATGCCTGCCACAATTGAAGTAACAGAAAGCAATGGTAAAAAAGGTCGGGTGAATCTGCCTGTTGAGGTTTGGCAGCGGGGCGGTACATGGACATTCAAATACAACTCAACATCGCCCTTGAAAACGGTTGTGCTGGACCCGGATGAGAAACTGCCGGATATCAACGAAAAGAACAACGTGTGGCGAGCCGAAGCTCAGTAACGAAAAAAACAAATACGGGCATTGGGGTACTATGGCTCAACAGCCTTAATTACCCCAATGCCTTTTTCTATACCTCGATTAGCATAGCCCCGTAGGAATAGCCTCCGCCAAAAACCGTAACAGCAATACGCTGACCTTTCTGGAATGTATCCCAGCGTTCGGAGAGTGCAATGGCACAACCGGCACAACCCGTATTGCCGTAGCGTTGAATATTCGAAATTAACTTCTCTTCCGGCAGCTCCAGCGTTTTCATCACATTTCGGGAGATGCGCAGGTTTGCCTGGTGAGGCAACACATAATCGACATCAGCAAGCGTAAGTCCGGTTTTATCGAGAACCTGCTGAATAGCTTTAGGCATATACTGGCAGGCATTGATGAACACATCCCGGCCAAAAGGCATCGTAACGCCACCGTCGAGCGGTTTCATCATCACTCCCGTTGTGGCTTTAGGGGTGTGCGCTGCTCCACCGGTCAATAAGGCTTTTATGGTAAAGTCGTTTTCGCTTTGGCGCTCCTTCGTAATCAGCAACGCTGCTGCACCATCGCCCCAGAGGTGGCCCGATACGGTATCCAGTTCATTATTGTAGGCGGTGTTGTGTTCCGACACAATGACCAGTGCTCGCGTGGCTTTATTGAGGGCAAAATAGCCTTCAACCACTTCTATCGCATTCAGCAGCGATGAGCAGGCTGTTGAAACAGACACTACCGGAATATCCGGTATCTGGAGAAGATGCTGCGCTTCATGGGCCAGCGATACAATCGTATCGTAAGGCGTATAAGTGGCCCCAACAATCAGATCAACAGTCGACAGGTCTGCTTTGGGCATCAACCGCCGGATCACGTCGACTGTCATTGTATTTGTATTCTCGCCGGGAGCGGCTTTCCGTCGCTCCTGAATGCCAGTTCGTTCAATTATCCAGTCGCTGGAAAGGCCGTTTAGCCTTGTAAAGTGTTCATTACCAACCACCTCTGTTGGGAGGTAGTGACTTACTGCATGGATGTACATCAGGTCAAAAAAGTAAAGCTAAGACAGGCATCACCTGAATTAACGCCGAAAGTTAAACCCTTCCGGGAAAGTATGGTATTGTGCATTAGAACAATACCGTAAAGTATTGATAAGATTATATTTTAAACCAAATTACTCATTCTATTTCTTTACCAAGAACGCAGGTATAAAAGTTCAATAACTTTTCAGATTCGCTTTGCCAGCAATAATCTGTTTGTACGGCCTGATAGCCCCGTTCGCCCATTACTTTTGCCTGTTCTGGATGCTCAACCAAATATACGAGCGCATTGGCTACCTGAATCGGATTAAGCGGAGAGACGCATAAACCGCAGCGATGCCGCTCTACCACTTCCCTGTATAACGGAAAATCGGATGTTAGAACAGGTATCCCCAATGCCATGTACTCAAACATCTTGGTAGTGTAGGAGTCCATATAATCACCAACGGGCTTGAGCAATGCCAGACCTACGGTTGCATTCGTTATGTAGGGTAAGGCCAGTTGCTGATCGGTATACCCATAAAAACGAAGATTCTTCTCGATTGATGAATAACCGGGCAGAGCGTTCAGCTCCGTTTTTGAAATTCTGCAATCGCCAAACAAATGCACCGTAAAGTTTGGGTAGCGGTTTTTCAACAGCGCCAACGCCGAAACCAGCGTATCGAATGCCCGCTCGAAGCTTATTAAACCAATATAGAAGAATTCTGGTTCGATTTGGTTTGGTGCATAGGCCCGCCGAAATGGATTCAGAAACGATAATACCGGGAAGTTATAAATGACAGCATAAGGCTTAGCTAAGCCTGTATAGGTATCTAAATAACCATGTTCCGTAAAAATCAGGTAGAATCGACGGCGCGCCATTTTATCGGCCCACTGGAAGGGCTTTATGGCCCAGGCTCCCTGATTAGCCGCTTTTCCGGCTATCTTTTTGTGAAAATTCTCATGAACTTCATAGATAACAGGGATATCCAATAATAGCTGAATCAGTCGGGCTAAAGGGAGTAGTTCCGGATTATACAAGTGTAGCAACCTGGGTTGGTAACGCAGAGCATACCAGAGTACAAGTGGCTGACAGAATAAAATCCGGAGCAGTAGCTTTTTGAATTTGGGTAACCATAAGTACTGAACGTTATTTTGCTTACCAGTTGGCACGTGGGGCAAGGCGGCTAGTAACTCATACTGGAAGGATAAGCTAGGAATAACTTTTTGAGCAATTCGTGGGTCTTGGGCTGGATGGGCGGTGCTGATGTGTAAAATGCGCGTTTTTTTCATGAAATACACCGCAGCATTAGCCGATCGGACAGAGACTAACAATTATTTTTTTATCCCAAAACTACGCAATTCTGCATCAATCTTCTGATTCCATCGCTCCTGAACGTCCTGATTGATGCCATGATTGGTTTCGCCATCATACTGTTCCTGCATCCGGTGCATCTCGCGGTATGATTCAATAAATTGATACTGAATAATGCTATTGTAATCTTCCAAGGTTAAGCTGTCGGGATGAATTTTCCGTTTGAAGCGTTCGGCAATAATTTTTGTAATATCGAAATGGCGTTGTTCATGATTAAGAGAATACGCCGTACGAGCTTCCGAACGTCCCCACGACGAGTTTTTCAGCATATAGGTTTTTACAAGAAGATTAATATTGATAACGCCATTTTTAACACTGCTTTTCCCTTCATAAGCAAAGCTGGTAAACACTTCGGCAGCATAATGGCTTCCCTGGCGGGGCACAGCCCGAAAATCGTTCCAGGTGAGCTTGCGGTCAGTATTGTAGTTCACCGTGTCGTCATCCGTAATGCGCGTATCATCGGTAAACGTCACAGTGAGGCTTTTAGCAAGTTTCTCATTTTGCCCTGACTCCCGATTCATGTAGTCGTTCAGACTTCGCAGCGAGGCCACAAGCGCCTGCCGGATGGTTGTTTCAACAACGGCCGTCTGGCCCAGGGGGCGAGTATATTTGGCACTACCCCGGTATTCAGTTAAACGCGTGCTGGTTTCGTTTCCTGCATCATCTTTGCCCAACAGTTCGAATGCGACAGAAAATGTGAACTGCCCATTAACCCGATTGCCCACGGCCGTTTCATGAATCTGACATTCGCGCACACGAAGCGCTAGTGGACGAAGTGAATGGTTTTGTTTTAAGCTTTTGTCGATAAACTGCCTGAAACTACTTGCTATTCCATTTTCCAGATCGACAGGCTGAACAGCTTGATTCGGTTTTAGGGCTAACTGGGCAACCGGGCCTTTAGACGCACGCTGGTCGGTAACAATGGCAATGTAAAACTCTTTTGGGGTGAAAGGGATCGTTTCGGGAGTTAATTTAAGTGGGGGCGCTATAGACTGGAACGAGACAAGTCCAATCAGCAGCCAGCATACTAATTTATTCATCAGAAGGACTCATTGACAGGCGTTATACAGACGGCAATCTGCAAGTGTCAGAGAGGAATTATGAGCTCCCATTCGCGTTTCAACAAATACAAAAAAGCCTCCCGAATATACAATCCGGGAGGCTTTTTATCAACCTTAGTAAACCGATTATTCGATTAGCATTGCCTTACCGCTTGCCAAATCGTTTTCAACGGTCTTATACTTCACATCGCGTTTCACAGAGCCATCGGCATATTGTACGTTAACGCGGGCATTGCGGTCAAGTTTAGCTACCCGTACCGGCTGACGCGGAGGCATAGGGGGCGCGCCAGCTCCCATTGCATTGTTTTCGGCCATTCGGCGGGCATATTCTTCGGGGCCCGTGGCAAGATGATCGTCTTCGAAGTCTTCCATATTGGTATGAAGCTTCGGTTGAGGCTCTGGCCGACGCTGAGCGGGTGCCTGACGAATCTCCTGCTGTACTTCTTCGGCTTCCTGAGCTGGAATATCTGCTTTAGAAAGGAAGCTGATCGTGTCGAAATTAACTTTGCTGAGGAAACGTTTGAACAGCTCGACGGATTCAAACTTATAAACCAGCAACGGATCTTTCTGCTCAAATACCGCATTCTGAACCGACTGTTTCAAATCGTCCATTTCGCGAAGGTGCTCTTTCCACTCCTGGTCAATCACCGAGAGTGTAACGGCTTTTTCCATTTCCGTTACCAGATCGCGCCCACCCGTTTCAACAGCTTTCCGCAGATCACTCACAACAGTTAGTTCATGGATACCATCCGTAAAGGGCACAACAATATTTTTGATCTGATGCCCCTGTTCGGTCAGTACTTGCTGCAACACAGGCAATGCTTTTCCGGCTATGGCCTGATTTTTTGCCTGATAGTTCGCTTCAACCTCTTCGTAGAGCCGATGTGTCTGATCAACGAGCTTCAACCGTCCAAACTCTTCAGCCGATAAGGAAGGTACAAATCCGAGCGTTGTCAGCAACTGAAGTTTCACCTCTTCGTAATTACCCTCTGCGTTATTGACAATTTCTTCAACAACATCAAACATGGTGTTGGCAATGTCGAGCGGGAGCCGGTCGCCAAAGAGAGCATTCCGACGACGTTTGTAAATAGCCTCCCGCTGATAGTTCATCACATCATCGTATTCGAGCAGTCGTTTCCGAATGCCGAAGTTGTTTTCTTCAACTTTCTTCTGAGCGCGTTCGATCGATTTCGTAATCATCGAGTGCTGAATCACTTCGCCTTCTTCCAGGCCCATACGATCCATTACTTTCGCAATGCGCTCGGAACCAAACAAACGCATCAGACTATCTTCGAGCGAAACGAAAAACTGCGACGTACCCGGATCGCCCTGGCGTCCCGAACGACCGCGCAACTGCCGGTCGACCCGGCGCGATTCGTGGCGTTCGGTACCAATGATGGCCAGGCCACCTGCTTCCCGCGATTCGGGTGTCAGTTTAATATCCGTACCCCGCCCTGCCATGTTCGTCGCAATCGTAACCGTACCTGGCAAACCTGCCGAGGCAACAATTTCGGCTTCGCGCTGGTGATATTTCGCGTTCAGGACCTGGTGCTGAATCTTCCGGAGTGTGAGCAGGCGGCTCAGCAACTCGGAGTTTTCCACAGAGGTTGTACCCACTAGCACTGGTCTGCCTTTTTCGACCAGGCTCGTTATTTCGTCAACGACGGCATTATATTTTTCCCGAACCGACCGGTACACTTTATCTTCCTGATCCATACGGCTGATCTTCCGATTGGTTGGAATAACAACCACATCCATTTTGTAGATCTGCCAGAATTCAGAGGCTTCGGTTTCGGCTGTACCGGTCATACCAGCCCGCTTATGATACATCCGGAAGTAATTCTGAAGCGTAACGGTCGCGTAGGTTTGGGTTGCATCTTCGACCTTCACGTTTTCTTTAGCCTCTACAGCCTGGTGTAACCCGTCTGACCAGCGACGTCCTTCCATGATCCGGCCGGTTTGTTCATCCACGATTTTAACCTTACCGTCCATGATAACATATTCGGTATCCTTTTCGAACAAACAATACGCTTTCAGAAGCTGGTTAACCGTATTGATCCGTTGTGTTTTTACGGCATAGTCGCGAACGACGGCTTCTTTATGCAGAATTTTCTCCTGTTCCGATAAACTACCATCTTTATCAATCGCATTAAGGTCTATCGACAAGTCTGGCAGGATAAAGAAATTAGGGTCTTCACCTGATCCGGTAATAAAATCGATACCTTTTTCGGTAAGGTCAATACCATTGTGCCGCTCATCGATCGTAAAATACAAGGGTGCATCGGCCTCAGGCATCAATTTCTGGTTTTCGGCCAGATAAATAGATTCGGTTTTCTGGAGCAGTGCTTTGTTACCGGTTTCGCTCAGAAACTTAATCAGGGGCTTATGTTTGGGTAAACCACGATAAGCCCGGAACAACGACAGGCCTCCCTCTTTTTCGTCGCCAGCAGCTATTTTTTTCTTGGCGTCGTTCAGATAGTCATAGACCAGTTTACGCTGGGCCTCAACCACACGGGCCACGCGCGGTTTCAGTTCAATATAATCCTGTTCATCGCCACGCGGTACTGGTCCGCTGATGATCAATGGCGTTCGGGCATCATCGATCAGCACCGAGTCAACTTCATCGACCATTGCATAGTGGTGCTTTCGTTGCACCAGCTCGCCCGTTTCGCGAGCCATGTTATCGCGCAGGTAGTCGAAGCCAAATTCATTGTTGGTGCCATAAGTAATATCGGCCAGATAAGCCTGTTTACGGGCTGGCGAGTTGGGCTGATGTTTATCGATACAATCGACCCGAAGGCCATGGAACTCAAAAAGCGGAGCCATCCACTCGGAGTCACGTTTAGCCAGATAGTCGTTAACAGTTACAATATGTACGCCCCGCCCTGCCAAACCATTCAGAAACGCCGGGAATGTTGCTACCAGCGTTTTACCTTCACCGGTGGCCATCTCGGCAATCTTACCCTGGTGTAAGACAACACCACCAATAATTTGTACATCATAATGGACCATATCCCATTTAATGGGCGTACCGGCAGCGTCCCAGCGGTTGGCCCAATGGGCCAAATCGCCATCGATCACCACATTTTTCTTTCGAGAGGCAATTTCCCGGTCGAAGTCCGAAGCGGTAACCGTAAGTTGTTCATTTTCAGAGAACCGGCGAGCCGTTTCTTTCACCACGGCAAAGGCCTGAGGAAGAATATCGAGCAATACTCGTTCTAGCTCTGTATTACGGTCAGCTTCGAGTTTATCGATCTGATTGAAGAGTCGCTCTTTCTCATTAACATCCACGTCGGGATGGTTGGCTGCCTCATTAAGTTCGGCCAGCTGGTTGTCAATATCGCCAAGCTCGGTGGCGATCTGAGCTTTTAGTTCGGCCGATATGCGCCGTAACTCATCGTTTGAAAGGTCTTTTAACCGCGCAAACTCGGTATTTACCTTCTCAACGTAAGGAAACAATTCCTTAATGTCACGCTGCGATTTGGTGCCGAAAAACTTAGCTATCAGATTAATCATATATTCTGGAATAAGTAGCGATTTCGGTTTAGTAATTAGTAGAACAATATAAATCAGGGATAGATACTAACTACCAGCCACTTTTTTTCTACAAATTTAGTGCATTACAATGGGACTACAAGGTAAGCATCAGATCGACAGACACTCCTTATTATATGGGAACAGGGATTTAAGGATAATCTATTACTTTTGCGGATCAAATATTGGCCCAACAGCCACTGTTCATGCTTACCACCGACAAATTGTCACGTTTTACTCATCGTATACGACCAGTTTATATAGGTTTAGTACTATTGCTACTGACAGGGATGCAGCAGACTATTGCCCAGGCTCCTCGTTCCCGAGTAGATCAGTTAAGTGATGAAGACGTCCAGAATTTTTATCGGCGTGCCCAGGCTAGTGGTTTAACCGAAGCCCAGATTGAGCAGGCAGCCATGTCGCAGGGATATACACTCGACGATATCGCCAAAATGCGAAAACGGATCAATCAGATCCGTACACTAACTTCGTTGCCCCAAAATCAGACCCAGATCATGGGAGTTGGCCGAACCCTCCCCGACGATCTGTCGCGACGACTAGATTCACTGGCGTTAACCGAAACGGATAAAGACACCAGCAAAAAACTAAAGGTTTTTGGCGCATCGTTGTTTGAGAATGTCAATCTGTCATTTGAACCAAATTTGCGTATCGCTACTCCCCGCAGTTATATTGTTGGGCCCGACGACGAAATCAGAATCGATATAGCAGGAGCCTCTACGGGAGATTTTAATTTAAAAGTAAGTCCCGAAGGAACCGTTAAAGTGCCTAACTTACCTCCCATCTTTGTTGCAGGGCTTACTATCGACCAGGCCGAACAGCGCATTATTGCTCGCTTACGGCAAGGAGGCTACCAGGGACTTGGTCAGGCAGGGAGTGGTACAACCGCGAATATTACTTTAAGCAACATTCGGAGCATTCGGGTAACATTAGTGGGAGAAGTTGTTCGTCCAGGAACTTATACCATATCGTCATTAGGTACAGCTTTTAATGCATTGTATCTGGCTGGTGGGCCAAATCCAGAAACCGGTTCATTTCGTAAAATCAATATTATTCGGGGTAATCGCGTTATACGTACAATCGACCTGTATGATTTTATTTTGCGCGCCGACCAGCGCGACAATATTATTCTGAGAGATCAGGACGTAATCCGGGTTGCTGATTATCAGACCCGAGTTGAATTGACGGGTCAGGTTCGTCGGCCAGCCATCTTTGAAACATTGCCTGGTGAAACCCTTAAAACATTGCTTAGCTTTGCTGGTGGTTTTGCTGATGATGCTTACCGGGCCTCTATTACACTTCGGCGAAATACGGCTCGCGAACGACGAATTGTGACAATAACAGAAGAACAGATCGCGAACTTTGTGCCCCAGGGAGGAGATAAGTATTTTGTGGGTAAGATTCTGGAGCGGTACGAAAACCGTGTTCAGATAGCGGGAGCCGTAATGCGCCCTGGCGATTATGCACTTGAACCGGGGCTGGAGACCGTTAAGCAATTGGTTAGCCGTGCAGAAGGGTTGCGGAAAGATGCGTTTACCAACCGGGCGACCATCATCCGTGAACGGGCCGATATGGATCGGGAGAATTTGTCGTTCGATTTAGGGAAACTGTTGCGCGGTGAAATCGCTGATATTCCGCTTCAGCAACAGGATAGTTTGACCGTATTATCTATTCAGGATTTGCGGGAACCTTATTATGTAACGATTGAAGGGGCTATTAATAAACCTGACACAATCGACTTCGTAAACAACATGAGCGTTGCCGATTTGATTGCTCAGGCTGGCGGCTTTCAGGAAGGTGCTAAACCCAGCCTGATCGAAGTGGCCCGTCGTATTCGGCAGGATTCGGCTGGAATTCGTACCACGATGCTGGAAATTTACCGGTTTTCAGTTGACAGAAATCTGCAAATTGCGCCAATGGAAGGCAATACGCCTGGTTTCCAATTGCAACCATTTGATATTGTTTATGTTCGTACATCGGCAAACTATGAAGCCCAGAAGCAGATAAATGTAGCTGGTGAGATCATGCATCCGGGTAATTACTCTATTTTCAGCCGTGAAGAGCGAATCAGTGATATCATCAAACGAGCGGGTGGGCTTAGACCGGAAGCGTATATTGCCGGGTCGCAACTGAAGCGGAAAGGGCAGATTATCGGTAATGATTTGCGAAATATTCTGGATGATCCGGGTTCGGAAGAAAATCTCCTGCTTCAGGATGGAGATACACTCTTTATCCCACGTCGATCAGAAATTGTGACCATCCAGGGTGCAGTACTGAATCCTTCGTCGGTAAGTTTTAAGTCTGAATATAAATTTGGGGATTACATCAGTGAAGCGGGCGGATTCACCGATAATGCTAGAAAAAGCAAAGCTTATGTGGTCTATTCAAATGGAAAAAAGGACCGAACCCATAAGTTTTTATTTTTTAATTCAAGGCCAGAGGTTGAGCCTGGTTCAACAGTGGTTGTGCCATTTAAACCACTAGACACTAACCGTTTAACCTCGGGCGAACGAATTGGGATTTTCTCTCTACTAGCGACAGTGTCCATTGCCTTAATTAATGTTCTACTTCGTTAACGACTTTCTAAATAAATATGTCAGTTACTGAGGTTAAGAGAAAGAAATCTATTGATGAAGACGAAATTGAAATTCGGCTGAGTGATATTATAAAGTTTTTAAAAACTAGCCGACGCCGAGTAATAATAGGAACACTATTTGGGTTATTGGCTGGCGCTTTATATTCATTTAGTAAACCAGACCTGTATACTTCCAAAGTCACTGTAATGCCGGAAATCCAGTCGAAAGGAACTGGCAGTTTAAATGGGCTAGGGTCATTGGCAGGTTTGGCAGGTATCGATATAGGGGGAATATCCGGAGGGAGCGTTGATGCCATACGGCCAGATATATACCCAGACATATTGCGTAGTGTACCGTTTGGGCTTAAAATTTTAAAGACCCCTGTATATTCTAATCTTTTATCTAAAGAAACGTCTTTACGAGAATTTATAGAGAAGAGCAATGAAAATGTTCTGTGGAGTGGAATGGATTCAGAAAATGACGATAGTGTTAAACTTGATCGTTATAGTAATAAGCTCTTGCAAATAACTAAAGGCCAAGAATCTCTTATTGATTATCTCGATAGGGCAATAGCAGCAGATTATGACACGAAAACAGGCATAATTACAGTTTCTGCAACTTTTCCTGATGCTATCGTTGCTGCTACTGTGGCTCAACATTCGTTAGAATACTTAACGGATTATGTATCTAATTATAGAACAGAGAAAGCGCGCAAACAAGTTGCTTTTTTGGATCAGCAGGTAAGAGAGGCTAAAGAGCGCTATCAGGCTTCTGAATATGCTTTATCTAGCTATAAAGATCGAAATAACAATCTTTATCTAAATACTGCTAAAATAGAAGAACAGCGTCTACAAGCTGACTTTTTACTTGCCCAAAATGTTTTTAACGATTTGTCAAAGCAGTTTGAACAGGCAAAGGTTAAAGTCGCAGAAGAGCTTCCTATATTTAAGGTGCTAGAACCAGCCCAAGTGCCCTTAAGAAAGAGTGCTCCTAAAAGGAGTTTGATAGTAATAGGCTTTACTTTTGTAGGTGCCTTTTTAGGATTAGGGTTCCAAATAGTTCGCCTGCTTTATAATACATCGAAAGGATTGTGAAAACAGCATTAATATGTGGCGTATCTGGTCAGGATGGCGCCTATTTGGCAAAACTTTTACTTGAAAAAGGGTATAAAGTGTTTGGAGGGTCGAGGGACGCGCAAATGTCGTCATTTAGAAACTTAGGCCGCTTAAATATTAAGCAAGATGTTGAAACCGTATCAATAAGTATAAATGATTTTCGATCTGTTTTACAGACTCTTCAACGCACAAAGCCTGATGAGGTTTATAATTTGGCTGGGCAAAGCTCTGTCGGGTTATCATTTGAGCAACCTGTTGAAACCTTAGAAAGTATTAGTGTTGGTACCTTAAATTTACTGGAAGCAATACGGTTTACGGGCGATCCTATTCGATTTTATAATGCTGGTTCGAGCGAATGTTTTGGCGACACAGGGAACATGGCTGCAGATGAAACGACACCATTTCGTCCGCGAAGTCCTTATGGAGTTGCCAAAGCTGCCGCTTTCTGGCAAGTAGCTAATTATCGGGAAGCTTATCAACTACATGCAAGCACTGGAATTTTATTCAACCATGAATCACCGTTACGCCCTGAGCGTTTTGTAACTCAAAAGATAGTGTCTGCTGCTAAGCGGATAGCAAAGGGAAGTAATGAAAAGCTAATATTAGGTAATATTGAGATTGCTCGGGATTGGGGGTGGGCGCCAGATTATGTAGAGGCAATGTGGTTAATGTTACAACAAAGTATGGCTGATGATTATGTAATTGCAACCGGGCATACCAATAAATTGCGGGATTTTATAAAAACAATTTTTGAGATATTGGAATTAGATTGGGAATATAATGTTCGATCAGATACTAATTTATATAGACCTACAGATATTGCAGAAGGGCATGCTAACCCAATAAAAGCCTTTGATAAACTGGGATGGAAAGCAAAGTATAATATGGAGGGTGTTGCAAAAATGATGTTGGAAGGAGAGCTGATGGTTTGAATCGGCTTTGTTGCATGGCTCCTGATTGGACCGTAAGACCATGTTATCTGAGCCTCACACCATACCTATAAAAGGACACAAGGATTCAAAAAAGTGAAAATAGTATATTTGTGTAACCTGAGAGAGGGAGCTACTCAGAACAGTTTTAGGTCCAAATCCGCCTTTTAGGAGCCATGCAACAAAGCCGTTTGAATCTATAAGTACATATATCTTAATAAATAAGGTAGGAGATATGAGCAATTTTGTCTATAGTAAACTATCTAAAATTACTTGGATATCACTCCAAAATAATAAGATAATTGATAATTTTCTGTCCTTAATATTTATCCAAGCAACAAACATACTTATCCCTATTATCATAATACCATATATTTTACAAAAAGTGGGATTAGAAAAATATGGTATTGTGTCTTATGCATTGTCAATATATTCATATATTATATTATTTGTTGATTATGGTTTTAGCTTATCAGCTACTAAAATAATAGCTATTAATCATGATAATAAGGTTATTCTTTCTAAGGTTTTTTCTGAAGTTATGGTAACTAAGCTGCTGCTTTTTATTGCAAGCTATTTATTTTTGTTAATATGTTGTATTACTATAAATAAACTACAGGAGAATTTTATTCTATATATAATCGGCGGTAGTTATGTATTAGGGAATATGTTATTGCCAACGTGGTTTTTTCAAGGTGTTGAAAAAATGAAATACGTAAGTTACCCAAATGCAGTTGGGAAAATATTACAATTGTTATTAATATATATATTAATAAAAAAGCCTGATGATTATATATATATAATAGGCATATTCGGTATTACCACAATAGCCACAGGTATGTTTAGCATTTCACTAGCTTATAATAAATTCTATCTGGATTTTAAATGGCCTTCTAAAAAAAATATATTTGATCAATTACATGAAGGGTTTGATTTCTTTTTGCCGAACCTATCTATCTCAATTGTAAATAGTACTACAATTATTATATTAGGTCTTTTTGTTTCAAATAAAGCCTTAGGGTATTATAGCATAGCTGAAAAAATAATATTTGGAATTTGGACTATTTTAGGAGTTTTCTCACAGGCTATTTATCCAAATGCATGCAGGTTAGCTAGAAAAGGCTTTCTTAATTTAAAAATCTTCTTATTCTTTACTTGCTTCCCATTTATTATTTTGATAGGCGTTTCTTCTGTATTGATATACGTATATGCGGAAAGAATAATTAATCTGATTGCAGGCGCTCCAGAATATTCAACTATCCATTTGTTGAAAATAATGAGTATTATACCCTTAATAGTAAGTCTTAATATTCCTGCTTATCTAATCTTATTAGCCTATAATTTAAAAAATATTTATGCTAAAATATTTAATTATACAGCTATATTTAATTTACTACAAGGCGTTATAATAATTAAATATTTAGGCATAGATGGTGCGGCAATTAATATGATTAGTACCCAGTTTTTTATTACTGTATCACTTTATATTGCCGTGGTTAAAAAAAGTAATGACTTAAACATTTTAACTTGATTAATTAGAATATGCAGTACTACATTGGAAAAGAAGAAAATTACTATATTAATGTGAGAGAAGATTTGATATCCTTGCTGCCGAATAACTCTCAGCAACGTGTATTGGAGATCGGGGCAGGGGGAGGGGATACTTTAGTTGCTATAAAGGAAAGACAGCTAGCAATTGAAGTTATAGGTGTCGATTTGTTTTCCCTTAATAATACGAATCAAACCAATAGTCAAATTGATCAGTTTTTAATTGCAGATATTGAAAAAGACGATTTGCCGTTTTTAAATGGATACTTTGATGTAATTATTTGTGGGGATGTGCTAGAACATTTAGTAGACCCTTGGCTTGCAGTAGAAAAATTATCAAATTATTTAAAACAGGGAGGGAGCTTTATTATTAGCGTGCCAAATATTCGAAATTATAGAGCTTTGTTTAATATAGTATTTAAAGGTACATTTGCTTATGATCCTTCTGGGGGAATTATGGACAAAACACACCTTCGCTTTTTTTGCCGTAAAAATGTATCAGATTTATTTCATAATTCGATTTTTCTGGTAAAGGATGTATTGCCTATTACTAGATTCTCTAAATATAGATTTAGTAAAAAAGTTGAAATATTTAATTTTCTTACATTTAACTTATTAGAAGAGTTTCTTGTAAGCCAATACTTAGGAGTTGCCATACGAAAATAATATAGATGGTTTTAATGATGATGTTATCTAATAAAGTGGCTGCTGCTGTAGTAATGTATAATCCTGAAGAAGATATAGTAGAAAATATATCTTCTTATATAAATCAGGTAGAACGTATATATGTCATTGATAATTCGGAAATTCATAATGAAAATTTAATAAGAATACTCAGCTCCTATGCTAGTGTGAGTTATTATAATAATGAAGGTAATAAAGGAGTTGCAGCGGCCTTAAATCGTGCAGCTCAATTAGCTATTGATGGTGGTTACCAATTTTTGTTGACTATGGATGATGACACTCAAATGCCTGAAGATGGAGTGAAAAAGATGCTACAGTATATAATGGAAACAAAAAAAAAAATAGGCATTGTAGCAGCTCAATCTGACCCTAGATTTTTTTATAAACCTAATAGGTCTGTCTATTTTACAATTACTTCAGGTAATTTATTAAATTTAAGTGCTTACAAAAAAAATGGACCATTTTTAGATGAGTTGTTCATTGATTATGTAGATCATGAATTTTGCTTTAGACTTATTATGAACGGTTATGCAATTATTGAGCTAAATGAAGTGTGTCTTCAGCATAAACTAGGAGAGATAAAAGAAATTAATCTAGGCCCGATTAAAGTAAAATGGACTTCACATTCGCCTTTGAGAGTATACTATAAAACTAGAAATTGTTTTTACGTGCTTAAGAAATATCGTTTTTTGCCAATTACCATACGAATGTATTTTTATAAAGATGTCTTAAGAGACTTAGTGAAAATATTTTTCCTAGAGGATGAAAAATTTCCTAGAATAATTTTGTATGTAAAAGCCATTAGGGATGCGTTTTTTAATGATTTAGGTAAATTAGAGCTTACAAAAAATGCCTAAGACATACATCATAGTACTAAATTACAATGGATGGCGTGATACTATCGCTTGTATAGAATCAATCTTACATCTTGACTATAAGAATTATTCTATTATTATAGTTGATAATAATTCTTTAGATAATTCAGTTAATAATATTATTAAATATTTAGAAGGTGATATTAACCCATATATGGAAGATTTTATCTTAAACGATGTTCCTAAGACCATAATTCCCAAGCCAGTGCCGTACTGTTATTTATCCGAAGATGACGTTAATGGCACTGGTGATGTTAATAATTGTAAGATTACGATTATTAAATCAAATAGTAATGGTGGTTTTAGCGCAGGTAATAATTTAGGGATAAAATATGCTTTATTAAGGAAAGATGCTGAATATATGTGGTTATTAAATAATGATATTATAATTACTCCTAATTCTTTAAGCAGATTAATAGAATATCATATTGCAGTTAATAGCAATAATAAGGTAGGTATTGTGGGTGCTAAATTACTATATTATGGCCATTCAAATACAGTTCAATGTTTAGGCGGAGGAATATATAACAAATACTTAGGAGTATCATTACAATTATATAACGGTAAATTCGATCGGCTAAATTTGCCGAACATGAAGATTGATTATGTTTCTGGAGCATGTATGCTCGTATCGATAGATTATATTAATACGGTTGGGTTGCTTTCAGAAGACTATTTTCTTTATTATGAAGAAATAGATTGGGCTACACGTGGAAGGTTGAAGGGGTATACTATTGATTATACAGACAGAGTAGCTATATACCATAAAGAAGGTGCTACAATAGGTGCGACTTCTAGGAATAGCCAGAACAGAAACATAATGGCAGAGTATTATTATATACGAAATAAATTAATTTATACAGATAAATACTATGGATTTTTACCGAAATTGACTGTTAGAATAGGGCTATTATTAACAATAGTTCGAAGAGTAAGATATGGACAGCTTAATAATGCTAAAACTATATGGGGTATTTTATTAGGAAAACGGTAAGTTTAAATATGAGAAATTTTACCTTTAATAAATACACTTCTGTGTGCATTTTTTTTACTAAAGAACTTTGGTTATAAAATAGTGCTTTGAAAAGCATTATTTTATTGATCATATAGTAGCGTATATAAGATTGTTAGCTATTCATGAAGCTATTATGACAATTAATCTGAACCCAATACTAATCAGAGTTCGACCTCTAAACGAAGAGGTGAAGTATTTTATTGTTGCTTTCTGTATTTTATTTGCTGACTTAAAAATTTTTGAAATAAAGGTATCTGAGTTGTTAATGTTTTTGTTTTTTGTATTGTATATTAATAAATACTTTAATAAAATTTCAACACTATTGTATTTTTTTTCTCTTTTTTTAATTTTCTCTTTATTGATAACTTCATTATTAAAAATAGGCCCTTTATCTAGTATTTATAGTTTTTTGAAAATGCCTTATATTATTTCATTATCTCGTTATGTTGAATATTTATCGTGTATAGGATTTTCTTTATTTTCTTATCATATTCTTTTCAAAAAAAAATATATATACATATATAAAATACTTGACTATACTCTATTGTTTGCTATAATTTTTATTATAGAATTTGTATTAATTTATTTAGGATTTTATTCCATCTCAGAATCTTTGTTCTATTACGGCACATATAGGTTAAGAGGTTTCTATGTCGAAGGTGGACCTTTAGGTTTATGTTATGCTTTTATTATGTCTCTAGTATATCTTTTTGGGGGAAAATATAAACTGCTAAAAATATTCATTTTATTTATTGTTATTATACTTTCTCAGTCAAAAGCAGGTATCCTGTATATATTGTTGTTTGCTATTTTTATTTTATATGAAAAAGTGAAAATACCTAAATTTTACAAGCCGATCGCAATAATAATATTTACTTTTACTTTTATGTATATAGTAAGTATAGTAGTTCAGGGCTATTTATATGAAATTGCTAATGTGTCCACTAATTTGCAGTATAAGCAGAATGATACTAATTATGTTATGGGCAGGATTGCCGGTCTATTTATAATACCTAATATAGTTAAGAGTAATTATTTATTTGGCATTGGCATGGGCAATTATCCATTAGTTAGAAACTTTCCTGCTTATAGGGGGATTTTTCCAGAAGTAGAACTTTGGGATTCTAGCGGATTGGGAGGGTTTATAGATTTGTTGGTAGATGGTGGTTTGTTTTTTGGATGCATTTTTATTTATGTAATAAAAAATATTTATATTCGTTCTGCCATTCAGCATAAAAAATATTTACTATTAGCTTTTGCATTACCTTTTGCTTTAGGCTTACAATTGTATTTTTTGTATCCGTGGTTTATTATAGGTATATTTTTGAATGGTAAAAGTGACTAGTTTAGAGCGTGTTGGGGAATTGAAAAAGACTAGTAGCCGTGTCACCTTTGTGGTCGCCAAACTACAGGCAGATGACCAAACAGTTTACTAAACTGACCAGCTACCAGTGGGCTGCAATATCGCCCTTTTTCCCCCTTAAACGCAAACTTGATCTATGCGAGGTCATGAATACTATCTTATGGTTACTTCGCACGGGTTGTCAATGGCGAAATTTACTCGATGAATATCCCCATTGGCAGGCCGCATATTACTATTTCGACTGTTGGGAAACTAATGGGACGCTTGAAAGAATCAACCGGGAGTTGAATCAGCTGGATCGAAAACAGGAGGAACGCGAAGCGTATCCATCTGTTTTTTGTGTTGATAGTCAGAGCGTTAAATTAGCGCCTATGATTTGTGAATATCGAGGCCTCGACCCGCATAAGAAAGTTAACGGTCGCAAACGACAGTTATTAGTCGATGCGGGCGGGCGGCTGTGGGCGGTTCCTGTGCATGCAGCTAATGAAGGTGATGGGCCCGCTTCATTGGCTTTGGTAAGTGACGTTTTGTGGTACGGTGACCGAGTCGAAAAGGTATTTGGTGATGGAGCTTACGGTGGCGTTTTTGCAAAGGAATTAACCAAATGGGGCATTGATTTTGAGCGAGCTTCACGTCCTGAATCGGCGCAGGGCTTCGTGCCCGTTGCTAAGCGTTGGGTAGTGGAACGAACTATTGCTTGAACTAATGGCTCCGGCCATCCGGTTCTTTCGGCGAATCGTCAAAGATTACGAGTACACACTATCATCTTCGGTTGGCTGGCTACTTTTGGCTAACATTCAGTTGATGTTACAACGTATTGAACCAGTAGACCAACTATAATTCCCCAACACGCTCTTAGGGTAAATTGTTGATTTTCTCTTTTTCATTTATGAACTCTTCTATTAGAAAAACGATATGTATTGATGCTAGAATGATAAAAAACTCTGGCATTGGCTTATATATAGAAAAGTATACTCAGTATATTTTGGAATCTAACAAATGGTATGCTTACATTATAGGATCTAAGTCTACGCTATCTAATTTGTATGGTAATTTTAAAAATTGGACTTTAATAGAGGATGATTCTCCTATCTATAGCATTAGAGAACAGTTTATGCTTTTTAAGAAAATTCCTAGATGCGATATATTATGGTCTCCGCATTATAATATACCATTGCTGTATGTAAATGCTAAAAAAAGAGTTGTGACAATACCTGATATTTTTCATTTAGTTTCTAAAAGCACATATAGTTTTGAAAAAAGAATTTATGCTGAATATGTTTTAAAGAATGCGGTAAAGAAATCTGACATTGTAACCACAATATCTACCTTCTCTAGAGGAGAAATTTTAGAGAAGGTTTGTTCGGACCCCCAAAAAGTTATAGCAATACCGTTAGGAGTAGATTCAAATTACTTTAACCCAAATTCCAGCTTGCTGCATGAAAATAAGGTAATACAAAACTATTCCTTACCAGATAAGTATTTGTTATTTGTTGGTAACGTCAAACCACATAAAAATTTATTAAATCTCTTGAAGGCTTTTCAGAAAATTGCTATCTCCCAAAAAGATGTACATGTGCTTATTGTGGGTAAGAAAGAAGGATTCATTACAGGAGATAAAGAGGTGTTTAAATTTTTAAATGAGAATGCCGATATAAGTAAGCGTGTTCTGTTTACAGGCTATGTAAAGAGTGAAGATTTGCCTATTATATACAAGTTAGCATCTTTATTTGTGTTTCCATCTTTATATGAAGGATTTGGGCTCCCTCCATTAGAAGCGATGGCTTGTGGTTGCCCAGTAGTCGCATCTAATGCTGCTAGTATTCCTGAAACATGTGGAGATGCTGCATATTATATTGATCCAACTAACATTGATAGTATAGCAGAAGGAATTCTAGATGTGCTTGGAAATAGCACTACTTATAATAACCTGATTAAGAAAGGCTATAAGAGAGTAAAATTGTATAAATGGCATGAATCGGCGGCTATATTCGAAGATATATTATTTAAGCTTTAATAAATGTTTGATTGAATGACCTCGTAAACGTCTGATCTTCAACCTTTGAACGATCTATTATTTTAACTCACTTTGCTCAATAAGTACTTGGATTCAAGTTTGAAGTGCAATATTATTCTTAAGAGCAAACTGAGTTGGAGATAAGTACCCAAGCGTTTTGCGAGGCCTGTTGTTTAACTGATCTTCAATCCATTTTACATCACTTTTTTTCACAATAGTAATTGGGCAGGATTTAGGAATATACTGGCGGATTAAGCCGTTTGTATTTTCGTTAAGCCCTCGCTCCCAACTATGATAGGGATTGGCAAAATAAATATCTGCCTTGAGTGAAGCACTAATTTTTTGATGTTTGGCAAATTCTTTTCCGTTGTCAAATGTAATCGTCCTTATGGGTATTCCACATCTGGTCGCCCTAGTAATCAACGCATTAGCTAATTCATTCACATTTTTTGAGTGCAATTTTGCAACAATAGTATATTTAGTAACCCGTTCGACTAAGGTTAGTAATACGCCCTCGTGATTAGCGCCAATTATGGTATCGCCTTCCCAATGACCTACCTGGGTGTTGCTTTCAACAATAGCAGGCCTATGCTCAATGCCGACTCTATTGAGAATTGTACCCCGTTTGCTGGAATTCCCTCGTTTGCCATATTTTTTCTTGTGTCGAATTCGCAAATAGGAAATAAGACTCTCATTACCAGACTCTTTCTGGGCGTAAATGTACTTGTAGATGCTCTCATGGCTTATCTGTTTTGAACCCGCCTGTAAAGCCAGAACACCACTTATTTGTTCGGGGGAATAGCGTTCTTTTAAGAACCTCACTACTTGCTTTTCAAGCGCTGATTTCATTTTATAAGGTTCTCGCTGGCAGCGATTTGCACGCAACTTATGTGCTTCAGTGGCAACGTAATCGCCTGATAATGAAACGTTTTTCTTGATTTCTCTGCTTATGGTAGAATTGCTTACGTTTACAAACGAAGCAATTTCATACTGTTTATACTTTTGTTGTACCAGTGTCTGAATTTGGTATCTTTGCTCCAGGGTCAATTGCTTGTAGTTAGCCATTTGTTTTATGATTAGACACCACAAAACTATGGATTTACTACTTAGCAGTTGGCTCTTTTTCTGCACATACCAATAAGATGGCATTCAATATTGCACTTCAAAGCTGAATCTGCGGTAGGTATTATATTACTAGAAAGTAAATTGCATTTGGATTTTATATTTTATGTATGTTGAGTTATTAACAATTCATTATTGAATTCAGGTTTTATATGACTTATAATACAAATAAAAGGAATAGTTTTTTTTTAAAGATATATTTATTTATATCTTATACTCTTATATTGTTTTTATTTACTTTGGCGTCGCTTGGCCAATCTATCGATGACGGCAAAGACATAAGTTCGTATGCTAGATTTCGACTTAAGCCGCTTACGAAGGAAGATAAACCTTTAAAGGATTTAAAAAGTGTTATCCAAATTGTTGCTGACCACGTAGCAATTCTAGATCAACACATAGTACCTTTACTAAATCTGAGCCAAATCAGATCACTAAAAAAGAAATTGCCTGTAGCTATATACGTAACAGATGCTGGACATCAAGGCCAATTTTTACTTGATAGTATCGATCGTACTTCTCCAGATAATACAGGTACTGTTATACGAACTGCTTCAAATAAGTGTTATAAACGTGTGTTTTCTGGAGGGGTTGATGTAGGATGGTTTGCAAAAGGAGATGGTATAACGGATGATAAACATGCGTTGCAGGCTGCAATAGATTTTGCAGCTAGCCTTGGAACTTATATTTATGATACGGGTAGTGCGAGATATCGTATAACCGGCAGTATTCTTTTGCGAAAGAAGCTTTCAGGAGTTGCACTTAATGGAGTAATCGTTCCTACAGGTAATAGTTATACAGCTGTGATTACTGAAGCTGCTTCTCGTTTTAAAATATTTCAAATTGAAATAAGTGGCGACAATAATACTGTTAACGGGTTGTTATTAAACAATCCGCAAATTAGTAGATTCCAAACTATAAGGGTACACAATCTAAATGGATTTGGCCTAAAGCTTGTTAAGGTGTGGGATTGCATTTTCGAAAATATTTCTGTTGAACTATGCGGAAATGCTTCTAACTATGCTTTTTCGGTAGAAGATGGGGGAGATACAAGCAACATGGTTAGTATATTAAGGTTGCAAGTGGAGCAGTCTTTGGAGAATGCAATTTATATTTCTCCTAAAACACTTTCTTCATCTTTTAATAATGTGCACTCAGAAAGGCAAAGAGTTACAAAGGAGGGTTTAGACACGTGGTTCTTCGGAGGAGCAAGTTGTTCTTATAATAATATACGTATACATGCTTTGGAAACTAAATTGTATGCTAGGAAGGCTATAAGGTGTCATATTGATGGTACAGGTAGTTCGGTTAATGATATTAGAGTAGAAGGGAAAGTGTCTGTTGTAGCAGAATCGAGCTCTGGCGGGGATTTACGTTTGAATGGTGTGTTATTTCCCATGTTTAAAAGGATTAACTCAGGAAGAGTTTATGTTAACAATGGAGAAATAAGCTTAATTGAGGGAAATACCAACACATTATATATTTCGAATGTAAAAAGTGATACTATTAATGTGGGTTTTTCTCCAGATGACAATAATGCTTTAAATTATTCTGGAGGCACTATTGGGCTACTTACTTCTTCTGATCCTACATCTAGAATTCGTGTGATAAATTCATTTATATATAGGGGAAGCTTTGTTCAGGGGGCTACCTTTTTGAACAATACGGTCTTTACTATAGGCTCCACAAAGGCTAACTATAGGAGAGTATATTTAAATAATAGTACTCTGGTTGGAAACCTTGCAACTGATAATGGGCATTTTGAATTTATAAATGGTTCTAAGATTCAAGGAAATTTATTGATAGGGCCATCAAGGTCAGTAGTTTTTGATATAAGTTCTTATGTTACAGGTAATATAACTAATATGGGCCCCCCTGAGAGCAGTTTATATGCAGGAGGGTTTTCTATTGGACAGCGTATATGGAACCCAAAGCCTACAACTACCGATAATGTGGAATACTGGACGTGCGTAGAAGCAGGGAGGGACGGAAAAGCTGGTAAATGGATAGCCCATTGAGTGACCTCCTCCTGACCTCCTCCCAGTAAACAGGCTCTTACGCACTTTGTGTGGTTGACAATTTTAAAACCTTACTAAGTGGTCAAATGTACCATCATTATTGCGGGCATTTCATCGATGCAACACAAAGTGCGTAAGAGCCAGTAAACAGGACCGACCTAAAGTAGAGAGTTCGGGCGATTTTTGATACCTTAAAACCAATCAAACAATCGCTTATGAAGAAGACCAAATTCACCGAAGCGCAAATCGTTTTTGCCCTTCCTCAGGCTGACACCGGAACCGTTGTCGCCGAGATATGTCGAAAGATGGGTATCAGTGAGGCTACGTTTTATAATTGGAAAAAGAAGTATGGCGGCCTGGGGGTTCCCGAACTTCGACGGCTTCGTCAACTCGAAGAAGAGAACCAACAACTAAAGCAGTTAATAGCCGATTTAAGCCTGGACAAACAGATGCTTCAGGAGGTCATCAAAAAAAAGCTTTAGGGCCAATCCAAAAGCGAGCGTTGGCCAAAAGTCTAATGAATGATTATCGGATCTCGCAGCGCCGAGCCTGTGCCGTGCTTCTGTTACGACGCTCAACCTGGTTCTATAAAGCGCATCGTCGAGATGATTCTGTGCTGAGAAAACGTATTCGAGAGATCGCTGAAACACGTGTCCGATATGGTTGCCAACGTATTTTTACCCTGCTTAGGCGGGAAGGCTGGCGCGACAACCATAAACGAGTACACCGCTTATATCGCTTAGAAAGCCTTAATCTACGGAGTAAGCGGCCTAGGTGTAAGCGCTCGGCTGCTCATCGAATGGATTGACCTGAGCTCTCCAGTATTCATCAGTGCTGGAACGGTCCGCCGTAGCGGCCTGGACTTCGTGGCAGATCAGCTCTTCGATGGGCGAAAAATTCGGGCCTTAACTGTAGTCGATACCTATAGCCGCCAATGCGTAGCCATTCATGTCGGACAGTCGTTGAAAGGCGAAGATGTAGTAGCTGTGATGAATCAATTAAAAGTGGTAAATTTATCGATACCAGGCCGTATCCAGGTAGACAATGGCAGTGAACGGTCCGCCGTAGCGGTTTATTTCGAAAGCATTGGACCTAGATGCCTATGACAATGGAGTAAACCTAGACTTTTCACGACCTGGGAAACCCACTGATAATCCGTTTATTGAATCATTCAATGGAAGTTTTCGGGACGAGTGTTTGAACGCCCATTGATTCTTGTCGTTAGAAGATGCTCGCGAAAAAATTGAGTATTGGCGTCAGGAGTATAATTCATTTCGACCTCACAGTTCGCTCGGCGGACTGACGCCGGAAAAGGCCTCGAAAGAAGAACAAATGAACGTCCGATCCTCAATCTTTGAGCGATACAGTAATTGGGAGGACCTCACATTTACTTATTTAGTATTCAGCTAGCTCAATTTGTTTGATATAATTTGATAACCTTTTATATTTAGCCGGTTTATGTAAGGATAAACTCAATATGGAAAGGTTCTCTAACCAGTTACTATAAATGTACTTAGAATTTAAAATGATATTTAAAATGAGAGCATTATTTACTTGTCTGTTTTTTTTGGGAGGGGGCATTACTTGTTTGGCTCAGAGTAATTACGTTTCGACGACCCCCATATCTGTTACACCAGGTTCTGATAACACATTAGTTGGGGTTGGAGCTGGTAATCTTAATATGAGTGGAGCTAGTAACCTAATGATAGGGCGGGGAGCTGGATCTTTAAATATGGCTGGCACTCAAAACGCGTTTGTAGGGGCGCAAGCGGGAGGGCAAAATACATCCGGGCAGGGGAATGCTTTCTTCGGATATAGTGCAGGTTATAATAACACTTCTGGAAATGGGAATACATTTATAGGTGGCTATTCTGGTTATAGTAATACAACAGGTTATAATAATAATTATAGTGGTTATAATGCTGGTAGATACAATAGCACAGGAGCAAATAATTCTTTTTTTGGGGCAGGTGCAGGCTACGGTAACACTCAGGGTAATGACAATAGTTTTTTAGGGGCTGATGCTGGCCAAGCTAATACGCTAGGAAATAGTAACACTTTTATGGGGTCTCTTACTGGCAGTTCTAATACTTCTGGTTCTGGAAACGTGTTTCTTGGTTATAAAGCAGGTACATCAAATTCATCAGGTGGAGATAATGTTTTTATAGGCCAACAAGCAGGTGCCAGTAGTACATCAACAAATGGTAACATATTTATTGGTTCTAGGGCCGGCAGAGATAATACGGGGGCAAGTAATGTGTTTTTAGGTTTAGAGTCTGGAATAAGTAACACTACAGGGGGTAGTAATACATTTATTGGCTTTCAAACGGGTTATCATAATATAAATGGGACGCAAAACTTATTTTTAGGTAATCTAGCAGGCTTTAATAATATAAGCGGTAATTATAATATGTTTTTGGGTAACTTGACAGGGTATTTTAACCAGTCAGGAGGAAATAATGCTTTTATTGGTAGTGGTGCAGGGAATCGAAATCAGAGTGGTTCAAGTAATACTTATATAGGTCAGGATGCAGGGTTTTATGGGACTAATGCTACCGATAATGTTGCTATAGGTAGAGAAGCGGGTGTTCAAAATGTGAGTGGAACTTTTAATACGTTTATTGGTAGGAGTGCAGGAGTATCATCTGCTAATAACAACTTGACGAATGCCACTGCTATTGGTGCTAATACCCAAGTTACGGCCAGTAATAGTTTAATTTTAGGTAACAATGCTAATGTAGGTATTGGGAATACTGCTCCTAACGCTAAGTTAGAAATTACTCAGGGTACGGATGGAAACAGTGGGCTGCGTTTCACTAACCTGAAGAGTACAAATACGGCGACTTTATTAAGCCAGACAAAGTTTTTGACCGTGAATGCGCAAGGCGATGTCGTACTAGGGAGCACTACAGGTAGTGGCGCGCGAACATCGGCAGATGAACTGTGGACGCAAGATGGTGATAATCTGCAAAATACAAACGGTGGTGGCGTAATTATTGGATCGGGTATTCAACAGACGCCAGTAGGTTACCGGTTATATGTTGCTGATGGTATTTTGACGGAGAAAGTTAAGGTTGCTGTTAAAACAACAGATGATTGGTCAGACAAAGTTTTTGAATCTGGTTATAAACTGAAGAGCTTGTCTGAGGTTGAGACATATGTAAAACAAAACCAACACCTACCGGGAGTGCCATCTGCTGAACAGGTAGTAAAAGAAGGAGTTGACGTCGGTAAAATGGAGGCAAAATTGCTTGAAAAGGTAGAAGAGCTGACGTTATATATGATTCAGCTGAAAAAAGAAAATGAAACGCTGAAACGTAAAAGTGAACAGATGGAGAAGCAGATTAAGGCTTTACGACGCTCAAACCGAAACTAATATGCGCTATTTACTGAGTATCTTTATCTGTATGCTTGCTATTACTTCTTTTGCTCAGGAAGTTGATAAACAGCGTTATATCAAGATCAACTACGAACCTAATCAGGTGTATGTTGAAAAGGCTATTGAGAAAATAGAAGCGGTTAGTATTGTTTCTCCTAAAAGTAATGTTGAATACCGGGCCGGGCGATCTGTTGAACTTTTGCCAGGATTTCAGGCAAAGGCTGGCGCTGTTTTTGTTGCTCATATTCGAACAGAGTCGACAACTGATTTACAACTAACGGCTTATCCGAATCCATTTGATCGGTCAACGACAATTGATTTTGTACTTCCAGAATCAGGAAAAATCAATCTGTATGTCATTGATGCTAAAGGGCAGGTTATTGAACGCTTATTAGAAAGTAGCCAGCAAGAGGCTGGTAGACATACTTTAGAATGGAAAGCTGAGAACCAGTCATCCGGCATCTATATGCCTGTTCTAACAACTGAACGAAAGCAGATTAGTAGCCGTGTCATAAAAAAATAAACATTAAAGGGTTCGCAATTGCGAACCCTTTAATGTTTATAAGGAGGCTTCCTTAATTTTGTTGCTGTTTATCTCAGCAAAAATTATCATGAAAATCGCTTTAGTGCAGGATGGGCTAATGTGTAGAGCCGGTGGTGAACAAGTTGCTCTTTGTTTCCATAAAGCATTTCCAGACGCACCAATTTATACTCAGTGTTATCAGCCTGGATTGACGTTTCCAGAGTTTCAGACTTGTGATATACATACAACGTGGTTGCAATACATTGCAAAAACGGACGATACCATGAAAAAGCTTTTTTTTCCATTTGGTGTATGGGCGATGCAATCACATGATTTAACGGAGTATGATGTTGTACTCATGTCGGGTACACATTGTGCAAAGTACGTAAAGCTGAATCCAGATGCTCTGGTTATTAGTTATAGCTTTACACCTTTTCGACTGGCCTGGGATCCTACTTCCTATGCTCAATACGCTAATTCGACTGGCTTGCGCCGTAAACTTTTCGATTTCGTTGTGAAGAGGCTACGTATAATAGATTTTAAGGCTGCTCAACGGCCTGATTTCTTTGTAGCGATGACGGAAGAAACAAAAGAACGATTAAAGACGTCGTATCACTTAAAAAAAGATATACAGATTATTAACCCTCCGGTAAATGTTAATAATTTCTATGTGACAGATAAGCCTAAGGACTATTTTCTGGTGGTTTCCAGATTGGAGTATTACAAAAAAGTAGATTTGGTTATAGACGCTTTTAATGAATTAGGTTATCCGTTAGTAATTGTAGGTAAGGGGCTTCAGGCCGATGAAATTAAGGCACGAGCTAAAAGTAATGTACTGTTTATGAGTGGCTTATCCGCTCAGGAATTAGCCGATGTGTATTCCAATTGCCGGGCATTCATTTTTCCGCAACATGAGGATTATGGTATCACTCCTTTAGAAGCCAATGCGGCCGGTCGACCCGTTATTGCTTATGGTACGGGAGGGGTGTTGGCAACACAAATTCCCGTAAAAGATAATCCCTCAAAAGCAACAGCTATCTTTTTTGAAAAACAGACAACAGATGATTTGATAGCTGCTGTTAAACGATTCGAAGCAATTGAGGATCAATTTGATTCAGCTTTTATTCGCATACATGCGCAGTCATTTGATGAAGCAAAGTTTATTGAGAGTATTAGAGAATTTGTAATAGAAAAATATACTCAGCATCGAAAAGCTGAGGCACTTACAATAAAATAGGTTAGTAGCTATTATTATTGTAAGCGCTTTCAGACCTCTACTAACCTCATCAATGTCTTTTTCTTTTAAGCTACTCTGTTCATTTATTGTTATTAATGCTTTTGGTTTGATTAGGTTATGGGCTCAATCAATTCATAGGCCAGATCTCTATAGCGTAGAGGCTGGTACTTATTTTTCTTCTTCGACAGAAACTCCATTTTGGCTTAGATCGAATCAATATGGTATTGTTCCAAATCAGTCGCCAGTTTCTACCTTCAGAGCGGGTATCTACAGTAGTTACGATTCAACACGTCATAGTACAGGGAAATGGAAGGATTCGAAATATGATGTCGGCTATGGCGTAAATGTAGTTGTCAATACCTCTAAAAATCTACTTTCATACGAACATAATGTCTTATTGCCAGAGGCTTATGTTAAAGTTCGCCGGGGTATCTGGGAACTGTATGTGGGGCGACAACGAGAGAAGTTCGGGCTGGCCGATTCAACGTTATCGACCGGGTCGTATGCCTGGTCAGGGAATGCAATGCCTGTTCCCAAAATACAGATTTCTATTCCGGTCTTCACTCCAATCGGCTTTACAAAAGGCTGGGTGGCTGTTCAGGGTACATTTGCCCATGGGTATCTGGATGCTAACGGATATATCCAAAATACGATGTTACACCAGAAATCGCTTTACCTCCGTTTTGGGCGAGAACGCGATGTTGTCCGAGTTTATGGCGGGCTTAATCACCAGGCCGTATGGGGAGGACATGCTACCGATACAACCGGTATTCCAGGGGTTATTCCTAATGGGGGAAAATTGCCTACTGGATTGGTAAATTACTTCTACGTCGTCTCAACAATAAATAAAGGACGTACTGACACACAGCAGTATACCTATTTTGATTTGACGAATCGGGTTGGTAATCATTTGGGGTCTATTGACTTTGCCACTGAGATCGATCTGGTCCGTCATACCTTATATATATATCGACAGAATCTGTATGAAGATGGCTCATTGTTTTATCTCATTAATATTGCGGATGGCTTAAACGGAATTCGTATTCGACGGAATGACCCAAA
Organism: Spirosoma sp. SC4-14; assembly: GCF_037201965.1. Taxonomy (NCBI): domain Bacteria; kingdom Pseudomonadati; phylum Bacteroidota; class Cytophagia; order Cytophagales; family Cytophagaceae; genus Spirosoma; species Spirosoma sp. SC4-14. Next base: position 7,249,959 of record NZ_CP147518.1, on the reverse strand, counting down.
CGCGGTTGTTCGCGATATTTTGTTTGAATTCTTGAACACAACTAGTCAGGGAGGACCTGAATTTATTATTGATAATCCTGATAAACGAGGTAAAGATGATTATTTCAATCATCAGCAGTATCGGGATGGCTGGGCCTACCGTCAGCATACAATTGGTACTCCGTTTATTCCCCCTGCGTTGGGACCACAGGACCAATACCCTTATGGAACCTTTACACGAAATAACCGGGTATATGTGTTTCACACAGGATTGGCCGGAAATCTACCGGTAAGAAGCTCTTTATTTGCGGGACCAATTGCTTATCAGCTAAAGCTGTCTTTTAGCCGGAACCTGGGCACTTACGATTATCCGTATCAACCTATTCGGAATCAGTTTTCGGGATATGCCAGTATCGTGGCTCCGTTAGACATTCTGGGTGGGATTTTGTTTTCGGGAAGTGCCGCTGTCGATAATGGTACTTTATATCAGAATAATATAGGTGGCTATATCAGCTTAAAGAAAAACTGGACATCACATTAACCGTTTCTGGCTATAGATTTTGTCGACACATATTTATAAATTGGATAAAAATTATTACATTGCAGCCGTTTACTATAAACCGTAGGATAATTTTAAGAAGTGCCAACGGCTTCTGGCATTATCTTAGCCCTGTTAATGTGTATCTACATACCAGGAAAGTTGCACGGTAAATCAATTAAATATGAGGCATCGTTATTCCATATTGTTGTTCCCGCTCCATGTTTTTGTCGATTTCCTGAGCTTAAACATGGCTTTTGTGGGTGCTTATGGAATCAAGTTTGGCTCAATAGACCCAGTTTTTCAGCCACCTTATGCAACATTATGGTGGGTTTTTAACCTGGTGTGGTTAGCCGAGATTTTATTATTTAAGCCTTATATATTCCCTCGCCAGCTTTTTAAAGCAGACCATTTAATCAAAAAGTTGTTGGTGCTGATGGCTTTCCATGTAGCTGTAATCGCTATTTACTGGGTAGCAGTCAAAGGCTATTATTATTCCAGGGAGCATCTGGCATTCACCTATGGTTTGTTCGCCATGCTGGGTATTGCTTTTCGGATTGGTGGGTTGGTTTTTTTGAAGGAATACCGAGCCAGGGGGTATAATAATCGACGTTATATTGTAGTAGGGTACGGTAAATTAGCAACTACCATCCGAGGTTTTTACGATGCCCATCCAGAAATGGGATTTCATTTTTATGGGTACTTCGATGAACCTGCTGATGAAACGGCTGGTTTGCTCAGAGGGACTTACGATGAACTACTGGAGTATGTTCGTCTAAACCAAATCGATTGTGTTTATTGCTGTATGCCATACATTGATAATAAGCGGTTGAAACGCATTGTTGATGATGCAGAAGATGTTGATTATCAGGTAAAATTACTTGTTGACTTTAGGGGCTTTCTGGCTCGTGGGGCTTCTGTCGAATACCACGATTTTTTGCCAGTGTTGAATTTGTCTTCGCAGATGCTGGCCGATTTTCGGATCAATACGCTGAAGCGAGGATTCGATATTGCTTTTTCTGTTGGTATATTGACGGTGGGAGCACCATTTTTTCTATTGGTTGCTTTGATGACGCGGTTAAGCTCCAAAGGCCCCATCTTCTACGCGCAGGAGCGAGTTGGGCGAGATGGAAAACCTTTCCTGATTTATAAGTTTCGGAGTATGTATGTCAACGCTGAGCAGGGGGGGCCTGTGTTGTCGGCAGGCGACCAGGATCAACGGATTACACCCTGGGGACGCTTTATGCGACAGACGCGTCTGGACGAGCTTCCTCAGTTCTATAATGTGCTCAGAGGGGAGATGTCTGTGGTTGGGCCGCGACCCGAGCGACAGTTTTTTATCGACCAGATTGTTGAAGTTGCTCCAGAATATAAAAGCTTACTCAAAGTAAAACCAGGAATTACCTCAATCGGGCAGATTAAGTTTGGTTATGCCTCCAGTATCGAAGAGATGGTGCAGCGGTTGCGGTATGACCTGATCTATCCCGAACGCAGATCATTCCTGTTCGATATGTGGATCATTGCTCAAACGGTTCGGGTGATGGTTCAAGGCCGTGGCAAATAGCCGTACCGATGCCTGCCAGTGGCTTATCTGTTTCTTAATCTATGAGAATCGCTATTTTTTGTAGTTGTACTGTATGGTTCTTATGGATTAGTAATTTTCCTTCTTACGGTCAGCGAATTAATCAGTACTCAATAGAAGTCGGAAGTATGGGGGCGTCATCGCAAACGCCTTTCTGGTTACGTGCAAATCAATATGGGGCGGTTCCATTACAAGCGCCTTCTCTACGACTGAATGCAACGCTACATTCCGACTATCGGGCTGCCGATAGTACGGGGCATCGACCCAAAAGCGATTGGGGATACGGTGTAAATGTTGTAGCTAATGCTGGCCAGACAAGCCAGGTATTACTAACAGAAGCCTATGTGAAAGGCCGAATTGGTGCCTTTGAATTATACGCCGGTCGTCGAAAGGAAATAGTTGGCCTGGTCGATACGTTGTTAACTACTGGTGCCTATGCCTGGTCGGGAAATGCGCTACCAATTCCTAAAATACAAATTGGACTGCCAAACTTTACCCCAATAGGATTTACAAAAGGCGTTGTGTCCGTAATGGGAATGCTGGCTCATGGGTGGTTCGAAAATTCAGACCGAATTGTAAAAGGGTCGTACCTTCACCACAAATATTTCTACCTGCGGCTAGGTAAACCATCCTGGCGAATTCGGTTTTATGGCGGATTCAATCATCAGGTTATCTGGGGTGGTTATGCCGATCCTAAAATATTGGGCCCTGTCGTTGCCGTAGATGGTAAGCTGCCTTCAAGCCTACGTTATTATCCTAATGTATTTTTAGGCACTCGAGGTAATGATTATACAAGTGACAGCAATCTGACCTCGTTTGAGGATAATCGAATTGGTAATCATTTAGGTTCTGTTGATCTGGCAACTGATATAAGTTTTGATGGCTGGAATCTTTATGCTTACCGACAATTCCTCTACGATGATGGTTCGCTATTTTACGGTACTAACATACAGGATGGCTTGAATGGTGTACGTCTAAAAAACCTGAATCAGCCAACAGGGGCTGCTTTTTTTCTTCGCCAGTTTACATTCGAATATCTATTTACGGGTAGCCAGGGGGGCGATGAGTTCGTGATCGATGATCCGAAGCGACGGGGACGCGACAATTATTTCAACCATAGCCAGTTCGTTGACGGATGGACGTATTTTGGCCGTACGATAGGTACTCCCTTTTTGATGCCCAAAGCGGAAGTAAATTCCGAGTTGTCGACATATAGCAGCGCTATTGCCAACAACCGGGTTAGTGTCTTTCATGTTGGAATCAGCGCGTTATTATTCGATAAAATTGATCTGACATCGCGCCTGTCCTATAGCATCAATGCCGGGACCTACGATGTGCCGTTTATCAATCTGCCCCGCCAGTTTTCGGGTCTTTTCACACTTGGTGTTCCGGTCAATATGCTTGGTGGAGCCGTGGTAACGGGATCGCTTGCTGTCGATGCAGGGCAATTATTGCCAAAGAGTGTAGGAGGCTATATTAGTCTCCGTAAAACGGGCGTTCTGAACAGGAATACAGGAAATCGTACCCTTAGCCGTCCGGCTCCAAACAGGCCCAGCCACCGTTGGTAGGGGGCATTTTAGGTGACTCAGGGCCATGCCCTCAGTTTTAATCAGTTTTTATAAAAACAGATACACACCGTAGAAAGCGAATCTCTATTTTTGTAGAAATAGATTTTTTTGAGTACGACAGGAGTGCAAGGCTAGTGTGGATGAAAAAAGTGAGAAGTTGGATAAGTGCAATTGCTTGGGTTTACATCGTTATATCGTGCGGGCAAAGCACAGATAAACAGCTAAATAAATCGGCCAATGCGTTGCGGAATTGTGCCGATGAACAAGCTCTGAGTCCTGAACAGACGCAAGCGGTTCGGCAGCAGATCAATGCCGATGAGAAGACGCAGCAAATTGAGCAAATTATTCACCAGAAAGTTCGGGAAGGGCTCAACGGAAATGTGCTGATTGCACAAAAAGGTATTGTGCTTTATAAGCATTGTTTCGGATTGGGCCACTTTGAACGGGGTGAACGCGATACGCTGGTCGAGGATTCGAAATTTCAACTGGCGTCGCTTTCCAAAACATTTACGGCGGTTGGAACACTGAAATTAATAGAGCTGGGAAAGCTTACTTTTGAGGATACTATTCAGAAATTTTATCCGGATTTCCCTTATCACGGAATCACGATTCGTGAGTTGTTGTGTCACCGAAGCGGTTTGCCCAACTATCAGTATGCTTTCGATGACAGTATGAAGGTGAATTTTTATAAAAAAGAAAAGCCCTATCCAACCAATGCAACTATTATGCACTGGTTTGCAACGGTAAAACCTACGCCAAGAGCTTATAACATTCCGGGAAGGGGGTTCAGCTATAGCAACACAAACTATATGGTGCTGGCGTCGATCATTGAAAAAGTTACGGGTAGAAGCTACGAATCCTATATCCATTCAGCGATCTTTGAGCCACTAGGCATGCATCAAACGTTTGTTGCTACCACTAAGAACGAAGCCTTTAATCACCATAAAACAGCGGGCTATCAATGGAATCGCCGGATTCCGAAAGATTATTACGATGATGTTGTGGGCGACAAAGGCATTTATTCGACGGTCGATGATCTGTTTCGATGGTATCGGGCGCTTAGTGGCAATTGTGTTTTACAGAAAAAGACCCTACAGGAAGCTTTTGTTCCACGAAGTTTTGAACGAAAAGGAGCGAAAAACTACGGGTATGGTTTCCGGATGATGCTGGATGATGATAAGCAACCCGAATATATTTATCACTCGGGTTGGTGGAAAGGGTATAATACCATGTTCTGGTTCAGTCCGAAAGATGAATACGTAATCATTATGCTGGGAAATCGCTATAATAAAACGGTTTATCGGGTTAAAGAACTTATAGAGGTATTGCATGGAGGTCCGAAAGCCGACGATGTATCTGGCGATACCGAAGTTGAAATATGAGTAGAGCCGACCTACTGGTCGGCTTTTTTGTATTCATGAAATGTCCCGCTAATCCTCTTTATTCTATGCGTGCCTTATTTCTTACGATTGGTTTTACTATGCTTCTTACCCAGGTTGCTCGTTCGCAGGAAGTGCTGAACGTATGGCCGGATGGCGCTATCCCCAATGCTATTGCTGGTGTACAAATTGATGAGAAATCAGATCCGGGGAGCGATGGCATTATGCGTATCAGCAATGTTTCAGTGCCAACGCTCACGGCCTATTTGCCTCCCAAAGATAAGGCCAATGGGGTGGCCGTAATGATTTGCCCCGGCGGAGGCTATTCGATTCTGGCATCGGGACATGAGGGCGTCGATATTGCCAAATGGTTCAATGAAATAGGCGTTACCGCTTTTGTACTGAAATATCGCTTGCCCGATCCAAAACTCATGACCAATCAGCAGGAGGTTCCGCTTTTAGATGCCATGCAGGGTATGAAGTTAATCCGGCAGAATGCGGCTAAGTATAATATCGACCCCAATAAGCTTGGTGTAATGGGCTTTTCGGCTGGTGGGCATCTGGCATCGACGCTTTCAACCCATTATCATCGGGGGACTGCCGCCAGCGAACAGGCTAAGCCTAATTTTTCCATTCTGATGTACCCGGTCATTACCTTCGGCGAAAAGGCACATACGGGATCTCGCGATAAATTGCTGGGGAAACTGAATACATCACCCGATATGATTGCCTATTTTTCCAACGAATTGCAGGTATCAGATAAGACGCCACCAACGTTTTTAGTACATTCTGAGGATGATAAGGCGGTTCCCGTTGAGAATAGTATAAATTATTATCTGGCCTGTCTGAAAAACGGAGTTCCGGTTGAGATGCACTTATATCCGAAAGGGGGACATGGATATGGACTTCGGACTGCAAAATTTGGCTCACTAGCTACCTGGCCCGAGGTCTGTAAAGCATGGCTTATGGCGCTTACGATGCCCAGGCAAAACTAAAAGAACATTATAGCCAGAACCGAACTAGCCATAGTAGATAAAGAATAAGACTGTGGCTAGTTCGATTATTCCGGTCGTTTTACTTATCATTGAGAATCAGAGGTACATTTCCCCGGCTCCCCATAATCACAATTTTAGCGTTGGGCGATGCCGCCAGTTCTCGCTGGGCCTTAATTTGCTCATACTGCAATTGCTTGTCACTTAGGCCCGTAGACAGAATTTTCTGGTAATCGGCAATCCCTTGTGCTTCAACCCGTTTCCGTTCGGCTTCCTGACGTTCTTTCTGAAGAACAAACTGCATTTTCTGGGCGTCCTGTTCGGCATTTATTTTTGATTCGATTGTTTTCTTTACGGATGCTGGCAAATCAATATTTCGAATGAGTAGTTGTTCCAGCATTAATCCACGCTTACGAAAATCGGCTTCGATCGTTTTGTAAATTCGCCCCTGGAATTCATCGCGCCGGGTCGAATAAAGCGCAACGGCATCGTAATAAACGGCGTTGTCGCGGATACGGGTACGGGTAATGGGCCGAACAATTTTGTCCATGTAGTCAGTACCTATTTCGCGATAAATTCTGGGTGCATCATCAGGAACTACCCGGTACAATACCGTCAGGTCGATAACTACCTCCAGGCCATCGGCAGTGAGAACCCGAATAGCATCATCGCCCTGTTTCTGGCCTTCATCGCTCGTGGCTGCCATCGTATAATTCTGGGTTTTAATGTCAAACTCTGTAACGTTTGCTACCGGATTAACAAAGTTTAGGCCAGAATTCAGCGTTCGGTCGCTGACATTTCCAAATAGCGAAATAACGCCTACTTGCCCAGCGTCAATTTGTCGAATACTAGACATGAGCATACCAAGAACGATTAGAATAATACCGCCAACTTTTAGTGGCCGGGCAAAGCGCGAAAAAGTCAGCGCAGGTGTATTGATGGCGAACCCGGCAATGAGCGCGAATACGCCTAGAATCATGAAAAACATGGGATATACAGGTAGGTTAAGTTGAAGAATAGGAGACCGACACAGGAGTTAAATCAGGTCAGATCAACGCATTGAACCGCGCGTTCATTTGTCGTTTTCGGTAGGGGGGAGGCATAGCGAATGGGCTTGATTGTCAGGGTGAAAATACGCATTTGCCCATTGCTGGAGAAGGGAATTTACAGGGAAGGGAGCAGGCGGGGCCAGTAGGTTACTGGGTAGGATAAAGTATATGGGCAAAAAAAAAGCATCCGGTAAACTACCTGATGCCTTTCTTGACCACACTATTAACCCTTCAGCGTGTTAACGTGATTTTTTCTTGTCTTTGCTTTTATCAGTTCCTCCTGGAGCAACTGCTGTTTGTGCTTCTTTCTGCGTAACAACTTCACCCTTCAGGTACAGAACAACCGAACCCGATTCGGCATTCGACGTTACGGTAACTGATTTGTTGAATGGTCCGGCGGCAGCCGCATTATAGGTTGCCGATACAGTTCCTGTTTTGCCCGGCATTACTGGTTCGCGCGTCCAGCTTGGCTTGGTGCAACCACAAGACGCCGTAGCATCGTTGATCACAATAGGGTCGGTACCCATATTTTTAAACTCAAAAACATACGTTACCGGCTTGCCTTGTTCAACTTTACCGAAATCATGCGTTTCCTGAGCAAACTTCATGACTCCCTTCTGGGCGTAGCCAACTGCGACGAACACAAATAAAGCTACGAAAAGTGAAAAAAACTTTTTCATTGGACTAAACGGAATTATGGTTTGGTTGTTTTAATTAGATACCTAATAAATCAATACCAGTGCAAAGAGTCTGCCAAATTGTGGTTGGCTATTGATCTCCTAACAAAGAAACAGAAAAAATCGTTTTTTTGAAAGCTGGGTTGTTTTGCATTAAATTTACTTTTGCTTGACGATGGGGAAACCCGACGTTAATCATCTTCACCAACGAAACCAAATGTGAAACTCTTTCAACCCGTAGCTCTGCTGTGATAGCAAACGAACAACTCCGCTCAACAGATATTTTAACCCGCGAAAAAATCCTGGCTGACTATCAGCTGGCTTGCGAAAGCCGACAGGTAAGTTTGTTAGGACGTCGGGATGTTATGGGTGGGCGGGCCAAATTCGGAATCTTCGGTGATGGTAAGGAACTCGTCCAGATTGCTGCGGCTAGTGCATTCCAGCGGGGCGATTTTCGCTCAGGCTATTACCGCGACCAAACGTTCGTAGCTGCTTTGGGAGAGCTTCGATGGAATGAATTTTTTGCCCAGTTGTATGCCCATGCCGATCTGGCAGCCGACCCGAATACGGCGGGTAGAAATATGAATGGCCATTTTGCAACCCGCTGGCTTAATGAACAGGGACTTTGGCAAAACCAGACCGAAATGTTCAATTCGGTTTGTGATATTGCGCCAACCGCCGGGCAAGTTCCTCGATCGCTGGGGCTGGCCTATGCCTCAAAACTTTTTCGAAACAACGAAAACCTTCAATACCTGACTAATTTTTCCCGAAACGGAAACGAAATCGTTTTTGCTACCATCGGCGACGCGTCTACTTCGCAGGGAATGTTCTGGGAAACAATGAATGCCGCTGGTGTGCTTCAGGTTCCCTTGCTAATGTCGGTCTGGGACGATGGCTATGGTATTTCGGTGCCAGTCGAATACCAGACAACGAAAGGAAGCATTTCGAAGGCACTGGCTGGCCTGCAACGCGAAAGTCATGATGAAAAAGGAATCGAAATCATAACCGTAAAAGGCTGGGATTATGTCGCCTTGCTGGAAACTTACCAGCAGGCTGCCCGCATTTGTCGGGAAGAACAGGTACCCGTGCTGGTGCATGTTCAGGAACTTACTCAGCCACAGGGGCATTCGTCTTCTGGCTCCCATGAGCGTTATAAATCGAAAGAACGACTTGGCTGGGAGGCTGCCCACGATTGCAATCGGATGTTTCGAAACTGGATTCTGGAAAATGGCTACGCCACCGACGATGAACTGGATACGATCGAAGCCGAAGCGCTGCAAATTGCTAAAAAAGCACGATCGTCGGCCTGGTCAGCATTCGAACAGTCGATGAAAGCTGATGTGGAGGCTGCTGCCGATTTGATTCAACGGGCAGCACGCCATCATCCTAAGTCGGCTCAGTTGATGGCTATTCGGGAAGAGTTACGCCGAACCGTAAATCCACTACGACGTGATTCTGTTTCGGCTGTTCGGCACGTATTGCGCCTGCTCCGAAATGATTCCGAAAGTCTGCGTCGGCCATTAAAGGACTGGCTTGCGCAAGTCGATACTGAAAATGCAGACCGCTATCATTCGTATCTATACAGCCATTCGCCCGAGTCACCCATGCTGGTGAAAGGTATTCCGGCGCATTATGCAGACGATTTGCAACTGGTAGATGGATACATGCTGATGCAACGCTATTTCGACAGCCTGTTTGCGCGTGATGCCCGCGTGGTGGCGCTGGGTGAAGATGTTGGTAAAATTGGCGATGTAAATCAGGGATTTGCTGGCTTACAGGAAAAATATGGTGAGTTGCGAATCACCGATACAGGCATTCGCGAAACCACCATCATTGGTCAGGGAATTGGCCTGGCCATGCGTGGTCTGCGACCCATTGTTGAGATTCAGTATTTCGATTATATCTACTATGCGCTGGCTACACTGACCGACGATTTAGCAACGTTGTTATACCGGACAAAAGGTGGTCAGAAAGCTCCCCTGATCATTCGGACACGTGGCCACCGGCTGGAAGGGATCTGGCATTCGGGATCGCCCATGAGCGCCATGCTTGGTAGCTTACGGGGTTTACACATTCTCGTACCGCGTAATATGACGCAGGCCGCGGGTTTCTATAACACCCTTATCAAAAGCGACGATCCGGCCTTATTGATCGAATGCCTCAACGGCTATCGGCTCAAAGAACGATTGCCCGATAATCTGGATGAGTTCTGCGTACCGCTTGGCGTACCTGATAAGTTACGGGCTGGTACGGATGTTACTGTTGTAACCTACGGTTCGATGTGCCGAATTGTGATGGAGGCTGCTGTTGAGTTGGTCGAAATGGGAATCAGCATTGAGGTGATCGACGTGCAATCGCTGTTGCCATTCGATGTGCATCAGTCCATTGTTAAGTCGATCCAAAAAACGAATCGCGTTATTTTTACCGATGAAGATGTGCCCGGTGGCGCGTCAGCTTATATGCTGGAACAGGTTGTGGAAGGTCAGAAGGCCTATCGCTATCTGGATTCGGCGCCTAAAACTATTTCGGCCAAAGCGCATCGCCCACCATATGGGTCGGATGGTGATTATTTTTCAAAACCCAATGTTGATGATATTATCGATGGGGTTTACGAAATCATGAGTGAGTGCGAGCCAGACCGGTTCCCTCCTTTATAGGGCGAGCGTGAAAGAGTACTGTTTTCTATTCTTTCGCTCTTTTACGATCGCACTCTTTCGCTCTTTAAAATGTCTTATTTCGACGATATACAGTCCGGTATCCGGACAACGCTGAAGGGGTTAACGCTAACGTTTCGTCACATACGAAACGCAACCCACCGCCGAACGCCCGAAGGCATTGCCAGCGCCAATTATTTTGAGCAGCAAAACGGGCTGGTAACGCTTCAGTATCCGCACGAACAACTACCTATTCCCGACAATGGCCGTTATCGGCTTCGTAATGAAATAGATGATTGTATTGTTTGTGATAAGTGCGCTAAAATATGCCCGGTCGATTGCATTACAATTGATGCCATTAAAGCAACGGAAGAGGTCGGACGGGCCTCGGATGGGTCGCCAATTCGGTTATATGCCGCTAAATTTGACATCGACATGGCCAAGTGTTGCTACTGCGGTCTTTGTACGGCCGTATGCCCAACCGAGTGCCTGACGATGGATAAGAAGTTCGACTATAGTGAGTTCGAACTAGGAAAGCTAACCTACGAATTTTCGAATCTGACGCCCGAGCAAGCCGACGAGAAACGTGCTTTATATGAGCAGTTTCTTCGGGAGAAAGAAGAACAAAAAGCGGCACAGGTGGCTGCTAAAGCTGCAAATCAGGCGGCTTCGGCACCAGCCGCAAACCCCAAACCCGTATTTCGGCCAACAGCAAAACCGACAGTTCCATCGGCACCACCCGAAAATTCAGAAGATTCTTCGATTGAGCATCCATTGACCGATGCGTCGCCAACCGAAATGGAGCAAATTGCTCAAGGTGGACTGGAAACAACCAAACGTCCTGTTTTTCGGCCAACAAAGAAACCTGCCGTTCCTGTACCCGAATCGCCAGTTGAAGCTCGCAAGGAATTGCCAGAGCAGAAGCCGGAGAGCACAACTACTGATGAAGGACTACCCACTGTTGAGGTACTAAAACCCAAACCGGCGCCTTTCCGACCAACCATGAAGCCTCCCAAAACAACCGGAGAGGCCGTAAGGTCGGAACAAGTGGAAGAGCCTAAAGCACAGGATGTAACAGAGCCTAAGCCTACCTTTCGGCCAACCATGAAACCGGCTAAACCACCGGCTGCTGAGCCGCCTGCTCAGGCCGTTTCTGAACCAGCCCCGAAAGCCAAACCAGCGTTCCGACCAACCATGAAGCCGAAAGCAGCGTCGGCTTCGGAATCAGTAGCGGAAAAGTCGGAAAAAGAAAGCTCGCAGACACCAGATGTGCCAATAGATCCACCTGCAGAAGCACCTAAGTCTACAGTTGGTTTCCGGCCAACCATGAAGCCGAACGTTGCTACAACTCCTGCTAAAACACAGGAAATTAACCCTGCGCAGGATACGGCTGTTCGGGCACAGGAAGAGCCGGCTGCTGATACACCCAAGCCTAAGCCCGCGTTTCGACCAACCATGAAGCCTAAGGCCGCACCGCCTAAATCAGACACTGATAATAAAAATCCAACGGAGTAATTTCAGAGTAAGTAACCTGTGATTCAGATCGCTTTTTATGGGTTTGCAGCATTGGCGATAGGCGCTGCCCTTGCTATTTTACTGACCCGGAATGTACTGTATGCGGCCTTTTTTCTGCTCCTTACTTTGCTGGGGGTTGCCGGTCTTTTTGTATTGGCCAGTGCCGATTTTCTGGCAATCGCCCAAATTATGATTTATGTGGGTGGAGTGCTGGTGCTGGTAATTTTTGGGGTTATGCTTACGCATAAAAAAAACACAGGAACCGATATCAATAGTCAGACACCGAATACGATACCAGCCCTGAATCGATCGGGTTCCTATGCGTGGCTGGTAGCTGTTTTGGTAGCGGGTAGTTTGTTTATCGCGCTCTACACCTTATTGGCGCGTGCCAATTTCTCCTTACTGAACGGTTCGGGTTCGGTTGGCTGGCAGAGTAGCATAGGTACTATTGGAAAACAATTGATGACTGAATACCTGATTCCATTTGAGATTACGGGTATTCTACTGCTGGCAGCTTTAGTTGGAGCTACCTATCTGGCGGCACCGCATGTCAGAAAAAATAACTGATTTCAGTAACAACTAGCTTCCTGCATCTACTCCCTAACCATTCGCGATTGTATTGCAAGTGCCAGCGTTGTTAAGGCAAAAAGTTATCCTATCGTTATAGACAAGACCCTCATTTGGCCGCAATACAATCGCGGCCAAATGAGGGTCAAAAAATGAATGGCCAACTGCTTAGTAATCGCCACCGGCACCACCCCCGCCGAAACTACCCCCGCCAAAACCTCCGAAACCACCACCACTACCTCCGCCACTACTCCAGCCCCCACCCGAACTACCCCAGCCAGAGCCTGAAGTTGGGAAGAAGACCGGAGGGAAGAATCCTCCACCACGATTCCGATTGCTTCCCCCGCCATTATTTCGGCGAGATAGGATGAACAGGATAATGAAGACAATAAAAATCCAGATGAAAATTTCGCCCCAGCCACCATCGTCGGATTGTTGGCGCGGGTCGGCTTTGTATTCACCACTGGCTCGCTGAATAATTTCGGTAGTAGCTTCATCCAGGCCACGGTACCATTGCTCCTGTTTGAAGGCTGGTACAATCGTGTTGCTTATAATGCGCTTGGCAATGGCATCGGGAATAGCGCCCTCCAGGCCGTAACCGGTTGCAATAAAAATTTTGCGGGTTTGAGTTGCCCAGGCCAGCACCAGACCATTGTTTTTACCCTTCTGCCCTACACCCCACTTACGCCCAACCTGAAATGCAAAATCGCCAATTGGATAGGGTTCGGTTGTTTTAACGATAACGATAGTAATCTGGGTAGAGGTCGAGTCGTTGTAGGTGCGAAGTTTCTGCTCTAACTGATCGCGTTCGCTACCGCTCAGAATACCAACAAAATCGTTTACCAAACGGGGTGGATTTGGCCGGTCGGGAATAGCCGTACTGGAAGGGGAGTCGGTTGCCGAGTCCTGTGCCAGCAATACGTTGGGTAGTGTTAGGAAAAAAAGAAGTATCGCCAGACCGTAGGTTCGGACAATGCGGGATGAAAAAGTAAGTACGTTCACGGAAGTGTCAGTCAAACGAAATATCGTCGGCAAGTTCGTTGGTGTCGGTTGCTCTATCGTAGGGGAAATACTGTTGCAACTGTACACCCGCCTGCCCAATACCTCGTATTAGTCCTTCAGCATATTGTCCGGCTGAAAAATAGCTACGAAGCAAATTTTTAGTGCTTTCCCAGAAATTGCCGGACACTTTAGCGTCGATTCCCTTGTCGCCTACAATCGCGAATTTCCGGTCGACATGGGCCAGGTAAAACAACACTCCATTCTGCTGTTTGGTCTGATGCATGCCCAATTGCGCAAATACATCAATAGCCCGTTGCACAGGGTCTGGAGTAGAACAATGCGGTTCAACATGCACCCGGATTTCGCCGGATGTTGTGGTTTCGGCCTGCCGAATAGCATTCACAATGCGCTGTTGCTCGTCGGGTGTGAATGGGTTCGTTTTCATAAGAGAGGGCAGGAAACCAGGGGTATGGTGTGTGAAACGATACGCTCCACACACCATACCCCTGCTAATTAAAACTGAACCGTTGGGGCACTTTGGGCCGCTTGTGAAGCCTCAAAGAATCCTTTTACCGGAAAGCCAAAGATACCGGCAAAGATGTTGTTTGGAAATGACCGTACCGACTGATTGTAAACCTTTACGGCTCCATTAAAATCATTCCGGGCAACGGAGATCCGGTTTTCCGTACCTTCCAGTTGTGCCTGTAGTTCCGAAAAATTCTGATTGGCTTTCAGGTTTGGGTAATTTTCGGCAACTGCCAGCAGCCGCGATAGCGAGCCACTGAGCTGATCCTGAGCCGCCTGGAATTTCTTGATATTTTCGGGGGTGAGCTGATCGGCATTCAGGTTAATACCGGTAGCACTAGCCCTTGCCTGAATAACAGCCGTTAATGTACTCTTCTCAAAATTGGCGGCTCCCTGAACCGTTCGAACCAGGTTTGGAATCAGGTCGGCCCGACGCTGATATTGCGTTTGCACCTGTGCCCATTTTTCCTGTACGTTCGTATCGCTCTGAACAAGACCGTTGTAAGAGCTACACCCATACATGCCCAAAATAAGGGCAATAACCACTACAATAATTAATGTTCTTGACATGTCTGTTAAGATGGGAAAGTGTTACTGGCGCTAAAGTTCAACAAAGTTTATCGAATTGTAAACTTAAAACTAGGCTAACGGTTTTTTTCCTCTACCGTCCACTTGTTTGGATTGATGATTGGTAAAGGATACGTTTCGCCCAATAAAACGCCCGATCGGGCCTGATCGTCGGGCGAGAGAGTATAAACAGAATGAATAAATTCGGCAGGAACGTTTGCCAACTCGGGTAGCCAGTGCTTTACATACGCTCCCTGTTGGTCGTAGCGAATACCCTGACCATAAATATTAAAATACCGATGTTCGCGGGGATCGTTGCCGACCCCTGCCTGGTAGTTCCAGTTGCCCCAGTTTGTGCAGGGATCGTAGTCGATCAGTAAGCTTTCGAAGTATGAGGCTCCCCAGGTCCAGTTAAGACCCAGGTCGTTAATCAGAAAGCTACTGACATTTTGTCGTCCCCGATTCGACATAAAACCGGTTGCGTTTAGCTCGCGCATGTTGGCATCGATGAACGGAATACCGGTCTGGCCCTGAGTCCATTTTTTGAATAGATCGAGATCATTGAGCCAAATTTTGTTCAGGTTCAGGCGAATGCCGCTTGGTTTAAAAATTCTTGTTCCGTAGCGTAAGGCCACAAACCGGAAAAAGTCACGCCAGAGCAGCTCGAAAATCAGCCAATAGGTCGACTCATTCTGGACCCGCTCGGCTTCAAACCGTTTTATTTCCTGATAGATGAGTCGGGGCGATAAACAACCCATTGATAGCCAGGCCGAGAGTTTAGATGAATAATCTTCGCCAATTAAGCCGTTTCGGGTGTCTTTGTATGTTTTAATCAGTTCTTTTTCCCAGATGTAACGCTGAAGCCGTTTCAGACCAGCCGTTTCGCCACCTTCCAAGCGGATGGTGGCTCTTGGGTCGGGCTGGCTGGCAGCCTGAATCTGTTCGCTGGTAAAGCCAAGAGTTTCGAGTGTGGGTAATTCGCCCGCATCGATACCGCCCCCGAAAGGAACATGATCGGGCGTCGGTATGGGTGGGCGAACGCTGCTTTTGGCTTCTACTTCGGTGCGAAATTGGCTGAAACTATTCGGCAGACGCGAAACCCAGAAAGGCAAATCGCGGGGATAATACAGGGTTGAGTTCCAGAAGAGTTCCAGGTCAATATTGATCGGCTTCAGCCGTTTGCTTAAATCAGACTCCGTATTGGTTTCTTCCTGCGTAACCTCTTTGCTGGCATAAATGGCTTCGGCTTCACTATCTTCGGCCAGCTGGGCCAGTAGTTTGGCCGAATGCCCAACGCGAATAATCAGATCTGCACCTCTCGCCCGTAACGAATGGCGTAAATCGGCAACGGATTCGAGCAGAAATTTAGCCCGATAGATTCCGGTTTTGCGAAAATCGAGGGTTGGGAGCCCGTCAAACCAGCGGGGTTCAAAGACAAAAACAGGAAGTACTTCATCGCCCGCTTCCATCGCTCGGAAAAATCCATCATTATCGTGTAGGCGCAGGTCGTTACGGAACCAATACAGAATACGTTTAGGCATACCGGCAATATAGCAGGGTTATTTTACAGGAAAAGGCTTATTGTAAGCAATAACAATACTGGAAAAATACAGTTCCGACTGGCTCTGTAAACTGCCTATGGCCTAGTCCGGTAGTGCCTATTAGCTTCTTTGGTTGACATGATTAAAAGCCCGTGACCTGAAATAACTGCACATATCGTCCGGCAGCAGTTGATACATAGCGATTGTAAACAATTTTGTCTCCTTTGTTCGACCACACTACGGCATTTATGGGCCGCTGCTCAGCCGTTGAGCGGGGGGTAAGACGGCGGAAGTGCTTTGTCGCCAAATTGCTCACGAAAATGCTATTATCGGCCGTATAGGCAACCTGTTTCCCATCGGGGCTGAAGTTGAATGGAGTTTGGATCGAGAACGGTTGGTAGGTTAGTTGCTGAATTGGGCCACCATTGGGCGAAACCCCAAAAAGCTGGATCAGTCCAGAAGCATCTCTTGCCAGGAAACCAATGAGAGATCCGTCGGGCAGGCTACGTAGCCAGTGCCGGGGGCCTTCAATTCCATGTCTGGTGAAGGTTATCCGACGTTGCGTAATGCCCGCGGGTGGATTGGGGCGGGTCGTTGCGGTGCCTTCCAGGGGTAGGCCCGGTTTCGCCTGAGTCAGGTTTTCGGGTAAATCAGCGACGAATACTTCCGTAATGGGTTGGTTTTCCTGATTGCGAATATTACCCTGAAACGCTATGGCTCGATTTTGTCTGCTACCATCCGCTTTCTGGTATCCGTTATGACCAATCCAGGTTTCATCAAAAGCTTTCTCAATTTCGTCGCTACCTACCGTTGGGTGCTCGGTTACCTGGGCGATAACGGTAGCAAACCACTCTCCATCGAAACAGTCGGCATCGTTTGGGTCGTGAACCTTTACGGAGTGAATCGGGCTTAAAACCCCCACTGTTCGAAGGTCTTTTACGGTTGTGTTGGTTTGAGAAAGCCGCTCTATGACTTCATCATTATACGTAAAACTGATTCGCTGCCCGTCTGAACTCCACTGATGCGCATGGGTTCCTCCGCGTAAAGCACCCGGAACAAAAGGGGGAGTAGGGCATCGGGCATCCAGAAAATGGGGCTTTTGGGGCTCGCTGACTGCTACCAGCACACCCGTTCGCCGGGTTAGGGCATATGGGTTGCGGGCATCGGCATTTCGCAACCCATGTAGGAACAATACCTTAGGCTCCGTGGGCGAAAAGGTAACCGCGCCAGCCCCTGGGCCGTAGTCAGTCTGGTTAGTGGTATGGTAAAGCAGGTAGGTTTTGCCCTTGCTAACATCGAACAACTCAATGGAACTGTTTTTACCTAAACCCGTATCGTCGTTGCGGGTATCATAGACAATCCAGCGATCGTCGGGCGAAAAAACCTGAATATGATTAAGTGTATGACCTTTCGCTTCGAAAGTTAGTTGGGTTTCAATTGGCATTGTTTGTGGTGTGCCAGCCAGCAAAAGCCCTAAAAAAGCCAGCCAGCCAAGTGTCAGGGTTTCAGGAGGATACATGCAATAAATTTCGATAGGGCTTTTGCACAAAGCGGTGCCAACATTTTTTTAGAACCTATTGAGTAACGGTAGCACCGCTTTGTGCGAATATTTTTAGGCATCAACTCATATCGGCATAGTGTACGTCTGAGTCAAAGCTTAGACCAAACTGGTCCAGCACGTCCTGCGGAGGCCCAGCCCACTGGTGAGGGGTATTGCCCATATAGCCAATATCGGCGATACCGGCCTTGCTGGTGAAATACCCGGCGGCTGTCAGGTTACGCAGGCGCGAAAAGAACGCTACCCCCGGCGAAAATTCAGGTTTGGCTTTGGCTGGATAAGCAATGTCGTCGACTACGGCAATACGCTGGGACGCCGTACAGTCGGTAAAGGGTTTCTCAAAGCGGTGACGACATTCGTGATCCAGCCAGTTCAGCCCTCCTCGGATTGGAGTCTGCATATCGGGCTGATCTTTTGCCATAAACTCAATAAACTGAGGTACGCTTACCTGTGACGCACTGGGTGAATGGGCATCGGCCGGCAGAATAATATCGCATAGCAACGTAATGGTAGCCAGCTCATGGGGCGTCAGAAATTTAGCCGTTTGCAAGGCATTGTCTCTACGCTGTTCCTCGGGCGATCTTCCATTCTTGAACTCAGTTATAGCTGGCTTGGGTAGAGGGCCTGTTGGTGGAGCCTCTGGAGGAGCTGCGGTCGCTAAGCCCAGTGTAGTAAGTGGAATCGATTTTAGGATGTCCCGGCGGTTCATAAGGCTTTCTTTTTGATTTGATCGATGATATAGTCTGACGTACGCATGGATGAGGCCAGAATGGTCCAGGTCAGGTTTTTATCGCCCTGCGATGGGAAAGCAGCCGCATCGACGACAAACAGATTTTTTACCTCATGCGCTTGCTGAAAGGCGTTGAGAGCAGAGGTTTTAGAATCGTTCCCCATCCGAATGGTTCCTGCTTCGTGAATGATCCGGCCGGGCGCTTCCAGACCGTAGTTTCGGTCGGCACCCGGAGCCGGACTAACCCGCTGCCCGCCCATTGCATGAATAATTTCATCGAAGGTCTGCTGCATATGACGAGCCTGCTTGATCTCATAATCCGACCATTTGTAATGAAATCGCAATGTTGGAATACCATATTGATCAACTTTGTTTGGGTCGATTTCGCAATAGTTACTTTCCTGAGGTATGGGTTCTCCACGGCCTGCCATCGACACAAAAGCGCCGTAGTACCGACGATAATCATCCTTTAAACCAGCTCCATACCCACCGGCTTCTTTCTGTTTTCCGCTGGTATCGGCAATACGACCATTATAGGCTTCAATACCGCTCATGAAACCAGCATCGGGCATGCGCATGCCTCCGCCATATTCAATATGGTACCCACGCGGGAAATCCAGCTTTTTGTTGTCGAGCCACCAGGGAGTATAAATATGACAACTCTGAGCACCGTCTTCGTTATAGCGTTTGCGGTTCATCAGGGCCGGTACGAAGCCCGACATAGAAGATCCGGTTGAATCGTTCAGGTACTTTCCGACCACGCCTGAGCCATTGGCCAAACCTTGCTGAAACCGCGACGACTTCGAGTTTAGCAACAGCCGGGCCGACTGGCAGGTACTGGCCGCCAGTAACACAATCTTACCCTTAACGGTTCGTTCCTGTAAACTGACCTTGTCGACATAAGAGACGCCGGTACACAGGCCACTCTGCGGATCGGTCAATACCTCGCGGGCCATCGCATTATTGATAAGTGTGAGTTTACCGGTCTTCAACGCCGGGATCACTAGTGCCGACGACGATGAAAAATCGGCGTAAGCCGAGCAGGCCCGACCGCATTGGGCGCAATAAAAACAGGTTCCCCGTTCCTGATTGATGGGTTTGGTTAATACTGCCAATCGGGAAGGAAATACCGGGACGCCAATGCTGCGAGCTGCTTTGGTGATCAGCATTTCGTGCAGACGCGGTTTTGGGGGCGGCAGAAAAAAACCATCAGGCTCATTAGGCAAGCCAACATTGGTGCCAAACACACCAATGAGCTTATCGACCCGGTCGTAGTAGGGTTTCATATCGTCGTAGCCAATGGGCCAGTCGACACCAATCCCGGAAAGGCTATAGCGACGGAAATCATCGGGGCCAAATCGCAACGAAATGCGTCCCCAGTGATTAGTTCGGCCACCAAGCATCTGTGAGCGAAACCAGTGGAATTCGGTGCCTGCCTGCGCCGAATAGGGCTCTCCGTCAATTTGCCATCCTCCCCATGCTGCATCGAAATCGCCGAAGGCCCGAACGGTATTGGCTCCTCGTCGGGGTGATTCGTAAGGCCATTTGAGCTGGGTAATATACTTGGGATCAGCGGGATCAAAATAGCCTCCGGCCTCCAGCAGGCAGACATTGGCACCGGCTTGGGTGAGCTGATAGGCCGCCATGCCTCCGCCCGCTCCGGAGCCAATGATGATTACATCATACATGGCTAACTCTTTGCCATTCAGGTTACAAGACATAAACTCTTATGGATTTTAATTGGGAAAGCCCCAAGTGTATACGATAATACTCAATTTGTTGCCTGGCGATGCCGATCCTCGTCGGGTACTATGCCCGAAAACCATAAAAAAGAAATAGCCGCCCAGAACATTTTTTGTGAAAAGTCGGGACGGCTGTTGATATTCAGGGTTCTGTTCGACCATGAAAGTTTGAGGATCTAGGACTAATTCATCAGTTTATAGTATACTACTGATATAAGGCCCAATAGTACCTTCCTCTTTCCAAAAAAATAAACAGTTCAGGGGGCGGCCTGTCTGGTCGAATACGTTTCGTTTGATAGTCTGCTGGTCAGATTTGGCTAATCTGTAACTGGTGCTGTTGCCCTTTATTGCTCATTGAGTGCCCAGTTATAATCCAGAAAAGAGATTTGTGTGTCTTTGTTAATTTTGGTTTTTGAGTATTGATTCACCCAATATTCCACCGATTTATTATGCTCTTTCCAATCGCTCTTATACCAATCAAAATATTTCGAGAGGCTGGCTTTTTGCGGAGTGATAGCATTTTTGGCCGGATTATTCAGGAAATCGGTTCCCTGATCGTCGAGTTGAGCAATTAGCTTGCTGCCTTCATATGCTTCGTTGCGCAGACGCGGGCACGACCGGGCTGCACATACGAGTGCAAAGTGAATGCGGGGTTCGTCGAATTTTTTACGCAGTGTTCCATGCTCAATATTGTCGAGACTCATTTCTTCGCCACCAATCTTGAAAAACTTACTGGCCCAGGGAGTGGTTACAAATGGAATCTGAATTTTGGAGCCAATGTCTTTTATGCTGGCTACCGGATAGTGTTTCAGAATCAATTGAATGGTAAAGGCATTGTAGGCATTGATCCAGTACGCCATCTGATCGTTTTTGCTCCATTTATCGGTTGGTGGGTTGCTACTGACCATATCGAGGTACTTTTTCAATTCTTTCTCATCAGCCTTGAACGCTTTATAATTGACCAGTCCTTTATCGTTGACGTATTTTTTCAGCAGCCGCTCGAAAAGGCTATGGTCAATTGGTGCTGTAGTGAGCGGTACTAGATCGGTTACTTCGGGGCGGGGCAGGGTAAATGCCGAAAGAGCTATTAACAAAAAGCTCGTTGTGCTTATCACCATTCCTTTTATAGCGGCGTATTTCATGATTTTTCGTTTGTTTACCAATACATACGCAAGTAATATCGAAAAGTTTTAAGCTCATGTCGGATTACCGACATAATCACACAAACCAGATGAATCTCGATTTAACCGAAAAAACTGCGCTTGTAGGTGGTAGCACACAAGGGATTGGCCGGGCCTCGGCTGTTGAACTGGCATTGCTGGGAGCAAACGTTGTGCTGATTGCCCGAAATGAAGAGGCTCTCAAAGCTACCGTTGCAGAACTGGATACCTCAAAAGGACAAACGCACCGCTATCTGGTTGCCGATTTTAGCCAGCCGGGTGCCGTGTCGACAGCCATTGCGGGCTACCTGGCAGAATACCCTGATCTGCATATACTGGTCAATAACACGGGCGGCCCTGCTGGGGGGGCGCTGATCGATGCGAAGCCAGAAGAGTTTGTTCAGACCTTTCACAATCATTTATTGAACAATCAGGCATTAGTGCAGGCAGTTGTACCCGCCATGAAACGCGCAGGCTATGGCCGGATTGTAAATATTATTTCGACTTCGGTTAAACAGCCAATTGTTGGGTTGGGCGTTTCCAACACCATTCGGGGCGCGGTGGCACAGTGGGCCAAAACGCTATCGCTGGAGATTGCCCGTTTTGGCATTACAGTCAATAATGTACTGCCCGGCTATACGCGCACGGCCCGGCTGGAGTCGGTGCTGGGAATGCGTTCGAAAGCATCCGGGAAAACCGAAGAAGAGGTTTCGGCTCAGATGGAAAGCGAAATTCCGACAGGGCGTTTTGCTACGGCTGAGGAAGTAGCGGCTGCTGTTGCGTTTTTGTGTACACCCGCTGCGGCATCCATCAATGGAATCAATGTGCCAGTAGATGGCGGAAAAACGGGGAGTCTTTGAGTGATGCAGGCTGAGCGGTTACCCATACTTATAGCTAATTGCTCAGCCTGTAGTTAAACGAGGCTATTCTTAAAGGCATAGGCTACCATGCCCGCGGTATTTTTGGTGCCAGTTTTTTCGAGAATGCGTAGCCGATGACCTTCAACGGTTCGGGGACTGAGAAATATTTTTTCGCTAATCTCGTTGGTCGATAACCCTTCGCAAATGAGCCGTAAAACTTCTTTTTCGCGTTCGGAGAGCAGAATCTTACTGTTGTAGAACGCGTTGACTGGTTTAGCGACGGTGGTTTTGTTGGTCATTTTGCGGAGCATTGCTTTCGAAACAAACTCGTTCAGATAAACGCCTTCGTCCATTACTTTTCGGATCGCTTTCTCAACTTCGCCCGCTTCTGCATCTTTCAGCAGGTAGCCACTAACGCCCTTTTCGAGCAAGTGTAATACCATACGGTCTTCGTCGTGCATGGTAAGGACAACAATCTTAATTAGCGGATAGTGTTCGCGTAAAAAATCGGCAGTAGCTGTACCGTCCATTACTGGCATTTGCAGATCCAGTAGGACAACATCGGGCGTTTTGCGAGAAATTCTTTCGATAAGCTCCTGCCCATTACCTGCTTCAAGAATCAGCTCAAAATCGTGTATCTGCCCTAAAATAGTGGACATTCCGACCCGAAACAACGTATGGTCATCGCAGAGTGCCAGTTTGATTTTACGCATGAGAGTGGGAGGTAAGGTTCTGTTCAGTGATTTGTTGATCTGTTGGTCGGGTTATTGGCCCATTAGGCAAACAAACCGAATAGTAAAATAGTACGCAAACAAACAAACAACTCAACAGACAAGCAAATCAACTTAATAAAGTAGCGGGTTGCGGATTCTGTAGACGTATTTGTATGTGAATTTGGGAGCCTCGTCCGGGGGCTACATCAAACGTGGCGTGTCCGTTAACAACACTGAGCCGACTTTCAATATTTCGTAGTCCCAGGCCACCGCGCTCGTTTTCCGTAACGGCGTCGAAATCGAAGCCCACCCCATCATCCAATACCGACAAACGAACATTGTCGGTATGGCAGGCTATCTGAATTGTGATATGATGAGCCCGTGCGTGGCGAATTGCATTATTGACCAGTTCCTGCGCAATCCGGTATAGCATCAGATTGATTGAAGAGGGTAACTGGCTCATGCTTTCCGGGCAATCTAGCTGCACGTCCAGTTCGCCATCATTTGCCCGGTCGGCGAGTTCTTCGAGGGCGGCCAGTAAACCAAAACGTTCGAGGGTGGTTGGTACCAGATCGCGGCTGATGCGCCGAACGTTAGTCATGGTCTCGTCGATCATGGTGCGTGTCTTCTGAATCTGAAGGCTGGCCCGGATGTTGTCCTCATCTAATTGTCTTTCCAGTTGATTGAGGCTCATCTTGGTTACCGAAAGCATGGTGCCAATGCCGTCGTGAAGATCTTCGGCCAGACGTCGGCGTTCTTCTTCCTGCCCGCGAAACGTAGCCGTCATCAGTTCACGCCGATGACGCTCCTGCAATTCGCTCAGAGCCAGTTGTTGTCTGGCCTGTTTTTGCTGATAATAGGCCACAAAGAGGATGATGAACAGAGCCATCACCAACAGTACGGCCGTACCAACAGCTATAACAAAGCCAGAGTCCATTTGTATTCGGTCTGTCTATAAAGTGTAGTCAAATAAAGTAAAGTTGGCTAATCACCTCTTCAATCCCAACCTTTCTGGAGACGATTGAGTAAGTGGTTACGGCAAAAGTCTATATAGAACGAATTTGGCCTGTGCGATATTGGTGAATAAGTCAGCCCGATAGCGACGTTTTTCCTGGTCACTGATCAGGCGTGGAACGTGAGGATCAGGCTACTTTGAAAAATTCATTTATAGGCGTCTGTAAAGCAAATTTTAGTGTTTAGCTTATTTTTTACAACTAATAACTAATTAATTAGTTGTAAAACTAAAGTATTAGTCATACGTTTGTGCAGGGCTCGCTTACAAAAGGCCGAAGTCGGACTGGTCGATGCCACATGACAGAATAGCAAAAAGGCTGGAGTTTTCTTTTTGCCATAAAAAACCACCGCTACGCGGTTATATCCTTTATCAAAAAGCCCTATGGGCAATTAAACAGACAAATGCAGCTACGTGAACTGACAAAAGCCGAAGAAGAAATTATGCGGGTCTTATGGAAGCTTCAGAAAGGCTTTGTAAAAGATGTTCTGGCAGAGCTGCCGGAGCCGAAACCAGCCTACAATACTGTTTCGACGATTATTCGGATTCTGGAGAAAAAAGAACTGGTAGGCTATACAGCCTACGGCAAAACGCACGAATACTATCCACTCATTTCGGAAGAACAGTATCGGCGTTTTCAGACCGAACAACTAATGGTGAATTATTTCGATAATTCGCTTAAAAAGCTGGTGTCGTTTTTCGTGCAGGATAAAAACATTAGCCTCTCCGAAGCCAACGACATCATAAAGCTCCTAAACCAGAAGAAAGACCAATGAATGCACTCGACTATTTTCTGAAAGCGAATCTGTATGGACTTTTGTTTGCGAGCTGCTACTGGCTGTTACTGCGCAAACATACGTTTCTGACGCTTAACCGGAGCTATTTACTAGCGTCGGTTCTTCTAACCTTGCTTTTGCCGTTAATGAGCTTGCCCACACAAACGGTCGATACGTTGTCGATGCCGGTTGGCATTATAGCATTACCGACTACTACAGTTGTTGCGTCGGCCGAAACCGAAGTCGACTGGGAACAACTAGCCGCGATCATTTATGCAACGATTGCCCTGGGTCTGTTCATTCGACTAATTGTTCAGATCAACCGTGTAGCACAATTGATTCGGCAATTGCCCTGGAAGCCATACGGCAATTATGTTTTGGTCGAAGCCTATGATGCCAAAACGCCCACATTTTCTTTTTTTAATTATATCGTTCTTAATCCTGCCGACACTAATAACAGCCTTGTGCTGAAACATGAGTTGGTTCATGTGAAGCAACGGCATAGCATCGACGTAATGGTGGTATCGGCACTAAAAGCGCTGTTCTGGGCGTGTCCGACTCTGTGGCTAATCGACCGTATGCTGCGTCAGGTACATGAGTTTATTGCTGATCTGGAAAGCAATCCTCCTTCGGGCTATGCCCAGTTTCTGGTTGACTATAGTTTAGGCGTTCAGCCGGTTTCCATTGCGAACGGTTTCTTTAAGCCATCGCTACTCCGGCAACGAATCCAGATGCTGCACAGAAGTGCAACCACACGTTGGGCATTAGGCAAATACACGCTGGTTTTACCACTAGCCTTACTGCTATTGGCCATGACCACTGATCAGCAGCAATTGGCAACGGTTGTTGACCGGGTGACGGGCGAAGCGATTACCGTTTCGGGGCAGGTAACCAATAAAATTGATAAAAGACCGCTGCCTGGAGCTACTGTGCTCATTGCCGGTACAGAGAAGGGAGCCTCAACGGATAGCCAGGGCCGTTTCATACTGAAAAATGTACCTAAAGACGCTGCGCTGGTTGTAAGCTTTGTGGGTTTCGCAACACAGGCCGTGGATGTAGAAGCGCGTTCGAAAATTAATATTGCTCTAGCCGTTGCCAGCCCTAATGAGTTGCCTAAAATGGGTGCGACGGCCATGTATAAACGTATTAAGCCCAATTTGGCTATGCCGGTTCGGGTGCCGCCATCGTCCGAAACTATTAATGGAACGGTGTATACGGCTGTTGAAGAACCGGCTGTTTTTCCGACGGGCGTACCGGGGCTGATGCAATACATAGCTCATGCGCTGCATTATCCGGCCACGGCCCGTACGGCTGGCGTTCAGGGTGTCGTATTTGTTGAGTTTATGGTGCTACCGACGGGCCGTGTTGGTTCGGCAACGGTGAAAAAAGGCATTGGCAGTGGCTGCGATGAGGAGGCATTGCGAGTAGTTCGGCAGATGCCCAAATGGATTCCGGCTAAACAGCAGGGCAGAAACGTATCGAGTCTCTACCAGCTACCTATTGAATTTGCTCTCGAAAAAAAAGCTAGAGAAACGGGCTCACTTCATAAGGGCGATACCCTGCCGAATGCTGATAACTACGGTGCTTTTATGAATTCGGTCCGAAGACCGGTGAGCACTGTAACAGTGATTAATGGAAGAGGCCCACTAGGTCCGCTAGGCGAAAAACCACTATATATCGTCGATGAGGTAGAAGTTACTGGCGAGGCAACGGATTCTATTAATCCGAATACCATTGAAAGCGTCGAAGTGTTAAAAGATGCGGCTGCAATCGCTCAGTATGGTGAGAAAGGAAAGTATGGAGTCATTATTATCAAAACAAAGCCTAAGACAAAATGATAACGCTACCGTATCTTCTCTCAGCCAGTCTTTATCTGTTGCTATTTTACGGCTGCTACCGGTTGCTGTTTCGGCGGAATACATTTTTCGGCCTGAACCGGGCTTATTTGCTCGGCTCGATAGTCGGCTCTATATTCCTTCCTTTGCTCGAACTCCCTCAGGTTGCTGAGCCTTTGCCTCTGGGCACGATTACATTGACTGATCTGTCAATTACGCCAGCCGTCAGTAAGACCAGTGGCCTAACGACTTCAGAATGGCTTTGGCTGATTTATGGCGTCGGTACTAGCCTGATGGTTATTCGGCTGGTAGTTATGGTCCGTTCGGTGCTTCGGCTTATTGGTAGCGGTTCTGCCGAAAAGCGGGCCGCTTTTACGCTGGTTCGTTTACCCGACGACTCGTCTCCCTCATTTTCGTTTGGGTCGTATCTGGTTCTAAACCGTACCGATGCTCAGGCTGGCCCGGACTCGTTATTGCGACACGAAGAAGCCCACATTCGTCAGCGACATACGGCCGATGTGCTTTTTGTAGAAATTGTGTTAGCGGCTTTCTGGTTCAACCCGGTCGTGTGGCTTTATAAACGGGCTTTGCAGGAAGTACACGAGTTCCTGGCCGACCGGGCGGTGCTACAAACTCCTCAGCCCGATTACCCGCAACAACTGGTCGCTTATGCGCTCAATATTCCATTAGCTACACTAATAACTCCCTTTGTTTCTAAATCAACCCTTAAACAACGAATCGTTATGTTACAAAAACCCGCATCCAAAAATTGGTCGCTCTTCAGCTATGCACTGGTGTTGCCGCTGGCTGCTTTATTAGTTATGTGTACGCAATCAGAACAGGATTTACCACAAAGCAGCGGATCGTCCCGTAAGTCGGTAAAGGTCGAGGGAGCAGTGTTGACACTGGTTGAAAATAGTCCTCAATTCCCCGGCGGTATGGCGAAGTTGGGTGAATACCTCGGTGAAAATCTCAAATATCCCGAAGCAGCTCAGAAAGCCAAGGTAGAAGGCAAAGTGTTCGTTAGTTTTATTGTTACGAAAACGGGTGAAATTGCCGATATACAGATTCTGAAAGGTATTGGTTATGGAGCCGATGCCGAAGCCGTTCGGGTAGTGAAAAATATGCCAAACTGGACACCCGCTACGCAGGACGGTAAGGCTGTAAATGTAAAGTTTAACCTGCCCATCAATTTTCAACTGACAGAAAAGGCCGATAAGAGCGATGCTTTCCTAAAAGATATAAAGCACGTTTATATCAATGGTAAGGAAGTTGATCGACAAAAGATAAAAACACTTTCGCCAGATGCCATTGCAAGTATGAATGTCAATAAAGCAAAAGGCGTTATTGACATCACAACAAAGTAAAAGCCATTGGTCAGTAGTCATTGGGATGTTTGTTTTATTTTCCAATGGCTACTGACCAATGACCAATTTACTCCTTCACAATCTTCCGATTAGCTGTTCCGTTAGCCGTTTCTACCTGGAGCAGATAAAGCCCTTTAGGCAACTGACTAACATCGAGCGTTAGTGTTTTCTGATGGGCTTTGATGCCGGGTCGCACAACGGTTGCTCCGGTGAGGGCTTTCAGCGAAACAGCATCGAGCGTTTCACTAGCTGGCAATTCGACGGTCAGCGTTGAGTTGACCGGATTCGGGTAAACCGACAACGCATCGGCCCAGGTTGGTTCGGTACCCGTTACGGCCAGAATGCTAAACGTTCGGTCGACAGGTGTTGCGGCTGCATACTGGCTATTGCCATCCTGATAGGCCCGCACCGTAACGGCTCCAATGCCTGTAAATTTCAGCGTACTTCCACTAAGCGTTGCGGGGCCGCTACGTACCGAAAAATTAACCGCCAGATTAGATGATGCTGTGGCTTTCAGCGTCAG
This sequence comes from Spirosoma sp. SC4-14, assembly GCF_037201965.1. Classification (NCBI taxonomy): domain Bacteria; kingdom Pseudomonadati; phylum Bacteroidota; class Cytophagia; order Cytophagales; family Cytophagaceae; genus Spirosoma; species Spirosoma sp. SC4-14. The sequence continues at coordinate 7,221,548 of NZ_CP147518.1, read as the reverse complement.
ATCGCCCTGGTTCAGATAGCGGTCAGCAATAATATCGAACGTGATCGTCTGGGATGTCCTGGTTGGCAAATCGCGCGTTCCCTGCGTATACCATACCGGCCATTTGGCACTGGTATATAAGACCGTTGCATTGCCCGATGGGGTTACCTTATCGCTGGTCAGGTTAATACCAGCCACGTCTTCCCGGCCATTGGTTTCAGTGCTAAATACCATTGAATTATCCAGGCGCGAATAGCTTGGGAAACCCAGTGTATTATTTTTATAGACGTCTTTTAGGTTTCCTGTGCTTAGATCGGCAGCCAGTACATAGTAGCTATCGTCGTTTTCGTTGAAGTAGTCGAATGCAATGATGTCAGGTGAGTTTTTAGAGAACGATGGGTTTCCAACGCTTTCGCCATCTTCCAGATCCGAAAAAAGTTTCTGGATGGTGCCGTCGGAAAAATCGCTGGTTTGACTGTTCCAGACATTGATGAAGCCCACATCCCAGTAGTTTATGATTTCTCCATTACTGTTTGCTAACTCATTATACGCATCATAGACGATGTTTTCGCCCGTAAAATCCCACTCAAATGAGTCGGCATATTTTACGTCGCCAGTGGCTACCCCCTGCGAATAGGTTGGGTTGTAAAGCTTAAACTCTGCCCATTTTTTCTTGCTATAACTGTATACATAAATAGAGCCATCCTGATCGGCGGTGAGCGCGGCTAGTTTAGAGCCATCTTTTGAAATGGCTACATTGTCCCAGATGGTTTCGTCGGATATGATTGTTTCGTTAGGTGTGCCGGTCAGATTAACCGCCCGAATTCGTTTATCGGTCGTAACGTAATAGGCATACTTGCCATCGTCGGTAACACTCGGTCGGTGCACTAGCCCCAGCGATGTTTTAAGGTCGAACTGAGCCGGTTTTATGGCCGTATTAGTTGAGTATAGTTTTGCATCGCTGACATCAGACAGCAACAGCAAATCCTGGCCAGTAGCCACCGGCACATCGGGTTGCTTGCCCGGATCGGGCGATGTCTGGCCATTTTCGACAATACCAACGGCATCGAATGCATTTTTAGCGGCCGTTACTTCAGCACCACTAGCGCCATAAAGGTCGCCAGCAGCTTTAATGACTGCTAGCCGTAAATCGAGAAATTGAGATGTCCGGACCAGATAGGTTGTCAGAGCCCGGTAATAAACTTTCTCGGCTTTGTCTTTCCCGATCGTTGTGGCAAATTTATAGAAGGCAAAATTGGGGATACCACTGTTTGTATGAACGCCACCATTGTCGTCGGTTGTGTTTTCATACTGCGACATTGTTGCTGGCTGATAACCGTTCGGATCTTTGACTTTTCCTCCCTGATTAGGATTCGACAGGTTCCGGACAGCGCCCGAAGGTAATATATTGGGCGTGGCAATGTCTTCGCCCATCATCCAGTCGTCGCGGTCGATCATGGTGCCAAACACATCGGCCATCGATTCGTTAATGGCTCCCGACTGGCTTTTGTACTGAAGATTCGCCGTGTTCTCAATTACGCCGTGTGTCATTTCATGCCCGGCTACATCCAGAGCGCCAGCCAGTGGTTTCAGAAGCTTTCCGTTCCCGTAGGCCATTACTTTACCGTTCCAGTAGGCATTGTCGAGGGCTGTGCCATCATCGTCTTTTACATTGATCAACGAGATCATGGTAGCTCCGTTGCCATTCAGGGCATTCCGGTTAAAGGTGTTGCGGTAGTAGTCGTAGGCAACACCAGCATTGTAATGCGCTGAAACTGCCGTGGGCGACCAGTCGGTATTGTTGCTCGATGTGATCTGATAGATCTTCTGATTATCGCCAAAAGTATTACGGGCATCGATGGTCCAGAGCGCACCGGCCGGGCTGCTCGGCATCTTGGACGTCGATGCATTGAACATCGGCCGCGATGCGTCGATCATGTAGTAACCACTACCGTCCTGATAGGTTTGAAATGAGCGATTTTGACCATTCAAATCGCGACCCGACGCTTTGATGGGGCCAAGAAACGTGCATGTCGTATTATATTTATCGAGTACATTGCCCGTCTGAGCATCAATAATATATTCCCAGCGTTCGAGTATATTAGGCCGAACCGTAAGTTGATAGGCCAGTTTCGCCCCCCCGGTTGATGTGAAAATACACAAATCACCTTCGGTGGGCTTCATGTTGAGGATATTATCGCCGAAGGTCCGTACCTTTACCTGGCTGCGAACATCTTTTAAGGCCCGGTCCGAAGCTTCAGCAAGGGCTAGTTTAGGCGTTGTGGATAACCCGTCGGGAATGGGCTGATACCGGCCGTTCAATACTGTCACTTCGCCATTGGTGAGATGGGCCACAAGTTCGGAACCGAGCACCGGAACTCCAGCATAGGTTTGCGACATACGAACGTGCATTTGTCCCAGATCGTCGGTATCAGTACGCGAAACGGTGAAGGTAGCTTCCGGATTAGTGACTTTCAGGAGTCCTTTCACCTGTCCTAAAAACTGAAATGTTGCCGAAGTGGCTGCAGCCGCCGATAGGCGTGCGCCACTGTTTTTTTGCGAAGTTGTAGAAAGAGAGGCCGCCTTTCGTTCAATAAAAACGGGTAGTCCGGTTTTTTCGTCGTGGATAACCCGTAGGCGAATAGGCTGGATGCGCAGTTGCGAACCGCTGGTAGCCTGGAATGATTGACGAGCCGTTTGGTTTTTGGGAACCGGTACAACTACTGCATTTAACCGGGCCGCTAACCCCTTGCTGGCCGACGAGGTTTTTGCTTTTGGGGCAAAGCCTCCGGTAGGCTGTTGAGCCGCTGCTACTGTAGCCGTCAGAAGTGCTAAAACCAGTACATGTTGTTTCATAACTAATTATGCGTTGCTGTTTCTGTTCTACCTACTTGAGTCGTAGCGAAGCCGGAATCATGGCCATGAACGAATTGTAGAATTTAGGATAATTGGATGGCGCTTTTTTGCCTGTAGCCCCCCAGGTCACTTTATAACTCGTTTTCCCTTTGCGCCACTGAACAAACGTGTAGACGTTGCCGGGATGATCGAACCGCGTTTTTTTGATTTTACAACTGTTCTCGACCTTCGAAAAAATGCGCTTTGTGTTGGTGGTCGTTTGTTTGGCCAGAAACGTAAAGGTTGTATCGTGGCTCCGACGGCCAAACAACTGCCCATTTTCGAGTAAATAATAACTGGTAGATGCGCCCGTAAAACCGCCACCATTGCCTACTACAACCTGCTTTCCGGTATAGGTGGCAGGTGTAATGGCCTTTGCCGTTTTTTTGATTACTACAGGCGCAGCAGTAGCCTCTTTAATCGGTTGCGCTGAGCATAGGGGACCTGGCGAAAGCAGGTTGAGGAACAGGATACTAACAAGTCGTTTCATCCAGCTGGAAAAGTTGGCGATAAATGGCAGAAACAAAGGTATACGTCGGTACTACTGCCGTCTAAGCAGCATCTGTATGATCTGGGTAAGATGCGGGCTGAGACGTCATATAAAAGCGACCAACTGTGCTCCGAATCATATACAACAGATAGTTAGTCAGACGGAAACCTGCCATGAAAGTATCGAACCCCGGCTTATGGAGGAGTAATTTGGCCGTAGGTACTTTGTGAAAGGTCAATGGATTTAGCGAACGGGCCGCGATGAATCCGAACCCGAAGCAGATTGTCGAAATCGCCGGATTCAATTTTAGCCAGGCTAGGCGAAGTGCCAAGACCTTTGGCAATCTCCAGAATCGTGTTGCTATGCCCAACTACCAGAACGGTTTTGTTCCGAATATGTCGGACACGTTCTACAATAGCGTCAACAGGCTTGGCTGGATAGTTGGTAATGGCAACGCCCATGCGTTTGGCCAGTGGTTCGGCAGTTTGGCGGGTACGTCGGTAGGGTGTCGAGAAAATAGAATCGATGCCCCGATTGGCCAGCGTGTCGGCGAGTGCATTGGCACGGGCAAAGCCCGCTGGACTGAGGTTTGTGGAATCGCTTTCGTCTACTTTTTCGCCATGCCGTACAATGTACACCGTTGTGGTCGAACAACCTGCGATAAACGCCAGTAAGGTTAGAAAAAGTAGTGTAAGACGCATGATAAAATCCTGATTATTCGGAAATAACTCTGCAAATTACAGGAAAAACAGTTGAGCCACACCCAACGGGCGTGGCTCAACTGTACAATACTTCTACAAAAATTACCGGCTCAGATACAGATTCCGTTCGGAGTAGACTTTCTGAAAGAAGTCGTCGGTCAAATCATCGATGAAATAAATGCCTTCGCCGGTCGATTTCATTTCGGGCCCCAGTTCTTTGTTGACGTTCGGGAATTTGTTGAACGAGAAGACCGGAATCTTGATCGCATAGCCTTTCTTAACGGGCTTGAACGTAAAGTCTTTCACTTTCTTGTCGCCCAGCATCACCTTCGTCGCGTAGTTTACGTAAGGCTCCTGATACGCTTTGCAGATGAACGGTACCGTTCGGCTGGCCCGTGGGTTCGCTTCGATCACATACACCTGCTCATCTTTGATGGCAAACTGAATATTAATCAGGCCAACGGTCTTCAGTGCAACCGCTATTTTCTTCGTATATTCCTCAATCTGACGAATTACGTTTTCGCTCAAGTCAAAAGCAGGCAACACGGCGTAGGAGTCGCCAGAGTGAATACCGGCCGGTTCGATATGTTCCATGATACCAATGATGTAGGCATCTTCACCGTCGCAGATAGCGTCGGCTTCGGCTTCAATGGCATTTTCGAGGAAATGATCGAGCAGAATATTGTTATCAGGAATGTCGCGCAGGATCTTCATCACGTGCTGTTCCAGCTCGTTTTCATTGATGACGATTTTCATGCTTTGACCACCCAATACATAGCTGGGGCGAACGAGCAAGGGGAAACCTAACTCCCGCGATAGCTCGATAGCGGCTTCGGATTCACGTACAGTGCCGAATTTTGGATAGGGAATCTCAAGCTTACGGAGCATATCGGAAAAATGGCCCCGATCTTCGGCCAGATCGAGGGCTTCCCAGCTTGTACCGATAATCTTGATGCCATAGCGAGTCAATTTTTCAGCCATTTTCAGGGCTGTCTGACCGCCAAGCTGTACGATAACGCCTTCGGGCTGTTCGTGCATGATAATGGCATGAACGTGTTCCCAGAAAACGGGTTCGAAATACAGTTTATCGGCAATGTCGGGGTCGGTCGAAACCGTTTCAGGATTACAGTTAATCATGATGGTTTCATACCCCGCTTCTTTAGCTGCCAATACGCCATGTACGCAGGAGTAGTCGAACTCGATACCCTGGCCTATGCGGTTAGGCCCTGAACCCAGCACTACAATCTTCTTCCGATTGCTACGTACCGACTCGTTGCCGGGCAAATCAGAGACCGGCTCGGGCCGATCCTGCGTGATAGGCAACTGGTTGTTGAAGGTCGAGTAGTAATAGGGCGTTTTAGCCTCAAACTCAGCCGCACAGGTATCAACGCACTTATAAACGCGACGAATATTATGCTGCTGGCGGTACTGATAGATTTTGCTCTCTTTAACCTGCAAAATATGCGCAAGCTGACGGTCGGCATAGCCTTTTTGCTTGGCCATACGCAGCAATTCGGGCGGCAGGTCTTCCAGATCGTACTGTTGAATTTCGCGCTCCAGCTCGATCAGTTCTTCAATCTGATGCAGGAACCAGGGGTCGATTTTGGTTAACTGCTGAATGGTACGGAACGACATGCCCGCCTTGAAGGCATCGTAGATGTGGAACAGACGGTTCCAGCTCGGATGCGCCAGACTTTCGGTCAGCGCATCGCGGTCGGTTAGTTCGCGGCCGTCGGCTCCTAAACCATTGCGCCGGATTTCGAGCGACTGACAGGCTTTTTGCAGGGCTTCCTGGAAGTTACGGCCAATACCCATCGCTTCGCCCACCGATTTCATTTGCAGGCCCAGCGAGCGGTCGGCTCCCGGAAATTTGTCGAAATTCCAGCGCGGTATTTTCACGATCACATAGTCGATAGCGGGTTCGAAGAACGCCGATGTCGTACCGGTGATTGGGTTAATCAATTCGTCGAGATTATAACCGATGGCCATTTTGGCGGCAATCTTGGCAATTGGGTAGCCCGTTGCTTTCGATGCCAGCGCCGACGAGCGGCTAACGCGTGGGTTAATTTCGATGGCAATGATGTCGTCGGTAGCCGGATTGACCGAGAACTGAACATTACAGCCACCCGCAAACTGCCCGATGCCGTTCATCATTTTGATGGACAGGTCGCGCATTTTCTGGTAAAGCGTATCGGGCAGCGTCATAGCCGGAGCAACCGTAATACTGTCGCCGGTATGAATTCCCATCGGATCGAAGTTTTCAATCGAACAGATAATGATGAAATTACCGTTACCGTCGCGTAAGAGTTCCAGCTCGTATTCTTTCCAGCCCATTACGCTTTGTTCGACCAGTACTTCATGCACGGGCGATGCGTGCAGGCCGTTGGTCAGCGCCTTGTCGAAATCTTCGGGCCGTTCTACGAAACCACCCCCTGTGCCACCCAATGTAAACGATGGGCGGATGACGAGCGGAAAGCCAATTTCCTGAGCGATTTCTTTTCCTTCCAGAAACGACCGGGCTGTGCGCCCTTTGCAGACACCAATGCCCAGTTCGAGCATTTTCAGACGGAACTTCTCGCGGTCTTCAGTCGTCTCAATGGCCCGAATGTCGACACCAATAATCTGTACATTATACTTTTCCCAGATTCCGGCTTTATCGCAATCGATGGCCAGATTCAACGCCGTTTGCCCACCCATTGTTGGCAATACAGCATCAATGGGCCGACCCATGTCCTGGTGTTTTTTCAGGATTTCGACGATGGATTTTTTCTCCAGCGGTAACAGATAGACATGATCCGCATTGATCGGGTCCGTCATGATCGTAGCCGGATTCGAGTTGATGAGGGCAACTTCTATTCCTTCTTCGCGCAGTGACCGAGCCGCCTGCGAACCAGAATAGTCGAACTCACAAGCCTGCCCGATAACGATAGGACCGGAACCGATGATAAGAACTGAGCGGAGTTGAGCGTTTTTGGGCATTTTTCAGCGGGACAATGAACCGCGTGGCAAATCTGACCGTGGGGCAGATCGGCCGGGCGGCCCCGAATGAACGATGGACAACGACTGTGACGATTGATGGCTTTTTTTCTGATTAGCCAGCCTGGGGTCGTCAAAAATCCTGCAAAATTAGTGGATTATAAGCGAACGGAAAAGGAGAATCTTAAAAATAGATTCAGCACCAGCTTTAAGTAAACAGAAAAGCGGGTCAGAAAACGCTTGCTACCTGTTTTCTGACCCGCCTGACGAAAGTAGAACACCAATTAGTTCAGAACTACTTTGGCAACTACCGGCTGGTGATCGGATGGGTACCGTTGCTCTTTGGCGTCGGTCAGAACGCCATATTTGAGGACATCGAACTGTTTGCTGACAAAAATGTAGTCGATCCGTTTGTCCATTGGTGCATCGAACTTAAAGCTGTTGAAGGTGCCTTCTGGGCCGTAGGGCGGTTGGGCGCTAACATTATGAGCGTCGCGAAGGAGGGTCTGAATCGTTTGTACCTGTTCGGTGTCGGGCGTTGAGTTGAGGTCGCCAACCAGAATGACCGGATCGTTTTTAGCAATCTCTTTAATCCTGGCTACCATCAGCTTGCCCGACTGCCGACGGGCTTCAACGCCCTGATGATCGAAGTGAACGCTGAAAAAGAAAAATTCTTTTTTGGTTTTCAGGTCCCGAAACTTAGCCCAGGAGCAAATTCGATTGCAGCAGGTAGCATCCCAGCCTTTTCCGGGTTTGTCGGGCGTTTCGCTCAGCCAGAAATTACCCGACTCAAGCATCCTGAACCGATCCTTCCTGTAAAAAATAGCCGAATGTTCACCTGCTTCTTTTCCGTCGTCGCGACCTGCGCCAAAAAAGGCAAACTCGTTCAGTTCGGCAATGTCGTTCAATTGGCCACGAAGCCCTTCCTGCGTACCAAAAATGTCGAACTCATGAAACCTGATCAGGGCTTTTACGAACTCCTTCCGATTGGGCCAGGCATTCACACCGTCGCCTTTGTTGTTGTAGCGAAGGTTGTAGGTAGCCACGTTGATCGGCTCCGATTTCTGAGCAATCGACACCTGTGTACTCAAAACAGTAATCAGTAAAAGAAATGATAGTATGCGCATTATACGTCGGTTTTAGAAACGCTTATACAGGGTAAGGCCACAAGCCGGAAATTCTCATCAATTTTAGTTTTCAGTACTTCGCAGGAGTAGGGCTCTAAATAGGCAAAGCACTGAAAACTGTAAACCTTTACCATCCCGGATTCTGCCCTAGTTTGGGGTTAATTTGCAGATTGGCGGTTGGAATGGGGTACAGATAAAACTTGTCGTCCCATTTCCGCGTGATGTTAGTAAACCACGTTAGTTCGTCGTAGGTATCGTTTTTCAGCCGCTGCGGATTAGGTACACCGTTTACGGTTTCGGCAACGTTGACATACGTAATGCCAGGAACCTGAGTGGTAGGTTTTACTTTGTAGAAAACAACATCGTTCTTGCCATCCAGATCCAGGGGGGTATTCAGTGCCGGAACATAAAAGCCATTCCAGGTCTGCTCCATTAGCGGCCCACGATTCCAGCGAATAATATCTGAAAAACGGAAGCCTTCCAGTACCAGCTCAATACCCCATTCGCGACGAATTTCCAGCAGCACCGGGTCCGAACTATTAGGGAAGTAGTTTGCCAGACCTGATCATTTAATACTAAAAAAAGCCCCATCTACAGTTATGCATAGATGGGGCTTTCCAGTATAAAGAAGCGTTTATTGCTGACGTTTTTGATGGGCGTGGTTAACCTCCCGAACCATCTTCATTAGGCGTTTCCAGCACCGGCCAATTGTCTTTTTATCCTGCGTTTTCTGATCTTTTCCGGCAGTAGGAGCAGGCGTAGCCGTTTCGGGCTTGCTAACGGTGTTTTTGGCCAGAGCAGACGAATTCGTAGGGTTTTCGGTGTCTGATTTGGCATGTGTGTCGGCGTCGGAACGAGCAATAACAGTACCCTGCATGGGCATCGCATAGATCGAGGCCGAAAATGAAGGTAATGCTAACATAGACACGATAGCAACATAAGCTGCTACATGGCTGATTAAGTTGGTTCTCATGAGGTAGTTAAGTTAAAGTTACTCCAGCGCTGTATTAGCAATGTATGCCTGAATATAGCTTATTTGCCAATAAGATCACTAGATTAGTACAATTACCTCATAAATTTGAATTAAAGACCTATTAAATCAACTTTGCTGATAAGCATTATAACAACTATTGTGCCAAACAATATATTGTTTATTGGCAGTACGTTTGACTACTTTTTTTGTGATGGTCAAAATAGCCATTCATTTTATCTGAAGCCAATCTCTCCAGCCTTTATATAAACTGGATACTTAACCCGTAATTCAGAACACGATTTAGCCGCCTTGTTAAGTACTGGCAATTATTGCGCGCCGGAAACTGTTATCTTTGTGCTATTGTTTGTAATAGACTATGTTCGAGAACCTTCAGGATAAGCTTAATAAGGCCATCAAAACCCTCAAGGGCCAGGGCCGTATCACAGAAATAAACGTTGCTGCAACTATCAAGGAAGTGCGCCGGGCGCTCACTGATGCCGACGTAAACTATAAGGTTGCCAAAGACATCACCGACCGTATTCGCGATAAAGCGCTCGACCGGAAAGTTCTTATCTCGGTTGAGCCGGGACAACTGTTCGTTAAAATCGTACAGGAAGAGCTGACAGACCTGATGGGTGGTGAAGCCAAAGGCATTAATATTAAAGGTGACCCGGCCGTTGTGTTGATTGCAGGGTTGCAGGGGTCGGGTAAAACCACATTTTCGGGCAAGTTAGCTTCTTATCTGAAAAAACAGGGCCGGAATGTTTTGCTGGTGGCTGCCGACATCTATCGGCCAGCCGCTATCGACCAGTTAAAGGTATTGGGTGAGCAGGTGGGGGTAGAGGTTTATGCTGAACCGGAGAATAAAAACGCGGTGCAGATTGCGCAGAATGCTATTTCGCAGGCTCGTAAGACTGGCAAAAAAATCGTGATTGTCGATACGGCGGGTCGGTTGGCGGTCGATGAGCTGATGATGCAGGAGATTGAAGCCGTTAAACGGGCCATCACGCCTACCGAAACCTTGTTTGTTGTCGATTCGATGACGGGTCAGGATGCTGTCAATACGGCTAAAACCTTCAACGACCGGCTCGATTTCGATGGGGTTGTGCTCACCAAGCTCGATGGCGATGCACGTGGTGGAGCTGCGCTTTCCATTAAAACAGTAGTCAATAAGCCCATTAAGTTCATCAGTACGGGCGAAAAAATGGAGGCCCTCGACGTGTTCTATCCCGACCGGATGGCAAGCCGGATTCTGGGTATGGGCGACGTGATTTCGCTGGTAGAACGCGCACAACAGGCTTTTGACGAAGAAGAAGCCAAACGCATCAATGCCAAGATGCGGAAAAACCAGTTCGATTTCGACGACTTCCTGAGCCAGCTTCAGCAAATCAAGAAGATGGGTAATGTGAAGGACCTGTTGGCTATGATTCCGGGAATGGGTAAAATGATTAAAGACCTGGATATCGACAACGATTCATTCAAGCCCATTGAAGCGATTATCAGCTCGATGACGCCTAAAGAGCGACAGCGCCCCGACATTATCGACGGTAGCCGTAAGAAACGTATCGCGGCCGGTAGCGGCACGAACATTCAGCAAGTCAATAACCTGCTGAAACAGTTCGATGAGATGCGGAAAATGATGAAGAAAATGAATACCATGCAGGCATCAGGTAAGCTGAACAAAATGATGCGATAGCAATAAGAGTGAAAGAGCCAACTAGGGAAAGAGCAAATAAAGCGGGATGTTTATTTGCTCTTTCCCTAGTTTTTATTTTATAGGAGTACAGCCCCGCCGTATCTGCCTTTTCCGCTGTGCTTTATGAGTCAGATTGTAGCTGGGTGTTTATGTCGGCGAAGAAAACCAGTTGCGTCGTGACTGAAATGGTAAAGTTTGGCAATATCGGTTTTTAGCCACTGAAAGAAAGGGAACATCAACAGAAGCAGGGCTGCGCATGTGCCAGTTAGCGGAGCAAGCCAATATAGCCAGTGATCGGTCCAGATGCCGGTTATAAGAGCTGGCCCAAAACTGCGGGCCGGGTTTGCACTACACCCCGATAAGGGAGCTTCCAGGCCAACGAGTAGGGCAAACAAAAAAGGAATCATGTAAGGCGTATAGGCTTTTAGTCGGTCATGCCCCGTAAAGAGTAGAATCAGGCTAATCAGGCAGAAGGTGCAAACTGTTTCTCCCAGAAAAGCGGCCATTACGCTTTGCCCCGGTAGGGTGATGCCTTCATGCAAACTTTTACCCATATCACCCCAGGCCAATAGTGCTGTGGCACCAACACCAGCCCCCACCAACTGAGCCACGATATAGCTAATCATACCCCGCCAGGTCATGAGACCTCGTCCGAAAAAGGCTAGTGTGACAGATGGATTCAAATGCGCACCACTCAACCGGCCCAGGGGTGAGAGCGTGACCAGACAACCGACGCTTCCGAACAGAAAGCCGGTAATAATTCGGCGAATCAATGCATCGGGTAGCCAATTGCTAATAGGGCTCCCTGCCCCGAAATTCAGGATGACCATTGATATGCCTCCAAAAACTAACAGAGCCGTTCCTGCACATTCTGCTGCCAGTGCTTTCCATTCCTGCTGCTTCATACCAGATGGTTTGACATGAACACCAGAAATGAAATTATCGAATGCAAAAGAATAAGTTGAGTTTTTAGGGCTATTGTCCAGAAAGTTCTGATTATTATTTAATTATCCGGCCTGGAAGTAGATTGACCACCTTAACTGGCGGCATTGTTCTGATAGCCAACAGGATGATATGGGGGCTCATCTGAAAAAACGATCAGCAGACCGATTTATGCCGACTAATTTAGCATTACCAATTTACTCGTACGCCTAAGCCGCTCGCCTTATAAAGCCAATCAGTCGTTTTACCGCACGTTACCTTTGTTTCTGAATAGAAAGTTGTTGTTTTGCGGCCATGAAACACGTCTTGACCGCACTTTTTCTGAGCGTTACTGCTGCTGCCTTTGGCCAGGCTTCTGTAGCCTACTATCCGTTTAACTCTGTTGTGTCGGTCAGCTCCAATGCCGACCGTGCTTTCTGGGTCGATGCCCGATTTCAGACCAATACGGCATTTGAGTCGTTAAGTACAACACTGTGCCCTATGATCAACGTATCCCGGCGCGAACAGGTTAATTACTATACGGGTTTGGGTATCCGGGTTAACTTTCTGAATGGCCTCGATAGCCGTGATGTGCTGGAAGGATACTCCCTGCATGTTGGGGTTCGGGCCAAAGTCCCGTTTGTGCCCAATCTTCGGGCGGCTTTCGAATTGGCACCCTACTCTCGAAAGGATTTTAAATATGGTATTATGCAAACCTATCTGGGGCTGGCCTACCAGTTTAGTAAAAAGTAGTGTTCCGTGTAGAGTTTACAGGTTGCGGTAGCTCCGCCTGGTTAGAACCTCAATGCCGCAGAGCGCTGAAAACTGTAAACTCTACACGGAACACTATTTCTTATCCGGTGCGTTGTAGGTAAACATACCGTGTTCGAGCTTATTGGCTCTGTCGAAGAGTTTTAGCGCCTTCTGGTAGGTATCGTCGGCTTCGCTAATCACACGGAAGAATTCATTGTTCTGCCCGCCTTTGTTATTTTTCTGATAAATAGACCGGGCAACCAGGGCCTTGATCTGAGTCCGGATGTAGTTTTTCGAACGAGTATATTCTTTTTCGTTAAACTTAATTCCTTCGGCAGTAGCATCCTTTACCAGTTTATTCATCTGATCGTCGTTGATGGTCACGGTCCGGTCAAAATCTGAGAACGGCATTTTTTCCAGTCGGCTGCGGTTATCATTGGCGTATTCCATCGCAAACTCACGGATGATGTTTTTGCTGTAGAGTTGCACCAGATAGCTCGTCTGCCAGGTCGAATCACGGGGGATAAAGTAGTCGGGTGTGATGCCGCCACCGCCATATACGATTCGCCCACCATCAGTTTTAAATTTCAGCTTCGGATCATTTTTGATCGAGTCGGCAATGTAATATTCGCCCCGTTTCGAGCGAAGTTCGAGGTCTTTTTCGTAGTCACCTTCGTGACCCGGTACGTAGGGTTTCTGAATGCTACGTCCGCTTGGCGTATAGTAGCGGGATATAGTCAATCGAAGTTCAGACCCATCCGACAGCGTCACGGGCATTTGTACCAGCCCTTTTCCAAACGAACGTCGGCCAGCTATCAGAGCACGGTCGTGGTCCTGCAAGGCACCCGCTACAATCTCAGATGCAGAAGCACTTCCTTCATCGACCAGCACAATCAGCGGGCCTTCTTCAAACTGTCCGGCAATGCGGGCAAACGTCTGCCGGTCGTACCGGTTGTCTTTTCCGTCGGTATAAACCAGCAGTTTGTTGCCCGATATAAACTCGTCGGCAATACTGGTTGCCCGGTCCATATACCCACCCGGATTGTTTCGAAGGTCCATCAGAAGCTGGCTCATGCCCTGAGCCTTCAGTGCCGTAAGTGCCGTTTTAAACTCGTCGTAGGTTGTTTCGGAGAAGCGGTTGATTTTGATATAACCCGTTTTGTTGTCAATCATATAAGCCGCATCGACGGAGTAGGTAGGAATCCGGTCGCGGGTGATTGCAAAAATTTTAGGATCTTTTTCACCCTTTCGTAGAATTGTTAGCCGAACTTCGGTGCCTCGCTTACCACGCAGGGCTTTAAAGACAGCACTGTTTTCAATTTTTTTACCCGCCAGTGGTGTATTGTCGACTTTTATGATCTTGTCGCCACTCTGAATACCAGCCGTTTCGGACGGGCCACCCGCCAGTGGAGTTACTACATACACCGTATCCTTATAGATATTGAATTCAACGCCAATGCCATCGAATCCTCCTTCCAACTGCGACCGGGCGGCAATGGCATCCTGTGGATTCATGTATACCGTATGTGGATCTAACTTTTCGAGCATTTTTTCGATCGAATAATCAACCAGTTCGTCGGTATTGACAGTATCGACGTAGTTATTTTCGATCAACTGTAAGATTTCGCGGTATTTGGTGTATCCTCGCCCAATTGTGTTCAGGCTCTTTGCTCCCCCAAAAAACGTAGCACCAATTAGCACGCCACCAGCTAGTGTAATTCCCAGTAACATGGGTAGCCGGACCGTTGCTTTACTATTCTGAATCGTTGGACGAGCACCTTTAGGCCCCGTCTGATCCGTATTGAAGCGCTCTTCTGACTCCATTCGTTCGTCCCTTCTTAACACATTGGTATATACCCCTAAACGAATCTAATATAGCGAAATGTTTGCCAGAAGGGTGTGTTTGGTTAAAAAATATAGGGAATGTTAAGAAACCAGTAGCTTTAGGCTGATTAAAGCCGGGGAAAATAAAAATTTATTGCCCGTGCCATTGCGGTTTTTGGGCATAAACGAGCAAAAGAACAGGCGGATTTCGCTGCTTTTACGCCGTTTTTTGTTATACTCATACCATGACCGATTATTTGAAAGATGCCCTTCGTAAAGCGGCTATGTTTTGTGCCTATCAGGAGCGAACGCAGCAGGAAGTCAGAGAGCGCCTGAAAGAATGGGGTGTTCTGGGCGACGATGCCGAAGAAGTTATTGCCGAGCTAATCCAGCAGAATTATCTGAACGAAGAACGCTTCGCCAAATCGTTTGCGGGAGGCAAGTTTCGGGTTAAAGGTTGGGGAAAGCGCAAGATCAAGCAGCATCTTCAGCAGCGGGGGATATCCGGTTATAACCTCGACCAGGCTATGAAAGAAATCGAACCCGACGATTACCGCGAAACGCTGGTCGATTTGCTGGATAAAAAACGCCGGAGTCTTCGCGACGATAATCCGCTGATCGTTAAGCAGAAACTGGTTCGGTATGCCATCAGTAAAGGTTACGAAGCGGATCTGATCTGGCAGGTGCTGGGAGCCGAAGAATAAGGAGGATACTAAAAGTTGAGTTATTTATCTGATTTTTGCTCCGGAACCTTCTACCTCAAAAACCACAATGCCCCGACTTTTTCTGGAAACTGAACGAATGTCTAACCTATCAAGCGGATTGGGGCAGGTGTGTCTGCATCTGGGTCGTGAGTTGGTTCGGCAGCGGCCTCCTGGCTGGGAGTTAACCTTTCTGGTTCCGCCCGAACAGGTGGGCGCATTTGGCCCATCGGTCGAATACATTGTTGCTAAAAAATGGCACCGTATCTGGCAACCCCGAAAATTTGATGTCTGGCATTGTTTGCACCAGGGATCTAAATTTTTACCACCCCGATCGACCCGGCTGATTTATACCATTCTGGATCTTAATTATTTAGCACTACCCGAATATTCTGAAAAGCGGAAAAGCCGACAGAAAAAATACTATCAACAGTGTATCGACCAGGCGTATGTTATTACAACTATTTCGAAGTATGTAGCCGAGGATGTACGCCAAAAATTGGTTGTTCCAGCCTCCACCTGTCTTGAAGCTATCTATTGCGGAGTCGATATTCCTGCCATGCATCCGGTAAACCCACCTGCAGTTCGACCCGATGGCCCATTCCTGTTTTTTATAGGAATGCTTCAACCTTACAAAAATGTTCATACGCTGTTACCCCTTCTCGATGCCTTTCCCGACTATCGGTTAGTGCTGGCTGGGCCCGATAAGCCAGCCTATAGTCAGCAGATTCGGCAGCAGGCCGAGCAGATGGGTGTTCTGGATCGGGTGCTAATGCCAGGCCCAATTGATGAACAAACGAAGTGGTGGCTTTATGAGCATTGCGATGCTTTTTTATTCCCGTCGTTGCTGGAAGGTTTTGGTTTACCGGTTGTTGAAGCAATGGCTTTCGGGAAGCCCGTGTTTACGTCTGCTCTTACGAGTTTGCCCGAAGTAGGCGGCTCCGAAGCATTTTATTTCCCATCGTTTGATGCATCGACTATTGTCGAAACATTTCGGAAGGGGATGCAGACGTTTCGAGACGATCCGGCAATGTCCGAACGACTACGTCAGCAGAGTCGGCGGTTTCGCTGGGAAAACGTGGCCGCTGATTATTGGAGTCTCTATGAGCGGGCAATTCGCTGAGCACTCCTCTGCAAGTGTATGACCAAAATGAGTGAGGTTGGCGTCTTCGACCCGCAGGATACGGACGTAAATAGCGTCATCGAAGCGGTGTCTATCCGCAATTGCGTTGTGGGCGAATAGAACTAAACAGCCCTGCGCCAATCCCGGTATGAGATTGGCGCAGGGCTGTTTAATATAAACCGGCGTGTCGATTAAAAATCGGCGTCGAACGTAATACTTTTTGTTTCTTCGACGGTAAGAATAGGAGCCGGATTGTCGGCGTCTGGCAACTGGTTGGCAGACGCTTTTGCTGCTCTGAATTTGGCCATTACCTCGCCACGCTGATACTCCCCAACCCGTTTTTCGAAGAAATTTGTTTTGCCCTGCAATGAAATCATATCCATGAAATCGAATGGATTGGTCACGTTGTAGAGTTTTTGTAATCCCAGCGTCACCAGCAGGTGATCGGCCACAAAGGCGATGTATTGTTTCATCAGGTCGGCATTCATGCCAATCAACGATACCGGTAATGCATCGGCCACAAACTCCTGCTCAATTTCTACCGCATTACGGATAATGTCGTAAACCTGCGATTCGGGCATTTTGTTCTTGATGTGATCGGTATACAGCATGCAGGCAAAATCGCGGTGTAGTCCCTCATCGCGTGAAATCAGTTCGTTGGAGAAGGTAAGCCCCGGCATCAGACCGCGCTTTTTGAGCCAGAAGATAGAGCAGAACGAGCCCGAGAAGAAAATTCCTTCAACGGCAGCAAAGGCAATCAGGCGTTCGGCAAACGATCCATTTTCGATCCAGCGGAGAGCCCATTCGGCTTTTTTCTGCACACAGGGAATTGTATCGATGGCATTGAGAAGCCGATCTTTCTCGGCTGCATCTTTAATGTAGGTATCGATCAGGAGCGAATAGGTTTCGGAATGGATATTTTCCATCATTACCTGAAAACCATAAAAGCATTTGGCTTCGGCATACTGCACTTCTGACAGGAAATTGACAGCCAGATTTTCGTTGACAATCCCGTCGGAAGCAGCAAAAAAGGCCAGAACGTGCGAAATGAAATGACGCTCATTGTCGTTCAGGTTGTTCCAGTCTTTCATGTCCTGACCGAGGTCGATTTCTTCGGCTGTCCAGAACGACGCTTCATGTGTTTTGTAGTACTCCCAAATGTCCCAATGCTTAATTGGGAACAGCACGAAGCGGCCTTTGTCTTCCTCTAAAATCGGTTCGATTGCATCGTTATGAGCCATGACGAAACTAGCGGTTTATGTGGTTTGACCAGTTGGAGAAAACTGGCTGGTGAAGAAATCGGTGAACTATAGATTCCAACAAAATTAGGCGTTTGAGGCACTTCTGCAAGCTAGTTTGAACCCTGAATACAACCAGATAAATTGCCGAAAATGATAAACCAAACGCAATCAGCACGTTGGCTATGGGTGCATTGAGTAAGTTCTTGAAATAATTCTAATTAAATATTCTTCATTGATTTTCAGCAGGTTGCAGATTCTTCGGGTAAGAGGCTGCTGACGATAAGGCATAAAAAAAGGCCGCTTCCGTAGAAGCGACCGCATTCTCATCTATAGGCTACAGGACCCTTATGATCCCGGACAGGAAAACAGTGTCAGAATAAATCTTTAATATCGATCCGGCGGTGTAACTGCTCTTCGTCTTTGAAGGGAAGCATTACCATTACCTGACCATGTTCGTGAACGGCTTCAATATGATCGACATCAACAAACGATGGAATGTCCAGAACGCGAAGGAACATAGGAACGGCTAATCGTTGGCTGTTGCCTTCTTCATCTTTCCGGGCCGATGTACTGACCAGAAGCGTGTACAAAACCAGTTTGCTGCCTTCTATCAGCACATTGAATGCATTTGCACTAACACCCGGTGCCGATAATTTAATGATGAGTCGTTCGTCCTCACGTTCAACGTTCATTGTCGTTTGGCTCGAACCACCGTAGAGGGTATTGAGCAAATCCACTTGACCGCCCGTTCCCTGAAAAACATTTTCTATCGCTTTCATAGGAGTTGCTATTTACTGTCCAAGTACTGATTTATAGACAAACGACGTGCCTAATGGTTTAATGCTCCGTTTTTGCGTCACCCTGTCAGGGATTTAGTGCGATTCTGGGCTGGAGAGTGCCTTTTTGACGTATTGAGAATTGGTGAGCTTTTTTTTATGCCATAACGTCCAATTCCGCAAAGTGGGGAATTATGGTCGTAGTGGTTGTGGTTTTGTGTGGTTTTGCTTCCACAAAAGCCTTAAAACGATTTAACTACCTCATAACCTGTTTTGGTGGCGTCTAAGCCCTACCTTTGCATAGAGGTTTACGGTTTAGGGTTTATAGTTTATGGTTGCGTTGCCAATTAGTATCCCTTCCTGCCAAGCAACCATAAACTATAAACCCTAAACCGTAACCCATTACCTTGAACTCATGCACATCAGAATTGGCACACGCAGCAGCCGTTTGGCCGTATGGCAGGCTGAGCACATACAAACTTTATTAGAGAGCGGAGGTGTTTCGTCCGAACTGGTTTTTATTGAAACCAAAGGTGATCAGGTGCTGGACCGGTCGCTGTCGAAAATTGGTAGTAAAGGGGTTTTTACGCAGGAACTGGAGGACCAGCTTCGGGCGGGCACGATTGATATAGCGGTTCATAGTGCCAAAGATCTACCCTCCAATCTGCCCGAAGGGTTATCGATCGTTGCGTTTACCGAACGCGAACTCACGAACGACGTACTGGTTAGCCGGGATAAAACCCTGTCGTTGACCGGCGGACGCGAGTTTACGATTGGTACTTCATCAACGCGCCGGGTGGCGATGCTGAAGCATTTCTGCCCGCACATAACTACCGTCGATATGCGGGGAAACCTGCAAACGCGCCTGCGCAAGCTCGACGAAGGTCAGTGCGATGCGCTGTTGCTGGCTTTTGCGGGCGTTCATCGAATGGGCTACGACGATCTTATTGTTGAACAGTTGCCCGTGTCTGATTTTACACCAGCCGTTGGTCAGGGAAGCATTGCCATTGAAATTGCCGGTACACTGGCAATTGAGAAAGTCAATGTGGTACGGCGGTTTACCAATCATGCATTAACCGAATCCTGTTTGCGGGCCGAGCGGGCGTTTCTGGCCCGGCTGGAAGGCGGCTGTAGCATTCCGTCGTTTGCACTAGCCCGCTGGACCGATGAGCAAACCATTAGCCTGACTGGTGGGCTGGTTAGCCTGGACGGAAGCCAGCTCCTGCGGGAAACATTTACCGGCACTCCCGAAGAAGCGCCGATGCTGGGCCATGCACTGGCCGAGCGTATTCTGGCGCAGGGTGGCGACGTATTACTGGCCGATATTCGTGCAAACCTATGACTATATCAATTGCCCATTCTGATGCCGATATCCGGCGTTGTTTGCCTGCCATGCTGGCGCTGCGTTCGCACCTGACCGAAGAGCAGGCTCTCGAACAAATTCGTATTCAGCAAAATGAAGATCGTTTCGTGCTGGCTTTTGTCGACGAAGGCGATGCCCCGAAACCGTCGCCTGCCGTAGTTGGCTATCGGTTTATGAATGTGCTCTATAGCGGAAAAACCATTTATATCGACGACCTGTCGACGCTTCCCGAAGCGCGTGGGAAAGGCTATGCCAGTAAGCTGCTTGATTTTGTTATTGAGCAGGCTCGCCAGAACGGTTGTCAGTGTGTCTCGCTTGATTCGGGCCAAAATCCGGCTCGTTATGATGCGCACCGTCTGTATCTCAATAAACGATTTAACATAGTGAGTCATCATTTTAAGCTGGATTTGTAATAAGCCTGTAATTTGCCTTTTTTCTGACCAAACTGCGTTCATCAGCCACCATGAATCTCTTCCGAATTAGTTGGAGCAACCTGAAAGACAAACCTCTGAGCAGTTTCCTGAGTGGGCTGCTAATGACCTTCGGCATCACCATTATTTCGCTGCTGCTGCTGCTGAATAAGCAACTGGACGACCAGTTTCGGAAAAATATTAAAGGCATAGACATGGTGTTGGGCGCAAAAGGTAGTCCGCTGCAACTGATTCTGTCGAGTATCTATCAGATCGATTCGCCAACGGGTAATATTCCGCTCGAAGAAGCCGAGAAGCTATCGCGAAATCCAATGATCAAAACGGCGATCCCGCTGTCTATGGGCGACAATTATCGGTCATTTCGCATTGTAGGTACCAACAAAAAATACCTCGATCATTTTGGCGCCACCGTTGGCCAGGGCCGTATGTTTCAGGGCGATCTGGAAACGGTAATTGGTCCACGGGTGGCCGAAGTGGCGGGGCTGAAAATAGGCGATACGTTTGCCGGGTCGCACGGGCTCGATGCCGAAGGCGAAGAACATGCCGACTCTAAATATAAGGTGGTCGGCATTCTGAATCCCAGCAATACAGTAGCCGATCAACTCATTCTAACTCCGCTTTCAAGTGTCTGGGCGATTCACGAGCACCACGAAGCGCATGGTGAAGAACATCATGAAGAAGGCGAAGCGCACGAGGAGGAACCACGTGAAATCACCAGTATGCTGATTCAGTTCCGCAATCCACTCGGAATGATGATTGCCCGTGGAATCAATACCAATTCAAAACTACAGGCAGCACTGCCCAACATCGAAATCAACCGGTTGTTCTCACTGCTTGGGGTCGGTGTTGAAACGTTGCGCGGGCTGGCTATTGTGATCATGCTCATCTCGGGAGTCAGTGTGTTTGTATCGCTCTATAATTCGTTAAAAGAACGCCGGTATGAAATGGCCCTGATGCTGTCGATGGGCGCTACGCGGGCACAACTGTTTGGTATGCTGGTGCTGGAAGGGTTGGTGTTGGCGTTGCTTGGCTTTGTGCTGGGTATTTTACTGAGCCGCGTTGGTTTGTGGCTGTTTTCAACCAGTGTGTCGTCGGAGTATCACTACAATCTGGCTGCCTTTAGCATTCTGCCCGAAGAGTGGATTTTGCTCGGTATTGCGGTGCTGGTTGGCGTGCTGGCTGCGGCTCTGCCTGCTCTGGGTGTCTATCGCATGAATATTTCCCAGACACTAGCCGAAGATTAAGCCCGGTAGTTCGTTTTTAGACAATAAAATTTTAGTTAAGCTTTATTATTGTCCACAGAGACACAGAGGGCACAAGGTGCATATTGGGTATCTAATACTTTGTGCCCTCTGTGGACAATAATGTGTGTATATCTACTGATCAATGACTCTCTTGCGTTTTAAAATCTGTTTTCTTTTCCTTTGCCTCACAACCGGATCGTATGCGCAGTTGGCAAGCTATGCCGCCCGCTATATGCAGCCCGGCGTTGATGTGCAGAACTATGCCTTTTCGCTTACGTTGAGCGACTCAACCAATCAGATAAAAGGAGAAACAACCATTCGGTTTACCCGTGCCGACGATCGGCAAACGGTTTGGTTCGATCTGATTAGCGGCAAAGCCGATTCCAGCGGTATGACCGTGCGGGAAGTGCATCTGGCCGATGGTAAAACCGCTCCATTCAGTCAGCGCAACGATCGGGTTTTTATCAACCTTCCAACCGCTCAACCCGGTCAGCCGACTGAATTAACGATTCGCTACGATGGAACGCCCGCCCGAGGCTTAATCATTAGCCATAACAAATTTGGCGAACGTACTTTTTTCGGCGACAACTGGCCCAACAACGCACGCAACTACCTGCCCGTGGTCGATCATCCGTCCGACAAAGCAACCTGCTCGTTTGCCGTTAATGCGCCTGCCAGCTACCGGGTCATTGCCAATGGTAAATTTATGGGGGAAACCAACCTGGCTAATGGTCGTAAACTGACCCGCTGGCAGGAGAGTGCTCCCATTCCAACTAAAGTGATGGTGATTGGTGCCGCAAAATTTGCGGTGCAAGAGGTCGGCTCTGTCAATGGTGTGCCAGTACAGAGCTGGCTATACCCAAACGATAGCCAGAAAGGGTTTGTCGATTACCGACCTGCCAAAGAAATTCTCCAGTATTTTATCGATAAGATCGGGCCGTATTCCTACGAAAAACTGGCTAATGTGGAGTCGACTACCATTTTCGGCGGAATGGAAAACGCCAGTTGCATTTTCTACAACGAAAAAGTAATTGTGGGGCATAAAGATTCGGATGTTGAAGCACTGCTGGCCCACGAAATTGCGCACCAGTGGTTCGGCAATTCGGCAACCGAGGCTGATTGGTCGCAGCTTTGGCTAAGCGAAGGGTTTGCTACCTATTTTTCGGCTCTTTATCTCGAACACGCCTATGGGAAAGATACGCTGAATGCTGTGCTGAACCAGAACAAAGGCCAAATTCTACGCTATACGGCTCTGAAACCGAAAGGAACCATTGTCGACTCAACGGCTATGAATCTGATGGATCTGCTGAATCCAAACTCCTATCAGAAAGGGGGCTGGGTACTGCACATGCTCCGGCACGAACTGGGCGACGATGTGTTCTGGAAAGGCATTCGGGCCTATTACCAGAAGTTCCGTAATGCCAATGCGCAAACCAGCGATTTGCAGGCCGTTATGGAAAATGTATCGGGCAAAAAGCTGGGTACGTTTTTTCAGCAATGGCTCTATCAGCCCGGCTATCCCGAAGTGGTTTGGGGCACTAGCTACGACGCAACTAAAAAAGCATTGGTCATCGATGTCCGGCAGGCACAGCGCAACGACACGTTTTTCTCCATTCCGCTTACGTTCAGCATTCGCGATGCGCGTGGCCGCGAAGTCTCCCGCACCGCCCGCCTGACCATGACGGAGCTTAACCAGACCTTTACGGTGCCACTAGCCTCCAAACCCGCACAGGTCGTTATCGATCCCGACAACACGGTGTTGATGCGCGCCGTTCAGATGGGGAAATAGCCCAGATTGCTACAAATTGCTAACTTGCCAAAGCGCCGGACCACACGACGCCCTAACTGCTATTGCCATGCTCAAGCGCGTATCGATCCAGAATTTCAAAAGCCTGAAAGACGTAACGCTCGATCTTCAGAAAGTAAATTTGTTAATCGGCCCGAACAACTCCGGTAAAACCAATTTTCTGAAGGCACTGGAGTTTTCATATTATAATCATAATTTTTTTGAAGTAGAGGATGAAGAGTCTGGTGTGGCTTTTATGGGCTATGATCTTCTAGGAAATCATACGGAATTAGTTTTTAAGAGAAATCAGAATGCTACAATTACTCTAAAATTAGCTTTAGTAGAAGACGATATAGAAAGGGAAGTAGAAATCAATTGGTCTTCAAATAAATCAACTGTAAGACTAACTCCAAGGCATAACTATAATCTTAAGCAGGACGTTGTCAAATTTATTAGGCAATCACTAGGTGAAATAATTATATATAATCCTAATCCTAATACGTTTAACAAGCCGGGTCCGGTTGGAATGGGTGCCCAGGTTATTAATGCTGATGCGTCGAACCTGATAGCCTTTTTCGATTATATCCGTGACGAACATCCCGAGACGTTTGCTCAAATTAAAGCTGATTTGGCAAAGTGTGTTCCAGAATTTACTGAAATAAATTTTCAAAGTGTAAAACCAACAGAGGACCTTATAAAAATATCTGGGCCTGCCACATACAAGCGGATTGGCCTAACGGATGGTCGGCAAAAAACAATTTATTGGGCCGACGAACTTTCTGAAGGTACACTCTACTTTATTGCTCTTCTCTGCATCATCAATCAACCGAATCCGCCTAAATTACTGCTGCTCGAAGAGCCAGAGAAAGGCATTCACCCGCGACGGATACATGAGGTTGTTCAGTTCATTCTGCGTTTAGTGGAAGAAAAAGACATTCAGGTAATTATGACTACCCATAGTCCGGTGGTGCTGGATATGTTTTCAGAAATGCCAGAAAGTGTGTTCATTTTTGACAAAGATGAAGAAGGGGCTACGCATGTTAAGAACCTGCAACATGATGTTATTGAGCCGGATACGGAAAAAAGTAAAGAATTAGGTGTTGAGCCTCCGCATTATACGGATGCGTTAGGTGATTCGTGGACCATTGGTTTTCTGGGGGGCGTACCAAAATGAGCCAGCTTATCACGTATGGGTTTTTCGGTGAAGACATAGCCCAGCGTACCTTTTTAGCCTATTATCTTGAGCAGATACAGCCCAGTACTTTTCTTGAAAATGAAGAGTTTCGCTGGCGGGTAAAAGTTCAGAACCGTGATCAGGTAGACGCGCGTCTTCCAGAGGCTCTTTTGCAAAAAGCAAAGTTTGGATTAGATGTACTTTTTGTTGGACGGGATATTGATACCGCGCATCATCCGACGATTCTTGACCGTCGCGAACAATTTGCCAGCATCTGTCAAAATCACCACCCGGTGGTTTTAATGTTACCCGTGCAATGCATCGAACATTGGTTTTGGTACATCAAGCGTAAGCACGAAGAGCCAGGTAAACGCTCTCTGCTGGAGCCATTGCTGCGTAATGATGCGAAGCAAGCTATTTACGGGGATATTAAATCGGGAGAAAAAAGAATCGAAAAGATAAAAGAGCTACTGACTGATTTTGATGTCGACTGGCTTGAACAGCGCTCGGAAAGTTTCCGCCACTTTCATCATCAGGTTAAGGCGCTCATTGGTCAGTAGTCATTTGTCATTAGCGCTCCCAATGACAAATGA
This sequence comes from Spirosoma sp. SC4-14, assembly GCF_037201965.1. Classification (NCBI taxonomy): domain Bacteria; kingdom Pseudomonadati; phylum Bacteroidota; class Cytophagia; order Cytophagales; family Cytophagaceae; genus Spirosoma; species Spirosoma sp. SC4-14. The sequence goes on along the minus strand of NZ_CP147518.1, from coordinate 7,196,781 downwards.
CTATTGCTCATACCCTTAATTCAGCGTTAAGGTGCGTGTAACGGCTTGCGAAGGCTTCGTCGTTAGCGTTACCGGATACAAGGCTACGTCGTTGCCGCTAACGACTTCAACCGTATAGTTACCATCCTGCATATCGGACAGGTCGAACTGGAACCGAAACGTGCCCAGTTTTTTGTTGACCAGTTGCTGAGCCAGCCGATTCCCATGCGAATCTTTCAGATAAACCGCCATAGCCTGACCGGGTTGGCGTTCTACAACAACATGCAGCTTCGAGGCATTGAGCGACGGATAAACGGCAGCTTTGTAAGACGACGTTGTTACCGGATTAACCGGTTTGGCCGTTGCGTCGGTAGTGAGAGCGGCTGTGCTCAGGAGCAGAGCCGCAAGCAGTGATTGAGCAATTGTTTTCATGACTTTGTTCGTATTTGTTGTTTTTGGTAAAAGACTGGCTCAAAGGTATAGCTGCTTAAAGCCTTCATAAATAGGTGCTTGTACGAACTGCTCAAAACATGCACTGAATAGCGCAATTTCTCCGATCAAACGTAAGGGTAGGCGGTGTCGTATTCCGCTTCGTTTTAGAACCGTGCCACGGTTCCCAAACGCTCCACGATTCTAAAACGAAGCGGAATATGTGGGCATAACATACTTGAGTTTGTTCGGAAATAAAGCTAAATCGTAAACGATCAATGTCAGAAAGCTGAACGAACAGGCAATCTGCTAGTTAATCGTATGACAGCAGCAAAACCACAGTAAACCTAAAACGGCACTACAATGAACTACTACAACTCAATTATCGATACCATTGGCAACACACCTCTGGTGAAACTCAACAAGGTCACGAAAGGAATTCCGGGGACGATTCTGGCCAAAGTTGAATACTTCAATCCCGGTAATTCGGTCAAAGATCGCATTGCCATTCGGATGATTGAGGATGCCGAAGCGCGGGGCGTTTTAAAACCCGGCGGCACCATTATCGAAGGCACCAGCGGAAACACCGGCATGGGGCTGGCGCTGGCTGCCATTGGCAAAGGATATAAGTGCATTTTTACGATGGCCGATAAGCAGTCGCAGGAAAAGATCGATATTCTGCGGGCGGTAGGGGCCGAGGTTGTTGTTTGCCCTACAAACGTAACGCCCGACGACCCGCGCTCCTATTACTCTGTTGCGAAGAAACTGAACCGCGATATTCCGAATTCGCTCTATCCAAACCAGTACGATAACCTCGCCAATACAGCCGCACACTACGAAACAACGGGCCCCGAAATCTGGCGCGATACCGATGGTAAAATCACCCATTTTGCCGCTGGCGTCGGTACGGGCGGCACTATCTGTGGTACATCGAAATTTCTGAAAGAACAGAATCCCGACATCTTATCAATTGGGCTGGATACTTACGGTTCGGTATTCAAAAAATACAAGGAAACCGGCCAGTTCGACGAAGGTGAGATTTATCCGTATCTGACCGAAGGCATTGGCGAAGACATTCTCCCCCAGAACGTCGATTTTAACGTAATCGATTACTTCGTGAAAGTTACCGACAAAGACGCAGCCATAATGGCTCGTCGGCTGGCTCGCGAGGAAGGGCTGTTTGTGGGCTGGTCGTGTGGTACGGCGGTGCATGGCGCCCTGGAATGGGCCAAAGACCATCTTACGGCCGACGATGTGCTGGTAATTTTGCTGCCCGATCATGGTACCCGTTATCTGGCTAAGATTTACAATGATACCTGGATGAAAGACCACGGCTTTCTGGAAGACCGGGCTTTTAAAACCGCCCGCGACATTATTCACAGCAAGAACGGAAGCGTTTCAAACCGGCAGTCGCAACTCACTACAATTGGGTCGGGTGTATCGGTAGGGCAGGCCATTCAGGTACTGAACCGGCACAGCATTTCACAACTTCCGGTGGTTGACGAAGAGGATCATATAGTGGGTAGCCTGACCGACTCAACAGTACTGAATAAGTTAATCGAAGATCCAACGGTGAAAGACAAACCTGTGCGTGAGGTCATGGACAAGCCTTTTAAGTTCGTGGGGCTCGACAATACCATCGACTCGCTGTCGTCGCTGATCGACCGCGATAACAAAGCATTGCTCGTCCGCGACGAAAAAGAACAGGTTCACATTATTACCCAGGCCGATCTACTGGCCGCCATGACGAGTTGACGGAAAGTGAATTGGTCATTTGTCAATAGTCATTAGTTACTGGTCATTAGTCATTGATGTTGTTAGTTATCAGGCAATTATTCAACTAATGACCAATGACAATTGACCACCATTCAATTTGCTGGAATTTTGTAATATTGTGTAGACACGTACAATTATGGCAACAGAAGCAGCAGTTCCGGCGCTTGACGTCGCCCAGCAAATACCTTCCTATCTGATTTATGAAACGCTCAACGGCCGTCCGCTTTATCGGAAAGGCTACAAGGATGTATTGGCTAAACGGAAAACTCCGGGCGAAATCATCGGATGCAGCGATCTACAGGCAATTATCGTATCAGCATTACACGCTTATTTGTACAACAGCGTTAATCGTAAAAAGTACTGAGTCGTTACAAATGAGCCAGGTTTGCACATTCAGCTAGGCGACAAGCTGTCGAACGATATTGCTATCTACGAAAAAGAAAAAGTTACGGTTAAAGGTAAGTGCTTCGACGTTGCGCCAACGGTTGTGGTTGAGGTCGATATTAAAATCGATCTGGAGGCTTTCCCGGCTATGGAGCAGGACTACGTTTATACGAAAACGCAGTCCTGCTCGATTTTGGAACCGAGCGGGTCATCTGGATTACGACCCAGTCGCGGAAAGTATTTGTAGCCACCAAAGGCGACAACTGGCTTACACTCAACTGGGACGTTACGGTTCCGGTACTCGATGACGTTACGCTGAATGTGGCTGCTCTTCTGACTGAGGAAGGTGTGTTATGAAAATCTGTAAATTCTACCGTCGGTTATCTTCACCTTCTACCATACTCAGATAGCTCAGATAGCGGCTTTCGGCAATGTCGCCTTCTGAAACAGCGTCTTTAATAGCGCAGCCCGGTTCGTTTACGTGCAGGCAGTTATGAAACCGGCACTGGTTCAGACGATCGCGCATTTCGGGGAAATAATGGCTGATTTCTTCTTTCGCTGTATCAATCAGCCCCAGTTCTTTTATACCCGGCGTATCGATAAGAAACGTATCGGGGGCCAGTTCAAACATTTCAGCAAACGTGGTCGTATGAACGCCCTTGTTGGCAAACGTCGATACTTCGTTAGTGCGTAAATTCAGGGTGGGTGCAATAGCATTTACGAGCGACGATTTGCCCACTCCCGAATGGCCCGACAGCAGCGTTACCTTATGATCGAGCAGGTTGCGAAATGCATCGACTCCGTTGCCCTCAATGGCCGATGTCGATAAACACGGGTAGCCAATGCTTTCGTACATATCCATGATTTCCTGCTGATAGGCCAGTCCTTCGTCGTTCAGAATATCTGTTTTGTTAAACACAATAGCTGTCGGAATCCGAAACGATTCGGCCGATACCAGAAAGCGATCAATAAAACCGAGCGATGTGCGGGGCAGCGTAAGAGTTGCCAGCAATACGGCCAGGTCGATATTAGCGGCCAGAATATGCCCATGAGCTGTTTTATGCACCGATTGCCGGATAATATAATTTTCGCGGGGCACAATGTCGTTAATAACAGCCGTATTTTCGGTTTCATCCTCGACCTCAAACAGAACCCGATCGCCAACCGCAATGGGATTAGTGACCTTGAGCCCCTTGATCTTGAACTTGCCCTTTAGCCGCCCCTGATAAATATGTCCGTCTTCGTTCCGAACGTCGTACCAGGAGCCGGTAGAACGCATGATTAAACCGTTTTGCAATGTAACTAGAAGGAAAGACCGCATGGGCGGTCGGTGAAAGAGCGAAAGAACAGCCGCAAAACCAACGTTTAGTTGTTGGTTTGCTTTGCTGGGCTTTGGCCCATTAATTTCTTTACAACCTCCATAACCTGCGCAGTTGCGCCAATGTTCCGCTGCACATAGTTACGGCTAATTTGTTCAGCTTCTGACCGATTGGCATATTGTTTCGAAAAAGCCTCGTTCAGATCGGCTACGCTGCCTATTGGAAACGCAGCTCCTTCATTGACCAGATCGGTCGCTTCCTGAAATTTCTGATAGTCGGGCCCAAAAAATAAAGGCATCCCAAAGGTAGCTGCTTCGAGGATATTATGAAGCCCCTGCTTGAATGCACCGCCGATATAGGCAAATTCGCCATATTGATAAAGAGAGGAAAGCATCCCAACGTTGTCGATAAACAAACAATCGGCCGAGCGAAGTTGTGACTGATCAAACGATGGTACCTGCGTTTCGGAGAACCGTATCGTTTTTTTTGCCAGTTCGGCACGCCATTTCTCAATCGCTGCATCCTGAATTTCGTGCGGAGCAATAATCACTTTCAGGTTTTGGGTAAACTGATTGATAAATGGAATCAGTACGCTCATATCCTCGGGCCACGCACTGCCCACAACCAGAACGGGTTGTTGAGCCTTAAAAAGCCACGCTGTCGGAATCGCTTTCCGGGCCGAGGCTACCTGGGCTACCCGATCGAAACGCGTGTCGCCCGCCAGTGTTACGTTCGTTAACCCAATGTGGTTCAGCAACTGAACCGACTCCGCATTCTGGACCAGAATATGATCGAAATACGTCAGCATGTTTTTATAAAACCCGCCATAGGGTTTAAAAAAAAGCTGATCGGGTCTGAAAATGGCAGAGAACGAAACAATTGGCACGTTGGCTGCTTTTAGCGCACGCAGGTAGTTATACCAGAATTCGTACTTAATAAAAAAGGCCATTTGCGGCTGAACAAGTGCTACAAACTCCTGAGCGTTGGCGGGGGTGTCGGCGGGCAGATAAACAACATAATCAGCTCCTTCATAATTTTTACGGACTTCGTAGCCCGATGGCGAAAAAAAAGTAAGCAAAATTTTGTGTGTAGGATAGGCCTCCCTGAAGGCTTCGATCACCGGCCGACCCTGCTCAAATTCGCCCAGCGAAGCCGCATGAAACCAGACAACAGGTTGCTCATTGTCAGTTAGTTTGTTGCGTAAGGCAGTTGCCCAATGCTGCCGGCCAGCAACCCATTGCCGGGCTTTGGTATTAAAGGGAGCTACCAGCCGCAGTAAAATCTGGTAAGCAACGATGCCAGCATTATAAAATCCCGAAAACAAGCGATTACGTGGTTGGTTATATCTTGCAAAGCTAAACACTTGCTCTAAAACCATTCAAACACTATGCAATCATACGACACACTCTCCGAAGCACTGGACGGCCTCCGCAAGCAGGGATTTACACTCGACTATAATCTGGCCCACGATCGGCTGAAGTGCCGCGAAGGGGATCTGGAATTGCATCCCGAAGATTTTAATATCGTCGACGTCTATCGGTTTGAAGGAGAAACGAACCCAAGCGACGAATCTGTATTGTATGCAGTTGAATCGAAAGACGGGCAGCGCGGTACACTCGTCGACGCTTATGGCCCTTATTCGGAGGCTATATCCTCCGAAATGGCCGAAAAATTGACGATTCGACAGTCTGAATAACGAACTTTTCTGGATTAGAAGTACTTTTACGTCAACAGAATGCGTGTTGATACAATGGACTGGAACAAATTAACTAGCGACGCTCAGCTCGACGTCATTAAAGAAGAGTCGGCGCAGCAACCGGTGCTCATTTTTAAACATAGCACCACCTGCTCAATCAGCGCAATGGCTCTTAGCCGGATGGAACGCAACTGGAGCGACCAACTTGGCGTGAAACCTTATTATTTAGATTTGCTGGCAAATCGGCCAATTTCCAATAAAATTGAGCATGAGTTTGGGATAGAGCACGAATCGCCCCAGGTGTTACTGATTCGGAATGGCGAATGCGTATACGATGCGTCGCACATGGCCATTTCGTTTGCTGGTTTGCAGCAGGCAGTATAGAAATAAAAAAGTTGCCTAAACCCGAACGGGTATGAAAAGAAGCATAAATACCACTTATGCCTTTTCGTACCCGTTCGGGTTTTATTCTTTCAGGGTAATTTTTGCCCGGTGACACACACCGCCTATGGGCGGATTAAATTTGGATACGCTGACTTCAACCGATAGCAAGTCTGGGTACTGGAGCCGAATTTCTTCAATGATTCGATGAGCAATGTGTTCCAGCAACCGGGCAGGTTGTTTCATGACAGTTGCTGTTATCCGGTACAAATCTTCGTAGTTGACGGTTGCACTTAGCCGGTCGCGCCGGGCGGCTTCCGAAAAATCAGCCGTTACAACAATATCGACCGAATATTTATTGCCAATTTTCTGTTCCTCATCATAAAACCCATGATAGGAAAAGAATTCAAGTCCTTCTAACGCAATTGTTCCCATAATCAGCGGGGGATTGGCCCGCATTACTTAAATCTGATCGAAAAACGAACCGCCTTTCTTGGGCTGTGCTTCTTCTACGGTTTCTGTCGAAACAGCATTGGGCTCGTCGGTGTTCACCTCGGCCAGAACAGATTCTGAACCGGTTGTCTCAATAGCTGTTTCGTTAACTGACACCGATTCATGTTCAATCGCTTCGTCCAGTTTGTCGATAACCGGTTCATCGACAGGGATGGCTTCCGGAACCGAGGTTTCCCGTTCGGAGAGCGGAGGCAGTTCGGAAACGGGATCAGTTGTGTTTTCGGCCGTTTTTTCGCCTTCAGCAGCCTTTTGTTCATCGGCCTGTTTTAAATCCTGCTGGATCTGAGTAGACACTTCGTCGATTTTTCCCATCAGATTTTGTCGGGAAAATTTCTTTTCGAAGCGTTCTACGCTATCGATTGCATTGCCTGCCAGCGTCCGGATCTGAGTAGCCAGGTTTTCTTTGTAGCTTTCGAGCGCCTTAAAGTCATGCTCCAGCGTTTTCAGATCATTCAGAATATTATCTTTCAGGAAGCGGGCCTGATTTTCAGCATCCTGAACCATCAATGCTGATTTTTTGCGGGCTTCGGCCAGCATGTCGTCGGCTTTCTGGCGGGCATCGACCAAATACTGTTCAGCGGCTTTATTGGCCTGATCGGTAATTTGAGCGCTCGTATCTTCTGCTGTTTTCAACGTCCGAAACAAGGTCATTTCTACCTCCTTGAGCTTGCCCAATTCTTTTTCGGCCAGTTCAAGCTGCATTTTCAGCATTTTATATTCGTTTGTCACGCGCTCCCATTCCTGAGAGAGGGATACGAGAAATGCATCAACATCTTCGGGTTTGTAACCACGCAGCCCCCGTTCAAATGTGTGCTGCCGGATCTCGATGGGCGTAATTTTCATCGGTGCGCTTGGGTTAAGGTAATTTTGTACATACCTACTAAAGGTGAAGTAACGTCCATTATACGTATTTAACAATAAATAGCAAGAGAAATCCGCTTTTTTGGTCAAAAAACTGCGTATTAGGCTACTTTCCAGACCGAAATTGTGCGGTCGTCGCTGGCCGAAAGAAGCCGGTTCTGATAAGCAGTCCACAGTAATTTATTAACCGAGGTGCCATGACCAGCATGACGGGCCCGATCTACCACTTTCAGTAACCGAAACGTTTCGGCATCCCAAAGTTTAATGGATTTGTCCATACTAGCTGTAGCAAACAACGTACCAGCCGGATTGTAAACAACATGATTAATGGCAAACAGATGCGCAACAATATCCTGAACGGGCTTATAACCCTGCTCCACATCCCATATTTTTAGGTGAGCATCGCGCCCGGCCGTCAGCAGCATTCGAAAATCAGGCGAATAAACGGCCGTAAATACTGAATTCTGATGGGCCGGAATCATCCTTTTAAGTTCGTAGCTCATAAGGTCGAAAATACGAATGCTAGTATCACTATAGCCAACAGCAAACTCCCGCTCTACCGGATTTATGGCTATACACCGAGCCGACTGGTCGGAGGCTTTCAGGTGTTTTTTTATGGCCAGTTGTTCTGTATCTACTATCACCACAACACCGTCGGAAAGTGCTACAAGAGCGTCATTGATGTGAAATTTAATATCGAAAATGGCTGCCGAGGTTAGTTTCAGGGACTTTATCTCGCGCTTTTCCGCCGGATCGATGAGGTGTAAGCCTTCATAGTTCTGACCAACCCATAAAAGCCCCGTTGTTGGGTGCAGTGCCATTGCATAGACCGACGACGGAATGTGGGCTACCAGTTCGCCAAGATCTGGTCGGTCGAGATGCCAGCGAACAATTAACCCATCGGCACCAGCCGAAAAGAACTGGCCCGACCCGGGCCCCCGCTCCAGTGTATACACGCAGTCGCGGTGACCTCCAAACGTATCTAATTTTTCAATATTCACGGGTAGTAAACAAAAAGTAGGTCACCAAAGGTCGCTAATCCTTTCTTTTTCTCGAACGACTTCCGACTTTTGATTCGTGACAGTACCCATTACCATATCCACAGAGTGCGTAGCAGTGCTCTGGCCCATTGCCAACGATGAGGCAACACTCAGGGCCAGCCTTATGCTAACAGTTCCCGAGCAGGAAGATCTGGCCGGTATTAGCCATCCTATGCAGCGGGTCGAATGGCTTGCCTGCCGGGGGGCTATTCGGCAATTAGTTGAAGAACAGGGGCTGGTATATAGGGGGCTTTATAAAGATGAGTTTGGCAAACCACATCTTATTGGTGCGCCCTGGCACATTTCGTTATCGCATACGAGCGGATGGGCGGCAGCCGTTTTGCACCGTACGCGCCCCGTTGGTATCGACATTGAGCCCATTCGCGACCAGTTTCGGCGCGTTGTTCCGCGTGTATTGTCGGAAGCCGAAATTGCCCATGCTGCGGGCGAGCCCAGCCGTTTAGCCGTTTACTGGTGCGCCAAAGAGGCTTTGTATAAATTATACGGAAAACGCCAGCTTAGTTTTCGGGATCATTTGCATGTGGAGCCGTTTGCCGATGGAGCCGAAAAACTGATCGGGTATGTTCGTTTACCCGATCATGAAGCCGAGCTGACCATCTGTTGCTTTCAGGCGGGCCCCGGTTTGCTGGCAGTAGCCTATTAGCTGCCTATTAGCTAGCCATTAGCCACTAAATCCGGGTAGCGTCCAATGTCTGCCATCCACCATCCAGCTACCGTTGTGTATAGTCTGAGAGCGGCAAGCCGTCGCCATCGTCTTTTACCATATCCAGAATTCGTTCAACTTCCCGAACCCGGTCGCTATCGCCGTTTTTTTCGAAAGCCAGCGTCAGATTGCGAAGCACCCGACGAACGATATCGACATTGGTACAGGGTTGATAGAATGTATCGAGCCGTTTCAGATTTAACTGGTCGATGTATTGATCGATGTCTTTTTTAGTGAACACCAGCCCCCGGTTAAACACATTGATGTAGAACTGAACACCACTATCATTTTTATAGGTCAGTACAAACAAATTGGGCAGATTAACGCCATAAACGGGCAGGTTTAATCGCTGCGCAATCAGCATATACAACACACACAACGTAATGGGGTTACCCCGGCGTGTTTCCAGCACCTGATTGATCATCGAGTTGGAAGGCGAATGAAAATGCTTGGTGTTGGGAGCGAATTTTAGTTTGGTAAAAAACGCATTATTCATCGCTCTAATCTGCTCATCGGGGTGCATATCAGGCTTAATGTCGATCCAGACGTCGTAATAGAGCTGTTCAATATCCTGTTTGAGTTTGTCGAGCGAGAGGTCTGGATATTGGTAGGTGGCCACAATCCAGAGCCCTTCGAGCAAATTCATGGCACCCCCGTTTTTCCAGTCACGCATGCGTTCCAGCACCGATTCGTACTGTAAATCATGAATGATTTCTTCAATTCGTTTCTGTAGAGCGGGATTAAAGCTACCTTCCCATTCCGTCTCCAAAAGCGGAATCATTTGGCCGCCTATTCGCCGGATCTGCTGTTCGACATGCTCAACCACTTCCATGTCCTCATCGTCCAGCAACGAGATCAGCGCTTTTAATTCATTGTCGCTCATGCTTTTTTGTCGAGTTTTAGTTCGTCCCTAGAATAAATACTGCTTTCGGAAACCTCCTGAATATACTACTTTTGTCAGGTTTTACGAGCCATTATCCCAAAATAACAACAAAAATTTTATAAAAAACGGTTTGACTCCTACACGCAATTCCCCAAAGATTCTGGTAACTGGTGGAGCAGGGTTCATTGGCTCTCATACGGTTGTTTCCCTGGTTGAAGCTGGTTTCGAACCGGTGATCGTCGACGATTTTTCGAACTCGCAACAGTCGGTTCTCGATGGCCTTCGGACTATTTTGGGCCACGACGTAAGATGTTATACGGCCAACTGTAATGATGCGGCTGTTCTGGAAGAAATTTTCCAGAACGAGTCGGTTTCGGGCGTCATTCATTTTGCCGCTTACAAAGCCGTTGGCGAGTCGGTGGCGAAACCGCTGAAATACTATCGCAACAACCTCGATTCGCTGATGCTGTTGCTGGAACTGATGCCGAAATATGGCGTTAGCAATCTGGTTTTTTCGTCGTCCTGCACCGTATATGGCCAGCCCGAGCAGCTACCCGTCACCGAAAATACGCCAAGGTTGCCCGCGCAGTCGCCCTACGGCAATACCAAAGCCATCAGCGAAGATATTATTCGGGATACCATACAGGCAAACGTGCCCATTAAGGCCCTGGCGCTCCGCTATTTTAACCCAATCGGGGCGCACCCGTCGGCTGAGATTGGTGAACTGCCCCTGGGCGTTCCGGCCAATCTGGTTCCATTCATTACGCAAACGGCCGCCGGTATTCGTCAGAGCCTGACCGTTTACGGAAATGACTACAACACCCCCGATGGAACCTGTATTCGCGACTATATTCATGTTGTCGATCTGGCCGAAGCACACGTTCAGGCATTGCGGAAACTCAGTGAATCAGAAGCCGTATCCAGCTACGATGTGATTAACATTGGTACAGGACGTGGCGAAACCGTTCTGAACATTATCAATACCTTTGAAGCCGAAACGGGGGTCAACTTAAACTATACGATTGGGCCCCGCCGACCAGGCGATGTGGAACAGGTATATGCCGATGTCAGCAAAGCCAATGAAGTGTTAGGCTGGACGGCCCGCCGTTCGCTTGGCGAATCCTTGCGCGACGCCTGGCGGTGGCAACAGAAAATCAGTTAAACCGGGTTGAGGTTTATCGTTTACGGTTGCTCTGCATGAGAAGGATGTAGGTAGGCGAAGCAACCGTAAACTGAAAACTGAAAACTGAAAACTCTATAAAAAATGAAACTTCTTATTACGGGCGGAGCCGGGTTCATCGGATCGCATGTTGTCCGGTTGTTCGTTACAAAATATCCGGAGTATCAAATTTATAACCTCGATAAACTGACATATGCGGGCAATCTGGCCAATTTGTCCGATATCGAAAATGCTCCCAACTACACCTTCATAAAAGGAGACATCACAGACGCGAAATTTCTGGACGATATGTTCGCCGAAATTCCGTTCGATGGCGTTATTCACCTGGCCGCCGAGTCGCACGTCGACCGCTCCATTACCGACCCCATGGCTTTTGTGATGACCAACGTTGTGGGAACCGTCAATTTGCTCAATGCGGCCAAAAATAGCTGGAAAGCCAGCGGGGGAGAATCGGGTTTCGAAGGAAAACGGTTCTACCATGTTTCGACCGATGAGGTATATGGCTCGCTGCATAATCCGGAAGACTTCTTTACGGAAGAAACTGCCTATGACCCGCAGTCGCCCTACTCTGCTTCGAAAGCGGCTTCGGATCATTTTGTTCGGGCCTACGGCAATACCTACAAAATGCCCGTGGTGCTGTCGAACTGCTCAAACAACTACGGCCCCAATCATTTTCCGGAAAAACTGATTCCGCTCATGATTCATAATATCCAGACCAACAAGCCGCTGCCCGTATATGGTAAAGGCGAAAACGTTCGGGACTGGCTCTTTGTTGTCGATCATGCCCGCGCTATCGATGCCGTTTTCCACAAAGGACAACTGGGCGAAACCTATAATATCGGTGGGTTCAACGAATGGAAAAATATTGATCTGGTCAATCTGCTTTGCGCCATAATGGACCGTAAACTAGGCCGCCCCGAAGGCACATCGGCTCAACTGATCACCTACGTAACCGACCGGGCCGGACACGACCTGCGCTATGCCATCGACGCCCACAAGATCATGAATGAACTGGGCTGGCAACCGTCGCTTCAGTTCGAAGAAGGGCTCGAAAAAACCGTCGATTGGTTCCTGGCTAATCAGGAATGGCTCGACAACGTTACGTCGGGCGCTTATCAGTCTTACTACCAGGGAATGTACGCAAACCGATAAATTGCTCATTCACTCATTTCATACTATGAAAGGAATCATACTGGCCGGAGGCTCCGGCACTCGTCTTCACCCGCTTACACTGGCCGTCAGTAAGCAGCTTATGCCTATTTACGACAAGCCAATGATTTATTACCCGCTTTCGATTCTGATGCTGGCGGGCATACGCGATATTCTGATTATTTCTACACCCCACGATTTGCCCCATTTCGAAAAACTGCTGGGCGATGGAACCCGAATCGGTTGCCAGTTCAGTTATGCCGTGCAGCCAAGTCCCGATGGGCTGGCTCAGGCGTTTATCATTGGCGAAGAATTTATTGGCGACGATAAAGTGGCGCTCGTTCTGGGCGATAATATTTTTTATGGTTCGGGTTTATCCAAACTGTTGCAGGCCAACAACAATCCCGACGGGGGCGTTGTGTATGCCTATCAGGTGCAGGACCCCGAACGCTATGGCGTTGTTGAATTTGACGATGATTTCAACGTGTTGTCTATAGAAGAGAAACCCTCAGCACCCAAGTCGAATTATGCTGTACCCGGTTTATATTTCTACGATAACGACGTAGTTGAGATTGCCAAAAATATTAAACCATCGCCCAGAGGAGAACTGGAAATAACAGACATCAACCGCGAGTATTTGAAGCAGGGTAAACTGAAAGTAGGCGTTCTGGACCGTGGAACCGCCTGGCTCGATACGGGTACGTTTGCGTCGCTGATGCAGGCTGGTCAGTTCGTGCAGGTTATTGAAGAACGTCAGGGCCTTAAAATCGGCTGTATCGAAGAAATTGCCTATCGCATGAAATTTATTGACGCTTCGCAACTTGCTGAAATTGCCAGACCGCTCGTGAAAAGTGGGTATGGCCAGTATTTATTGAACCTGCTGAAATAACGAACAGTCTCGGAATAACATATCCGCTTGTTCCATCTAAAACGCCAGATGCATAGCTGGCGTTTTTTTGTGCCTGTCGGGAGATTTATCATCTATTTTCTATAAATTTTGTATACAGTTAAATAGGGGTTGTGTAGTTATGAAAAGAAAAATAACCGTTTAATAAATGCATTTCCGCGTGTTTGATCCCGTTGCTGCCGTTCATTTTTTAGCGATAATAAATGTATTATTTATATGCGGTTGATTTTCAGAGTCTTGACTTATGTTGACAACTTAATATACTTGTTGTAAAATGGCCTGATTACTCTTTTGTAAATTAATAGGGCAAAAATTGATATAACGAGACTACTAATGAAAACAATCGTCAAAAGCAGCAAACTCAAAACAAATAAGCACCTACGTGTAGACGCCCAATCAGTTATTAATCTTATACACGATTTATCTATGAAACACCAGGCAGATGTGCTCTTCAAAGAGCTTGAGCACTTTCGTACTAAAGCAACTGACCTAATTGAAAAGCTGTATCGTGAAAACGTTAAAGATCATAAAGGCAATGTGTTGGCAGAAGTATTGCTAACCGAAGAATGGGAATGGGAAGGGCAGGTGTTTAATGCACTGACCCGGCAGGGATTGGCTTATATTGTCGATGAGAGGCTGATCGATCAGTTTATCTGGAAAGATCTGGATGCGGAGTCGCTGGTAGAAGTCATTCGTATATTAGAAGATAAAGAGTTCGATTAGCAACTCGGCAATCGCCGGGCGCTCAGTAACCCGGTTTTTGTGCCGATTAGCTATATACGACGCGTAAGCTCAGCCTGGGGAAATGCTTATACCAGATTCGCTATTCGCTGACTATCGGCTGGTTAAAATGAAAAAAATAAACAGGGAAATTCGATTATTTACTTAAGTTGAAAGGAGAAAAATAGACTTTCATTTACGAATCAATACCGTGTTTATTTGGGGCGTAAAAATAAAATGATGCATCAATACTATTTCGACTGAATACGGATTCGAATGGGATAGCTGGCAATGGTAAACAGACGCTTCTGTTTATCTGACAGAAAAGAAAAGCACAATGATTGTTAATTGTTTTGGGGTTGATTGCTGATTGTTTTACCACCGTAACTTTTTTAATAATGAACCTGTTTGTGTTTCTTTTGCCGTAGTGGCTTTGGCCTTGCTGCACAACGTTAGCTGAGCATAATTGCCCGACAAGCGTTACATTATAGTGCTGAAATCGCTGCGGTAAAAGAAACCGGTAACTCCTTACGTCCAAAAAATAAATAGCGTATCGATAAAAATAAGCGCGTACCATGGCCCAATTAATACAAATTCAATTGGCCTGGTTTCGCTGGTATTTACATACTAAATCCTGTTAAATAGTAGTATCCGGCGGGAATTTCTTCTGGAAAATAATTTTTTGCCCATGCAGACCATCGGATTTATGTAGGTTGGTTTTTTTTAGGCTAAAATTTGGGGCCCACCCCTGTGGTTTTAGGCCCACTCCGACACCCCTGTAGTAAGCGGATTGTTCCGGCTTATTGAACAAAAAAGGCGCTTTGCAAAGCGCCTTTTTTGTTCAATAAGCTAAAGGGATTTTGCTGCTGCTATATCGTTTAAGCAAGGCATTTACCCGGCTTCGTTTATGAAAAAGGTTGAGTTTTCTTATGAAAATTTACCCCGACCTTTTGTAGGTAAATTTTTATAAGAAAACGCTGGTAGCAAAAGGCAAATAGAGCCAGCGCTATATTGCCCTTAGTCCGTAGACCCAAAAAGCCTGAATAAACCCTCCAACTGGGGCCGATAGGAAATTCCGATCGGAATCTGGTCATTTCCAACATAGAATGACTTATGGTCAAACCCAGTCACTTTATGGATGTTAATTATATACGATTTATGGACGCGTCTGAACTGATTTCGGGGCAATACTTTTTCCAGTACTGAAATCGGTTCATTGACCAGTGTTACCTGATTCTTATAAAAAATCTTGGAGTATACACCGTAGGCCGTTATATAGCTAATGTGCTCATAATCAAAGCGCATTACTTTGCGGGCTACTTTAAAAAACGCAAAATCTTTTTCAATAATAGAGTTCTCGGCAAAGCGGTTTGCCAGGGCACGATTAAGGGCTTTCTTTAATCGTTTAGGCTCTATAGGTTTTACCAGAAAATCGACAATTGAATCGATGTCGTAGGTTTCTGCCGCATATTCGGAATACGACGAATGAATAATTACGGGAGGAAGTCTGTCGAAAATATCAAAAATAGCCAGGCCCGATTCTGCTGATAAATTAATATCCAGAAAAATCAGGTCATACAATTTTTCGCGTATTTTGATAGTTGCGTCTTCAAGATTTTTGCAAACATCTATTTCAAAAAGACCAATTTGCTGAAGCTGATGACTTAAAAACTTGCTGTCGAATTCAGAATCTTCGATGAGGAGACAATTATGAATAGTCATGGTATACGGTGGTTAAATTAGTTTGCGCCCGAGGAAATACTCTGTGTTTGGTTGCGAATGTTTTTTTGCCGTTGCGGTAGCACTTCGTATGGCATTTGCCGGTTGCCGATTCTGTGAACTTTTTACACTGGAAAGTGTGCCCGGATGTGCATCGATAAATCTAGTTTTCAGGTAGTCAAAACAAGGCCGTTTACGACTCAAATTGAGCAATGGGTTCACCTCATTAACCGATAAGCCCGTCGGATAATAGCCAGACTGTGTACAGGTATTTATTTGTAACCCAATTTGCCTGTACGGCTATTTCTAGTAATTTTAAGCCTGTAAACATGAAGAGATACACGCTTACCACTAACTCATTTAAAAACCAGTATTGCGATACCACAGTAAAAAGCCAATTACAACGATTTTTAAAATTATTTAAAATGTAGTTGAGTATTAATTAAAATATGAAGAAAAGTAAACACTTTATTCTATTAAATGTAATATATATCCGTAATCGCTGAGCTAATTGATGTTTTTTTTAACGCTATGCAAGTTTACGGAATGCAGACAGTATTGGCAAATTTTATAGCCGAAAAAAGTCATTTACTACTTGAAAATTCACATTGAATAGGTGTATTTAATTATTGATACATTGAGTCGGTACGGCGCCTGAAATCGGAGGGCGATTTTGGCCTAATTTGAAATTCTTGTCGTAAAAACGTTCACTCAGCTAGTTAATCACAACATTCATTCTTTAAAGGGTTAATTAATGTGACATTGGTGAAAGAATTGCTTCTTAATCTAACCAATGAAACCTGCTAGTTTACAGAATCTGATTTATGGAAAACTTTTTAACGTAAATCATCCGACGAAGTAATTATGTATGGAATTTTGGGTTTTTTGTATATATAATGTCTCTTAGATCGACCATCTACTCATGAATTACCTACAAAAAAATTATCGCTCCTGTCCACCATTGCCTGCAGCACAGAAAGGCGTTGGTCCCGGATGTATAAAAGCACAGCAAGCGATCCGTACTCCTGCCTATTTACACAGAACAAAAACCGTTGCCAGGAGCCGCCCGCATTTGTGCCCTACCAGTTGAGTACCCACCGTGATATATAAATGGTGTTCCTGAGCAGGTCGAACCCGTTTGATTGCTATCGAGTCGATGCAATGTAAATGGGTTCCCTGCCAGGAATAGCCAGCTTTTAGCAACAGATGCCGCTTCTCTCTGTATCACAACTGATTACCAGCCCGAGCAGATCATTGCCCGTTCAACACCAGGAGCACGGTTTTCTATCGAACGCTCAACGTCACTTTTTACCAGTTAACGACTATGGAGCAAATAAAACAACTTATACAATCCTACTTCTACTTCCGGGGCGCCGTATTGCGTAAGCTGGAAGACTACCGGTTTTCAAAAGCCGATTACAAGGCAATTTTTGGCCAGGATAGCAATTCCATATACCGGCGCAGAAATAACGGCAGCTTATGGAAACCCACCGAAATTCATAACCTCGCTCTCCGAATGGGCTTATGGGACGGTAGAGTCAGCCGGTTGCAGAACCTCGCCAGTTTAATTGAACAGTTGCCCGGCCCAGAAAAAAAAGCAATATGTAAAGTGGCTGGACTGACCGATGAAAAGCTACAGCAGCATGTCCACGACCCCGACTCGTGGTGGCCTAAAGAGCTCGAAAAAATTCAGCTATGGTGTTCGCAGAAAAGATCGGCTACCAGCAAAAAGTAACAGTAGCCAACCACTACCGCAAGATCTCATACTTGACCATACATCGGGCAACCGGCAGCTAACGTCCTCATCAAATTCTATTCAATCAAACAGTAATAATGGCCATAGTAGATTTTACCGCCGTTAACCCAAATGGTATATGCAGGGATCAAAGCTATATCGATCAGGATATTGAATCCTGTTTCGAAATCCTGAGCCTGCTGGTACGCCATGGGTGGCAACTGATCAGTGCCCGGGTTTTTATGGATCATACCGAAACCGGGCTTACGCTGCCCGTTGAGGCTTTCGATGGATTGCCCATACGCGAACCGATCAGGCTGTTGCTGCGCGAATGGGAATAAACCGGTTCGTAGCCAGTTGCCCGAAAATGCGGCCGGTTACCTTCTCCTGGAAGCGTCTGCCTGTATAGCTGTTGATGCATTGTATTATTTGGCAATAATGTATAACGGAAAAAAGTAGCTGTTTTGGGTCTTACTTGTGACTTACCGGCTAATACGTTTTCAGTAAAAAAACGTATATAGACAACCGTTCGGGAAGCGAAAACAACGATAAACTGTATACCGGCTTTTGGTTGCGCCAACTGGAACGAATAGGGAAGGGTTTTTTGCTGGCAGGCAGATACGCCACTTTAGTATTTACCTATGAGTAGTCAAAGGTTACAAAATGCATATTGCTGATGATGAGCTAGTTAAGCCAATCGGGCCGGAAACGAGACGCCTGATGCCTGCCAGTACGGTAACAGCTTCATTACACTTTCCCGATTGCTGGCCGTTGTCTTCAACAGTGCCGACCGCTCGTTAACAACGTGTTCCCGGTCTGTTCTCATACACCCCATAATCTGGTTAGATGCGATATAAATTCAGTTAGCCGGTCAGGGGCGCGCCCGGCAGAAACGGTTGCTTGTCTGCGCTGTGCCTGCACACGGTCTGGGGCCAATAATCAGGTTACCACCGGTAGGGAATGAGTAAGTAAAAACTGCAACGGCTGCGGGTGGGACGGCTCAAAGCACAACCGGGTTTTTCAATTGGGGTAGTAGGCGTAAAGATGTTGGTTTCGAGGGGCAATAGCAGCCAATCGCCCGGTTGCATGCGCCTGAATTCGGTACCAGTAAATAAACTATTCAAACATAGTCTACTCATTTGGTGAACTATAAATTGGCGTAAAATTAACTAATAATATGCTTATTTGACTGATTTAATATACTAAATAGGGATTTGTAGTTTCCGGCCTCAAAAGCAGATACAATAACCGCACCAATAGCAGCAGAGCACTAGTGAAGTATTTTACTATACATTGAGCTAACTATATATTTCATTGGCTGATTCCTTGTGTTCGTTGAGTAATTGCTGTAATTGATTACTTATTTGAATATTTATCCTGCGTACAACCCAAAAGTTGGTCGAAAACTCAATTTCCTGTCCTGTAGAAGCTAGTTCTATAAGCTAAAAATCGAATTCGTTCATTTTCAAACTGTCTACTACGACTGTGGTCGAAGAATTGCACCTAATTGTTCAGAATGGAGAAGGTCTGATTGCTGGCATTCCTGTGTTTGCAGCCAACTCACCGGGAGCTAATTGTTAACATCGAACAGGTAGGCACATGAACTGGTCAGGAACCGAAAAAAAGATAATCCTGACTTTGTGCCATGCCTTCCGTCTAAGCAATAATCATTACCAGATCCAGAGAGCTGCGCTGCTGGCTCGTTTTTATACACTATGAACCACCGTTGCATTTCAGTATACATAATGATGGCTACACTATGAAACAAAGGTTTTACTTCCTACTTCTTCTGGTTTTGACTGCTGTTACTAGCTCCTTTGCTCAGAAAGGCCGTTTCTCTGTCCGTTTTTCAGTGAAATCGCTCGACTGCTCAACCGGGAAAGTAGTAATTCGCTTAGATGTTAAGGCCAGTCATCCCGACAGCACGTTCCTGATGGGCGATGCTAACTATCGGTTCGATTACGATTCCAGGGTCATTACTCACCCGCAAATCGTTAGCCAGGAAAACTTCGCCAGCGTGTCGCCCGCCAGCGATACACGCTATAATCCACAAAACCTCAATGGCACAACCGAAGGCCCAACCATCGGAACCGTTTCGCTCAATACAACCTATGGCGGCTCGGGAACCGGTGCTAAACTCGTTGGTACTGACTGGATTACCGTCTCGTGCCTCCAATTCGATATTATCAATACATCGCTCGTTACCAACAATTGCTTTGGCCTGCGCTGGCATACCGATACCGAATTCCCCGTGACGGGCTTGAGTGAAGTTGTCATTAATGCTGGTTCTGGCACAGTGGATGCTTATGTTACCAAAGCGGGGGGCTTATTTCAGAACCTGGAAATTAACTCGTTTGGGGCCATCTGTGGCGGACAGGGAATCGCTAATAATGGTGAATTGATGGTTCCGGAAGGCTTCTCTCCCGATGGAGATGGCGTAAATGATCGCTTTGTGTTATACAACCTCGGCGCCTTGAAAGCGAGTGTTACCGTTTATAATATGAGCGGTAGTGTTGTCTATACAAGTGAAAACTATCAGAACGATTGGGATGGAAAAGCTAGTGGCGGTACAGTACCGGCAGGAACCTATTTCTATAGCATTCGGCTAAGCGATGGGCGTACATTACAGCGATCGCTGACAATCAATTATTGAGTAATGATTGGTCGGGAGAGGAGTGAATGATAAGTGGGTGCTTGACCTGTGATTATTAACCGTAACAATGATGTCGAACTCGTTTTTAGCGAAAAAATGGGCAGCCTTATTCATACTGCTTTTTAGCCTTGATTGTTCTGTATGGGCTCAGCAGGACAAAATGTTCTCTCAATATATGTTCAACATGATGGCTTTAAACCCAGCTTATGCGGGTAGCCGTGAAGTGTTGAGCATGTCGGCTTTATATCGCAGCCAGTGGACCGGCATTCAGGGAGCACCGCAAACCGCAACGTTCACAATGGATATGCCGCTCAATCGGGAGCGCATAGGTGTTGGCCTCCAATTATACAGCGATAAAGTAGGTGTATTTCAGGAAGCTGGAGCATTCGCTTCCTATGCATTTCGCATTCCCGTTGGTGACCGCAGTACCCTGGCTTTAGGTTTACAAGCCGGAGCTTCCAGCTATCAGGCAAATCTGGTAGATGTTTTGGTTAACCCTGGAAATGCGGGACAACCCGATCCGAATTTTGCCAATAACATATCTAAAATGCTGCCTAATTTCGGTACAGGTCTTTATTTGAGTAGCGATCGGGCCTACATAAGCATCTCGGTACCCCGGCTCATTAAAAATAAACTGAACGAATATAATACGGGTGGGTATCGGTCAACTCAGCTTCGACAGGCTTATCTGGGAGCCGGATTTGTGGTAGAGCTTAGCCCGGATGTAAAAATGAAACCATCCACACTACTGCGGTATGCTGAAGGCAGTAATCTGGGCGTCGATGCCAATATCAATTTTTGGTTTGTCGATAAAATCGCTATTGGCGCATCCCTGCGTAAAAATCAGTTCTCTTCCTGGTCTACCTATACAACCGATGCGCTGGTGGGCTTGCTGGAAATACAACTGACCGACCAAATCCGCTTTGGCTATGCCTACGACCGGACTATGAACGCCTTTAAGGATATTGCCCCTAGTTCGCATGAATTTATGCTGCGCTACGAAATCGGGCGTTCTAAAACTCATATTATGACTCCGCGTTATCTCTAGTTGCCCTTCTGCGCAAATGCCAGGTGTTGCTGTTTTTCGGGCCTGGCATTTATTGGGCGAATTAAAGAACTTAATCTATATATAAGCAATTTTTAGGTATAGGTATATATAATCTACAATGAATTGATTGCCAGCTCGTTTTTTAGGCAAAACACCAGAGCAGGCAAAAATAAGAGTTGTGCTGATTGCCCGTATGTATCTATTCTTCCTGAGAACTAAATCCTAATAGGCCGGATGCGGAGGCATTCGGTTTGATTCGAAACGTATATGAGAGTGGCTATGTACAAATGGTTAGCAGGGGTATGTTTGTTGCTAGGTTTACCAAACGCAGGGCAAGCGCAATGGCAAGCCAAAACCCGTTTTATACACTATGATGCTATATCGTTAGGAGTGGGAACGTCAACGTATTTTGGTGATTTGGCAACGTATAGCCACCTGATAAAAGACCTGGCCACCCTACCCCGCTGGAATGTTTCATTAGGCTATACGCGTCAGTTTACGCCTAATTTTAGTGCTCGTGCTATGCTTGCGTGGGCTCGAATCGTAGGTGATGACTATACCTATAGCCGAAAGGATGCTTCAACATATGCCTTTGAGTATTCCCGTAACCTTCATTTTCGAAACGATATAAAAGAGGTGTCGTTTACGGGTATTTATACTTTCATAGCTGACGGCTATAAACCAACAATCCGGGCCAGGTTTACACCCTATCTGTTTGGAGGGTTAGCGGTTATTGCCCATAATCCAGAAGCCAGAACTCCAACCGCCACCAACGGAAATAACGGCGAATTTGCTGCCCGACAGTGGGTGAAACTACAACCATTACATACAGAAGGGCAGGGAGGGGCCGAAGCCGAAAAAGTATATTCGCTGGTGACAGTAGCTGTTCCCGTTGGTTTGGGCATGCGGTATAAACTGAACAATAGCTTCAATATAAATTTTGAAGTAGGTTTCCGCTATACATTTACAAATTATCTCGACGATGTAGGCGGCTCTTATGCACAGGGTGGATTGCAGGGCGTATCGGCATTGATGGCCGACCGTCGGTTCGAATATGATGCCGCACGGGTAAATATGAGTCGCTATGAACTAGCGCAACAGCTCTTCCGGGATCAGCCAACGTTGTTCACAACAACTGATCGGGGGAGTAATGAGCTTCATAAAGACAGTTACTTATTAACCAATTTTTCAATACAATATATATTGCCGGGACGCATAAAATGTCCGCCCGTTCGGTAAGCAGGTCGCTAGTATTCAGCTTGTAGTGGTTGATTGAAGCACTGGCGAAGTCTCTAAAATGGTCGACATTCATTTACCCCAATAGTTGGCTCGTTAACCACTTTTATTCCTGCATTGATGAGTGTTGTTGATACTTTTGTCAGACATCCGATGCATGAATGACTACCTGGTTAAAAGCCCATAACACACAACTACTGATTGGGGCACTTTGGCGGTTCTCTTCTATTTTGTGTACAGTGGCGTAAGCTGGCATTCGTTAAATTCGCATGACCATCTGATCTAGAATGGGTTAGCTTACCTGTTCTGCTGACCTTCTTTTATTTTAACTATACTGTGTTCGTGCCCCGCTGGCCGACCCTCCAATTTTCATGACCCTCCGCCCTTTGACCACAGGTTTGATGAATTTGGAGAGTCTCATTTGCCGGAAGATAGCCCTACGCCTTCAGATCGACGAGGTTCTCGTTTGAACAAATCAGCCTTTACGATGCTGCTTCCGGTGAAGCTCGCCATTTTTTCCTGCTGGGAAGTATCAGTCCGCTCATTTCCATTTCGGTACTTACGGCCAATCGGCTTCGTCGGGTAGAAAACGATCAGTTGCAGGTCGAATCAGGTGTTATGGGCGATTGCTCATGACCAATTTTAGTCGGAAAGCTAGAGTGGGTCAACGCCAACAACTACCATCAAAAAAGCTCGCTATAGGAGGTCTACGTTTCGTTAACTGCGATGAATTTCTCGATTTATGGCGAAAATGGTAACTTTATTCACCTATTTCGGAAAATGAAACGCAAGAATATACGTTCCGCACTTCTCCTTTCTCTATTAACCATCCAGACGGCTTATGCACATTTGGGTACGCTTATCGGTACCGTATTCGATGGCAACACCCATTTGCCTTTGCGAAATGTAACGGTGCAACTGGTTGGGCTGGGCAAAGCTACTCTGACCGATGAACTGGGTCGCTATCGGTTCGATGGGTTGGTAGCGTCGCCCTACAAAGTTGAGTTTTCGCATGTTGGGTATGCTTCTCTCGTGCAGGAAGTTCGGATTACGAATGACCAGACAACTCATGTTCAAACCATGCTGACGGTGGCTCCCGTAACGCTTACTGCCGTAACGGTATCGGCGATGAAAGCCAATGAACAGCAGTTGATCAGTGGATTAGATATTCGCCTGCGACCCATTACTAACTCCCAGGAGATTCTTCGGCTAGTGCCGGGCTTGTTTATTGGCCAGCATGCCGGGGGCGGTAAGGCCGAGCAGATTTTCCTGCGGGGATTTGATCTGGATCATGGCACCGACATTCGGCTAACTGTTGATGGTATGCCGGTTAACATGGTTTCTCATGCCCATGGTCAGGGGTATGCCGATCTGCATTTTGTGATTCCAGAACTGGTAGAAGGCGTCGATTTCAAAAAAGGGCCATATACAACCGATAAAGGCAATCTGGCCACGGCAGGCTGGGCAAATTTTCGGATACGGACTGCCCTCGATCGGTCGTTTGTGAAAGTAGAAGCCGGGCAGTTCGATACCTACCGGGCTGTTGCCGGGCTCAACTTGCTGGGCGAGCGTGGTAAGGCAAAAAATAAGTCGGCCTATCTGGCTTCTGAGTACTCATATTCTAATTCATACTTCGATAATCCGCAGCATTTTAAGCGAGTAAACGTACTGGGCAAATACCACAGCCATATTGCCGAAAATACGAATTTAACCCTAACGGCATCAACTTTCTGGAGCAAATGGAATCATTCGGGGCAGATACCCGACCGGGCCGTCGAATCAGGGCAGATCGGCTGGTTCGGCTCTATCGACCCAACCGAAGGGGGCGAAACAAGTCGTACGAACATAAATGCGCAACTGGTAACGGTGACGCCCAAAAACCATACCATCAAAAACCAGTTCTTCTATAGTAACTACAATTTCGAGCTGTATTCCAACTTCACCTTCTTTCTCAACGATAGTATCAACGGCGATCAGATTCGTCAGAAAGAGCACCGGAATCTGTTCGGCTACAATGGCAGTTATGCTACCCAGACCAATCTGGGCAAAACTATCTTCACAACAACGCTGGGTGCGCAATATAGACAGGACCTGACCCACGGAACCGAATTATCCCATACGCGAAACCGGGTAGAAACGCTGAACCGAATCCAGTATGGCAATGTCAATGAAATAAACGCAGCACTTTATGCGGATGAAGTCGTTCAGGTGTCAGGTCGTTTCAGCATCAATGCTGGTGTACGGGTCGATTACTTCCGTTCTCAATACGAAGACGTGCTGGCAATACCCGCCATAACGACGAAACACGTTACTCAGGCTATTGTATCGCCTAAACTGAACCTTTATTATACGTTTAGCCCTCGGCTTCAACTCTACCTGAATACTGGCAAGGGCTTCCATTCCAACGACGCTCGTGTAGTTACGGCTCAAAACGGCCGCGAAATTTTGCCCGGTGCCTACGGCTCCGATTTGGGAATCATTCTCAAGCCGTTTCCAAAACTGCTTATCAATGCGGCTGCCTGGTATTTGTGGATGGAGCAGGAGTTTGTGTATGTAGGTGACGAGGGCGTAGTTGAACCCAGTGGTCGATCGCGTCGTGAGGGGCTCGATTTATCGATTCGGTATCAACTTACGAAAAGTTTATTTGCCGATGTCGACCTGAATACGGCCCATCCTCGCTCACTTGATGCCGAAGCCGGACAAAATTATTTGCCTCTGGCCCCGGTGTTTACATCGACGGGAGGCTTATCGGTGCAAACGCAATATGGACTAAGTGGTTCACTGCGTTATCGGTACATGGCCAACCGTCCGGCAAATGAAGACAACACGGTTGTGGCCCAAGGCTATTTCGTTACAGATATGCAGGTAAATTATACCCGACACACCTATATGCTGGGCCTGTCGGTACAGAACCTGTTCAATACCCGCTGGAAAGAAACTCAATTCGATACCGAGAGTCGTTTGAAAGGCGAAGCGGCTCCCGTCGACGAAATTCATTTTACGCCCGGTACGCCCTTTTTTGCCCGGCTGAGTCTAACCTATTTTTGGTAAGAATAACACCATCGGCGCGAATTTCCGGTATCCTTACCATGTATGTGTTCGTTTTATTATTGGTTCGCTGGAGAAAATAAAAACACCTGTTAATCAATATGTTAACAGGTGTTTTTTAACCTAACCTATGAGATGAGAAAATAACGTTGCTCTGGATGCCCAGTAGCGACATTACAAAGGTAGACACGCAATGGCTATTCTGTAAGCGCAAAAACCCTGGTTTTAACCATAAAAAAATAAGCAGGCAAAAGCCCGTACTTTACTACGTAAAACTACTTGATTAGCGCTCAATCTGACCGTATAATATACTGCTCACTCTATATTCGTTGACAAGTTCGAGGTTAAATAATAGCTTTCGGAGGTTAACCATTTTCTACAGAATACACTTATGGCTTCTATTTTCACTGAAGATGCTGGCCGCTTCCTTTCCTCTAGCGAAGCTAAATCTATGACCGGTGCCTACCGCGATCGTAAACTAGCCGTTGGGCTATCGGCCGACGATTATGTGCGCTCCGAGTATTTTGGAATCAATCAGGTAAAAGAACTTCTTGCTCAACCCGGTTGTATTGGGCTACGAATTCATCAGGCCAAACGCTGGGAAGACGCCGATGGCAACCCTACCCAGGCTGGTGTTGGCCAACTGAAACCTCGCGTATTGTTAACCGCGGTTGATGCTAATGGACATGATATTGCCATGAAAAGCCATAGCCGTGGCCTGAAAGATATGCCGGGGGATGATGATGGCGGCACCCTGGGCGATGGATGGACATGCCCCAGACAGTGTGCATCAAATCAATAGATAAACAGCAATGTGGGAGAAATTCCTCTATCTGGCCCAGAGATATCCGTTAAGCCTTATTCAGCATATTCTTTTGTTGCTGCCAATTTTTATAAGTGTATATCGGTATAAATTTCTGGGCCAGGAATTAAAGATAATTTCTTTCTTTTTTTTGCTTTCTTTTATTAAAGAATCCTTATTTCTTTATTGCGCAATAAATCGTATCAATACGTTGGGGATGGAAAATGCATTTTCATGCATCCAGGCCATTATTGTCTATATAACATATGCTACTGTAATCCGTAATTCGTCTATTAAGAAAAGGCTACTCGTTGCACTCTTGATTGTTATTGTTGTGAGCATTTTTACGTTTAAAAAAGATGAAATATCGACTATTACCAATACTTTAATTAGAGTGTATTTGATTTTTTCTGTTCTATACTTTTTTGTCTATTTACTTGAAGAACTAAAAGTAGAAAATTTATTCCTCTATGGTTTTTTCTGGGTAAGTGCTGGTATATTGATTTATGCTACAGGAACTTTGTTTACTTACTTATTTAGTGAGTATGTTTTTAGCCCAAATACATCTGATGAGGCTTTTGAACTCTACTGGAATATAACCCAATTGACAAGTATTTTATTCACTTTGCTTGCTTCATTAGGTATATTTGTAAGTAAATTTGAAAACACAGCTATTGCTTAATTGAAATAAGCAGATCTTTCCTCTAAAAACCTTGGATCTGAATGGGTGGTATTTTTATAAGAAAGTCCTTTTGGAATAGTCTATAACGCAGGTTTAAATTTGAAAATAGAAATTCTAAAATTTTACCTCAATATACCGACAAAAATGGTAATAGTAACGGTAGCTGAAAAATTAAAAGATTTATAGATAAATGGGTAGACTGTTGGCAGGCCTTAGCCAAAACAGTATTAATAATTGTTGTGCTTGTTTCTAATTAATCCCCGGAAGAAGTAGATCGATTTTAATCTAAACAAAACCCCTGTTCTCATTAATTCCTGTATTTGGTAGAAAGCCCTAGCTTAATAGAACAAATAGCTCCATTCTATTTTACGGAAGGCGCTGATGGTAGTCTTAGCTTAATGGTTATTGGAACAGATACTCAATTGGATGCTGGCGAAGGGGTTACGCTTCATGCTTGCACCGGTAATTTTGCGGATGCAGGCATGAATGGTTTTCACTGCCCACTGCCTTGTGCTGAATAGCACTTATTTGCCATTTCATATTTTGCAAAAGCGATATGGATTGTATTCTATCGCTTTTTTTGGTTGAATGAATAGCCTACTGAGTGTCTGCTAAGAACGTTTAGAGCGTGTTGGGGAATTGAAAAGAGTTGAGAGTCGTGTCAACTTTGTATCGACCAAAATGCAAAGTGATGACCAAACAGTGGCAACCACTGACCGACCCTCAATGGGACGCAATTTCGCCTTTCTTTGACCTCAAACGCAAGCGAAAACATGAATTGCGCCAGATCATCAACGTTATTCTGTGGCTGCTGCGAACCGGTTGTCAATGGCGGAACCTGCCACCGCAATGGCCTAACTGGCAGGCGGTTTACTATTACTTTGACCGCTGGAAGCAGGACGGCACCTTCGAACGAATCAACGCAGCCTTGAATCAATCAGACCGAAAACGAGTGGGTAAGGAAGCTCAGCCATCTGTTCTATGCATTGATGCACAAAGTGTTAAGTTAAATCCCATGATCTGCGAACACCGGGGTATGGACGTCAATAAACGCGTCAACGGGCGAAAACGAGAGTTCGTCGTGGATACCGACGGCCGCTTGTGGGTGGTCGATGTGCATGCGGCAAATGAAGCAGAAGGACCGGCGTCAATTTCTCTGATTGGGACAATCCTTTGGCGAGTTGGGGAACGCCTGGAGAAGGTTTACGGCGATCAGGCTTACAATGGAGCTTTTGCCCAGGCATTAACCGAGTGGAGCATCGATTTCGAGAAGGCTTCGCGTCCCGAATCAACCCAAGGTTTTGTGCCTGTGGCCAAGCGATGGGTCGTTGAACGGAGCATTGCCTGGACGAATTTCTTCCGGCGCATCGTCAAAGATTACGAGTACACGCTATCTTCTTCGGTGAGTTGGCTGTATTTAGCAAACATTCAGATCATGCTACAACGCCTTTGACTGCTTCACCAAATAAAATTCCCCAACACGTTCTTACTTTTGTACTTTCCTCTAAGTTTGTATATATTGCCACTCGGAGTTATATAGTTGCTATTAAATATAACTATTTCTATAGATTTGATATTCTATTTAATAGTAACCGTAGGTAGGGTTTGTATAAATAAAATGGCAAGTAATTGAAGAAAATCTGCTTATTAATGATATTTTAAGTGAAAAATATAAGCAAAGTGCTTTATTTACAATAACCTAGAGTGAAACCATTCACAGAGAAGTAATAATGATTTCTAAAAAAGCGAAGTATGCGATTAAAGCCTTAAAAGTGCTGACCGAGCAATTTGGCAATGGCCCTGTTCTGATTTCTTATATATCGTCGCAGGAGAACATACCTAAAAAGTTTCTGGAAGCTATCTTGCTTGAACTTCGTAATCATGGCATTCTTCAAAGCCAGAAAGGAAAAGGCGGAGGCTATTTATTACGAATTGAACCCGATCGGGTCAATCTGGCGCAGGTGATCCGGATTATTGATGGCCCCATTGCACCAACTCCTTGTGTGTCATTGAATTTTTATGTCCGTTGCGACGACTGCGATGATGAGGATACGTGTACGATTCGGCCCATTATGGAGCGTGTTCGCGATGCGAATCTATCTGTCTATGAGCAAACCACCTTAAGAAGCCTGACGGCCAATACGCAGCAACAGCTATCATGATTCTACCTTAAATTGCAGCTCATACAATCGGATCATGACTTCACTCCAACCCATTAAAGCACTGTTTTTAGATATAGGTGGCGTATTACTAACCAATGGCTGGGACCGGAATGCCCGCCGACGCGCGGCTGAACTCTTTAACCTGGATTACGAACAGCTTAATGAACGGCATCACCTGACGTTCGATACCTACGAAGCGGGCAAATTAAGCCTCGATGACTATCTGAAACGCATTGTATTCTACGAAAAACGCTCCTACTCTCCACTGGAATTTACGCGGTTCATTATGGAGCAGTCGCAGCCATATGCTGATATGATTCAATTGATCAGTCAGTTGAAGCAGACCTATGGCTTAAAGCTAATTGCGGTTAATAATGAAGGCCGTGAAATTAACTCCTATCGAATTCGTCAGTTTGGATTGGATACGTTTATCGATGCTTTTGTTTCGTCGTGCTATGTGCATCTGCGCAAACCCGATGTCGATATTTTTCAGTTAGCACTCGATGTGGCCCAGGTCGAGCCAGAGCAGGTTATTTACATCGATGACCGGTATATGTTTGTGCAGATTGCCCGAACGGTGGGCATGCACTGCCTGCATCATACCAGCATCGATAGTACGCAGCAAGCTTTGGCATCGTATGGGTTAACGCTATAACCAGCGCATAAGGAACTAATGCATTTCTTTCAGATTTGTCCAGTAGAGTCCGGCAAACAAAACGCTGAAAAATACCCCGAACGACGTATTAAGGGCACCGAAACCCGACAGAGCCACTGGTAAAATGATTCCAGCGGCTACACCGGCAACATAAATCCAGAAACCAATTCGTTGTAAGCGAAACATCAGAATAGCTCCAATGAGCGTAAGGAGCGAATAAATAAACTGAGCGACCGATAACCGACGAATTTCGTCCGGGTCGCCCGGCATGGGTTGATCGCCCGTTGCTGCCCGGTCTTCGAAGTATTGTTTGGGCTTATTTTTTTGTTCCTCGGGCGTATACCGTCGTTTGACATACGACGTTTCGGCTACCGCATTTGTCTGAACAAATGAAATAACGGCGTCAAATAAGCCCCAGGCACAACTGAGGAACGAAAGAATACAGAGTACGGTGAGAAATTGAGAACGCATTACTGGGAAAGAATAAACTGACGGTTCAGTTTTTTTGGGATTGATTTCGAAATAAAAGGCCTAACCACCCTAAAAACCTTATTTTCGCGGCATAGTTTCATAATCAATCCATGAAACCTAATTTAACTATGAATCTACAGGAATTGACCGATCAGATAAGAACCAAAGCAACCCATGCCGATAGTCTTAATGCAACGGCTAAGCTCGTTACCGATCAGGGTGTTGTTTACATTGATGCTACCCAATCGCCGGTAATAGTTTCTAACGACGATAAACCCGCCGATTGCGACCTGCATGTCAGTGTCGACAATCTGGTAAAGATGGGTACCGGCGAACTAAATCCAATGATGGCTTTTATGACCGGTAAGCTCAAGGTAAAAGGCGACATGGGCATTGCCATGAAAATGGGGCAGGTTATGGCCTAAATTTTCATGGCAATTAGATATTAGATATTGGAAGTTATACTTTTTATAGTGTAGTTTAGGCTGTCAACGACCAATATCTAGTATCAATGTCTTCTAATCAGACCGTTTCCCGCCGGAAATTTCTGCAAGGCGGAGTACTGGCAACCACCAGTTTCCTGATTGTTCCTCGCCATGTGTTAGGTGGTAAAGGCTTCATTGCCCCATCCGATAAGCTCAATATTGCTGCCGTTGGATGCGGAGGGAAAGCCGATGTCAACATTCGGCTCGCTTACAATAATGGCACCGACAATATGGTGGCGTTATGCGATGTCGATGATCGTCAGGCTAAAAAATTCCGTGCCAAGTTTCCCAGCGCTCCTTATTTTCAGGACTACCGCGAAATGTTTGATAAGGTTGGTAAAACCTTCGATGCCGTAATTGTCAGCACGCCCGATCATATGCATGCCCCTATTGCAATGGCAGCCATGCAACTTGGCAAGCACGTGTATGTCGAAAAACCACTTACGCACGATATTTATGAAGCCCGGATGCTAACCGAAGCGGCCCGGAAGTATAAAGTGGTTACGCAAATGGGCAATCAGGGTAGTTCAGGCGATGCAACACGTATTATAGAAACGGCTATTCAGACAAATGTGATTGGTCATGTTCATACGGTTTATTGCTGGACCAATCGGCCGGTATGGCCACAGGGTGTAAAATCACCAAAAGATAAGGGCGAGTCGCAACCGGTTCCGCCGGAGGTAAACTGGCCACTCTGGCTCGGCACCGCTCCCTATCGGGACTATCACGAAGCATATATGCCTACGCGCTGGCGGGGCTATTGGGATTTCGGTACCGGGGCGCTTGGCGATATGGGGTGCCACTTCATGGATGTGCCGTTTCGGGCTTTAAAACTAAAATACCCTACCTCGGTCGAATGTAGCGTTGGCTCGGTTTATTCCGACTTTTTTGTGGAAGCCTTCTACGACGACGTATGTCCGCCTTCGTCGGCAATCCATCTGACTTTCCCGTCTAATGATAAGAAAGTAAAAGAAATTAAGCTTTCGTGGTTCGATGGTGGAATTCGGCCTCAGGTGCCCGAGGGCGTCGACTACAACGATATGTTTAGTGAGATAGACGGAGGAATGCTGTTTATTGGAACCAAAGGTATGCTGGCGGGCGGCTTATTTGGCAATAATCCCAAACTGTTTCCTACCAGCAAATTTTCGGACAAAGACCTGCCTGCGCCCCAAAAACCACTGGTCGAGGGAAAAACCGAAGGGCATCAGCAGCAATGGGTGAAAGCCTGCAAACAGGGCTATGGTGCTTATACATCATCGTCATTCGACGAAGCAGGGCCACTGACCGAAACCGTATTGATGGGGAATCTGGCGACGCGGTCGTATCTGGCCCGGGAAAATGATAAATTTATCGGCCGCAAGAAGCTCTTCTGGGATGGCGACAATATGAAGATTACCAATTTCGATTATGCCAATCAGTTTGTGAAGCGAAAGTACAATGGAAACTATTCGTTATAGATCATGCAGAACTAAAGGCGATTGACGAAATACGTTTTCAGTTCACGAAAAAGAAACGGCTGGCACCTTTGTCAGCCGTTTCTTTTTATACGGGTAGGTCAGATTATAATTCTATTGATTTTATAAAATATTATATATAAAAATAGGCTAATTTTGATTTTTAGTGTCATCTGTTAGCTTTTCTACTGCCTGTGCTAACCTAAGCAGGGATCATGCATGTGCTGGTAACACCGCCGGAAACTGTTGATAATTCATTCGTTATCTGTCCTGTTTTTTTACCTGATTATGACCCACCAATACCATGAAAATTGTCCTTAAATTTAGTGCCATACTGATCGTTTACTCAACGCTGATCGCATCGGCAGTTGCACAGCAGGTGCTGATGCAGGGGTTTTATTACGATATTCCTAAAGCACAATGCGGAGCCGCCTGGGCCGATACAATGGCTGCAAAAGCGTCGCAACTGGCCACGTCGGGGTTTACGCATATCTGGACTCCGCCGTTTCAGGGTAATGGGCCTAACAGTGGAGGGTATGATCCTAAAGATTTATATATCGGAACAAACAGTACCCTGACGGCTCTAGGAACGAAACAGACTATAGTGAATATGGTCTCGACTTTCAGCAGTGCCGGAATGCAGGTGGTGGGCGATATGGTGTACAATCACCGTGATGGTGGCTCGGCCGAAAACAACGATCCAGTACTGGACTATATCATCAATCATGCCGGAAATACCAGCAATCAGGGGTGTTACCAGTATTCGTATCCGTCGGATCGTTACCGGATGATTTTGCCCATTGGCGGTTCGAGCGGAAATGGCACCGGAAATTATTATATCAACATCAGTTCCCGAACCAATACTTATGCCGGAAGCCAGTATATGCTGTATGTAACAACCAATAAAATTGGGGGTTCTCGCTGGTCGCCGGTTAATGCCGCTACTGTTGTCGCTCCGGAGCAGAGTGCTGCCTATGCTATTCAGTTAGGAACAAATTACCAGGTAACGATCGACAACAACGGCGATTCGGATGAGTTTCAGGTATCGCTAAACACGGCCGATTTTAATGCGACCGATACGCTGTTTATTCAGATGATCAACATCAATCCGGGCGATATTACGTCCTATTCGAATCATCGTCCCTGGAAAATCTGGTATGACCCGCTGGGATCATCGGGCAATGGCTCGGCCCGCGATCTGGCCGATTATACTAATGTGTTTGCTGCGAGCGGTTTCAATTCAAATTATAAACTTCGGGCGCAAACGTTTACGAATTTCTGTAACCTGCCTGGTGGCGAGCCTTGCATGAACGGTAGTAATTTCCGGCCTAACTGGCTGGGCGATCCGGCGGCCGATGTTAATGCTACCTGTCTGGGGCCTGCCTATAGCCAGCAAAGCATGGATTATTTCTACGATTATGACCATCAGAATCCTGATACCAAACAAAAACTCATCGACTGGACAATCTGGAGTTGGGATCAGGTTGGCATTCGCGGCCTGCGGATGGATGCGATCAAGCACTTTCCGTCGTCGTTTGTTGGCGATATGTTATGCGCCATGCACGCAGCCGGTAAAGATCCGAGCCTGATTGTGGGCGAATGGTATGGGCAGGACCCTGGTTTGCAGGGCAACTGGCTCAATGAAGTATATAGCAAACTGAGTAGCTGCGGAGCCAGTGGGCTGAACCCTAAAGTGTTTGATTTTAACCTGCGCGATCAGCTTAAGAAGGCCAGCGATGGCGGCAACGGCGTTAGTACTTCGTCGGATTGTAACGACTCCGGGTCGTGGGATGTTCGTAATATTTTTACGGGGAGTCTGCATGATGGAAGTGGTTTTAGCGGTAATAATGTAGTTACAATGCTCAACAACCACGATTTTCGGAGTTCTGATCCTACCTACGGCGATGCGTTGGTACACGACCGGGCCGATGCACTCAATAGCTATGCCTATATGCTTACCAATAATCAGTTAGGAGTGCCTACCATCTTCTGGCCCGATTATTACGGTTACCCGTCCAGCGTCATTACCTGGAATGGTTCGTCCTGCGTACCGCAATCGTATAGTTATTTTCCTGCCTGGTCGCAGGGCGGATTAAAGACCGAAATCGATCAACTTATTGGTGTTCTGAAAACATACATCAACGGGTCAACGGGCATCGATTACCTCAATAAGTTTGGTGGGCCTGCCATTAACTATTTCAGTGGTTGTTATAAACGCTCGCTGATTTATCAGAACAATGCTACCGGGAGTGTGGGTGGTAAAGAAGTGTTGAACGTAATCAATTACGGCGATCAGGCTATGGATGTCGAAATACCGGTTATACAGCGTAATGGTGTAGCAATCGGGGTGCCTTTTTCTAACGTTGCCGGTACGACATCGACACCAGCACCCATCGTGTCGAGTGCTGGTGTACTGCGCGTAACAGTACCAGCCCATAGTTTCGGTATTTGGGTACAGGGAGCCGCTTTACCCGTAACGCTGGTTTCATTTGATGCGAAAGCATTGCCGCAAGCCGTGCGGCTGGACTGGAAATCGACTGCCGAAAACGAATTTTCGGGCTATCAGTTACAACGATCTTCCGATGCCCGCGAATTCGCTGATCTGGCCTGGGTGTCGGCCAGCACAATCAACGAACCGACTGGTACTTATAGCTATCTGGACAATACTGCGCCTGTTGGTGTATCGGTATACTATCGACTGAAAATGGTTGATCGGGACGGCAGTGTGACTTATTCTAAAATTCGGTCGGCCCGCATCGACCCAACGGCTTTGCTGACTCAGCTAGTACCAAATCCTGTGCATGGAGCAGCCCAACTGACCATCAACAATCCGATCGAGCAACTAATAACGATTAGCATTACAACTGCAACGGGTCAGCCTATTCGTCAGCATACCTACCCCCTGAAAAAAGGTCTCAATACCGTAACCGTCGATGGAACATTGCTGGCTAAGGGACTTTATCTGGTAATTGTAACGGATGGGGTTAATCGACAGACCGAAAAAATGATTGTTGAGTAAGCTGCAAGGCTGCTATGCCCAATCCACTGTTGATACCGTTAACTAGGTAAAAAGATGCTGAAAGCACTGGTTAGTAGCGATTTTCGGGGAAATGGCTTGCTACGTCTATCGTTTCAGTATGTCTCAAATTCTTAAATAAATCCCTACATTAGTGGTAATTCCTGACCACTGATGCTTCATTGTATACGTCTGATCTTCTTAATGTTGACCTGTTGTTTGGCCACTGTCCGGCTTGTCGGGCAACCCTTGAGCCGCCAGCCAGTAGAGGTCTTGCCAGAGGGAGATGAGCAAATACATTTACGGGAAAAACTCGCCTATTTTCGGGACTCGCTGGGTACTCGGCTCATTACGGATATTCTACAGCTAACAAACACCGACGCTTTTCAACCGGTTGTAACGCCGGTGCCTAATTTTGGCTTTGTTACGGGTGTCCAGGTGGCTAAACCCGTCTGGTTGCGGTTGCGTGTCCAGAACCCATCAGCGCTGCCGCAGAACTGGTTAGTCGAAGTCGACTTTTGGTGCTTTGATGAAATTCAGCTTTTTGTTGTCGATAGTCAGCATCGAATTATTTCAACATCGCCCGTTATCGGCTGGAAAACGCCAGTTGCTGAGCGTCTTCGCCATCATCGATACTATTGGTTTCCGTTCACAATACCGCAAAAGCAACTGGTAACGGCTTACGTGCGAATAGTCAAACGACGTGGAACACAAATTGTACCCATCAGCCTGGTTCGTGAATCGGCTTACGAAGCCATGTCGCAAAGGAATTATCTGTTCTGGGGCGGGGTGCTGTTTACGCTGGCATTTGTATCGGTCATGAGCCTGATTTTTTTTCTGATAACGCTCGACCGGGTCTACTCAAAATACATTTTTTGTCTGCTGGGGCTCATTGGTTTTTTTGTAATCAACGATGGGTTTCTAAATCAGTTTGCGTTCGATGCGCAATTCTGGTTGCCCCGGCAGAACGTTTATTTCCTGTTTCCATTGATTTTATTTTATTCGCAGCTAACGTTTGTACGCACCTTCTTGACCTTACGGCGCACCCCTTCGCATCGATGGCATACAATCGGAACCGTTGTATTGTGGAGCGGACTTGCCTGTCTCTCAACGCTGGTTGTGGAGCGGTTTACATCGTTTTCGTCTGCAACGGAACTAGTTCTGATTCGCATCTTCTCCGTAATTTACTGGTTGCCCATGCCGGTTATTGTTGCGTATATAGTTATCAGTATTATTCGGAACTACCACCGGAAAGAAGCCTGGCTGTATCTGGTAGCGGTTATCCCATTCTATGCGCTGAATTTGGGACAGGTACTTGCCAATTTCGGGGTGATGCCTACTTATGTGCCCGTTGCAAATTTTGTTTATTATGCGCTGGCCGCTCTCCTGGAAGTGCTGGTGCTGACCTTTGGGCTGGCCTATCGCTACAAAATGGATCGTGACCAGACCGAACGATTGATAAAAGAACGAACTGTTCAGCAAAAACGGACCTACGAAGCCGAAGTACAAACACTGGCCGTAAAAAATAGTCTGCTGCTCGAAAAAGAGCGTATTGCCCGCGATCTCCACGACAATGTGGGTGCCCATCTGGCTTTTGTTGTTACTAACCTGACACACATCAGCGATCAGGTTGAAAAGCAGCCTAAACTCAATGGGCGCCAGTGGTCCGATCAGTTGCGGACCATCGTCAGCTACACGCGCGAAGCCGTGAAACTCCTGCGCGAAACGATCTGGGCCATTCATCAGGAAAGTTTTACGGTCGAAGAATTTTCGGATCGGCTTAATCAGTATATCAACCGATACGTTCAGGAAACCGATGGCCTGCATGTCGATGTGCTGGTTACCGGAGCACCAGGCCAACGACTAACCTCGACGCAGGTGCTGAACTTA
This sequence comes from Spirosoma sp. SC4-14, assembly GCF_037201965.1. Taxonomy (NCBI): domain Bacteria; kingdom Pseudomonadati; phylum Bacteroidota; class Cytophagia; order Cytophagales; family Cytophagaceae; genus Spirosoma; species Spirosoma sp. SC4-14. The sequence goes on along the minus strand of NZ_CP147518.1, from coordinate 7,159,784 downwards.
TTCCGAATCGTACAGGAAGCGCTTAATAATGTGATCAAGCATGCCGGTGCTACCCGCGCCATGGTTGGTATGCAGGTTAGTGCAGGCGGCCGCATCAAGCTGCGCGTTCATGACAACGGTAAAGGGTTTACCTGGGCAAACGGAGCCGTTTCGGAGCAGCATTATGGACTCCAGAACATGAAAACCCGTGCCGAAGAACTGGGTGGAACCTTTCGGGTATTTGCCGACGAGGGCACTACGGTTGAAGTGGAAATTTAGTCCTGAAGGATCTCTCTCATAGCGCGCAACCTAACCACGACGCGTCGTATGCTGGCATGGCTTTTTGCGAAAACCCTGTCTCTTTTTCTGTAATAATTGTGTTCTGGTAGCGATAAAGTTAGGCCCGAACACGTTTTTTTCGCCTTCGAAGCCAACACATTAGCCCCATAGGATGTTAATTTCTTCGGGACTAGTTCACCATTCTCAACGTATGAACGAATTATTTACAAGTCAACGAACGCTGGGCGTAACGTTCTCCGATGCGGGAGCCTGCGTACGGGTCTGGGCGCCCCTGGTCGAAAATGTAGCCCTTCATCACTTTGGCCTGAATCAGATCATACCGCTTCAGAACGAAGGTAGTTACTGGAAAACAACAACAGATCTGCTCAAACCCGACGATCGATACACTTTTGTGCTGAACGGCAAAGTTGAACGGCCCGATCCGGCATCGCTGGCCCAGCCAGAGGGAGTTCATGGTCCATCGCAGGCTGTTGATACAACGGCTTTTGTATGGACTGATGCCGAATGGAAAAACGTACCACTGGAAGATTATCTCATCTATGAGCTTCATACAGGCACGTTTACACCCGAAGGTACTTTTGCCGGCATCGAAACCAAACTGGATTATTTGGTCGAACTGGGTATTAATGCGATCGAAATTATGCCGGTGGCTCAGTTTCCGGGTAGCCGAAACTGGGGTTACGATGGTGTTTGTCCGTATGCGGTGCAGAAATCCTATGGAGGGGCGGCTGGGTTGCAGAAATTAGTGGATGCCTGCCATCGGAAAGGATTGGCCGTTGTGCTCGATGTGGTCTATAATCACATGGGACCCGAAGGGAATTATTTTACGGATTTTGGACCGTATTTCACCAGCAAATACCAGACGCCCTGGGGACAGGCCATCAACTTCGACGATAATTATAGCGATAGCGTTCGGCGGTATTTTATCGAAAATCTGTTGATGTGGTTCCGCGATTTTCATATCGATGCGCTGCGGCTCGATGCCGCCCATGCTATCCACGATAACAGCGATTTGCATATTCTGCGCGAGTTTAAGCAGTATACGAACCTGCTCATGACGCAAACAGGTCGGCAGCATTATCTGATTATTGAATCGGATCTGAACGAACCACGTTTCATTCGGCCAATTGCTGCCGATGGCTATGGCATGGATGCCCAATGGAACGATGAGTTTCATCACGCTCTTCGCGTTACGGCTGGCGGAGAACGTAGCGGTTATTATGCCGATTATGATGGTATCCGTCACCTGGCTAAAGCCTATCGCGATGCCTATGTCTACGATGGAGCCTACATGCCCCGGCGCGCTAAAGTTGTCGGAAAATCGACGGCCGATCACCCCGGTCGGCAGTTTATCGTTTTTTCGCAGAATCACGATCAGATCGGTAACCGAATGCTGGGCGAGCGCCCGGCTGAGCTGGTTAGTTTTTCGATGCAGAAACTGATGGCCGGAGCCGTCATGAGTAGTCCATATCTGCCGATGTTGTTTATGGGCGAAGAGTGGGGAGAGCTCAATCCATTCCTGTATTTTGTGAGCCATTCCGACATGGCGCTGATTGAAGCCGTTCGGGAAGGACGTAAGCGGGAATTTGCGGCATTTCATACTACCGATGAGGCTCCCGATCCGCAGGATGAGCAAACGTTTCAGAAATCGAAACTCCAGTGGGATTTGCTGACGAAGGAGCCGCACCAAACGCTCTTTCGCTATTATCAGGCGCTGCTGGCTTTACGGAAACATTCGCCGTTGCGTCATCCAAACCGCGAAACGGTTGCGGTTATTATGGACGAAACCCAGCAAACACTTCAACTGTTGCGCCAACGGCCTCAACAGATTGCCGACGAAGTACCGATTGTATGCCTGATGAACTTTTCGACACAACCGCAGTTGCTAACGCTGCCTGCCAGCCGAGAACCCTGGCAAAAACTACTGGATTCTGCCGATCCGCAATGGCTTGGCCCCGTAGCGGCCCCGTCGCTGGTAGCGGGCGATGCCTCAGTATTTGTTCAGGCCGAATCCATTCTGATCTATAAAAGCTCGCATGTATAATCCAGTTTCCACATATCGTATTCAGTTTAATAAAGAGTTCGATTTTAGCCGGTTGAACGAACTCATTTCCTATTTCAAGGCACTGGGTATATCAACCATATATGCCTCGCCGGTTTTTGCGGCTGTTCCCGGAAGTCTTCATGGCTACGACGACACCGACCCTACCCAACTGAATCCGGAAATCGGGACTGAAGAACAGTTTCTGGCTATCCGGCAGCAATTGAGAGAGGCCGGTATAGGCTGGCTTCAGGATATTGTGCCCAACCATATGGCCTATCACTCCAGCAACGAATGGTTGATGGATATGCTGGAAAAAGGGCCATTGTCGCGCTATGCCAACTTTTTCGATACCGCTCTCATCAGTGCTTTTTTTCATGGCCGAATTCAGGCTCCCGTCATTACCCGACCATTGGATGGGGCGCTCAAAAACGGAGAAATAAAACTCTGCTACGAGCAGATGCGGTTCATACTGGAAGCAAACTGGAATAAATTTCCGTTAAAACCAGGTAGCTACGCTACGGTGTTGAAGGCTAGTGATGAGGTTGCTACCAACGATATTCAGCAGTTTTTACTTCAACTCGACCAACTCCATCATAACGAAGAACCCGAAGCTTATGCCCTTGCCTGGTATGAGCTTCGTGAACAACTGGCAGCTTTGCAGCATACGCAATCGACAGCAAACTATATTCAGAAATGCATCGATACGGTAAACAACGATCTGACTTTGTTGGCGCAACTTGCCAGTGAGCAAAATTATCGGTTTTGCCCAGAGCCCGAAACTCGGCAGGAAATGAGTTATCGGCGGTTTTTTACCGTCAATACGCTGATCTGCCTGAATATGGACGATGAGTCGGTGTTTTTATATACGCACTCGTTGCTTAAAAAATTACTCGAAACCGACGTTGTTCAGGGACTTCGTGTCGATCATGTCGACGGTTTATTCGATCCGACCCGCTATCTCGAACGATTACGCCAACTGGCTGGCAATGAGACATATATTGTTGTTGAGAAGATTTTGCAGGCTACGGAACCGCTGCCCAAATGGCCAATCCAGGGAACATCGGGCTACGATTTTCTGGCACTTGTCAATAATGTACTGACCGACCAGCGCAGCGAAACGGCTTTTCATGATTATTATCATACACTGGTTGGTAGCGATATGGCATTGCCCGATCGAATTCGCTATCGAAAGTCGTTCTACCTATCGCAGTTTATGGGGGGCGAACTGAACAATTTGAATCAGTATTTTCTCGATTTGAATCTGGCCGACGAAACCGCTTTGGCCGAGCTGACGGCTGGCGAACTGAAACTGGCTATTGCCGAACTACTGGTTGCCTGTCCGGTTTATCGGTACTATGGCAATACGCTTCCATTAGATGCCGACGAAACCGAAGCGATTCGTAGTTTGCTCGATAGTATTCGCGAAAATCGCCCTGAATTAAATTCGGCCCTTTCGTTATTAGAGAATGCGCTGTTGACGAAACCGCTGGAAGGCGATGCGTCGTACACAAATCGGGCGATGCATTTCTACAAACGACTGATGCAGTTTTCGGGCCCGCTTATGGCAAAAGGGGTAGAAGATACGTTGCTATACACCTACAACCGTTTTGTTGGGCATAATGAGGTTGGCGATTCGCCGGAGCGATTTGGCATATCGCTGAAAACCTTTCATGAGGCTATGCAGCTTCGTCAGCAAAACTGGCCACTGGCCCAAAATGCTACCTCAACGCATGATACCAAACGCGGAGAAGATGTTCGGGCGCGGCTCAATGTGCTCACCGATCTGGCTAACGAATGGCTGACCGAAGTGCAGGCCTGGAAACAGACGAATGCGTCGTTGAAGCAGGTAGGTGAATCGGGCGATCTTGTGCCTGATGCAAACGACGAGTATTTAATCTATCAGAATTTGCTCGGCGCGTATCCCATGCCCGGTCAGCCCGACGATAATTTTGCCGAACGGTTTCAGGATTATGTAAAAAAAGCACTTCAGGAATCGAAACGCCATGCCGTTGGCTGGGTCGTCGACGATGAATATGAAGAAGGGGTTCGTCAATTTATCGAGACGTTGTTCGACTCGAACCGTCCATTTTGGCGCCGTTTTGATGCTTTCCATCAGCGGATTGCCGATTTTGGCATCGTAAATTCATTGGCCCAGCTTGTTTTAAAGTTTATGTGTCCTGGCGTTCCCGACATTTATCAGGGGGCCGAAGGGTGGGAGTTAAGCATGGTTGATCCCGATAACCGGCGTCCGGTCGATTTTGGACAACGACAGCAGTGGCTGACAAATCTGAGCGCACGCCAGCAGTCGAATGATCAATCGGTCTGGCCCGATCTCTGGCAGCACCGGTTCGATGGTCGTATTAAATTCTGGCTGACACATAAACTGCTTCAGGAACGCCAGCAAACGGCTTCCCTTTTTTTGCAGGGCGATTATATTCCGCTGGCTGTTGAGGGGGCATACCGAGACCATATTCTGGCATTTGCCCGTCAGTACAATAAAGTCTGCTATATTGTGGTGGTTCCCTTACATTCGGCTCAAATTTGTCAGGAGCAGAGAGCCGATATACTGGGCGTTGACTGGCAGGATACAAGTGTTGTATTGCCTGCGACGATAAGCACTAACTGGAGCAATATTATATCGGGCGGAACCGGCGAAGGTACTAAAATCCCGGTGAAGAACGTGTTCACACAAGTGCCGGTTGCGGTGTTACGGGTGGGGTAAGTAGAAACGGGGCCGATCAGCCCGTAAGTTGGTATTGATCGGCCTCGTTCATAAGCGAAGCGCTTATTCTTCCCGGATCAATTCTTTTAACTGACCTGCCAGCTCAGGAGTGACCGTTACGCCGTGAACTTCCTGGGCATGAACAGCCGCCTGCGACAATACTTCCTCCTCCGAAGAAGCTTTAATAACGCCTTCGCAATCGAATCCTGCGTCTCGGCAATGGAGTGTTTTCATGATTGATGGTTTTTATGTGATAACGTAACCTAAAGATTGGCAAATAAGCTGATCGTAGACAGTAACACCTATCGTTAGGGAAATACCATCGGCGTTCTTGAAGGTAACACTTCTTTTGCGTAATCGATTGATTATGTGTATTGTTTGAGCTAACGGTATGATGTGATTCGTCAGCTCTTTTCAATCCATACTGTCTTCATGTTAACAAACTCTTTGATACCTGCTTCCGAAAGCTCGCGACCAAAACCGGATGTTTTAATACCACCGAACGGCACTCGCGCGTCGGAACGCATCAGGCCATTGATGAATACCGAACCTGCCTGAATTTGCCGGGCCAAATAATCGCCCTTTTCCTGATCCTGAGTCCAGATTGCTGAGCCAAGCCCAAAGTCAGACTGATTGGCCAGGCGTATGGCATCGACTTCGTCTTTGGCATCGATCAGCACCGCTAATGGTCCAAACGTTTCTTCATCAAAGGCAGGCATACCGGGCTTTACCTTATCGAGCAGCATTGGCTCAACATTGCAACCTGAGCGTTGAAGTGCACCAGAGGTTAGTGGCTTTGCCCCTTTGACAATGCTTTGGCGGTACTGCTGTTCGATGTTGTCGGCCAGATCGAGCCGGGCCATCGGGCCCATTGTCGTGGCCTCGTTCATTGGGTCACCCTGTCTGATTTGCTGAATATGGTGCATCACCAGTTCTGTAAAAGACTTCTTGATTTTCTTATCGACAATGAAGCGTTTGGCGGCAATGCAACTCTGCCCTGCATTCTGCATTCGGGATTTTACGGCGGTCTCGGCGGCTTTTTCCAGGTCGGCATCGGCCAGAACAACGAGCGCGTCGGAGCCGCCAAGCTCCAGCACTGATTTTTTAATTTGCCTACCGGCAATCGACGCTACCGATGCACCAGCACGTCCGCTACCCGTCAGCGTGACGGCTTTTACCCGCTGGTCTTTCAATAATGTTTCAACAACCGGTACGTCGACCAGCAAGGTTTGAAAAACGCCATCGGGCAGGCCCGATTCCCGAAAGATTTCTTCGATGGCCAGCGCACAACCCGGCACATTAGGAGCATGTTTGAGTAAGCCAACATTACCGGCAATCAGACCCGGAACCGCAAAACGCATTGCCTGCCAGAAGGGGAAGTTCCAGGGCATAATAGCCAGCACAGCGCCCAGCGGCTGATAAGTAATGTAGCTATGAGCCGCATCTGACTCAATAACTTCATCGGCCAGAAAGGCTTCGGCATGATCGGCATAAAAAGTGCAGGTAATGGCGCATTTTTCGACTTCGGAGATAGCTTCCTGAAGGGTTTTGCCCATTTCGGCGGTTATTAGCTCACCATAACGCTGTTTGTTCGTGTGTAAGTAGTTGCCGACTTTACGCAGATAAGCCGTGCGATCTGACAACAACAAAGCCGACCAGTCGGCAAAAGCCCGGTCGGCTTGTTTAAGCTTACGTTCAATACCAGCGGTCGTATCGGCCCGATAGGTTTTAAGTTTACGCTGGTTATAGGGATTTATAGCGGTAAACATGAGATGGATGAATTAGGGTATATGAAGTATGGTATATATATAAGACACAGGAAAGCCTGGACCTTACTTTCTACAGCATACTTCCTATCTTATCATACACCTCAGGTCGGCTTATTGTTCGTCTTTTTCCAGTTCGTTCACCAGTTTCGACATCGTGTCGATAACCTGTTCCATGCGTTCATGTCCCACAATGGTGTCGAATTTAGTGCGGGCATCCTGCATACAGGTTTCCAGTTTTACGAATAATTCTTTACCCCGATCATTCAGGAAAATAATGCTGGAACGCGAATCATTGGGGTTTTTCTGCGTATATATATAGCCTGCGTCTTCCAGTAGCCCAACAATTTTGCTCATCATCTGTTTAGTGACACAAGCTCGTTTTGCCAATTCGTTATTCGTTGTCCCATGTTCGTCAATATTTGACAGAAACATCAGATAACTCATTTTGAAATCAGCATACCCCAGCGCGTGGAGCCGGGGTTCGATATAATTACTAGTAAACCGCTTCAGCCGCCAGAACAGGCGCCCCACCGACCGCTCCCGAATCAGTTGAAACTGGTTAAAATCAAAGGAATTTTTATCTGTTTCCACGATCATGAAGGCAAAATAAAAAATTCTGAAACATTTCGCATCAAAAAATTGTACAAATATAGTCAACCTTCTTGACTTTATAGTCAACCTAGTTTACTTTTGCTGTACAATAGTCAAACAGGTTGACTACTGAAATTGTTCATTACCACAATAAGAATCGATTGAACCTGCATATATACCATCATGGCAACGACAACAACCACAGAAGTAACAACTGAAGAGGCAAGTGGAATTCGAACTTATCTACCCCGCATCATTATTGGTGTAGTGCTGATTATAGGCGGCTACTTTGGCTATCAGGCATATCACCACGGTCAGCTTTATGAGTCGACCGACAATGCACAAATTGAGGGCAACACGGCCCCCGTACTGGCTCGGGTTGCGGGCTACGTAACGTCCGTTACGGTCGACGACTACGCCAATGTGAAGCAAGGCCAGCCACTTGTAACTATTGATCCTCAGGAATATGATGTAGCGTTGGCTCAGGCCGAAGCTGATTATCAGCAATCATTGGCCGATCTGGCAACGGCGCGGGCCGATTTGCAGAACGCCGAAGCGAATGCGCGCAACGTTACACAGAATGCCCGCGTTGCTCAGTCGAATGCACAGGTGCAGGCCGCCCGTCGTGACAAAGCTCAGCAGGATTTACAGCGCGACCAGAATCTTTATAAAGAACAGTCGCTGACCAGAAAGCAACTGGAAGATTCGCAGAGCAATGTTGAGGTGCAGAGCCGTCAGTATTCGGCTAATGTTGAGCAGATTAATCTGGCCAAAACGGCCGAAAGCGTGGCGCAGGCTGGCATCGCCAAAGCACGAGCTAACATTCAGAAAATTGAAGCGCTGATCAAAGTGAAGCAGGCTGCTGTCGACAATGCGAAACTGAAAGTGGGATATGCGCACATTACGGCGCCCATTGCCGGTAAGATTGGCCGTAAAAACGTAGTACCCGGTCAGTATGTACAACCCGGCCAGACGCTGTTTACCATTGCTGCCGATTCAACGTTCTGGGTGGTGGCTAACTTCAAAGAAACACAGCTTGAGAAAATGCAGGTTGGCCAACCGGTCGACATTAAAGTAGACGCTTATCCTGATCTCGATATCAAAGGCCGCGTGGCCTCGCTGTCGGAGGCTACTGGTGCTCGTTTTGCGCTGCTTCCACCCGACAATGCATCGGGCAACTTCGTGAAAATCACCCAGCGTGTTCCGGTTAAGATTGAAATTATAAATCCGGAAAAATACAAAAACCAACTTCGCGCGGGCTTAAGCGTAGATGCCGACGTTCGGGTAGTAAATTAATCAGTAGTAGGAGCGGGGAGCGAGAAGCGAGGGAAGAGGATACAGCCATGATGCAGTATCTGCCAGACGGATTCTCACCGCTTACTACTCGCTCCTGATACTTAAAAAAATCATGGCACAACAAAGTGGCTTTGGTCGATGGATCGTTGTTATTACGGCGGTCTCGGCGGCTATTATGGAACTGATTGATACGTCGATCGTCAATGTCGGATTAAATGACATTGCCGGTAATCTGGGCGCAACAATCGAGGATGTGGCCTGGGTAGTTACGTCGTATGCTATTGCAAACGTTATTGTGATTCCAATGACGAGTTTTTTGCAGCGGTATTTTGGCCGAAAAAACTACTACATAGGCTCTATTATTTTATTCACACTGGCTTCCTACGGATGTGGCTTCGCAAGTGATTTGTGGACACTGGTGTTTTTCCGGTTCCTGCAGGGTGTAGGTGGTGGTGCTTTATTATCTACCTCACAGGGGTTAATGTACGATGCTTTTCCGCCTTCGCAACGCGCTGTTGCATCGGCCCTGTTCGGCATGGGCATCGTGCTGGGGCCAACACTTGGCCCAACACTGGGTGGCTATATTATCGACAATTACCATTGGAGCTGGATGTTCTACATCAATGTCCCAATTGGGATTATTGCCGTGATGCTTAGCTCGACGTTTATCGAAAAAAAGGAGGACGAGATCAATATCGATCGGAAATCGATTCATATTGATCAGCTTGGTATTCTGTTTCTGGCAATTGGAATTGGCAGCTTACAATATGTTCTGGAACGGGGAGAAGCCGATGACTGGTTCGACGACAGCGCCATTCGGTGGCTGACGGCTGTAGCTGCAATTACATTGCCGGCTTTCTTATGGTGGGAGCTACGTGGTACGAAAGAGCCGGTAGTTGACCTGCGGGTCATGAAAAATCGAAACCTGTTTATTGGTTCGATTTTGGTTGTGATTGTTGGTTATGGGTTGTTCACATCCGTATTGCTGTATCCGCTGTTTGCTCAGCGTATTGTTGGTTTAACTGCTACCCAGACCGGAAAATTGCTTATTCCGGGTGGTTTGGTTACGCTTCCCATGTTTGCCCTAACGGGCCGCTTGCTGGCTAAAGGCGTATCGCCCAGGTTGATTGTTAGCCTGGGTTATGTGGCCTTTGGGTCGTTCTGTTTCATTATGTCGACCTACAATATGGATGCCTCAAACGGCGACTTTATTACGGCGCTGATTATCCGTGGTATTGGGCTGGCCCTGGTAAATGTACCGCTAATTAACCAGTCGGTGTCGACCCTGGAGCCGAGTCAGATGCCAACCGGTATTGCCATCGTAAACATGATGCGACAGATTGGAGGAGCCTTTGGCGTAGCGATCACCAACACCTACGTAACGCAGCGCGCGGCCGTTCATCGGGGCGACCTGGTTGCGAACCTGCAACCTGGCGATCCAACAATGACCGAGCGACTAAATATGATGACACAGGGGCTGGTAGCGAAAGGCGTGAATGCTTTCGATGCCGTATCGGGAGCTTATCGAAATCTTGATCTGATTATTACGAAACAGGCATTGATGATTTCCTATCTGGATACGTTTAAGCTGGCTGGCTTTTTCTTCGTGGTTTCATTCCCCTTATTGTTCTTACTCAAAAGTAAAAAAATGGACCCTGCTGCTGCAAAAGCCGTAGCAGATGCCGCTCACTGATTTTGGAAATTGGTTTATGGGTGCTCCGCCTATCAGCCTACATCCTTCGATGGCAGCGCAACCATAAACCAACTACCGCAAACCGATTTCCAACCATGAATCTCAACACCATTGCACTGATTATGCTAGCTGCAACGGGCATTGCTCAGGCGCAGAATCAGGCTATACAGATACCGGACGAGTTACGAACTCTGGTTCAACAGGCCAACACCAATTATCCGATGCTGAAGCAGCAGCAGCAACAACTTCAGGCAGGCGAAGTACGGGTCGATATTGCCCGGACATCTATGCGCCCCAATGTTGCTTTTAATGGGTCTTATGCCTACATCACACCCGTACCACAATTTGCGGTTCCGCTGAACGGGCAGGAAGTGGTGGCCAAACTGGCTCCTAACAATAGTATCAATACCAATATATCGGTAGGCCAGACAATCTATGATTTTGGACGTACTGATGCTGCTGTTCGGCAGGCTACCGACAATGTCCAGATTTTACGGCGTACCTACGAACTAACGCAGCAAACGCTGGCCTACCAGGTAGCGGCTGCCTATTATGGCGTAGGATTCCTGCAACAGGGCATTGCCGTACAGGACTCGGTCATCAAAACAGCCGGGGCCAATGTAAAACTGCTCGCTGCCCGATTAGAAAATGGTGATGCACTCCAGTACGATGTGTTGTCGGAACAGGTACGGGTGAAAATAGCCATTAACCGTAAAATAGAACTGCAGAATCAGTTGGAACGACAACTGGCTACATTGACTTATCTGACAGGGAATGCGCAGCCGGGCACCGACCAGTCGGCTCAGCAATTTCAGTTGGGAACTTCTTCGGCTCCGGTTCAATTGTTCGATCTTAATGGGCAGTTTCAGACGGCCGCAGCCGGAAATAAGGATATTCTGTTAGCGCAGGATCGGGTAAAAGCGGCTGAAACAGATCTGTTGGTAAATCAACGGGCGGGCCAGCCAAGTATTGGTTTCAGCGGGTCGGCTGGGTATAAAAACGGCTATCCGCTGAATGTTGAGCAACTACGGGCCAATATGGTAGCGGGCGTAAACATTGTAGCGCCTATCTATTCGGGCAAACGCTACAAGCTACAGAATCAGGTTGCTCAGTTAAATCTGAATGCCAGCCGGTATGCTGTCGACAACGCGAATGCGCAGTTGCGTCAGAGCATCGCTTTGCTTAATGCTGATATTCGGAGCAACCAGAACCGGCTTGTTAACCTCGAAACACAGGTGTTGCAGGCCCGGAAAGCACTCGAAATTGCCAATGCTCGTTTGCGCAATGGAGTAATCACTAATGTGGAACTTCAGAGTGCCGAAACAGGCGTTGAAGAGGCTGAGCTGGGTCGCCTGAATTTTCAATATCAGCTTCTACTCAACCAACTGGAGTTGAAGCGTTTATTGGGCGAGCCTTTGTTTTAAATAACGAAATTGTCCAAAATGAGAGCAACTGGTATCCCACTTTTGGGGTCCTTCGTTAAAATGTGATTAGTAAAACAACAAAGACAGTGAACCAACCGTTACTAGCCAATGGCAGCGGACCTTATCTCAGATCTATTATGAAAGAGCGTGTTACGGAGATCTTAAAAAACTTTGGCGTAGCAGAAACCGCCATTACCAACGATGTGCACTTTGTTCGTGATCTTGGCCTCGATAGCCTCGATACGGTTGATCTGATTATGCAGTTGGAACAGGAATTTGGTATCCGAATTCCCGATGAAGACTACTCAAAACTAACATCAATGCGGGGGGTGATGGACTATCTGCAGCATGAACAACGGGTGTCGGTGGCAGCCTAACGGCACTCTTTATTGATTAGTCATTACTCACTTGCCAGTAGTGATTAACCAACCATCAACAAACGATCAGCGACCAATGTCAAAAAGCCGACCGCAAAGGGTCGGCTCTTTTTTTACAGTTTCATGCTGACGAGCGAATTGCCCCGCAACACAGGAATAACGTCGTAGAGATCGTGCTGGAGGCAATAGGTAATGTCTTTCTGAATACCCAGCCGCTGCAATCGCCGGATGTGCGATGAGTTGGACAGGTAGCTGGGCAGATTATCTTTCCCCTGGACATAGAGCCGCCATGCCATGATAGCACTGTCTTCAGCCATAGCATAACCGTCTTTTAAGCGATCGACCAGTGCCCCCGCAAACAGCGTATCTTCCATGTTGACGCGCCCTTTCCAGCCCGCACACAAAACCAGTACATCGTAGGGCTCGGTGCGCAGATACCGCGCAACAGCTTCGAGGTTCAGAAACGACCCAACCAGCACTTTTACCGCGCCCCGCGAACGGGTAATGGCCAGGGTTCCGTTGGTGGTTGTCATGGCAATATCGGCACCATAAATCTCGTCACTCATATAGGTGAAGGGCGAGTTATCGAGTTCAAAGCCTTCAACCTTGCGGGCGTTTCGCTCAGCGGCCGCCAGATAGCCGCGTTCCTGCAACAGCCGACACTCATCGACAGTAGCTACTGGAATAATGCTTTTAACGCCATAGGCAAAGGCGGTTACCATACACGAAGTAGCCCGGAATACGTCGGCCACAACCACAATCGTATTCTCAATGGTGTGTAAATTCAGTAAATCTGGCGTTAGGCAAACATCAATTTGTTTCATAAAGAGTGTCTGAACCGGGATTTATAGGATTTATCGGACCGACTTTGATTTTGTTTCGCTTCTTTGAAGCGTTTAGTTAATCAAACAAAATCAAAGTCGGTCCGATAAATCCCATAAATCCCGGTCATTTTTTCACAAAGGGTAATTTCACAACCTGCGCTTTTAGCAGCCGGTCGCGAACTTTTACAAAAATTTCGGAGCCGGGTTTGCTATAAGCAGTGGGCACATAACCCATGCCAATGCCTTTTCCCAGCGTAGGCGACTGAGTGCCCGAAGTTACTTCGCCAATGGTGTTGCCGTCGGCATCAGCTAGTTCGTAATGGCCACGCGGAATACCCCGGTCGATCATTTCGAAGCCAGCCAGTTTTTTCGGAACGCCCTGTTCTTTTTGTTGTTTCAGCACATCGGCATCCACAAAGTCGTGGCTAAATTTAGTAACCCAGCCTAGCCCAGCTTCTATCGGTGATGTCTCATCGGTAATGTCGTTACCGTAGAGGTTATAACCCATTTCGAGCCGGAGTGTGTCGCGGGCTCCCAGACCAATGGGTTTGATGCCATAGGGTTCGCCCGCTTTCATAATGGCATTCCAAACGCCTACGGCCTGCTCGTTTGCAACATAGATTTCGAAACCACCAGCACCCGTATAGCCCGTTGCCGATACAATTACATTCGCATATCCGGCAAAATCGGTTTTTTCGAACGTATAATAATCCATCGAATCGAGTTTGGCCGATGTCAGCGATTGGAGTGCCTGAGCAGCCAATGGTCCCTGAACGGCAAACAGACTCATATCGTCCGACACATTAACCAGGGTTACGTCGTAGTCGGGGGCGTATTGGTTAATCCAGTTCCAGTCTTTTTCGATGTTCGAGGCATTTACCACGAGCATATACTCAGTGGCACTGATGCGGTAAACCAGCAGATCGTCGACAATACCACCGCGACCGTTTGGCAGGTAGCTATATTGTACTTTCCCGTCGAAAAGAACGCTGGCGTCATTGGCCGAAACGCGTTGGATCAATGCCAGAGCGCCATCGCCTTTAAGTATGAATTCGCCCATGTGCGAGACATCGAATATGCCAACGCCATTACGGACGGTATTGTGTTCTTCCAGATCGGAGGAGTAGCGAACAGGCATCTCAAAGCCTGCAAAAGGCACGATTTTAGCGCCTAGCTGCTGATGAATATGATGGAGAGGTACTTGTTTGAGCGACATATGCGCAGGAGTTATCTCGCAAATTTACAAACAGATCAGAGGTTTCAACCAGTCTGCTCATAATTCGCTGTTATCGACGGCTCTTTGAATGGCTGCGAAGAAGCTGTCAATTTAAATGGAAGTTAATGGGGGCGTTGTATTTGACTCGCACCCGTTTTCCGTTACTTACGCCAGGTATCCAGTTCCCCGTTGTTTTTTTGATTACCCGTAAGGCTTCTCGGTCTAACGATGGATGAACTTTTTCGACAACGGTATAATCGCACAGGGTGCCATCTTCACAAACTACAAAACTGACCACAACCTGGCCTTCTGCTCTATCTTTTAGTGCCGACAGTGGGTATTGAATATTCTTGCTTATGAATTCTCTTAAGGCTAACATACCACCTGGAAACACGGGAGGATGGTCGTCGATTCTGTATTCGTTGGTTTCCTGACCTGCTATACTGGATTTACCCGACACCAGTACACCTCTATCGTACTGTTCTTCGTAGGAATAGGAATTGTCGGCATAATGGCCCGTCCAAAGGCCCTGTTTAAGCGAATTTTTGTAAGCTCCCTGCTCTGTAAGCAATGTTTGCTGAGTTGGAGCAGTATATGATTTTACGGATCGATAATAGGTGGCTGTACCATTGCCGTCTTTAACCGATTGTCGGCCCGTGCTGTCCCAAAACGACAGTACCCGATCAATAGTAGGAAAACCAAAGAACCCGCTAGGTGTAGTATCGGCAATAATTTCCTGAATCAGCTTAATCTGACCGTTTGGGTACCAGCCTAAAAAAGGCTGCTTATTGCCTACATACTCACGCTTTTCGGTAAGCACGCCATTCGCATAATACGTAAGCGCTACATCGGTTAGTTGCCCTTTTTCGAAATGGCGTTCTGTCAAAATCTGTCCAGTAGTGCTAACGGTGAACAAAACACCTTTTAGCTTCTGAACCGATAACTGATGCCCTATTGTGTAAACGGCCTCGCCTGCTACATCCGTAGGTTCTAGTTTACGAACCAGCGAATCGCGGGCATACTCTTCCCATTTGTTATTTATAAGCTTATAGATAACATGGTCGCCCGTTGGAATACCCAGTGAGTCAATCGGGTTTAGCTCCTTAAACCTGACGCCAGCCATACTGTCGGGAAGCAGGTTAATGTCGGCGTCAAGGTAGCTAATTTGCGCTCCCTGTTCGTAGTTGAAGGGTGTATTCGGCTTAAACATAATGGGCAAACTGATGGTTTGCCGTACCGCATTACCCTGTTTTTGGGCTGGTTTCCAGGCTCTGAACAGTTTAAATACGCGCATGGCTTCCCTGTCGCAATCGGGCCGAAAACTTTTGGTAACAGTAGCGTTCGTAATATGGCCGTCGGGTTCAAGAACACCGCTTAGCAATACAACCCCACCAGTTCCCTGTGCCTGAGCGGCAATCGGTTTTCGAAGGTTCGCCTGAATAAATGTGTTAAAGGCAGCTATGCCGCCACGGGGTGTTGCAATACTGTCTACTTCGAAAGGCTGGTAGGGTGTTTGCTGGGCAAAAACTGGAATATAGAGCAAAAACAGGCCGAAAAAGAATGGAATTCTCATAGGTGTGAACTGCATAAAAAGAACCGGGGAGGCCAGTGTTGATGAATGGTCAGTATAGTGTAAAATTGATCGGAAGATTATACTTCACCCGAGCCTTTTGCCCGCGGTGGTAACCGGGAAGCCATTTGCCACTCATCTTTTTTACTACACGCAAAGCTTCGGCATCCAAATCCTGCTGAACGCTTTTAAGTACTTCATAATCGCATAGGGTCCCGTCTGTACAGACAACAAAACTGATAAAAACCTTGCCTTCAACATTCGCCTTTTGGGCTTTACTCGGATAGTGTAGATTCGAGGATAAAAACTTGCCCAGCCCTGGCATTCCGTCCGGAAATTGCGGTTCTTTTAGTACCTCCTCGTAATGTACTGTATCTTCCTTTGCACTTTTGGCCTTACCACCCTGGCAAATTCCTTTATCGTATAGTTCTTCGTAATAGTAAGAACCATCGGCATAGCGACCTGTCCAAAGGCCCTGTTTAAAGCCATTCTCATAATTCCCCTCTTCTATAAACGCCGTATATTGAGCGGTATCGCTATAGGAATTTTCGCGAGTCTTATAAATTACCCGGCCTGTCCCGTTTTTAAGCGTTTGCTGACCCGTAGAATCCCACAAAGCCGTTACTCGTTCAGGTTCTAATAGCGGCCGGTTTTTATTGATCGTTTTTATATGTTTGATTTGCCCATTTGCATACCAGGCTATTTCGGTCGATTTTCCGTCGACGTCATCTACTTTTTTGATAACTAATCCGTTCGGATGATAAGTCAGGGACGAGCCAATTAACTTACCGTTGGTATAATGTTCTTCACTAACTCGCTTCGTATCTTCATCGACTATCAGTAAAGGGCCTACCCAGTCCTGTTTATAGGTTTGGGTACCGATTAAATAGGTCGATTTCGTAGGGGAATCTGGTACGGCTTGTTTTTTACGAAAGAATGCTAGTCGAAAATATTCTTTCCATGAGCCGGCCTTTCTTTCATAAACTACGGCATCACCCGTAGGGATGTAATTTGTATCGAGAGGAGTAATTCGTTTGTAAATAGCCTGGCTACTATCGGCAAAAAGCGGTTTGTATTCAGCATTAAAAAACTCGATTTTCACCCCATTTTGGTACATAAACGGTTCGTTAGCTCTGAACAGGATAGGCATACTAACCAGTTGCCGAACGGCTTGTCCGCCTTTGTAAGCGGGTTTCCAGGCATTGAAGAGGGCAAATACACGCGCAGCCTCTCGGTCGCAGTCAGGGCTGATTTTGTTGATTACCTTAACGTCTGTAATTGTTCCATTGGGTTCGACAACGCCACTTACAATGACGCGCCCACCAATGCCTTGGGCCTCGGCTGTGATTGGCTTTCGGAGATTTGCCTGAAGAAAGGTGTTGAAATACACCATACTGCCCCGTGGTTCGGCCACACTGTCTACTTCGAATGCCTGATAAGGAGTTTGTTGAGAAAAGGCCGAAATAGCCGAAAATAGCAAACAAAAAGGTAAGATGAACTTCATGCGGTTGACAGATAGATAGGCCTCTAAACTATGCCTAAACCCAGAATTTGTCAACGAATGTAT